>JBFXGM010000001.1:0-243205 GCA_050178015.1 Mangrovibacterium sp.
TCCCGAAGGTCGCTGCCCTTGCCTGTTCCGAAAACGGTTCCTATAAAGCATTTGGATGTTGACAACAAAAAAGTAAATTTGAGTTATCTAATAAAAACAACCAGACAGAGTTTGCTTTACACTCCCCGTGGCGTTGCCTGCATTCGGTTCGTTAGCGCTCGCAAACATCAGGTGTTCGTCAAAATCGCGCATTGCTGTTGCGATTTGCTCCCAAAAAGCTTTTTGTTTGGCGTTCACCGAATCCTTTTTCTCCGGTGTGCAGTTGTTCTCCAGCCAGCCTCCATCCCAATGGATATTCAGCAGGACATACATGTCATTATTCACACAGTAGCCAACCACTTCTTTTACCCGGTTCATCCAATCGGCTTTAATACGGGCTTTCGCGCGATCTTCAATATGGTAATTATCCCCAAAATCATTCTTATCCCAATTCCAATCCCAAGCAACAGGGAGACGAATCGCGTTAAACCCTTGCTGTTTTACAAACTTCACATAATCCTCAGTAATGGCAGGGTTGCCCCACCCCGTTTCTCCTCCGGGAGCTTCCATGGTATTGCCAATGTTCCACCCCAGTTTCATTTTGGCTGCAAGCTCCATTGCCGTACTGCCCATACCGGTAGCATCGGGTTCTTTGGGAGTTAAATTGTAGAGTGGGTATATTAAAGCTGCCTGCACAACCTTAACCCGGCGGGCCTGGCCGTTTGACGAGCTAATATGCACGATAACAGAGCGGCTGGCCCCGGTGGCGTTAACCGCTGTTGAGATTGTAATGGTGGCGGCGCCACTATTACCGGAAGTTTGGCTTATCTGTAACCAGGTGGCTGAACTATTTACAATCCACTCGTCGTTGCAGTCCACGGTTATCGTTGCCTCCCCGCCTTCTGCCTCAATTGTAATTTCCTTTTCGGAAACAGTCAGTGCAGGATCTATGGTCTCCGAATCTTTACAGGAGACAAAAGATATAATGGCCGTAAGAACAACCAACATCTTATAGTAATATTTGATTTTCATTTTATTGTAATATTTTATGAATAATTTATCACTCAAAATCTGTCAGGTTTTTGAAGCCTTACAGTTTTTTTAACAAGTTTGGGACAGGCAGGAAGCCCCCACCTGTCCGCAACAGAAAATACTATCTTCTTACGACCCTGAAGTTATCAAAGCCACCAAAGAAAATTGTTTTTGAGTCTTCGGTGCCATAATTCTTCGGATAAATCCTCAAAACGCTTTTCCCGTCATCGTCAAGCAAGTCTTTTAAGCTTGCAACCGCAGTACCTTTGCCCTCTCCAAGCGTTGAACTGTTTGCACGGAATGCCGACAACGGAATACTCAGGGTTTGCCAACCATCCGTAGTGTAATCAACTGTTTTATTATCACTTACTTGCCATGGCTCATACCTGGCCGCATAATCGCCGTTCTCAGTCTTAATAACCAGGGTCGTACCGTTCCAGGCTTGCGGGATACTGATTTCAAATTTGAGAGCCCAACTGTCCACCGGATCTGTAATATTTGCAGCTGGCACCCATTGTACATCCGGAATACGAACTGCAGTAGTCCAGTCAGCGCCGGCGCCGCCAGCCATGATACTGGTTTTCATAACCAGAAATTTTCCGCCATTACTTACAAATTCAGGGTAAACAGGAATCCATCCGCCCCAGTCGTCAAAAGATGCATCTTCAACGGCCAGGCTGGCTGCCCACCAATCCCAATTGAATACTGAACCGAAATTAGACAGTGCCCCCGTATCTATATCGTTAACATTGTAAACGGTGGTATATGAACCCGCCAAAGTTACAATCTCAACCGGCCCGCTTTGTGTCAATGCCGGTGCGGCAAAACTAAGAGTTGACTCATCCACCGACACTTCGTATTCGGTAATTGGGGTACCAGCAAAAGTTAAACTTTGAATAGCCGTAAAGTTGTAGCCATACAGATGAACCATGTCCCCTGCTTTGGGAACCTCGTAAGAGACAAATGAGATTACGGGCGGGCCAACAATTTTAATCGGGAAGCCAACAGAACCAAAAGTTGTTGTATAAGTAATCGTGTTTGCCAGCAAAGCACTGGAACCCGATAAATCAGCGGGAACTTGTACAATTGCGCTGGTATCGGTATATACAATGTTGGTCAAATCGGCAAGGACACCCTGAAATGATATTTCAGTGACATTTTTAAGGTTAAAGCCGACAATATTGATTTCATCGCCAGGGTACAGCACATTAACAACTGTATCATTGGGAGAGTCTTCATAGTTTCTAATACGGGAAATAATCGGGTCGCCAACAATGTTGATATCAAACGTTGCAATACCTCCTTCGCTTATAGCAGTAACTATATTCAGTTTATCTGCTGGAACTAACGGGAACGGTATATCGGGCAATTGTACAACAATACTTCCATCGGTAAAGTAAGACGTATTAATCGTGGCAGGGATGCTCCCAAAATACACCTGGGTAACCCCGCTCAGGTTTCTTCCCAACAATACGACCCACTGTCCTGCCTGTATCGTAGTTACAACCGTATCATTGGGAGAAGCTTCATAATTTACCACCCCCGTGATAACCGGTGGTTCTACTTTATCGTCCTGGCAGGACGAAACAAACATTATAACCGCTGCTATACAAAGAAGCTGCAGGTAATGGATGTAGGTATATACTATTTTTTTCATTGTTACTATTTTTTTCGTTTACACTAAAAATAAGGTACCGGCGCATCCAACAATTTGGGGTTGGCCGTTAATTCTGACGAAGGTATCGGGAGCCTAAATGAGTTAACTGTTGCCGGCGTAATGACCCCAAAAGGATCCGAAGGTGTGGCAACACCATTATTATCAAAAGAAAAAGTAACACGCTGCTGATTATTCAGGATGCCTATGGCCTTTCCGGGATTGTAATAAGACAGGCTCACTAAATCAAACCAGGATTGACCTTCAGCAGCCAGCTCAATTCTTCTTTCCTTTAGAATTACATCAATATCAAGCGAGCTTACCGGATCAACGCCGGCCCTTTCCCGAACTTTATTAAAATACATTAGCGCATCAACATCCGATGTCGTTGAATTGTTGCCAAGAATAGCTTCGGCATACACCAGATATACATCGGCCAGGCGCAACAGGGCGTTATGCTCGGCCGAGGAAGTCAACGTCATGATTGGCACATTGTTGTCTTTCTTCGTACCAATAATGTGTTTCTTTAACCCGGCATCTCCTGTGTATGTAAATCCACCTCCGGCAGCATTCAATTCAGGGTAATAATCGCCTTTAAACATATAAGTTGCCTTGCGCCTGACAGTATCTTTCTCTGAATACAAGAGGTACATGTCGTAAGTAGGCCCGATACCGAACCAACCAGCCTGTCCATCCGCGGAAATTTCAGTACCACCGGGAGAGTAGATCTGCAACATGTTCCCCTCGAGCCAACTCCCGACACTGGGATCCCACCGAAGTGCAAATAATGCTTCATCATTAAAATTGTTCTCCGTTTTGAATAGGTCAGCATAATTATCCATCAATTCCAGTCCGCTGTTTTTACAAACATTGCCCGCGTATAGCTTCGCATTGTCCAAAAGTTGTTGGTCACGTTGGCCACCATTCTGCGGGCTCAGGCCCGACCAGGATAAAAATACTTTCGCCAACAGTCCTTGAGCCGACCAGGTGGTGACCCTTCCGCGCTCCCAGTCAGAACCATAGCCGATCGGGAGATTTTGGGCAGCAAATAGCAAATCATTCACTACAAACCGGTAAACATCGTTCACCATATGCCTGGGGACCAATGGTGAACTAATCAGTTCGACATTGTCTTCGATGATCGGAACATCACCCCATAACACAGCCAGGTTGAAATAGGCATACCCGCGGATAAACCTTGCTTCAGCAAGAGCTGCGTTCTTATATACCTCAGGAACAGACTCCGGAGTCTTTTCATTAATCGCGTTGATCGTAGTGTTACAATGTGCAATTACCTTGTACATTCCACTCCAGTTGGATCTCACAGCGTTGTTTAACCCGGTTACCGAAAACGTATTGAGCTGAATGGCATCGTCGTTCCATCCCAAGACCATATTTCCGGGCATAACGTCACCAATGGTCAGGTAACTGCTGTAAGTCCATTCTGCCCAGGGCGAACCTGCATACAGGGCCGCGGTTGCCAACTTCAAATCAGACTCGGATTGATAAAAGTTATCAACGCTGATCTCAGATAAAGGAGGGCGATCAAGAAAGTCTTCATTGCATGATGCGAACAATCCGGCAACAGCAAGTATTGAATAAATTATTTTTGATTTTAATTTCATAGCAGTAATTTTTTATTTCGACAATGTGATGTTTACACCAAGAGTAAACAAGCGAGGTTGGGGATAATATCCTCCGTCAATACCCGCGTTTAACGGATCCCACGAACCAACTTCCGGATCCATACCTGAATAGTTCGTGATAATAAACGCGTTTGTAACATTCGCATAAACCCTTAAGGAATTAATATTCAACCTTTGCAACAGGCTTTGCGAAAAAGTGTAACCTAATGAAATGTTCTTACATCTCACAAAAGATCCGTCTTCAATATATTTGTCAGAAAACCTGCTGTTACCGTTTGTCTGGTCATTTCGAACTCCGGGAATATTCGTATCAGGATTAGAGACATAGACATTTTTAATGTCAGTATCTGATCCTTCCGGATCAATTAAGGCAAGTCTTGCATAGTTGCTTAGCGCCTTAAAATATCCAAAACTGGAAATCGGATTTTCAGCATTCACCCGCAACTGGTTAAATACCTTATTGCCAAGGCTGGCAGTGAAAAATACATTCAAATCAAAATTTCTGTAGGTAAATGTATTATTTAACCCCATCTGTACTTTTGGGGCCGGAGACCCGAGATAGGTTTGGTCATTCTCGTCGATGGCACCGTCGCCATTGATATCTTTAAACATGAGGTCGCCATACCAGATACTACCAGATTTATTCTGGAAAGGCAATATTTCGTCGTTCTTTACCGGCCTGGCGTGAGGCTCAATTCCTTTTGCCGGATCTCCCAACACATCAACAGCAGATGCAAAAACGCCATCGAAAACGTACCCGTAGAAGTCGCCGATAGACCTTCCGACAACCGTCTTACTGTATTGCCCCATGATCGGCGCCCCATCGGCATTGAGTTTTGTGACTTTATTGATATTTCGCGACAGTGTAAAATCTGTTTTCCATGTAAAGTCCTTTCCCTTGATATTTGTAGAGCTTATCCGAATGTCAAACCCTTTGTTTTCCATGGCACCTACGTTTACCCATGGTGCATCCAATGCTCCGGGAGACCAACCAATTGCTGTACCTGAGTACATGGGCAACGAGGTTTGCATGGCAAGGCCCTCCGTTTTCTTCAAATAAAAGTCCACAGAAAAATTCAACCGCCAGTTAAAAAAGGTTCCGTCAAGTCCAATATTGGAGTTCTTGGTTTGTTCCCATTCCAAATCCGGGCTCGCAATATTGAGGATGCGTTGCGATACACCTGAAAGACCAGTAGGAACAGTGGCAAACGTTGATGTATAGCCGTAATTCCTACCGGCTTGTCTGTTAGTCAAACCGTAGCCCAGACGCAGTTTCAACTCGTTCACCTTACTCACATTTTTCAAAAAATTCTCGTTATTGATTTTCCAAGCCAAGGCGCCTGAGTAGGATAATATCCAGCGATGATCTTTGGCATACGTCGAAGCGCCGTCCTCTCGGATATTGCCATCAAACAGATATTTGTCGTTTATTCCAAGACTTAAACGCCCGAAGTAAGACTCCTTGGAACTATGGCCTTTAGTTCCGGCATTTTTTGCCGTTGTGGGATCACCGCCACTAATTACCTGTACATTACTTGAGGGGAAATTTGTACGTGATCCGGATATATCCTTAGATTTGTCCAAGGATGCCTCATGACCCGCCATTGCGGTCAGACTATATTTATTGTCAAACAGATGAGAATAGGTCAGATAGTTCTTTAGTGAAGTGTTATTACCTTCACTATATCGGGATGAACCTTCACTGATCAGTCTTTCCAGGTTCCCCATTTTGTAACTTGGATTAAACCGTTCTTCAGTAGCTATACTAAAATTCCCTCCGGCTTCATTTCGCAACACCAGACCTTTGACAAAGGTAACCTCAGCATACAGGTTTCCGAAAACCTGTTTCCGGTTTGCCTCGTTTTTATTAATTTTTGCTATCGCATACGGATTTACCTTTTGTTGAACCCAGCCAACAGTACTGGCGGACCCGCCCCAACTGCCATCTTCGTTTTGAACAACGATATCAGGGGTCTGCTCAAGTGCAGCACGGATTACATTGGAGTTGCTGCTATTGATATTTTCATCGATGTTCACCAACTGCAGGCTGGTACCAATTTTCAACCAACTGGTCGTTTTATTGTCCAGGTTTAAACGGAAAGACATCCTTTCAAACTTCGAGCCCAGGGCAATCCCTTCCTGGCTCTGGTAAGCCCCCGACAATAAGTATTGGGTCCGTTCGTCGCCACCGCTCACGGTAAGGGTATGTGTAGATGTGGGGGCATCCCGGAAGAGTTCGTCCTGCCAGTCGGTACCCTCGCCCAAATAGTTGGGATTAGCAAACTCGGGCCGGGTGTCGAAGCCCCAACCGATACCGGCGTTCCTATCATTTACGAACGTTGCGAATTCCCGCAAATTCATGACGGGAAGTTTCTTTGTCAACTGTTGAATACCGGTAGTAAATTGATATTCAATCTTAGGCGGCGCTATCCGGCCCCTCTTTGTCGTAATAATAATGACGCCATCGGTACCTTTCGAACCATAAATCGCAGTAGCAGACGCATCCTTCAACACGTCAACCGACTCAATATCCGAGGGATTTATCCCGGCCAAGGGGTTAGTACCACCTCCGACAGAAGCAATTCCCTGAAGTTCAACTCCATCCAATACGTACAAGGGCCCGCTACCGCTAAAGCCTGTTGTCCCGTGTATCTGCACGGAAACGCCTCCACCAGGTTGTCCGGATGTTTGCTGTACCACCATCCCCGGTATCCTTCCCTGGAGGGATTGTTCAATCGTTACGGCTTGTGATTGGCGAATATCATCGGCCTTAATAGATGCTACTGAACCGGTGACATCTTTTCTTTTTACCGAACCGTAGCCGATGACCACCACTTCGTCAACAGATTTTGTGTCTTCTGTCAGTGCAACATTGATCACTTTTTGTCCCTTAACCTCAACTTCCTTGGTTTTAAAGCCAATGTAGGAGAAAACAAGGGTCTGCCCGTTTTCCGCCTCAAGAGAATAAGCGCCTTCCACATTGGTTACAGTACCTGTAGAGGTACCTTTCAAACGAACAGTAACGCCAATAAGGGAACTCCCGTCGGAGTCGGATTTAACAGTCCCGGAGATGGGGACCTTCTGCCCGTAACCGGGCAACACAAGAAAGTTCATCAGCGCTATGGCCAGAAGGCACCTGAGTCCTCCATGCAGCCATTTAATGCGTACACGCGATTTTAATTTCATAATGAATAGATTAGTTTAAAAAATTAAGTCCATAGTCAATCAGGCTATTACCGACGATAAAAGTATTGTCAATATTTCAGGCAGGGGGTGCGCCATGTATTGCATTGGGGGTATCTATGTGTTTTCCGGAGCAGTCAGCAGCGGTTTAAGCCCAACATCGGCACAAAAAATGAAAGGGAGCGATCGATAAAAAAATATCCCCCGCAAGCGATTTGCCCCGGGGGATACAATACCAGTAAAAAGGAGTTTTACTATTTATTAATGAGAATCGTAATAATCCTTTGTAATATAGTTATAGATTAGCCAGTTGTTTGGATCTTTCTTTGCAATCAATTGCATGTGGTCCGCATCAAGGGTTTTGACTGTCATTCTTGCGTTCCAGTTTGCTACCTGACCACCTTGCGCTTTATCATGTATAACCTGCGCGCCGTAAGTTATCAACTCGCTTGTAGCCGGAAACAACATAAATTTACCGGTGCCTGATAAATCAGGGAACATTTTATTGTCACAAGTAAAATTAGCGTTTCCAATCAAATCAAAGGTCATGGTTCCATAATCACCGGCAGAAACTCCAGCCCAGGGAATATCTGAAAACGCGGGATCCCATTCCCATCCGGTGCCGCCAAAGTAAAATGGTCCGGCAAAATATTTACTTACACCGTTTGCATCCAGATCCAACACCCAGGTTTTCGATTGTCCAATACCACCGGTAAGAAAAGTCCACATTGGATCACTAACAAAGTCTTCATCTACAGTAGTCAACGTAAACGTATAAGGGTCAGCAGTCACAATACCTCCGGCAGTTTCAACACTGTAAGTAATCGTGTAATCACCTCCGAAAGGGATAACGATGGTATCATTCAATTTAATGGACGTACCTACCGGGGTTACCCAATAGGGCTGAGCATTCGGGGTTTCGCTTTTCAGGTAAAGTTTATTGGGATTCTGAGCATCCGCCGTCACCGAGAATTTCACTTCACTTTTAGCCAATGGTGCCTGTAATTCATATTCGTCAGGCGTGCACGCGGCGAATACAATTGCCACCAAAGCCAATCTCGAAAATAGTTTTAATATCTTGTTCATAACAATCATCATTTAAAGTTTAATTTTTACCATCCTGAATTTTGAGTCAACGTTCCGTTCGAAAGCGTTATCTGCGTATTCGGAATCTGCATAAACCCTCTGGTGGCTTTAATTTTAGCAGCATCATAAGTAACCTGATCTGCCACACCAGCACTGGTGACCGTTTGGCCTGCAGCTACAATTGCAGTCGCTGCATTGTCTATTCCGGAACGCAACAAATCCCAGTAGCGGATACCTTCGAAAGCAAACTCAAATTTGCGTTCTGTCATAATATCATTCTCGGAGATTGAACCGACCTCGTCTAAGCCCGCGCGGGTGTGAACGGCATTGAAGTACTCTAACGCATTTGGAGAACCAAGTTCAGCTGCCATCAGCAATACATCGGCGTAACGAATAAGGATATAATCCTGATCCTGGGATATCTGGAAATCTTTTGAACCACCAGTATCTGATGTTCCGTCAGGCAACGAAGTAGGAGTGTATTTTTTCACCGTGAACCCGGTGTACTCACGCTGATCATTAATATTAAATGAACTTTCAATACCTTCGCCAACCAAGTCGATAATCGAAGCAGTTCTACGTGTGTCTCCCGAAAGATAAGCACTAACAAATTGTGGATTTACAGTGCAAGCACCCCAGCCTTTTCCATAAGGAGAGAAGTTTGTACCACGCATCCCCATCATCACAAGCCAGCCATTCCCATCTGCCATACCGTTGTAGTTTGACGTGCTATTAAATTTCTGCGCAAATACAACTTCTTTGTTGCCTTTACCGGCATAAGCCGATTTATCCAATGTATTGTCGTCAGCATTTGGAACATAACTTGCGGCAGGCCAAAGCGTTTTATAATCAGAAATAAGATCGAATTCGTTGCTCGAAATGACATCTTCAAGTCCGGCCAACACTTCTTGTTTGGTTACTCCAAGATCGTCTTTACCATAATATCCTGTATAAAAGAGGTAAACGCGGGCCAGTAATGCCTCTGCTGCATAACGGGTAACCCGTCCGTCGTTGGTCGCGGCCTGAGCTCTTGGATAAGCATCGGCAGGAATATTTGCTGCTGCAAATTGCAGATCCGCAACGATTTGCTTATAAGTATCAAAAGGATCTGCCTGTGGCACATATTCGGTAGTAGGAACGGTTAACAAGGGAACCCTTTCAAAAAGACGCACCAAATCAAAGTACATCAATCCACGTAAAAAACGTGTTTCGCCTTCTATACGGTTCTTTGCGATTGAATCCGTTGATGCATCGCCGGAATTCCATTTTGCAATACCTGGAAGTTTTTGTAACAGGGTATTACAACGGTAAATACCGGTATAATACGCAGACCAAGGACCATTAAAGATATCAACGTCTGCCGGCGACTGACTCTTATCAAGTCTATCCAACAACTGAAAACCTCTACCGTCGTTAGCTCCGGTACCACCAAAGCACTCGTCAGACGCAACTTCAGCTACCATATAAGTACAGAAGGCCGAGCTTGTTATCTGGTAACCGTCATAGCAACCTACCAATGCCATTTCGGCATCAGCCTGTGTTGCGTAAAAGTTTGCATCCAGAAGCTGGGTTTTCGGCTCCACATCCAGAAAGCTGTCTGAACATGATGAAAGAAAGCCCAGGGTTACTACCCCAGCGAGCAATATATTTAATTTTAACCTCTTCATAATAACTTTCATTTAATTCTTTTAAAATTTAAGATTAACTCCAACCATTACCGTTCTTGGACGGGGATAGTATCCTAAATCAACACCTGAAACCCATGATTCCACACCATATCCGATCTCTGGATCCATGCCATTATATTTGGTGAATGTAAACGCATTTTGCACTGAACAATATAAACGACACTGGCTGATCGCTTTCAAACTAATAAGTTTTGAAAAGTCATAGCCAAGGTTAATATTGCTTATCCGCAAATAATCTCCGTCGTGTACATACAAATCAGAGAATATCCAGTTAATGTTATTTACTGTTACGCGTGGAATACGGTTTGAAGTACCTTCTCCTGTCCAACGCTGCAAAATAGCGGTCGTATAATTTGACTGTGCCCCAACCTGACCATACGATTGTACGATTTTATTACCCATTGCAAAAGTGGCGTTCATACTGAAGTCAAAGTCTTTATACTGAAAGCCCATTGTAAAACCACCAGTTACTTTAGGCATACCGTTACCTAAATCGACTTTATCCTCTGTATTAATAACACCATCCATATTCTGGTCAACAAATTTCACATCACCTGCCATAACTTCAGACTGCAAAATTCCTTTTCCGTCAGCTTTCCAGGCTGCAATATCAGCGTCACTCTGGAAAAGCCCATCTGTTTGATAACCCCAGAAATAGCCAATTGCATGTCCATTTTCAGTACGGTAAAACTCTTCTGAGTTTGCGTAAAGCATGTTGGTCAGTCCATGAATTATTCCATCCGACGTTGGTATTTCACCTACATTATTCTTATTATAAGCGCCATTTACTCCCAGGTTGTATTTAAATTCACCAATATTATCACTCCAGTTAACGGACAATTCAAGCCCCTTGTTTTTCACACTACCACCATTAATCCATGGAGCTTTTGCTCCTGCTGTTGCTGGCACAGGCGCTTGTACCAACCAATCTTTTGTCGTTTTAAAATAAAGATCTCCGGCGACTGACAAACGACCTTTCAAAAGGCGGGCATCAAAACCAAAGTCTGTCTGTTCAGATGTTTCCCATTTCAGGTTTTTATTTGACAACTGCCCTTGATAAGCACCAGCGGTATTTACTCCTGCATTACCAAAAACGTAAAAAGCAGCCGGATTGCTCCCACTAACCGCTGTTGAAGTACTGATTAGCGACGCATATTTGAAATCAGGGATATTCTGATTACCAACTTGTCCCCAGCTTGCACGTATCTTCAATTGATCGAGCCAAGAACTTGTTGAAGCCATAAAAGATTCTTCGCTAACTGTCCAGCCAGCAGAAACTGATGGGAAATATCCCCAGTGGTTACCTGTCGCAAATTTTGAAGATCCATCTGCCCTCAATGTTGCATTCAATATATATTTTTCCTTGTAGTTGTAACCTAACCTTCCAAAATAAGAAAGGCGACGATATTCAACAGCTGGACCGCCTCCAACAGAACGTGTTTCGACGACAGTTGTTCCGTCAGTGTCGAGATACGCTTTTCCTGTTGTATTATCTAAATAGGCATGCTCAAAATCATCCAATTGCGGTACAAGGTTCCAGTTACTGCCTGACATACTTACACCATCAAATTTTACTACCTCTGTCCCAATTAATGCACTGAATGAATGATCTTTGTCTATTTTAAAATCATACCCAACTGTATTCGTCCATGTTAGCGTAGTTCCGCTGCTCATGTTCTGGTTAACAGTTTCATGATCATTATTATACGAATAAATCGAAAATTGATATAGAGGAGTGAAACTACGGTAATTACTGGAATAGTAATTGACCCCAAAAATAGATTTAATCCTCAAACTTTTAATCGGTTGAAGTTCCGCATAAATATCGCCTAAAAGTTTTTGGTTTCTATTCAGACTGTTGTTGGTCATCATTGCAGCATAAGGGTTCCCGTCAGCCTTATTCCAATTGGAAGTACTTGTATCGTTATAAGGACTGTCATAAATGTTATTGTCGCTATAAACCGGCGCTAATGGAGAAACATTAAATGCACCACGCAACGAATTACCCCAGATATTACCGTCACTGATACCTTTATTGTCAATATAATTGAAGTTTAGATGCTGACCTACGACCAGTACGTCTTTGTATACTTCGTGATCTGTATTCACCCTAAATCCATATCGTTCGTAGTTGGAAACTGCTGAACCGCCAACAACACCTTCCTGTGAAGTATAGCTTAACGACATGGCATAATTTGAAGCCTCAGAACCACCATTAATATTAAGAGAGTAATTTTGGGTCTTCGCATCATCTTTGATCATTTGGCCCATCCAATCTGTATCGGCAAGATCTCCCTTTGCAGCCCAATCGAAGGGATCGAGACCAGAGTTTATCTGTTGCTCATCCATAATCATTTTAAATCCCTGCGCATTCAACAATGGAACTTTACGTTCAACATTTTGAACGCCATAGTAAGCATCAAAAGAAACTTGAGCTTTACCTTTCCCACCTTGTTTTGTGGTAACAAGAACGACACCATTTGCTGCCTGAGAACCATAAATTGCAGCCGAGGCAGCATCTTTTAAAACGTCAATAGATTCAATATCTGACAGGTTCAACGTTGTAATATCACCTTCTACACCATCGATAATGTACAATGGTTGTGAATTCCCAATGGTACCTAAACCACGGATAGTCACTTTCATTTCAGCTCCCGGTTGTCCGGAAGTAGATGAAATATTCACGCCAGGAGTTTTTCCTTGCAAAGCCTGTAATGGGCTTGTCGTATTCATCTTGGCCAATTCCTCGCCTTTCACTTGAATTGTAGCGCCGGTTACCAGTTTCTTCTTTTGAACACCGTAACCAACAGCAACAACTTCTTCCAACCCGATAGCTTCTTCCTGCATGGTAACATCAATTGAACTCTGACCTGCAACTGGTACTTCAGTCATTTTCATCCCCACAAATGAAAACACCAAAACGCCATCCCCGGGGATGTTCGGAAGTGAGTAATTTCCGTTCAGATCAGTTATTGTTCCCTGGGTAGTGCCTTTTAAAACAACCGTTACGCCGGGGAGCGGGTCGCCCGAAGAATCGGTAACCTTGCCGGAAACACTCAGTACCTGCTGTAGAGAAGAAAAATCGATATCCTTTTCGGTCGTTGGAGAGAGAACAACCTGACGATTGTAAATCTTATAATTGATCCCTGTTTCCTCAAACAACATGGTCAGGACTTCTTCAAGTGATTTGTTCTGCACATCAATGTCCACCTTTTTTGAGAGATCGATCAACTCATTATTATACATGAAGAAATAATTGGTGTTGTCCTCAATATTATTGAGAATTTCACCGAGAGATGCATTCCTCAGTTGAACGGTGAGCTTTGCTTCCTGGGAATGACCATTACCGGCCATCACTGAAGCGACACAAAAGACGATAAGAAAGACTGTTATCTTCATAACTAACATCCATTGTTTAATCGCGTGAGATTTTCGTCTCCCTGCGAGAATTAACTTTTTTTCCATAAATTTGAACTGATTTGATTAATAAGTATTTGTTTCCTTTTTTGAACGATCAGGAAACAAGGTTTAAATTACAGCAGGATTGTGGGCCAACACTTTCCTGCTTTTTTTGCGTTTTTTTGTTTTAGTGATTTATCATAGGCTTCAAGATATTTTTAGATAATTGCAGATTTAATTTCGAATACTGATTTCAATTTTACTTTTCTCGTGAGTGCCGTCCTGTCGCTTTTCGCCAGGAACTATTTTGTACTTTATGGGAGAGGAGAAGCTGAGCATTTCCAATGCCTGCAGAACAGTCTCGTTTTCAAAAATGGCGGTATAGCGATAGTTCAATAATTCAGGGTCTTTTAATTCAATATCAACATTAAACCATCTTTCCATCTTCATAATTACTTCGTGTATAGGCGTATTTCTGAAAGATAATTTCCCATCTCTCCAGGTTGAAAACTGGCTCACATCAGCATCGGAAAGGACCAATTTCTCCTCCTTTCTATCAAATACAACCCTTTGTCCCGGCTTCATTTCAAGAATGGGCCCATCATGTTTTTTGTTCGCTGACAGGAATACCTGGGTCGTCCCCTCCTCTAATGAAGTCTCAAATTCATTCTCTTTATACGAGAAAACATTAAACTCCGTTCCTACAGCCCTCACGGTAAACTGTCCCGTAACCACATCAAAAGGCTTATATTTATTGACAGCAATATCAAAGAAAGCCTCACCTGTTAAAAACACCGTTCTGTCGTCCTGATTAAAATCCTGCCCGTATTTTAACTTACTACCGGAATTTAACCAAACTTTTGATCCGTCGGGAAGGGTTACTGTAGAACGAGTGCCATAAGCGGCAACAAATTCCTGTTCAGCGAATCTGTCTGCTCCCTTTTGAAAAAATAAATAGGCCGAGAATATTAAGACGGGTATTAAGAGGATTGCAGCTGCTTTCTGAAAAGACTGCAAGAAAATCGTCCAGTGATCCTTGGGTGGAGTTGTTCGGGAATCGATTTTCTGTTTTGCTTTTTGCTTATTTATTTTTTCCATTTGACCCAGCCGTTCAGCTAATCCCCAGATAATTTCCAGATGGTCCAATTCTTTTTTTCTCTCAGCTGATTGATCGAACCAAGCTCTTATTTCCTTAGATTCTTCAATGGACAAACCTCCATTCAGATAATCAGTTAATTTTTCTATCGAGGGGTATTCACTATTCATATTGACTGCATTTCGTAATAACAGACAACTAACTTTTAGCTACCCCCCACGCCGGTAAGTATTATTTTGAATTAATTGAAAAAGGTGGAGTCAGATACTCCTGATTAGGACAGATACATCAGGAACAAAGGCAGGAAATCCTTCAATTCTTTTCTTAAAATTTTTAATGCTTTGGTGATTTGGTTCTCAACGGTCTTTTCCGTGATCCCAAGTTTTTCGGCAATTTCTTTATTTTTCAGGTTTTCAAACCGGCTTAGCTCAAAAACCTCCCGGCACCTTTCGGGTAATTTTGAAATTGCCTGGTCTAAAACCTGACGAAGCTCTGACTCATTAAACAAGCTCCATTGCTCCTCGTACAGATTTTCGGCATGGGACGTTTTTTGTTGCCTGTATTTCTGTTCAACTTTTTTATGTTTCAGCAGGTTTAAACATTGATTGTAAACTGTTTTGAACAAATAAAACCGGACTGAACTTTCTATCTCAATATTCCGACGTTTTTCCCAAAATCGGACAAACACATCCTGCACTACTTCTTCAGAAGCGCTCAGATCCCGAATATAAGCGTTGGCATAAATGCATAACCCGGAGTAATAGTAATCGAAGAAATAGTTAAACGACTCTTTACTCCCCAATTTCATTTCAGCAAATAATTGTAATTCTCTATTCCTAAGTAATTGGTTCATTCAAACACTAAAATTAATCAGATCTACAACCATAAAAAAGGTCATCGTGTTCACTGTGGAGTATCAGTATCTGTCTCAGTCTTATTTTCCAGGCCACGAAGATAATCTGATGGCGAAATGCCAAACTCATTCTTAAAATTGATAGAAAACCTTTTGGGTGAGTTAAATCCAACAGCATAAGCAATTTCAGCTATTTGCAACTGACTTTTCCCTAAGAGCTGCCTTCCGCGTTTAAGCCGGATGGTACGGATAAACTCGGCCGGGCCTTTGCCTGTAATGCTCATCAGTTTTTTATATAAGTGGCTCCTGCTGAGGCCTACTGCGGCCCCGAGTTCCTCAACTGAAAATTCCGTGTCGCTAATATGTTCCTCCACTATTGCGATGGCTTTTTCGATTAGTTGCTCATCTAATGGGGTGATCGTGATTTCACCCGGAGAAACATCCATTTTTTGGCTAAACGAGATGTGGCACTTCTCTGTCCATTCCAGGAACTTACGAATGCGCAGTTTTAGCAAACTAAAATTGAAAGGTTTGGTGAGATAGTCATCTGCACCTAGTTCCAAACCTTCAAGCTGATATTCTTCCGCGGTACGGGCAGTTAGTAAGATCACCGGGATATGCGACCACTCAATGTTGGTTTTTATCCGGGCGCAAAGTTCTGTTCCGCTCATAACGGGCATCATCACATCACTAACAACAATGTTAACATCGTTTTTCCTGAGTTGATCCAAGGCTTCCTGACCGTTAAAGGCCACCAGGACGGAATACTCATCCGACAGGCTATCAGCCATGAACTCGCAGAAGTCCCTGTTGTCATCAACCAACAACAAGACAGGATTAGCGGGAAGGCGCTGATCTCCATCTTGTTCAAATGGCTCTTCGTCCGGTACCTTTTCCGGAGAAAACTCTTCTGTAATGCCGACTTCCTGAATGGGGAGCTTAAGGGTAAACACACTGCCTTGCGGCTCATTATCCGTAACCAAAACAGTTCCCCCATGCATGCGGGCATATTCACTTACAATGTGCAAGCCAATCCCGCTGCCGGTTTTCTCTTGCTTCTGTGAGGCCTGATAGAACCGTTCAAAAATGTGTTCCTTGTCCACATTGCTAATCCCCTGACCTGTATCCGACACGCTGACACATACGCGATTATCCTCTTGATAAATATGGACTTTAATACTTCCACTATCCGGAGTGTACTTAAAGGCATTTGAAAGCAAATTCAGGATTATTTTCTGTACTTTATCCGGATCGAATGGCATCGACAGCATTTCCATTTCGGTGGAAAAAGTAAAATTCATGTGACGGTCGATAGCATAAGCCTGGAAAGGATGACATAACTCACTGATGAAATGCACGAAATCACCTGCCTGCAGGCGTAAAGTCTCGGCACCCACATCCAATTTGCGAAAGTCAAGCAACGTATTGATCAGTTGAAGCAATTGTTCAGCATTTTTATTTACCGTGTTAAGCTTTTTGCGCAAACCATTCTCCAATACGCCACTTAATATCGTTTGCAAAGGAGTGAGGATAAGCGTAAGCGGTGTGCGTAAATCGTGACTGATATTGGTAAAGAACCTTAACTTCATCTCGATAAGTTTTGCTTCCTGTTCGCGTTTTAATTGCACCCTTTGCCGTTCGAGCTTGGTACGGTGATTTTTTCGGGTACGATAAATAATAAAAATGACAAGGCCAAGAACAAAGAAAATGTAGAATGTTATTGCCCAGTTTGACAAATAGAAAGGTGGCGTAACAGTAATATCCAAAGCAACCGCTTCATCGTTCCATACTCCATCACTGTTGCAAGCCTTAATGAAAAGCCTGTAACTGCCCGGGTTTAATGAAGAAAATACAATTTTGTTCTCTTGCGTTGGAAGCCACTGATCGTTGAAGCCATCCATCCGGTAAGCATATTTCACTTTGTCAGCATTCAGCAAATCTCCGGTAGCGAAATGTAACGCGATCAGCTTGTCTTTATAGCTAAAAGTTAATTCAGAAGTATATTCAATAGAATGCTCCAACAACTTTACCCCATTGTAAAGGGAATCTACCTGAATGTCATTATTGGCCAAACTCAAGCCGGTAAAGATTACCTTGGCAGGACGTTGGTCCTTTTCCGCCAGTTTATTCGGGTTGACGATAGTATATCCCTCTGTTCCACCTAAAAGGATGTCGCCATTCTGAAGCTTATGGATAGAATGATTGTTAAAATAATTGGACTTAAGTCCGTCTTTGGTAGAAAAATTTCTGTTGGTAATTCGCACAACACCCAGATTATCACGCTCGGTTGATAAAACAGATAAGCCGTTGCTTGTTGTTACCCAGATTTTATGATTGTTATCCTCGACAATCCCCCGGATGATATTGTCACACAGACCACTCTCTTTGTCAAGGTAATAGAGCGTATCTTTCTTTAAGTCCCATAAGGTCATTCCCTTTGAGTGTCCTACCCAAATGTTGTCCCGTTCGTCTTTATATATGCTATTTATCAACATTTGCTTGAATTGCTGATCCCATCGGTTATTCCCCATAAATATGGTATGGTTACCGGTAGTAATGTCGATTATACAAATACCAAACACGGTGCCGACATATAATTTATCCCCACCATCATAATGGATATCCAAAGCATATTTCACGTCCTCACAAACACTAATTAGAGAATCGAAGCTCTCTTCATCAGAGCGAAGGTATTGTATTCCTCCCCCGAGGGTACCTATCCACAAATTTCCGTACCGGTCTTCCTTTATATTCCAGATGTCATTGGCTGCCAGCCTGCTGTTGTCTTTGGTAAAGTGAATAAATTTTCCATTTTCGTAGCAAAACAGGCCGTTTAAGTATGTTCCGATCCAAACACGTCCTTTCCGGTCTTCCAACAATGAAACGATCGCGTTATTTGGCATTGGCAGTTTTTTAATCTTGCCTTTTTGCGCATTCTCAGTCAGATACAATCCATTTCCATCAGTACCTAACCAAATATTCCCTTGTCGGTCCTCTAATATCGCACTAATATCCTTGCATTCAGGATGTTCGATATTTATAAACTTATCAAAACTATCATGATAAAAAGATATTCCCTTTTTGTTGTGCCCCATCCAGATAATTCCGTTATTATCCCGGTACAGGCTTCCTACATTGTTTGATGCGATAGAGGAATTCAGCTGCGGATCGTGCAACAGATTAGTAAAAGTTTCATTGCCCCTGTCGTAGATAAATAATCCCTTGTGGTCAGTACCGATCCAGACACGTCCGTTCCCATCATCCAGGATATCTAAAACAACATTGCTTTGCGTCGTGACCAAAGAACGCAGTAAAAGTTCTTTCCATTCTGACGTTGGATCTTTGCGGTAATAAATCCCATCCGTTTTGTACGAATAAAGCCATATTCCACTACGGCTATCGACGTAAATTTGGGTATATTGGGCAAGAATCTCCGGGTTAAGATAATTCTTCAAGTCAACAAAAGTTTGGTTACCGGTGGATTTATCGAGTTGCCAAAGAATTCCTGATTTCAGGATGCCATATATCCAATGCCCATCATCGCTAAATTCCGTGTTAACAATTTCATCTATCCTGACTTTTATTCCGAAAACTCTCAGTTCTTTCTTATGGATATCATAAAAAAACGCCCTTTTTTCACTCAAAACCCATAAGTCTTGTTTCTTATCCACATACACTTTATAGTTACGATCAACCTGTATGCCCAAATCATGCAGGAGACTTGCTATATCAGTGATAAAACTATCTTTTCCCCTGTTGTAAATTGTGTAGCCGTACACGCTACTTATCCAGATGTTGCCTAACCCATCTTCTTGTAATCCCAGGATATCGTTTGGCCATAATGAATTGCTTCCCCCCGGGTTCTCGGTATATACTTTAAATCCATAACCATCGTAGCGGTTTAACCCGGACTCGGTACCTATCCATAAAAACCCATAACTGTCCTTCAAAATAGTCCTGACATTGCTATTCGAAAGCCCCTCATCCGTACTCAAGTGATGAAACAGATACAATGGCTGCCCTGTTCCTTGTAACAAAGCAACAAGAACGATTATAAGTACATATAACAGTCTGATAAATGGTCCCATTTTATTTTCCATGCAATAGGTTAAATTACAGAAAATATTCTTTACCCCATTGCCTGTTTTTATACAAATAGTGAAGCACTATGTTTCAAATAGCGTATCGTCATGTTTCCTTCATTGCAACACCCGATGCTTCAACACTTGAAATTCAAAATCTAACGTTTATTATCAGAAGGAGCCGGAAACATGTCAAAGGTTGGGACAGTTACCATGTTTCATAACCGAAATATTCATTCCCTGATTTCTTTTGCAATAATTTCAGCCATCAGTTTGGCTGCCTGATCGTTTGGATGGATGCTATCCGGGAAATTTGCCCCCTGCCCCAACATTGGATGGTAGAGATCGATCACCGGCAAATGATTAGCTTCTGCAAGCTTTTCAACAATGGGGATAACACCGTTTTTTACTGTCGAATCGTTGATCCCCCACTTTGCTTTAAACGCAGGGACCGGCAGGCACAAATAAATCCGGGGATTTGTCGTGATGGTCCTGAAGGTATCAATCAAAGCCTGGTAATCTTCTTCGTACCGGTCGGCTTGCCAGTTATATGGTTTGGTATCATTGGTCCCCAGTTTAATAACGATAATGTCGGGGTTAAATGCAAAAACATTTGAAAACTCCTTGCAAATCCAATATGGGAAGTCCCCCTTTTTCTGCAGGGTAGTGGCGCTCCGGCCCGAGTTCAATACCGTGTACCCCGCCCCCAGAATACTGTCGAGAACAACCGGATATCCGGTCTTACTTTGGACCGCCAACCCATAACCTTCCGTAATACTGTCGCCCACACAGGCCACCCGGGTAACCTTGTTTGTACACGAGTTCAGAGCAACCAGGCCGAGAACACAATACAACCAGGCATATTTCCTCATCTTGTAAAAAAATTGTTTCATTGGTGCATGGATATTTGTGTTACTGTTTGATAAAACTGATCGCACAACCACCGCCTTCTCCCAGGTTTAGCCGAAGCGTATCGGTTGATTGGACTGTTTGAGTTGTGATTTCAACCGCCATTGGATTGTGTTCATAACCTGTGCCCGGTGCATCGGCATAAATGGTGGCCGTGTATTTGGCCCCATCTTCCAAAAATGACAAGCTAACTGGTAATTGACGGGCTTCTTCGTTGGTCATGCTCCCCAGAAACCAGTTCTCGCTGTGGCGGTCTTTTCTGGCCACGGTAATGTATTCGCCAATTTCGCCGTTCAGCACGTTGGTGTCTTCCCAATCAACCGGAACATCCAGCAGGAACCGGAAAGCCGGGTTCCCTTCATAATTCGACGGAAGGTCGGCCAGCATTTGTATGGGTGAATAGAGGGTGACATAATACGACAGCTGTTTGGCAACCGTACTGTGTACCTTATGTCCGTATCCCTGTTTGGTTTCCACATCAAAAATTCCGGGGGTAAAATCCATCGGCCCGGCCAGAAAGCGGGTAAACGGCAACACACACATGTATGAAGGCGGGTTTCCTTCGCTCCAGGCATCGTATTCCTGTCCGCGGGCTCCCTCACGAGCCATCATATTCGGATAGGTACGGCGCTCGCCGGTGTCTTTTATCGGTTCGTGAAAATTGACTGCCAATTGGTGTTCTGCGGCTTTTTTCAACACATGGCGGTAATAATTCACCCCAAATTGTCCTTGGTGCCATTCTTTCATATTGAGGCGTGATCCCACCTGGCCTATTTTAATATCGTGCATTCCGAGTTTTTGGTATAGCGCCATGCCTTCGTCAATTTGTTCGAGGTAGTTGATGATGTTTGAGCCGGTTTCGTGATAGCCGATCAATTTCACGCCTTTCGAGTTTCCGTATTCAACCACTTTTTCAATGTCGAAACCATCGGCGCAATCGGTAAAGCTGAACATGTGCATCGCATTTTCATACCATTGCGGCGTCCAACCTTTGTTCCAGCCTTCGATCAGCAACCGGTCAATCCCGTTTTTAGCAGCAAAATCGATATATTCTTTTGCATTTTCGGTCGTCGCCCCTTGTTTTGGGCTTTCCCAGAAGGTGTATTTCCCGATGTGCATTCCCCACCAAATACCCATGTATTTCGACGGGCGTATCCAACTGGTATCCTCCAATTTGTTGGGCTCATTTAAATTCAGGATCAGGTACGAGGTGATCAGGTCGCCCGGCGAATGGCCAATTTGAAGTGTTCTCCACGGTGTTTGAAACGGAGCTTTTGTTTTCACCTTCACCCCGTCGGACCATGGCACCAAGTCGCATTTTAGTTTGGTGCCCGAATTATGGGCAAGGGTCATGCTGGCATAATCGACCAATGCTGCCTCGTGAAAACTAAGAAACAAGCCATTGTTGCTTTCGATGGTTAGAGGTGTATGAACCGTGTCCAATTCACTCACCGGCGATTTGGTAAACAGGTACTCGTAACGGTTATCGCGATAGGCCGGGATCCACCAGGCATTGCCATCATCGCTCAGGTTAAACTCGGTCAGCTCATCCATGATGAACAAACTGTCCTTGCCGGCTTGCTCCGGATAAATGTACCGGAAAGCAATACCGTCATCGAAAGCACGGAACTGGATTTCAAAGGCACGTTTCTTTCCATTTTGCTCTTGCAGTGTAACAGAGAGCTGATTGTAGTTGTTGCGGATGAAACGCTTTTCACCCCAAACCTGCTCCCAGGTTTCGTCAAAAGATGAGGTCTGCATGTCTTTTACTTCCAGGTCGGAGTATAGCGAATCCTGGTTGCTGAACACAAAGCCCATTTTGGATGGTTCCAGGATTTGCGAATCAGATTGACTAACAGCATAGCTGGGTTTGCCGTTTTTTAATTCAAATTGAATTTTGTTTGCTCCATTGGGTGATGCCAATTCATAATTAACCGCTGCATTTTTCGTTTGGCACGATATGCACACAGCTAGAATGGCCGGAAAAATAAGTTTTTTGATCATAGGTGTTGAGCCTTTTGGTATCAGTTACTTATGGTAATCTTTTTTGTCAGTTTATTTTTGGGTAATTCCTTTCATGTGCGATATTCTTACAGTTTTTCGAACCGTGCAGCCCAACCGCCAGCCGGCGCCAACTGAATTACCAGTTTATCTTTATTAGTTAATATCTTTCCCTCGCGTTTGTAATCGGTGGCATCGCGATCGGCGTTGATGCCATCGCTGAATATTTCGGCTCTATACTGCCCTTCGGGTAAAAATGACAAATCAACAGTCAGCGAACGGGCATCCCAGTTGGTTAACGCACCTACATACCAATTGTCGTTTTTGCTGCGAGCCGTCACAATATATTCGGACACATTGGCATCCAAAATAACTGTCCGGTCCGTAACAGTGGGCGTTTTGGCAATAAAACGGGTACATTCGTCTTCCTTCCGGTAAATAGTCGGATTGTCGCAAAGCATTTGCAGCGGAGCTTCAAACACCACATACATAGCCATTTGGTGCACACGGGTCCCCTGGCTCATTGGCATTGAATTGGAAGGCTGGAAATTTTCTTTGGTAGCATTACGCATGGCTCCCGGGGTATAATCCATCGGGCCCGACATCATTCGGATAAACGGAAGCGTAACATCGTAAGGCGGCATATTATCCCGGGCCCATTTTACATTTTCCAATCCTTTTACTCCTTCGAAATTCAGCACGTTAGGCCATGTTTTTTGAATGCCTGAAGGTTTCATGCCATGATAGTCGAGCAGCATCATATTTTCAGCAGCAATCTCTGCTAAGTCGTAGCACGAGCGCATCGCTTTTTGATCGTCGCGGTCAAAGAAGTCAACCTTAAAGCCCTTTACGCCCATTTCAGCATACTTTGCAAAGGCTTTTTCCTTTACCGTATCCAGATCGTGCCAGGCAGCCCAAAGCATAATACCCACATTTTTACTTTTGGCGTAATTGAGTATCTCTTTCAGGTCGATTTCATCCGACGAAGTCAGCAAATCGTGACCTTTATACCATCCCTCATCAAGTACCACATATTCTACACCGTAATCCGAGGCAAAGTCGATGTAATATTTGTAGGTCGGGGTATTAATCCCCGCCCTGAAATCAACGTGTGAGATATTCCAGTTGTTCCACCAGTCCCAGGCTACTTTGCCGGGCTTAATCCATGAAGCATCTGCAATGCGTGAAGGAGCCGCCAGGCGCTGTACCATATCGTTATCGGCCAATTCTTTATCAGTATTAGTGATAAAAACGACGCGCCACGGCAATTCGCGTGGTTCCGACGTTTTAGCAATAAAATCAGCCCGTTTGCTCACCCAGAAATTCAAATTATCGTAACCTCCAATTCTTGCATCCAGGGGATATTTGGGGAAAACACCCACAAATCCATGTTCCGATTGTTTATTGAGGTTGAGGTACATCCCGGGATAATCCTCCAGGTCTGTTTCCATCAGCAAGGCTTTCTTCTGATTCCCCAAATCGACCAACAACGGGAGAATTGCCAGAGAATCGATGCGGAACTGTGAGATTTTGATCCGGTCGTAAACAACTTCAAAAGGGGTTTGAAAAATATCGCCCTCACGAGGATCGCGCGCATAAGGTACCCAAACCTGATGATCAGCTTTAAAATTAAAGTTTGCTACCTCATTTTCAATAACAATTCCACCTTTCTTCGAGGAGAAGAAACGATAGGCAATGCCATCGTTGTAGGCTCTGAAAATCACGCCATAGTCGCCTTTAAAGGTGACTGTCATTTGATTATAATTATCTTGAATTTCTTTTTTCCGGTAATTTACAGCTGGCAGGTTTCTGTTCACGGTTGTCCTTTCTACTGATTCCACTCTGGCATTTTTACCAAGAATGGTTCCATCAGCTAACTGTAGCGCAATGACCGAAGGAGCTATTATAGTATCGCTGTTATTGACCACCGACCAATATAAATCCGGGCCTCCCCCAAATTGCAACACAATTTGCTTATTGGGAGAAGCGAGGCCATGTTCAAAATTTTTCGTTGCAGCTATGCTTTGGATTGAAAGAAGAACAATGATTATAGGTAGTGAGATTCGTATACTCATGTTCATGTCTGGATGCCAATTATTTGTTAATATTTATTGATTTATTTACGCTTATGTCCCCTGAAGAATTTCCCAATAGCAAGATATATTCGCCAGCCTCAATATTCCAGTTTTTTATCGTTTCATCATAAAACGCCAGATCGGAAACGTTCACCTTTAACTCAACCGTTTTTGTTTCACCAGGTTGCAAAAATACCTTTTCAAAAGCCTTCAGCTCTTTGGCCGGACGCAACACCGAGCATTCCGGATCGCTTACATAAAGTTGGGCAACTTCGGCGCCAAAGCGAGATCCTGTATTTTTTACCGCAAATTTCAACCGGATTACATCATCTTTTTGATAGCTTTCCTTGTCGGCAGAAAGCTCACTGAACTCGAAATTAGTATAGGACAGCCCATAGCCAAATGGAAATTGTGGTGCAATCTTCTTTGTATCGAACCAGCGGTAACCGACCAAAATGTCCTCTTCGTAGTTTACCTTCTCGTCACGTCCGGGGAAATTCCCCAACGCGTGGGCAGGAGATTGTTCCAACGAAACGGGCAATGTGAACGGCATTTTCCCGGAAGGATTTACTTTTCCGCTCAATACATCTGCAACAGCGTTTCCGGCCTCCATCCCGCCAAACCAAGCCCACAGGATCGAAGGGACACGGTGAACGATACCGCCCAGTTCAAGTGGTGAACCGGCAATAATGACCACAACAGTATTTGGATTTACTTTTGCAACCTCACGGATCAGAGTTTCCTGTCCGTAAGGCAACCCCATATGTTGCCTGTCGAAGGATTCAGTATCAAAGTCATGGTTTAACCCACCGAAAATGATTGCCACGTCCGATTTTCTAGCAGCTTCGACCGCCTCGTCAATCAATTGCCAGTCCACATTATCGGTATTTGATTGTCCGGCATTGCTCCCTTCAATAAAGGTTGATTGTTTTTCGTACCCCTGCGCGAAATTGATCGTTACGTTATTGCCAAATTTCTTTTGGATTGCTTCGAGAGGTGTTATCTCGTACAAGGCTTTGATTTCGGAACTTAACCCACCACCACAATGTTTGCGCGTGGCATTATCGCCAATCACTGCAACGGACTTCAATTTGTTAAAGTCGAGGGGAAGCAAATTGTCATTGTTCTGAAGCAGTACAGCCGCCTCAGCAGCCGAGTTATAAGCGGCTTTCTGGTGTTCGGGGGTATTCATTACGCCTTTCACGCGGGATTTAACATCGCCCAGCACTTTTGTTTTCATCATCACCCGAAGTACATTGGCCACTTTCTCATCTACAACAGACATCGGCACTTTACCTTCTTCGACCGCTTTAATCAACGGATTGGCGAAATACCATTCGTTGTAGTCTTCTATTGTAGTTCCCATTTCCAGATCAAGTCCGGCTAATGCAGCTTTTACCGTACTGTGGGCCGCATCCCAGTCGGTCATCAAAACTCCATTAAAACCAAGTTCGTTACGCAAAATTTCACGATCAAGGTATTCATTCTCAGAGCACCAATCGCCCCGGAATTTGTTGTAGGCAGCCATCACTGTCAATGATCCGCCTTCAACAATGGAAGCTTTGAAGCCGGGCAGGTAAATTTCGCGCAAAGCCCGCTCGCTCATCGTTACATCTACACTGGTGCGATGATCTTCCTGGTTGTTGGCCAGCCAGTGCTTAACGCTGGCAGCAACATCTTTTGACTGAAGGGCTTTGATGTAGGGAACCGCCATTGCCGAGATCAGCACCGGATCTTCGCTCATGTACTCGAAGTTCCGGCCGCAAAGCGGTGTACGGATAATGTTTACCCCAGGGCCAAGCAATATGTCCTTTTTGCGAAAACGGGCTTCTTCACCTAAAACAAGTCCACGCTCGTAAGCAAGTTCCGGGTTCCAACTGGCGGCCAAAGCGGTTCCGGGAGGGAAACATGTCGAAGAGTCATTGGTCCAACCAGCATAAGCCCAGTCGTGCCGGTTAATTTCTGCCCGTACCCCGTGGGGGCCATCTGATAAGGCCCACTCGGGAATACCCAATCTTTCAATTCCGGACACATAAAACTTCGAGTTCGCATGCAGGAGGCCAACTTTCTCCTGAATGGTCATTTTTTTAATCAAAGACTGTATCTTTTGCTCCTGAATGTCCTTTTTGACAGGGGGCATTTGTGCCTGAGCCGTCCCTACTATCAAAAAAGCAAGCGCAAGTAATTTTAAAAGTTCCTTTTTCATTTTTAGCTTGTTATCTATTTTTTGCAACAATTGTTCCGATTGATAATTCAATTTAAGTTGATCCTGATCATGCAATCCAATCAACGTTTAGCCAAATTGAGCATGACAACATCATTTTCCCGGATGTCAAACTCTTTTGAAAAAACGCCATCCTCATCAACCTCAATTGCTTCAGTCAAAACCGGAGAACCATCGTTTTGCCTTTTCAATTCTTCCACCTGATGTTTGTTCAGTTGGTTCGGCCTGCCCATGTCAATATAGCTGGTATGCGCATCATTCACACGATAACCTACCTTATAAATCTCCATGGTATATTTTCCGGCAGGCACATGGGACAGATTTACTTTTACCTTCCCTTTCGGTTTAGCTGGCAAATCCTGGATATAATATTTTTGGTTGTGCGCAGAATCGCCGGGGTGGGTGTTCGTGAAATCCCAGAGAAGCAGTTGGATACCGCCATCCTCGTCTTTTGATGCCCATGAACGGGTATCGGTATTGGTCAACTCGGCTTTTCCAAGTTTATTCATAAACTGGTATGCATAAAAAGCCGATTTTGGGATCCCCTGAATGGTGAGCAGTCCAAATCCACCATGAAAAGCTTCGAAGCGCGGGCCGGATTCCTCAAAAATATCCGTAAAAACCCAGTAAGACATTGAGTTGGCCGCAGTTCCGACCTGTTTGATTTTTTCCAGGATGTAAGCTGCCTCATGATAACTGTCGTGGAGAGGGTCGGCCGGCGTGTACGACGAACTCCATTCGGTATAATGCAACTCCAGATTTGGCATCACCGATTCAGCAATCTCTTTTCGTGAATTTAATACATCACCACTAACACTCATCGAATCTTTACTTAAAACAGTACCTGAGATGCCGAATTCATCCAAATATCCTTGCTTTACCCCGTAGGAATGAGTTGCAATAAAATCGAGCGGCAAGTTATTTTCGTGACAATAATTGATCATTTCAGTTTCCCAGGCTGCTCCTGCCGTACCCGGGCCGCCTACTTTATATTCCGGGTTTACACTTTTAATGGCTTTCACAGTGTATGAATACAGTTTGAAGTATTCGTCCTGTGTGCCAGCCCAGAAACCATCCAGATTCGGTTCGTTCCAAACTTCGAAATACCAGGTTTTCACTTCATCTTCGCCGTAACGTTCGGTAAAGTGTTGTGTCAGGTTGCGAATAAAATCCTCCCATTTGTCATAATCCTTTGGTGGGGTAACATTGCCCTTCCACCAAAAAATGGTTTTATTGCCGCTGGCCAACGCCGATGGCATAAAGCCCAGTTCGACAAAAGGTTTAATCCCTATGCTCAACAGAAAATCATACAAAGCATCGATATACATGTAGTTATACTGCGGGGTTCCTTTATCGTCTTCCTTGTACACGGCCATATCATCAGTTAACAGGCCGTGCATGCGGATATATTTAAAATCGCACTTTTCCTTCACGTACGTGAGTTGTTGTTGCCAGTCGGCGCGTAAACCTTCGTTGGCACGGCCCGCGCCAACACACTCTTTAAACATGGTGTTCAAAGCGCCCTTTTCATTGTTGAAATCAAGATTGATTACCCGTTCAGGGAGTATTGGGTTTATATTGGTTTTTCTTTTTGCTAAAACCGGACCTGCCAACAGAAATGCCAGCAGGAAAAGGTACAGATGGATAATTTTCACCGTCTATCGATTTTGGTTGATTTATAAATTGATTGTCAGCTTTTGTCCGTCGTAATGTACCGATTTGCCTTGACCATCGGGTTGAAAGGCTTTGGGGTCCTCTTTGCTTACCGGGATAATTACGAATGTCCGCTCCTTCAACATTCCGTCAAATTCGCCTTCCCTATCTCCAATTGTCAGCATTCCTTCGGCATCGTTATAACTGAATGGGATATTCGAATAAGCGCCCTTCTCGTAATTGTAATTTTCACCTTCATCCTCATAAAGGGAGAAGGCGCCATCCTGTCCACGATAGACATAAATATCAATTGTATCGGCCGGTTTCTCATCCGTGTACTGAATTTCGGGACCAACCGGGATAATTGCGCCTTCGCGGATGTACAACGGGATCTGTTCGTACGGGGCATCAACTTTTACCTGTTGCCCACCTTGTATAAATTGTCCGGTATAGAAATCATACCAATTTGAGCCTTTCGGGAAATATACTTCGCGCTCGCGGGCTTCATAGGTATAAACAGGACACACCATCATTGACGGGCCAAACATGAACTGATCGCCAATATTTTCAACGGTTTTATCTGCTGAAAAATCCATCACCAATGGCCGCATGATGGTGTAATCATCGAAATAAGTCATTCCGGCCATGGTATAAATGTACGGCATCAGCCTGTAACGCAAATTGGTGTAATAGGTGATTGACTGATAGGCGGGATGCCCTTTCGGGGCAATGTTCCACACTTCGCGGAATGGGTACTGCCCGTGCGAGCGGTATAACGGGGCAAATGAACCAAACTGGTACCAACGGGTATTCAGTTCGCGCCACTCCTTGTAATCGGCATTTTCTTTCCCGCTTTTGTTGTACTCCATTTGTCCGGCCACGTAACGGTCTTCCACACAGAACCCGCCAATATCCATGGTCCAGTATGGGATGCCGCTTACGGCGAAGTTCAAACCGGCAGAAATCTGGGCTTTCATATCTTCCCAGCGTGTGCCAATGTCGCCGCTCCAGGTTGCCGTTGAATATCGTTGCAAACCGGCAAAGCCCGAACGGGTAAGCAGGAAAACACGCTTATCGGGATCAACGCTGCGCTGCCCGTTATAAATGGCTTCGGCATTCATTAAAGCATATGTGTTGAAATATTCCGCGGAAGGGCCCAAAGCTGTTGGGCCGCACAACGCTTTCCGGTATTCCATATCGGTACAGTCGAGCACGTTCGGTTCGCTGGCATCCATCCACCAGGCATCAATCCCCAGGGGGTACAGCTTATCATACATCTGCTTCCAGAACAACTTCCGTGCGCCAGCCGAATAGGCATCGTAGAATGAACCAACATAACCAGGTCCTACCCAGTCGCGGACACTGTCTTCAACTGCTTGCCGGTACATCCAGCCTTTTTCATCGAATTCTTTGAAATGTTCGGTTGTAACATAAAACTTCGGCCATACCGAAATCATCATCTTCGCATTCATGGCATGGATCGAATCAACCATTGCTTTCGGGTCAGGGAAACGGCTCGCATCAAACTCGTGGCTTCCCCAGGCATCTTCAGGCCAGTAGTTCCAATCCAGTACAATGTTGTCGATCGGAATTTTACGCTCCCTGAATTCTTTTAGTGTACCCAGAATCTCGTCCTGTGTTTTATAGCGTTCGCGGCTTTGCCAGTAGCCCATGGCCCATTTGGGCATCACCTGCGACTTTCCGGTCAGGGTACGGTATCCTTTAATGATTTCGTCCATCGAACTGCCATGCACAAAGTAGTAATCCAGTTTTTTATTCATCTCGCTCCACCAAACCTGGCTGTTTTGCTCCTCGGCGGATTGCGGCGTCTGAACACGCAGGCCACAGTACGATTTTCCACCATCCGGTTTCCATTCCACACGCAGGGGCACGCGTTTACCAGCTTCGAGGTCAAACGTAAATTTGTAGCTGTTCGGGTTCCAGGCTGTGCGCCAACGTTCGGGCACAACCAGTTCATTGTTCAGATAAACTTTCATATACCCGGCATAGTACAAAATGAAACGGTAAGTCCCGCTTTGAGCGGCTTCAATTTCCCCCTCATAAACAACATTAGCTCCTTTCAAGGGGAAATTCGCCGGAAGGTTTTTTATCGCTTGAATATCCTCAAAAAAAAGCGAATCTTCAGCACGGACCAGTTGTTGAAAATCTTTGCCCTGAGGCTGGTAGATGCCGGTCAGGCTGCCTGGCTGGCCGCTTTTATCATACAATCGAAAGACCCGGTTCAGCTGTTTGTATTCGCGGCTATCGCCAAAACGGCTTAATGAATAGCTGTCCCACAAAAGCCCGTAGTTTTTATTGGAAACGATAAAGGGCACTGAAACTTTTGTATTGTATTGAAACAATTCTTCGCTTTTCCCTTTATAATTGAACTCATCCGACTGGTGTTGCCCCAGTCCGTAGAATGCCTCATCATCAGGCGATTCAAACAGCTGACGAACAGAATAGCCTTTCGTCCCCTCCACTTCAACTGGTGAGAATGTCCTGCCACCGCCTGATTTTTCCGCTAAAATTACCCGGCCATTTTTATCTTTAAACTTAATCCCGCCATCCAGTTTCGAAACCATCACGTTCAACCGGGCGGTGCTCAGCATAATGGAATCGCCGGCTTCTTCAACCTGAAAAGGCACGGTGCGAAGGCCTGGTACAATAATCAAACTTGAATCTTTGGGGAATTCCTTATCTGCTGTTGCAGAAACATGGATCAACTCGTCGCCCAACACCTGCAAACGAAGTTTGCAAGCTTCTGTCGGTTTTTCTTGCTTCAAATTTAAAATGACACCATCATCTGTTAATTGATATTGCGGCACAGAACAGGCGGCAAATAACAGTCCGGCAAATAATGAGAGGAGTATCTTTCTATTTTTCATTTATGGTATAGGTTTAAAGGATTATTTGGAGCGCTAATTTCAGAAAAAAAAATGGTACCGGAGGGTCTTTATGTGTTAAAGAGAGCATGCTTATGTCGTAATTGACTCTATTTGCAACCGGTCGTTTGTTTCAATACTTCTTGCCCCGGGAATAAATTCCCGTTAATTAGTAAACGGTTTTTGCCTCTTTAGCCCCATGCATCATCGCATCAAGAACACCCCGATCCAATATTTTTCCGGTACTCCGATCGAACAATCCCCCGGGAACATCCCAGTAATAAGGTATCATCCCGTTGCTAATAGCAGACTTCACAACATACTTATTAAAATATTCTACTGATGCATCATTAAGGGCTTGCTCTGAAGGCGAACTAAGTTTTCGCTTAAAGGCTCCAAACTCTCCGATTATAACCGGTATTCCGTTATCAACAAACTTCTTTTTGACCTCGCTGAAAAGCGAATCTATGTGCCACTCCTCACCCCAGGTAGTATTGCGATCGATATCAGTTTTTGAATGATTGTTCTTCCCCCAATAGTAAAACACCCCACCCCAATCGGCGTCTTTCTCTAACAGACAGAACTGAAAAGGTGTATAATAATGAACTTCCAACATAAGACGGTCATCTACCTGATCTTTCGGGAATTTATCCATCAATGCACAGGTTTTCTCAATATCGGTTTCCGGTCCCTGGACAATTAATGTGCGTGTGCTGTTGTTGCCTCCTGTTGCGCGAACGGCATCAATAAAAGTCTGATAATAGGACAATAAAACAGGCATCGCCGCCGAATCGGGCGCATTGGGTTCATTGGCCCCGGCAAAAAGCAGATGTTCATCGTAATCTTTAAAATAACCGCCTATTTGGCTCCAATAGTTGTACTGCCGCTCATTAACCTGTTCCTGGTTCGCTTTATTAATCCTGTTTTCCAGCCAACCGTTGTCCCAGTGCATGTTGATGATCACATACATGCTGTCATTTATGCAATAATCAACGACTTCTTTCACCCTGGCAATCCAGTCTGCATCAATCTCACTGGTAATCGTATCGGAGTGACAAAACCAGGATACCGGAAGACGAACGGTATTGAAGCCGGCCGCTTTTACCGAATCAATCAGTGCCTGTGAAGTCACAGCACTGCCCCACGCGGTTTCTCCGCAAATCGCTTCCAGCGTGTTCCCTAAGTTCCAGCCAACGTGGATTTGTTTAGCTATTTCGTGGGCAGCAGGCAATTGCGCCCAAGCATTCACGGACATTAAAAGTCCGGCGACAACACTTGTCAAGCGTAGGGTCCTTTTTAAAACCATTTTTTTATTTATTTGAAAAACAGATCATTATTGCTGACACCAAAACTATGGGCATTCAAGACAAGTCCCACCAGTCAGGCACTTGTACTTACAAAACAATTACATCTACTTTGCCTTCTATATTCTGAGATGAACTTCCCAGCAAAAGGGTGTAACTTCCAGGTTCCACTTCCCAGCTATTTTTCGATTCATCATAATAGGCAAAACTGCTTACCGGAACTTCCAATGTTACCAACCGGCTTTCTCCGGCTTTGAGGAACACTTTTTCAAATGCCTTCAGCTCTTTGGCTGCGCGGGTTACTTTAGAGCCAGGTTTGCTCACATAAAGCTGGGCTGTTTCTGCCCCATCAACTTTCCCTGAATTGGTCAATGTGAACGATACGGTTACTGTTCCGTCGGTTTTTACATCAGATTTGTCAACAGACGGTTTCGACCAGGTAAAGGTGGAATAGCTCAGTCCGTAACCAAAAGGAAAGAGCGGATCAAGCTTTTTGGTATCCAACCAACGATAACCAACCAGGATATCTTCTTTGTAATAGACATTGACACTGTCGCCCGGATAACAAAGCTTATCGAATGAGTGGGCGCCAATATCTTCCAGTTTTTTCGGGAACGAGACAGGGAGTTTGCCCGAGGGGTTCACATCACCCGAAATAATATCGGCCAAAGCATTTCCGGCCTCCGAACCAAGGTACCATCCCTGTACAATAGCCGGAACCTTGTCCACCCACGGCATTGCAACTGCGTTTCCGCTAAGCAGAACAACTGCTGTGTTCTTATTTGCTTTAAGTAGCTCTTCAATCAGCTTATCCTGCCCGAACGGTAAATTAAGAGACAGACGGTCGCCGCTTTCGCAGTCCTGAAAATAGTTTTTGTTGAGGCCGCCTACAAAAAGCACCACGTCGGCATTGCGGGCAATTTCGATAGCTGCACTCACCAGTGAATCGGCATTTAACTTCGAAGGTTCTTCCCGTCCGTAGAGTGATGGCCCGGATGCATAGCCCATGCTGTACACAATATTGGCTTCGCCGTATTTGTCTTTCAAGCCTTGCAAAGGCGATACTTCATACGCCACTTTTAGCGAAGTGGAGCCTCCGCCTACAACCAGGCTACGGGAAGCATTTTCGCCGATAACAGCAATCTTTTTGTATTTACCCACAGGAATGGGCAAAAACTGTTCGTTGTTTTTTAAAAGCACAACACTCTCCTGTGCAATCTGACGGGCAGCCTGGCTGTGCTCGGGCGATACAAATTTCCCGAACGGACGGTTGGCGCTCATGGTGGTGCGGAAAATCATGCGCAGGATACGACGTGCCTTATCATCAAGCACGGCCATATCATACTTTCCTGATTTAAGCCCTTCCAGAAAGGGATTGGCCAGGTAATAGCTTGAAAACGGGAAATGTCCCTTTGTTGTCAAGCCATTGGTATAGGTACCCATTTCAATGTCAAGACCATTGTTGACAGCCTCGTCGGTATTGTGAACACCGCCCCAATCGCTGATAACAACACCATCGAATTGCCAATCATTTTTTAATATTTTATTCAGCAAAAAGTCGCTGTGGCAGCAATGCTCGTCCCGAATCTTGTTGTACGCTCCCATAAGCGACCAGGCTTTTCCTTCCTGCACAGCCGCTTTAAAAGCCGGAAGATAAATTTCGTGCAGGGCACGATCGCTTACGTTGACATTGATTTCGCCCCGGCAGATTTCCTGGTTGTTCAATGCAAAATGTTTTACACAGGCTGCAACGCCATTTGACTGAACTCCTTCAACGTAGGGCACCACCATACGCGAAGCCAGGTACGGGTCCTCGCCCATGTATTCGAAATTCCGTCCATTCAGGGGCGTACGGTAAATGTTTACCCCGGGCGCGAGCAACACGGTTTTATTGCGGTAACGGGCTTCTTCCCCAATGGATTTTCCGAAAAGTAACGACATTTCCGGATTGAAAGTCGCGGCCAAAGCGGTGAGGGCCGGGAACGCAGTACACGAGTCGTTGGTCCATTGAGCGCCACTCCATTCATCCCATAATTTTTCGTCACTCACACCATGTGAGCCATCAGATGACCAAACATCCGGTATCCCCAGCCGGGCAACCCCTTTCGAACTGAACTTGGACTGCGCATGGCATAGCCCCACTTTTTCCTCGGTTGTCATCAGCGACAGCGCACTTTCAACCCGTTCTTCAATGGGCTTTGTCACGTCGAGGTAAACCGGCAGTTTTTGTTGTGCGGAAACGGTCAGAGAGGCTCCCAGCATTATTGTTAATAGTACTCTTGATTTCATCGAAATTTTTTTAAGTTTTTTGCATGGAAAGTCAACTGGAAAAACAGCGTAATTACTATTGGTATAGTTATCTCTTTCATTTTGTTAGTTTAGGTTCTTTCTGTTCCGGGTATTGCGTTTTTCCTCTTATGCACGCCATCTATGAAAGCTACACAAAAAGCTCTCTTTTGACTGGACACTTCACTCAGAACCACGAAAACAGGCGATAAAAATACATTACATCGGCCCTGCGCAGGTGCTGTCATGTTTCTTACACAGTACCCTCTCGTATTTTCTTCGGTATTGAGAACAAAAAAAAGCTGTCTAAAAAGTACTGATAGAGTCATCCTGAACTTGTTTCAGGATCTGAACCCTTTGATTGACAGACCCCGAAATGAATTCGGGGTGACTAGATCATCAAAAATTCAGTAGTTTTTGGACAGCCTCATTTCCGCAGTAGCCCTGGAAACGGGTACGGAAGTGTCAGCCTATTCACTCCAGACCAACACCCCGGCAGGTTTCAATGTCTTTTCGCCAACAAGTATTTTTGCCGTTTCGGGAATGTCCATGTTGTATTCATCCGATGAATAATTCACCGCGATACTGAACCCATCCCGCCAGTACACATATATTCCTTCAGGATAATCTTCGGTGGAAGCTCCGGCTTTTGTGTAGATTTCCCGCAATATGTCCTTTTCCAGTTTTGAATCGTCGGTATCCACACCAATGTAGGTTACATCACCTTTCCCGATTTTGTGCCTTACCACTGCCGTTTTTCCTTTATAGAACTGGTTATTGTAGGTTGCCAGCACTTCAGTTTCGTTATCCGGATCGAGCAAGTCGGCCCAGTTGTTCCAGTTATAGTGGGAAGAATTCATCAGGATATCGCCATTTTTATAGGGTGAAAGCATATCGGTGGCTTTAACATGTGCCCCGATAAGTCCTGAAATGGGAGCCGCCCATTCTCCTTCCCAAAAATGCCCGTCACGATCTTTCGTTGCTGTCCGGCAGGTAATAATCAAATGCCCGCCGTTAGATGCATAAGCGCGCCATTTCTCCACCAATGCTGAATCGGCTAGTTCATAAGCAGGAACAATCAGAAATTTGTATGGCGAGAAATCTGTTGTTTCGGAAATTACATCCGTAGGGGCTCCCAGCGATTTTGTCATCTCGAGGAATTTTACCGGATAATTCCACGCATCCCATTGAAAGGTTTGCTTTTGCCTGTCAATCGACCAGTAATTTTCGAGGTCCCAAAGAATGGCTGTTGAGCGTTCGGTTAGTTTTTCCGGCATTTGCACGCCCGGTTTGCACTGCTTGCGCAATTCTTTTACTTCGTTCATGAATTGCATATATTCCTCTCCTCCGGGAGAAGGTGTAAGCCCATCCGTTTGTACAATGCCTGAATGATATTGCTCGGCACTGTATAAAATCTGGCGAAAACGGTAGGAACAGGCAAGCTTTCCGCCTGCTGCGAACGTGTGGTACAGCCACATACGCACCGTACCCGGTAAAAGCAGCGGATTGTAACCTCCCCAGTTCACCGGACCGGGCTGCATCTCCATCACTCCGGACACGCCGCCCACCGATTTGTAATATTCAGCCGCAAAAAGAATGACTTTGCTGTCGCCCAACCGGAAACCAAGGTCGCCAATATTATCGCTGCCTCCGTTGGGGTAAGCCGTGTAAGAAGCAAAATCAAGTTTATTGGTCCGTCGCGGATCTGAACCAGTACACACCGCAGTATAGTTCGTAGTGATATATTGATCTGCTAAGATGTACTTTCTTAAAACCCCGGCCTGGAAATCAAGAAACTCTGCTTGGCTGTCGGCTGAATAACGCTTAAAATCCAACAACGCGTGAGGATTGTTGCCCCACCAGCCAACTAACGCAGTGTTGGGAATAAGCACTTCGTCGAAACTATTGAACCATTGGCTCCAAAAGGCTGCCCCCCAAGCGACATTCAAAGCATCGATCGTTTTATACTTGTCTTTCAGCCACTTTCTGAATGCCTCCTGCGATGATGGGCTATAATCAGCAATCGCAGGTGGTTCATTGTCAATTTGCCATCCAACCACGTTTTTATTCTGTCCGTAACGTTTTGCAATTTCAGCGTTAATCCTTTCGACAAACATTCGAAATTTAGGATTAACAACGCATCCTAACCCGCGTGTACCGTTCTCTCCACGAATGTAGTTACTATACATGATGAAAGTTTCGGGATAGTTTACCCGCATCCATGCCGGAGGCGTGGCCGAGGGGGTACACATAACTACTTTCAAGTTGTTTTTCACACATAGGTCAACCACCTTATCCAGCCAGGCGAAATCATACTTGCCTTCGACGGGTTCCATTTTGTACCAGGCAAACTCAGCCAGATGGACAAACTCGAAACCCATATCGGCAATTTTCTTAATATCGCGTTCCCATTGGTTTTCGTCCCAGTGTTCGGGATAGTAATACATGCCGGTAGTAATCAGGTCTTTCTCAGGGAAGAACCTGTTGGCATTTTGTGATTTTGCGGTCCATCCAAAAACCGTTAGCAATACCAACGCTGATGCCATTAAAAACCTTTTCATATTTTTTGTATAATGTATTTATTTTTCATAAAACTTCAGGAACCCGAGCCGGCTGCTCACCTGTTTAATCCATTCGCGGGCCATGAGTTCATGACCGAATGCAGTTGGATGCACGCCGTCCCAAATCCAGTAATCGATCGGCGCACGTTGCTGCGCTTTTTCAAAAACGGCAGGGTAATCAATCCAAACAGCATCGAAACTGGTTGCAATCTGCTTCACAATTTCAGCACGTTCAATGGTTAATGGATGCCACTTTTCGTACTGATCTTTGCGCCATCCGGATGCAACAAAAAAGGGCAATCCCAACACGATTAGAAGATTGGGGTTTTGCTCTCGGCTTGAAGTGAGCAGCTGCCGGTAAGTGCTTTCGAATGCTTGTGCATCCAATGAATTTTCTCTGTTATCAACCAACGCATTCACGTCGTTTATACCAACCAGCAAGCTTAACACATCGGGTTTTAAATCCAGGGTATCCGTTTGCCACCTTTTTTCGAGGTCGCTAAGCGTATTTCCGCTAATACCGCGGTTTATAAACTGAAAACCATACTGAGGAAAATCAGCGCCAATACGGCTGGAAACGGCAAAGCAGTAGCCATGCCCCAGAATATGGTTTGGGTCATCATTTCGTCCCCGGTTTCCATCCGTGATCGAATCGCCCTGGAACAAAAAACGCAGGTTTTCCTTCTCAGGCTTTTCAAACCTTGGTTTTGGGTTTGTACAGGCGGTGGCAAGCCCTGCGACTGCCAAACCGCCTGCCGATGCAAGTTTTATAAAATTTCTACGAGAAGCGTTTGTTGTTGTCATTTCGATTCTGTCTTTTCAAGATTTCTTCAAAATACCTTGCTCAGAAAGCCTCTTGCTTCAAGCCATTTTTCACATGCTTTAGTCCAGCTTGATTCTGTATTATTTGACCATCCCAAACCATACCCATGCCCGCCTAACTGATAAAGGTGAAGTTCGCAGGGAATACTGTATTTTTTCATAGCTAAAGCGTATTCAATACTGTTTTCTACCGGAACTGTGCCATCATCCATTGAGTGAACCATAAATGCGGGAGGCGTATTGCCGGTAACTTGCAAAGCGTTCGAATAATGATCGACCCTTTCCGGCGAAGGATCCTTTCCAAGCAAATTCTCGCGTGATCCGGCATGAGTAATAGTAGAATCCATAGAAATGACCGGATAGATTAACAATGAAAAATCGGGGCGGGCACTGATCGAGTCAATCAGCGTATAAACTTTCTCATCGTAATGAGTTGAAACCGTGGATGCAAGATGACCTCCGGCCGAAAATCCCATTATCCCAATTTTCTCAGGATCGATGCCCCAATTTTTGGCGTTACGGCGTACCATGCGGATCGCTTCCTGTCCATCCTGCAACGGAGCTATTGATTTATTTTCCATAATGGCATCGTCGGGCAAACGGTAATGCAAAACGATAGCCGAAACGCCTAAACCATTCAGCCATTTTGCTACTTCCATACCTTCGCCTACAAAGGAAAGACCGTAATATCCCCCACCGGGACATACCACCACCGCAGCTCCAGTATTCTTACCGGCAGGTGCAGGATATACCTGCAAAGAGGGGTTTGTTACAAACCGGATCTTGATCCAGTATGCAGAATCAACCACCTCTTCGTAGGTGGAATTGGGAATTGAACCGGGCACTTTCCCGTTCCAAAGGTCAATCACTTTGCTTTGCCCAAACAAATTGGCACTTGCACCAAAAATGATTATCGCGATTATTGTTATCCTGAAATTCATATTGTTCATTTGAATTTTGATAAGTAGTTAATTTTATGATATTAATTGAAATTACTCACTTGCTCTCCCGAAAATATTCATGCATGATATACCAAGCCTTCTTCTTCTCTCCATTTTCAGATATCAACCCTTTTCGGTTATACCCATTTTGAGAAACCTGGTTCATCCTCCCTAACGAACGGTAATCGAACAATAACCACGGGCACACCCCGCACAGATTGGGAACATTGCTGAACATTTCAGTCTGATCCTTGTAAATTTTCTCCTGATAGGCTTCGCTCCAATAAGCAGCTTCATCGGCTGGAACATTGTTATTTCCATATAAAGCTTCGCCCCCAAATTCAGAGATGAACACTGGCTTATCAGGAAAAGCAATGCTCCATTTTGTTTCTGAAGGCTTACCTTGCCACGGTATATACCAGCCAATGTATTCATTTATAGCAACAATGTCGGAATAATTGTAGAGCGGATCCCATACATCAAACTTGTTGTTCTGGTAATTCTGTGTATTCATCACATGCACAATCAAGCGGGTTGAATCCAAAGCCCTGCACTTTTGAGTCAACTCAATCAATGCCTCGTTGCGGTTCGGCGTTCCTGGATATGTTTCGTTTGAAAGGCTCCAAGCCACAACGCCGCAGCGGTTTTTATCACGTGAAACCATTTCGCCGAGCATTTGCTCCAATTTTGCCGGCACGAGGCTATCCGAAAATTGGATATGCTGATAAACCGGGATTTCACTCCACACCATCAAACCCATTTTTTCGGCTTCCTTCACCATATTTTCATTGTGCGGATAGTGGACCAACCTAACAAAATTACATCCCAATTCTTTGGCCGCTTCCAATAACAACCGGTTATCGCCTTCAGTAAAAGCCCTGCCCTGTTTGTAGGGGTTCTCCTCGTGGACATTCACAGCCTTCAAAAAAATCGGCTCTTTGTTCAGCAGTATTTTGTTTCCTTGTACTTCAATGCACCTGAAACCAATTTCGTCCACAACAGTATCCGTTTCACTTTCAACAATTACCTGGTATCGTTTCGGGTCCGCAGGCGACCAAAGCTGAAAATCGGATGAAAATTCAACCTGGGCAAAGCCTTTGCCGTCTGTTTTGGTTTGATAAGCAATGTTGAGTTCCGGAATTCGTACTTTTATTTTTTGTGTAGCTTTTGTTCCGTTCAGTTGAACCCATCCGGAAACTGTTTTGAGACTACCTTTTTTTAGTTGAATGAAGTAGTCATCAATAAACGTGTTGTCGGTTTCAATCAAAACCACATCGCGGGTCATGCCGCCATAGTTGAACCAATCGAACCCAATACCTGGCAGGCCATTTTCTATTCGCCGGCTATCAGCCTTAACAATCAGCGCATTGCTACCGTCCTTTACTTTGTCGGTAATCTCGAACTGAAACGGTGTAAAACCGCCTTCGTGGCTGCCAATTTTTTCGCCGTTCAGATAGACATCGGCCAGATAATTTACCGCCCCGAAATGAAGGAACAGCCGTTTCCCTTCAGCAATTGAATAGCTGAATTTCTTTTTGTACCAAACCGTTCCTTCAAAATAAGTCAGTTCGCACAGTTGCGAGTTGAAGTCGCCCGGCACCTGCAACTCGGGACCACCCTCAAAGGAGTATTCTACAAAATCGGTCTTTTTTTGTGGTTGTTTTTCCTCCCACACCTGTTTCCCTTCGCCACTCCCGGTAGGGTCAAGTATTACCGTCCACTTCCCGTTTAAACTGGTCGTGTTTCTGGACTGAACATTGATCATTGCCGTTTGGCCAAAGAGATTGCCCGCGAAAACGATAACGGACAAAAACGCTGGTATCCACTTTTTTACGATTGAAATTGCTTGTCTATTCATCACTTGGTTTTGATTTTTCTTATGATCACATTTATTCCGCCGTCAACGTAGCCGTTGCCACCGGAAGCGTTCCGCTTTTGGCGGTAATTGTTATTTCTCCTTTCTGATCGGTTGACTGTACAATGGCCAGGCATTTTCCTAAATGCGTCTCCATTTTATTCCCTTTAAAGAATGTGTGGCTTTGCTGGTTGCCGTTGCCTACGGACAATAATTTACCTGCACCGCTCACCTCAAACTCAACCATATTGGTTGCAAAAGGTACGGGCACGTTGTTGGCGTCGAGCAGTTGCACAGTCACGTAGCACAAATCTTGTTTGTTTGCCTTGATGGTTTGCCGGTCGGGGGCAAGCGCTATTTTTGCAGGTTCACCGGCTGTTTGCACAGCAAACGACACGGTTTTGCCATCTTTCGTTTTCCCAATGGCTTCCAGTTTCCCGGGTTCGTAAGGCACTTCAAAAAACAGGAAAGCTTCATTTTTTAAATCCCAAACGCGGTTTTCCAACGACTTTCCATTCAGCTTCAACTCCACATCGGGCACGTTGGTATAGACATGAACGGCCAGGGTATCGCCAGGGGTTTCGTGGTTCCAGTGGGCTTCCACCTTGGGCCAGTTCCAAAACGAAGCCATGCTCCTGTTTCTTGCCGATGCGTCGGTTTGCACGGCGATGTAAACCATGGGTTCATCGTTCCACAAGGCTTTTCGGAACCAGTAGCCGGGTTTTGGGAAACCGCACATGTCGATTACACCGCAATCGGCACCGCGCCACGGCCAGTTCGGCCAGGTTTTCCAAAATTCGAAGCCGGTACCGACATGGCCAATTCCCGCTTCTCCCAAGTAGTCAAATCCTGTCCAAAGGAATTCGCCGGCCACATAATCTTCCAGCTGGCCATCGAGCCATTGCCGGTACGAGCGCATTTGCCACGCGTTGTGGTCGTGGTAAGGGTACATCACCGTTTCGGAGCCATAAATCACCCGGTTGGGGTATTTTTCGTGGTCGGTTTCGTAAAATGCCTCTTGGTAGTTGTAGCCCACCATATCGAGCAGTTCAAGCACCCCAAAATCATTGAAGTTCACAATCTCGTTACAGGCCAAGGTGAATGGACGGGTATTGTCGTGCTTGCGCGCTGCACTGAGCAGCATGGGGATAATTTTCTCAGCATTGTCCTTGTTGTACTGTTCGCGCACTTCGTTGCCAATACTCCAGGCAATGACCGAAGGATGGTTGCGGTCGCGGCGGATCCAGTTTTCCACATCTCGTTCGTACCATTCCTCAAAATGCGGGGCATAACCGGCCGGGGTTTTTCCATCCATCCATTCGTCAAAAATTTCATCGATCACCACAAATCCCATGCTGTCGGCATAAGCAAGCAACTCGGAGGCAGGCGGATTGTGGCTCATGCGCAAGGCGTTGCAGCCCATTTCTTTCAAGATTTCAAGTTGCCGTTTGTGGGTCTGGTTGAAAACAGCTGCTCCCAACGGCCCGCCATCGTGGTGGTTGTTCACCCCTTTCAGTTTTACATGCGTCCCATTCAAAATGAAGCCCTTGTTGGGGTCGAACTTGAAAGTACGCACGCCAAATGCCGTTGAATAAACATCGGCAAGTTGGTTGTTTGAGACTACTTCAACTTGAAGCTGGTATAAACTGGGCTGCTCCACCGACCACAGCATCGGATTATCAATCTGAATGTTTTGATCGATCACCTGTTGTTGGCCTGATTTTACTTCAACACTACTTTCCGATTTGGCCACCTGCTTACCTTTAGAATTGATGAATTTGGTCACCACAGTGCAACGTTGGTCAGCTTCGTTGTCGTTGTTCAATTCGATGGAAACATCAACCCGTGCCTCGTTTTCATTCGCTTTTACGGTGCGGGCAAAAACGCCCCACTGGTTGATGTGCAGCTTGTTTTTGGCAACCAGCCAAACATGGCGGTAAATACCCGAGCCCGTGTACCACCTCGAATTGGGCTGTTCGGAAGTATCCACCTTAACAGCAATCACGTTGTTTTCGCCAACCGGATTTAAATAAGGTGTCAAATCGTAATCAAACGAGGAATAACCATAAGGACGAGTTCCGAGGTAATGCCCATTGATCCAGACTTCGCTGTTGCGGTAAACTCCATCGAACAACACCGAAACCTTTTTTTCGGCAAAGGCCTTTTCGCTTACAAAGTGCTTTCGGTACCAGCCGGTGCCGCTGTAGGTATAGCCGCCACCAGCTCCGGTAGCATAGGCAGAGTCGAAGGGATGTTCGATGCTGAAATCGTGCGGAACATCCAATACGCGCCATTCCGAATCGTCAAAACCGGGCTGCACTGCGCCTTGTTGTTCGTTCAGTGCAAATTTCCAATCAAAGTCGAAGGGGATTCTGTTGTCAACCGCCATCTGATTGTTTGTGCACGATGTGAATTCCAAGAGGCCAATCAAAATGCAAATTATTGATATCTTGTCCATTGTATTGATTTTACATTGAATTACTCAGTAATCACATCAATTTCAGCATATCCGGCAACATCGTCGCCAAATGTATTTTTCAAAGCTCGTAGTTTTATATAGCGAGCCTTTTCAGCATCAAACTTTTTAACCTGCCACACCGGGTTATTTTTGATATTTGAGAATTCGCCCTCGCTCACCAGCTTCCATTTTTTACTGTCATCAGAGACATAAAACTGGAAAGTAGTAATAATACCTGAACTCCATTTATTCTGATCGGGCAGATACCTGAAGCCGCTAATTTTTAGTATGTTCCCCAGATCGACAACCAAATCAAGCGGCATCTTTTGGCCTCGTTGGTGCCATACGCTGCCGGGATTTCCGTCCAGAACCGCACTGACTTTCTCATCATCTGTTCCTACAATTTTCCATTCCCTTTTAGAAATGTCGAACGACTCCAAACCAATAGGGCTGCTTTTGGCTGAAGCAGGATCATACGAAATAGCCCTTACCTCCAATTTCCCGTCGGCTAAAAATGGCCCTGTATATTTGTTCGATTCAGGAGTCGAGTCACTTCCGTCTAACGTGTAGTAAAAGATCGGGCCAATATCATTTGTAGTAATAGTTACTTCCCCTGATTGATTTCGGGTAATCGAAGGTGCATTCAGGAATACCGGCGCATTGTAAATACCAATATTGGAAATCAGCGGGCAACATTTCGAACCGGTAATCGAGAAACGTACCTTAGAAGCCTCGACTGCGGGGAAACGAAGGATGCGCTTGTACCCGATGGTTGTTCCTCCTGAAATTTCTTTCCAGCCACCATCAACAAAGGCTTCGATGGTGAAAGACTTCACCCGCTGTCCTAAACGGATGTATTCCTGGGCCATAAAACGGTTGAACAGGGTTGGTTTGCCCAAATCGATGGTCAATGAAGCTGTGTTCACGCTGTCATCGGTCGCCCAGTAGCTGTCTTTATGGCCATCGATTGCTTTTGCTGCCCCGAATTCTTTTGCGTTTCCACGAACATTCGATGCTTCTGCCTTTGCTTTTTCAGCCAGGTTTACAGCAAACGATTCCTTCACTGCCTGGCCAAATTCAAGCGCCATTTTTTCGTCAGTCGGGTGGATCAATCCATTGGGCATAATCGGGAAGTTGAGCAAAAGTGTTCCGTTGCTCCCAATAGAATGATAATAAGTATCCATTAATTGGGGCACTGTTTTCACTTTGCTGTCTTCATTCGGATGATAGAACCACTCCGGACGGATGGACGTATTTACTTCGGCCGGAACCCACGAGTCTCCCTCTTCTACTCCATAGTGCAGCATATTCCAGGGAACATCACCCTTGGCGTTTAATAAACTCCAGTTGGTTTCGCCAACGTAACCATCTTCGGTGCCCACCCAGCGGAGATCGGCCCGGTCGCCACCATCGTTCCAAATAATGATGTTCGGCTGTAGCCCGCGAACGAGTTTATAGGTATTTGCCCAATCGTAGTAGGTTGTCCGGTCTATTTTCCGGTTTTCATTGGCACCTCCGTAATACCCGGTACCGCCATTGGCGCCATCAAACCAGATTTCGAAAATTGGCCCGTAGTTGGTCAGCAACTCTTTAATCTGGTTCCTGAAATAGGTGATGTACTCAGGTTTCCCATAATCAGGGTGGTTCCTGTCCCACGGCGATACGTAAATGCCCAACTTCAAGCCGTATTCCTCACAGGCATCGGCCAATTCGCGGACCACGTCGCCTTTACCATCTTTCCAAGGGGCATTTTTTACGGAATACTCCGTGTACTCCGAAGGCCAGAGACAAAATCCACTGTGGTGCTTGGCGGTAATGATGATGCCTTTCATCCCCGCTTCCTTGCAAATCTGCGCCCACTGGCGGGCATCCAATTCTGTGGGGTTAAACAGGTTGATGTCTTCATCGCCAAAACCCCACGATTGGTCGGTATAAGTGTTAAGCGAAAAATGGATAAAGGAATAGTACTCCATTTCCTGCCATTTCATCTGGTTTTCGGTTGGAACCGGGCCGCAGGCTTCAGGCGCTTTGGTTTGATTGCAGCTTAAGTTTAAAAAACTCAGAAGTGCAACGATTGTGTACAAAAAGGTTTCTCTCATAATGTTCATGTAGAAGGTTCGAAATTCAGCACAACATCAACCCATGGTTATTTTTAACACCACAGCAATATCGTTAGGGATCGCATTTGGCTTACTAATCGTAAGCGCATCATTGCCCTGTTTCCACACTAACTTTTCGTTATTGCCAAGCAACTCAATTGTTTTAATTTTGCCGTTACCTTGATTCTTGCCAAGCGATTTCAGGCTAATATCTTCAGTTGGAACACCCATTACCGTTGCATAAATCACATTTCCCTTTTGATTGAAGCGAATATCCTTCTCCGAAAATTTGATTTTGCCTTCGTTGAAGCCTTGTTCTTTCATCGGATTCAAAGATTCGGCCACGGGGCCTTCGCCAAACACTTTCCATGGACGAGTGTCGAAGATGCTTTCCTTGTTCACATCCATCCAGGCGGCAATTCCTTCCAAAACGACCACCTCTTTGTCGTCAATAGAACCATCACCGCGAACAGGGATATTCAGCAACAGGTTACCGTTTTTGCTCACGATGTCCACCAGGGTCCGGATAACAGTTGCAGCCGATTTATAAGCGTCGGCATCGTACCGCCAGCGGCTATAATGCCAGTCGCCAATACAGGTACAGGTTTGCCAGGGCAAGGCCTGACCTTTGTCCGGAGCACCACGTTCAACATCCCATACCATGCACTTTTTTTGTTCGTCGGTCAAAATTTTCCCAAACAAAACAGCCTCCAGTTTGCCCTTATGGGTAGCCATGTTGTGGTTGTAATAATGGGCTGCTAGTTTTAATCCGGCATCGCTGACAGGATAAAGCGGAAGAGCGGTGTCATCAAAATAAATCAGATCCGGATTATACTTGTTAATCAAATCCATCGTCCGGTTGTAGAATTTCTGGCAGTAATCCACTGAGGGAGGGGTGACAACACCTTCCTTCCAGTCCCAGCTCCAGCCTTTGCTCAGTTCATGGTTTTGCACGTACAATTCCTGAGGGTCCAGCCCTTCCCACCAGGTACCTTTTCCATCTACTTTGGTTAACTTACCATCATAGGGTATCCCTTTGTACGCGCCGGTAGTATCAGCCAGCTGTGCTGTTTCATAAAAAGTCCAGGCATGCGACGCATGCACACTGATACCGAAAGGGAGTTTATATTTTTTGGCAGCATTTGCCCATCCTGACATAATATCTTTTTTGGGCCCAACCCGTACCGAATTCCATTCATGGTATTTGCTGTCCCACAAATCGAGGTTGTCGTGATGATTGGCCATGGCGAAAAAGTACTGTGCCCCGGCACGTTTGTACAAAGCAACTAATTTTTCAGGGTCCCAATTTTCGGCTTTCCAGTCATGAATAACATCTTTAAAACCTACTTCGGAAGGATGCCCGTAATGTTCTACATGCCATTTATATTGGTTGCTGCCCTCCTGGTACATGCCGCGGGCATACCAGTCTCCCTGTTCAGCCTGGCATTGTGGCCCCCAATGTACCCAAATGCCAAACTTGGCGTTGCGGAACCACTCGGGAACTTCATATTGACTGAGAGACTCCCAGGTAGGCTCAAACTTGCCGGGGGAAACGGGTTCATTTCCCTCACTTATGGTGACTTGATAGTTCTGCGCAAAAATGATTTGCTGAGAACAGAATGTCAATAAAAAAAACACAATTGTCTTCATCTTTAAATTATTTGATTTCAATAAATTCAGGTTCGTAAGGTGCAATGGTAAAGTTACCCGAATAATCCTTATCGAAGAGAATGCTCCGCGCTTTGCGGTTCATTTTTATTTCCTTCGGTTCACCGCTTACGTTCAGATACAAGAAGTGGTTCTCGTCAATCTGGCGGGCCATTACACCGGATGGAACTTCGGGGCCTTTGGTAATTCCCAGCTCCTTAATCAAATCATCCACGATGCCGCCCAGCACATCGCCACCGGCAGGTAACCCAAGGTAAATGGCCTTACCTTTCCCATAATTGTTGATGGTCATAATTGGATAGTCTTTATCCAGGCTGCTTATGTTTCCAATAACCTCAGCCCCTTTCGGCTCAACGACATCAAACCTGTCTGACTCGGTATCGATAGTTTTGCCTTTATAAGTAAACTCAAGCTTTTTGCCTTTGTATCCTTTCCGCGAAATTTCGTTCATGGGTTCGGTTTCTTCAAAACTTGCAACACGGATACCAAATACATCGCTTAGCATTCCTGGAAGTGTGCTTCTAAAAACCTGCCCGGTTGTGTCAACCAGGGCCGAGTTGCTGGTCATGATCACCGTGCCACCGCTTTGCACATATTCGCGTATATTATGAGCAGAAACTTCATCCATTACAGCCACACCGGGAACAATCAGAAGTTTGTAATTGAGCGTGCTCTGACTAATTTCCAGAATTTTGCAGTCCATGTTCCGCCAGTAAAACAGATCCCAACATGCTTGTAACTGGCTATCGTGTTGTACGGGGAAAGAGCTACTTGCAATCTGGCTCGGGAACGAAAATGCCAGTCCTACTTCAGCTTTTAATTTATACGGGAAGTATTTCTCAATCTTCTTAAACTCTGTCGCTATCTTCTGGTATTCTTCATATTTACGGTTTGGGATACCGTCCCAGTCCAACATTCCTTCCAGGTACTGCTCTTCACCCGCCCACATGCTTTGCCAGGTCCAGCCGCAAACCATTTGGTTGCCATACATCAGGGTGGCATAAGCCGACTTCCGGATCGAATTCGGGACAGCTGTCATCGTGGTAAATTCGCTGCACCAAAAAGGGTTGTCACTTTCAAACTGAATCCGCGATATTCCAAACGCCGAATTCATGACCCCATAATTGGTTACAAGCGAATTTCCCGGGTAAAAACCGCAACCGTGGCGTGTCATTTTACCGGAATAGGCAATCTCGGAATAATCGAAATACTTCAAAGGGCTATAATACCAGGCATTGGTATTGGTCAGAGCATTCGGGGCGTTCGTGTTCACCACATCAAGTACTTTAAATAAGATACCATTGACTTCATCAGAAACGAAACGGCGGAAATCGAGTATTTTTTCGGGTGCACCATTTTTTGAACCAACTGAAGGCAAGCCCACTTCATCAAAATTGTTTATCCACCTGGACCAACGTTGGTTTGCCCATGCTTTATTCAGGTTCTCAATACTGCCGTATTTTATTTTCAACCATTCAACAAAGCGCTGCCGTACCGTTTCGGAATATGAAATAGGCCCGTCGCCCGATTCATTATCGATTCCGAAGGCCAGCAGGGCCGGATGGTTGGCATAGCGTTTAGACATAACATCGGTAAAGCGCAGGGCATATTCCTGATAGTTGGGGTCGCCCACATCATCCATGTAGCGGTGGTTGGGGTATTGCACGTTTCCGTTGGCGTTAACCACATCAATGGAAGGAAATTTTTGGTGCAACCAGATCGGCGCTGGGCGAATGGCAATATCGAGGATCACTTTTATCCCCGCCTCATCCATTAAATCCATCACTTTATCAAACCAGGCAAAGTCGAACTGCCCCTCGGCCGGTTCGTAACTGTCCCAGGCCAAATGCCCCATGCGGACAACGCTGAAACCAGCAGCTTTCATCAGCTTAATATCGTCTTTTATTTTTTCGGGGTTTTTATCGTCGTGGGGGTGGTAGTTGGCTCCGACAAAAAGCTGTGCGTTCCCGTTTATCAAAGACAAAGAGAAAATTACTATTGCTACAACTAAACATCTGATTTTGTGCTTCATTTGGTTTAAGTCAAGTTAGGTTTTTTTTAAAAATATCCGGGGTACTAATTTCAGTAAAAAACAGGGGTCTCAAGGGACTTTATGTGTCGAAGAGGGTATTGCGATGTACTAATTTGGCTCCAGCTTGTCTTATATCGGAAGTTTTAGGCGGTGTATGCCGATACGAACAGAAATACACCGTCTAAAAAACAAAATAGTTTACCAACCTGGATGCTGCTCTCGAAGCTAATTCCTAATCTTGTTTTCAGCAGTGCCATGTCTTGCATATTTTTCAAACCCACAATCCTCTTGTAAATCCGGGTTGTTTTTAATGAAGTGTTTGTCTTAGTCCTCCCCGAAATTGGCAACACCACCTTCGCTTCCATATTTGCAGTCTTCCAGGCGCCGGAAAGATCCGGCCACCTGAAAGTGAATAACTAGATTTTACTTTGGATCCCGGAAGTGGGCTTTTTCCTACAAAACGGCGTTACTGACTGTGGCGTAACTATCTGTCTAAAAAAAGAGTGCCAAATTCACGACAAACAAAAGGTGTGAGCATCGGTAAGGTTATTCCAACTGTTCCCTTGGGATCCCTCGTCAAGAACTTCTTCCCATATACATTTTTTTGTCCAGACTGCTCCCGGATTCCCCAAAGTGGTGAATAAAGGATTTAGCGCGTATTTACCGCTATTAATTACTTGTTCGAAGGCAGCTACTGTTAATTGGTAGTTCTCACATCCGCATAAATAGCCGACAAACAGACACATTATTGATAAAGCTCAAATCTGGGGCGACTTTGCACCTGAGCCCTATGCCCCCGCAGTTAGAATCGACAAAACGCCTCCCAATATCCTGATTTCCATATTATAGATAGCAAAGGTTAATTAAATCGTGATTAGAAGTCTTTGTTTTATATGATGTTAAAAGGTTTCCATTCGTACTGACATTTCTTTCGGTTATTTCGTTTTTGGTTCCGAACGAATTAACCTGACAACATAAACTGCTCCGGCTGTTGAGCCAGACAATGCTTTGAACTTCACCCTTACATTGCTTTTGCCTTTGACCATTGCATCGGGTATGGTATAAACAATGTTTTGGAACAGTGATTGGTTCCATCGGCTGGTGTTGTCTTCGGTAACCAGTTTTTCATCATCAATATAAATTTCAAACTTCCTATTCCCCCATTCAGCGCCCCAGTAGCGGACGAACAGGCTCAGGTTGGTTTCAGAATTTGTCGCCAAATCGTAGCTAAAATAACCTCCATCGCGGGCTTCGCGGAAAAATTCGTTCAGGTTGTTACCCCTGTTTGATTTCTCCGATTGCATGGCATGGTCGGTTTCGGGTTGCTGCTCACCGGGCATTACATAGTCGATGGTGCGTTTCTGGAGTTCCAACTTTGCGGTTTCGATTTTTGTCAATGAATCGGTATAAGCTTTATATCCTGAACTGGTAAGTGCCAGCCAGTACATCATGTACCTCGAATCGTGGATTTGGTAAAACGGCTCAAGGGTAAGCGCCATCGGGTTTACCATTTTCACATCGAGTTTAAAGTTCAAAGGTTTGCCTTCAACGGGGGCCAACTTGTCGGCAATGTTTTCGATGTCGTCGTACACCAAAATTGGTGCTTTATTAACGGGCAAGTATTCACCTCCTGCGTATTGTCCCCAACGGCCATCGTCGGCAATAAGACCCTTCAAATCTTCGGTTCCGGTTTTGGCCCCCAGCAAAATTGGGCCGTGCATAAAAGCAATGTATTCAGGCACATTGGGCATCCGCTCAATTCGGCTGTGCATTGGCAAAAGAACCTTAACCTCGTCGCCTTTCTTCCAGTTACGGTCAATGCAAATATAATTTGAAGGAAGAACCGAGTACGGAACATCTTTCCCGTTTATCGCGATTTTCAACGCTCCTTTGCTCACCCAGGCCGGATAGCGAACCATCAACTTGATGTTTCCAGAGCCTTCGGTTATGGTAAGCTGGGTTTGTTCCTCGAAAGGCATTTTGGTTTCTTGTTTAAGTTTGAGGCCTTTTTCTTTCCAATTCAGTTCCGAAGCAATACAAAGGTTCAGATACAAGGTATCTTTTGAATGGGTGTAGATAAACTGGTTGTACTTGGCATGGTTTTCCATACCCGTACCCACGCAGCACCACATGGCCTCGTTGGGTGCCGAATATACCCGGTAATGGCGCGGACGTGCCGATGTGAAATATACATAACCGCCATGATCGGGGTGCTGGGTTGAGAGAATATGGTTGAAAATGGTGCGTTCGTAATAATCGGCATATTGCGCCGAAGGGTTCATGCGGAACACATCTTCGGTAAGTTTTAGCATATTGTAGGAGTTGCACGATTCGGGGCCATCGTTTACATGAACAAAGTCGATGCACGAGCTAACGCTTGGGAAATGCTCCCTGCGGCTATTGCCACCAAACGCCAGCGAACGGTTTGCGGTAATGGTTTCCCACGAGAAGCGGCCTGCCTTTTCGTAATTTTTATCGCCACTGAGTTCGGCAATCCGGGCAAAGCCAACAAATTTTGGTATTTGCGTATTGGCGTGCTTGTTATCGAGATTGTCAATACCTTTCGACAAAGGCTCTAAATACATATTGTGCGAAAATCTTTTTGCCGCTAGCAAGTATTTTTCATCTCCCGAAATCTGGTAGGCATCGGCATAGGTTTCGTTCATGCCACCGTATTCCATATTAAGGACGGACTGCATCTGCTCGTCGTTCAGACCAGAAGTAACATCGATGCCCCAATCACAAAACCTGAAAAACAACATTTTAGCATCTTCGTTTCCACAATAAAGCCAGGCATCCCTTAATCCTGCATACATTTTATGAAGGTTGTAAAACGGGGCCCACGACGAATGATAAATTCCGAAATCGCCTTTTTTGAAAGCCGACCACAATTTTGCACTGTTGGGAAAACCGCCTAAGTAGCCAACGCCCCATTCCGCATTGTTTTTAGCATTAGCTTCGAGGCACACTTTGAGTTCTGAAAGCATATATTCCATGCGCTTTTTGAACTCTTTGTTGCCGGTTGCTGCATAATTGATGGCCAAGGCCGATAAATAATGTCCAGCAATGTGCCCATCCAAACCGTCCCAGTTGGGATATGTTTTTGCTTTTTTGGGCAAGCCAGCTTCCTTTCGGTAAGGTGCCAACAAGCGGTCAGCATCGTATTTCAAAAGCACCTCGATGTTGAGGTCGCGGGCATGTTTAAACGGCCCGTCGAGCAATGTGACATCCGAAATTGGGAATTCATTTTTGTACAGCTTTTCTTGCGCTTGAACAGAGCTGTAAAAAACTAAATAATAGACAACTAAACCTATCACAATTCGTTTCATTTTATTCAATTTAGACCTCCAAAAGGCCGAACACAAAGCCTTTCTTCAATTTTATTTCGTTATGATTATTTTTTGGCTTTTCAAATCTTTCGCATCCGAGCTGTTTCCGTACAGAACTTCATATTCGCCGGGGGTTACGCCCATTTTCCGTTGGCTCCAGTCGTAGAATTCAAAGGCCGAAGGCGTCAATTCGATGGTGGCTGTTTGTGATTTTCCGGCCGCCAGTTCAAGCCGTTGGAAACCACGCAATGTTTTCAGCGGACCGTCCACATCGTTCACCTTGCGGATGTAAACCTGCACAATCTCGGTTCCAGCCCGTTTGCCGGTATTTTTTACAGGAATGCTCAACTGTGTATTTTCGTTGGCTTGAATGTTGGTTTTGCTGATTGTTGCGTTTCCAATTTCGAAAGTGGTGTAACTTAAGCCAAAACCAAATGGGAACAAGTAATCGGTTGCGTAACGATAGGTGCGGTCGGTCATGGAATAGTCTTCGAAATCCCCCAGTTTGTCGGAATTTTTGTAGAAGCAAACGGGCAACTTTCCGCCGGGGTTGTAGTCGCCAAACAGCACATCGGCTATGGCCAATCCACCCCGCTCGCCGGCATACCAGGCCTGCAAAATGGCATCGCAACTTTGTGTTTCGGGTTCCAGGGCAATGGCCGATCCCGAACAATTGACAAAAACCACTTTTTTGCCGGCTGCTTTCAGGGCTTTCAACGCGTTGCGCTGCACCGACGGAAGTTCAATGTTGGTGCGGTCGCCGCCTTTGAAACCGGGATACGAAACAGGCATCTCCTCACCTTCAAGCTTACCCGAAAGGCCACCCACGAACACCACCGTTTCAATGCCTTTCAACTTACTGATCAACGCGGTATAATCAACATCCACTTCTTTCCCAAAATCAAGTTCGATGTTGGCTTGCCAGTTGTTGAGCTGAGCATAGCGAATTTCAATGTTGTACTTTTTTCCGGCTTCAAATTGATAAGCAATGCGCGAAGGCAGGGTTCTCCAGTTGTTGTAATACTGGAGTTGCTCGCCGTTGACCAGCAATTCGAAATATCCGGTTGCTCCGCCTTTGAACACCAATTCTTCTGTTTTTTTCGGAATGAATTCGGCTTCGAACAAGGCAGAAAATCCTTCAAGTTTCACGCCCGAAGCAAACTCGTGTTGTCCGGCAGTGGTTTTCTTGATGGAGCTGCTAATTTGCTGCGAAATCACAGGCTGTCCTTCGCGTTCGGCATTGTTCCAGTAGCTGGCTTTAAATCCCGGTTTTCCTTCGAATGCAAGTTGTGAAAAATAGCTTTCGGTCACTTTGTCCTCTACCAGGTCGCAGCCTTTGTCGTAGAATATCTTCTTATCGGAAATCTTGGTTTTGATACCTTCAAGAATGGAAATGGTTTTAATGGGTGTTCCGTTATAGTTGCCCCACAGCATTTCCTCGTCGTTGGCATTGGGACCAATCACTGCAATTTTTTTAGCCGATTTGGACAATGGCAGGATGTTGTGTTTGTTTTGAAGCAGGGTCATGCTTTGTTGGGCCATTTCATAGGCCAGTTGCTTATGTTCATCGCTGTTGATGACCGATGCCGGAATTTGGGCCCAGGGCACCAGGGCATCGTCATCGAAATCGCCCAGTTCAAAACGACCGATCAATACGCGCTTCAAACTTTTATCGATATCGTCTTCCTTCATCAGACCGCGCTCAACAGCTTCGGGCAGGGTTTTATAAGGATAATTTTCCCACACGCATTCCACATCGGTTCCGGCCAGCACGCCTTTTGCTGCGGCATGCACCGGCGTTGATGACACATTGTGCGTGGTGAAAAAATCGGTAATGGCACCGCAATCGGACACCACGATGTGTTTGAAACCCCACTCGTCGCGGAGGATGCGCTGTAACAAACGGGTGCTGCCACAGCAGGGCTCATCGTCTAAACGCTGGTAGGCACACATCACCTGGCGCACATCGGCTTCCTGCACCAAAGCCTTAAAGGCAGGCAGATAGGTTTCGTGAAACAAGCGCGGATTTACATCATTCAGGTTCAGTTCGTGACGACTCCATTCGGGGCCTGAGTGAACAGCGTAATGCTTGGCACAGGCCAGCAGTTTGCGATATTTGGCATCTTCGGGTCCTTGCAGGCCTTTCACCACCTGCACGCCCATGCGCGAAGTCAGGTAAGGATCTTCGCCATAGGTTTCCTGCCCACGTCCCCAGCGCGGATCGCGGAAAATGTTCACATTGGGCGTCCAAACTGAAAGACTGAGGAAACGTTTGTTTTCGTTACCACGCCTGAGATGCTGGTGGTATTTGGCGCGCCCTTCGTCCGATACCGCATTGAAGATATCGAAAAGTAAATCATCGTTAAACGAGGCCGCCATCCCAATGGGTTCTGGGAAAACGGTCACGCTGTCGTTGTTGGCGTATCCGTGCAAAGCTTCGCTCCACCAATTGAACTTGCGGATTCCCAGGCGGGGAATGGCATCGCTTTGGTCACACATCAGCACGGCTTTTTCTTCAAGGGTCAACCTCGAAATGAGGTCCTCGGTCCTTTCTTCAAAACTCAGGTTTGGGTTTTGATACGGAAGCTGTTGTGCAAACAGAGTGCCTGCAAACATCAACATAAAGAGGAACAAAAGTCCTTTCTTGTGCAATAATCGACTATTCATATATTCATTTTCTTAAGATTCTACATTTCCAGTCATACAAACTCATTAGAAACCACGAAGAGCACCAAGGTTTTTCATAATGGTTTTAAGTTAGTCATACCGAAATACTTGAAAAACTGACCACTTAGCCTTTTTATTGTAAAATTAGGCCATTAACGTATCGATGAATATCAATTTTAGATATATGATTTTAAAGTTTGGATAATTGAAGAACCAACGTAGTTGAATAAGCCCCCTCTGCCGTCTGTATGGCAATGTTTTGGTCATGGATCCAAATGAGATTGAGGTAGCCGCAAAGCGGGAGACGCGGTCTTAATAGGGGCGCTGAGGGTCATGCCCCGAAGCGAGGTTTACCGTCTTTATCCCATCCTGATAAATAAAAGCCAGCTTGCCATTGATCATATCGAAATCATCCACCAACACTTTCGGGTATGATTCCGGGTATGACAACAAAAAAAGGAGCTGATTATCAACTCCTTTTGTGCCCAGGACGGGACTCGAACCTGCACGCCGAAACCGGCACCAGCCCCTCAAGCTGGCGTGTCTACCAATTTCACCACCTGGGCAATTTGATTTGCGTTTGCAAAACTATAAAAAATCTCAACATAGCAACAACCACAGTCCAAAAATATTCTCCCTACCGGAAGTGTGCCAGTATAAAAATATCATCTCCAATTCTTATCCTCTGGTAATAAACACATTCACGACAATATAGCTGATTTCATTGGCCAACCAACTATTTTGCGTTATTAAGCATATCGGTTCTGTTTGCATTTTTTTGTTGAAATGAGTAATTATGAGTCGATGAATTTATCCCGAAAGATTGAGAAAACCAATCACACAACAGTTCTTGAATATGACAAATGACCAACTTTTTAAGGTAGCCAGCCAATTCATGCCCCAAAATGAAATCAGGGAGGTCGTCCCGCTAGGCGAAGGTTTTATAAACGATACGTTCCTCGTTCACCCGATGACCCCAACTCACGCTAAATATTTATTACAGCGAAAAAATAAAGCGATCTTTCCGGACATCCCGGCTATGATGGGCAATATTTTAAAAATTACCAATCATTTAAAGCAAAAAATTCGAGAAAAGGGTGGCGACCCGCAACGCGAAAGCATGACCATAATTGCAGCCAGCGATGGACAATATTATTATCGGGATGAGAACCAGGATTTCTGGACCGTCAGTTTATTTATTGAGGACCATCTGGTTTACGATAAGGTTGACTCTCCCCGAATTGCCTATTCCGGAGGGAAAGGGATCGGACGTTTTCAGGCCATGCTGTCCGATTTCCACGAAAAACTGGCCGATACCTTACCGGGGTTCCATAACATGCGGCACCGATTCGGGCAATGGGATGAGGTATTGAAAAACGACCCCGCCGGACGAAAGCACCTGGTTTTAGAAGAAATCGGCTGGATAGAGGGTCGCAGGGAAGAAATGATGGCATTTTGGACATTGGTAGAGAATGGTACCATTCCCAAACGCGTCACCCACAACGACACCAAAATCAGCAACATACTTTTTGACAAGCAAGGCGAAGTGCTATGCATGATTGACCTGGACACCGTTTTGCAAAGTCCGGTACTAAACGATTTTGGGGATGCCATTCGCTCGTATGCCAATACTGCTGCGGAAGATGAACCCAAGTTGGATCTCGTTTCTCTTGACTTACAATTGTACAATGAATTTGCCAGGGGATATCTCGAGGAAGCCAGTCCGTTCCTGACTAAAACCGAAGTCAATTACCTGGCCTTCTCGGCCCGTTTTATCACCTTCGAGCAAGTTTTGCGTTTCTTGATGGACTATCTGGATGGTGACCGCTATTACAAAATCAAATACCCGGACCACAATTTGGTACGCACACATGCACAGTTCAGATTACTGCATAGCATGGAAGATCAGTTTGATGAAATGAACAATATCGTCTTGAAAATATTCACGAATGATTTGGCCTCACGGAATGACAAAGAACATTCAGGTTAAATAACCTGCATCATTCGAATCAATCGAAATTCATTTTCGAATCATCACAGAATGGTTATATTTGTTTTATTGTTCTTATCAAAATAACCTAACTACAAGTTTCCTTTGACACAGCAAAAGCGTGATATCGAATTAATCAGAGATTTTAAAAACGGAAATGCCAGGGCATTCGAGAAACTTTTTGAAATCTACCACAAACGTCTTTACGGGTTCATCTTTGGACTGACCAAATCAAAACCCGACAGTGAAGAAATTGTGCAGGAGGCTTTTGTCAAAGTATGGGAAAACCGGAACCACTACAACGAAGTTTATCCATTTGAAGCCTACCTGTTTAAGATAGCTAAAAATGCTTTTATCAATCACAACCGGAAACAAATCAACCGGCGCATTTTTGAGAAAAACTTCGAAATATTTGCAGAAATGACCAGTAACAGTGCCGACGGGCAAATCCTGTTCAAAGAAACTCAACTGATTGTCGAAGCTATCATCAATACCATGCCGCCAAAACGAAAAGAAATATTCAGGTTGCAAAAACTGGAAGGCTTGTCAAGAAAAGAAATCAGTCAAAAACTAAGCATTTCACTGGTAACGATTGACAGTCACCTGATGAAGGCAAACCAGCAGTTCATCGCCGGCTTGAAGAAATCCGGGGTGTTGGCTACGTTTATACTGTTTGTGACAATTTAGTTGTTTTCAAGCCTGGACGTAAAAAATTTAAATTTTTCGACAATCAGGCTCATAGTTTTTTTTAGTTGAAGTGTATTGCTTCTATAAAACTTGAGCATGAGCCAAAACAACGACCCTTTTATCCCATTGCAAAACTTACTTCAGGGAAAAGAACTTGAACCGGACGATATAAGAAACTTGTTCAAACAATACAATAGTGCGGACGGGCAGGCTGAGGTTAGCGATTTGCTGGATCAAAAATGGGAAAAATCTTCGGTTGTCCCCTCCTTAGAAATTGATTCGAAAAAAATACAAACCAATATAACAAGGATGACCAAACCGGGCCGGAAAGATTCCGGAGTGGTCAAAACCTTGCTCCCCTGGTTGGCCGGTGCAGCGGCTGCGGTTATTATTACCCTGCTGATTTCAGCCGGTTTCTTTTTCGACATCCGACTGAAAAACAACGACTTTGCCTATCTCCAGGAAGTAACAGCACCACAAGGAAAAATCAAACGGCTGGAACTCCCCGACGGGACGTTGGTATGGCTCAATCCCGGCTCGTCTGTCACTTTTTCGGAAACCATGACCAAAGACGAAATACGCGACGTCAGGCTTTGGGGGCAAGCCTATTTTAAAGTGGCCAAAAATCCAGGCCAACCATTCATCTTACAACTGGGCGACATCGGCTTGCGCGTTACCGGTACCAGTTTCAATGCCTCCAATTATAAAGACGACACGATTATTGAAGTAGTTTTGGAGAAAGGGCAGGTGACCCTTTTTGAAGGGATGCATGAAAATGCGACACAATTTATCCCGCTCAACCCCGGGCAAATGGGCACTTACAACAAAGGGCGAAAAGGATTTAACATCACCTCAGTAGATATAAACCAATATACTTCCTGGATGGATGGCGTACTCATCTTCCGCGATGATTTAATGTCGGACGTTTTTCGAAAACTGGAAAGATGGTACGATGTAAAAATTGTTGTGGACGATCCCAAAATAAACAACTATACCTATACAGCAACCATAAAAAACGAGAGCCTCGGACAAATTTTGCAGCTGCTCGAATACACCTCCCAACTTTCATGCGAACAGATTAAAACAACTGGCCCTCAGGCCCATAAACCCACCATCTTAATCAAGTCAAAAAACTAACTAACAAAACAAAATGCCCATGAGTTAAACCTATTTCAGTTAAAAAGGAGATGCGCCAACACCTCCTTTTCGTCACCGGCCCGAACATTACCTGTGCAACGGACCGCAATTAACTTGAACGTTACATTCAAATTTTTACGAAATTATGAAAAAAAACTATTTAATGACGATTTCCATATTGAATAAGATATGGAAATTAAAACTAATGAGAACTATGAGGATAACACTAGCTATCTGTCTGTTATGGGTGTCCCAGGTTTTTGCCGTCAACACCTATTCTCAGAATACTCGCTTATCGGTTAACCATTCGAATACCACGATCCGGAAGGTACTTCAGGACATTGAAGACAAAACCGATTTCTATTTCATGTACAACGGTAAGTTTGTAAACGTGGAGAGAAACGTTTCCATCAACATGAATGACAAATTAATCTCCGATGTGCTGGACCAACTTTTCACGGGTACGGGTATCCGGTATAAAATTGATGAGCGGCAAATTGCTCTGACCGAAGAAATGGCCAGTGTCAATCTGCAACAACCACGTAATATTACCGGGAAAATTACCGGGGCAAACGGCGAACCGGTTCCCGGTGCCACGGTGGTCATAAAAGGCACCACCAGCGGAACAATTACCGATTTCGATGGAAACTACAACCTGCCCGGTGTACCGGGCGATGCCGTTCTGGTGATTTCGTTTGTTGGGATGAAAACCATTGAAGTACCGGTAGCCAACCAAAGCGTCATCAATGCAAAACTGGAAGACGAAACCATTGGTCTGGAAGAAGTTGTAGCTATCGGTTACGGTGTACAGAAAAAGAAACTAACTACTGGTGCCACCGTTCAGGTAGGTGGCGAAGCTCTTCAGAAATTAAGTACGGTAAGTGCACTGGGAGCCCTGCAAAGCCAGACCCCGGGGGTAAACATCACCCAAAGTTCTGGCCAACCGGGTGAAGGATTTAAAGTTACCATCCGCGGTCTGGGGACTACCGGTAACGCATCTCCGCTGTATGTAATTGATGGAGTTGCCGGTGGCGATATCAATGCACTAAACCCATCCGACATCGAATCGGTGGATGTACTGAAGGATGCGGCTTCGGCTGCGATCTACGGTGCCCGTGCTGCCAATGGCGTGGTCTTGGTAACCACCAAAAGAGGAAAAGCCGGAAAACTCCAACTGACCTATGACGGCTTTTATGGCTCACAATATATGGCTAAAACACCGCCGCTGCTGAATGCCAGAGAATACATGGCCATCCAGGATGAAGTTCGTTTTAATGAAGGAAACCCTGCGTATGATTGGGCAAACCTGCTCCCTGAAGAATTGTACAATTCCATTATGAATGGTTCGTGGCAAGGGACTAACTGGCTGAATGAATCATACAACGAGGCGGCTCCCACGCAAAACCATGCTTTCAATCTAATCGGGGGTAACGATCAGTCCAGCTTTTCATTGGGGTTCTCTTATGCCTCACAGGAAGGTATTTTAGGTAAACCCGTTCAATCCGATTACGAACGTTACACTGCCCGCATTAACTCCGACCATGTTGTATTGAAAGAAAATGGCATGGACATTATTAAAATTGGCCAAACCTTAAACTACAGCACAAACACCAAATCAGGTATTGCCATCGGTAACATCTATTGGAACTCGGTACACAACTTGTTAGTTGCAAACCCCCTGCTTCCCAACTACGACGCCGAGGGAAATTTTTATGACTACGATGATAAAATCGAAAACGGATGGGATTTTGACGGAAATACCGGAAACCCCATTGCAGGCATGGCCTTGTCAAGCATGGGACTAAACCTTTCGGAAAACTATGCTCTCCAAACGAGTGCCTATCTTGAAATTCAACCGATTAAGAACCTGATATTCAGATCACAATTTGGCTACAAGTTCAATGCAAGTGCCTATCGTTCATACGATGGTATTCGCCATCTTTCGAACAACGCTAATGTAACGATTGATGAAGTCAGCCAAAGTGCCAGCTCCGGGTACAGCAAAACCCTTGACAATACGCTATCCTACCGGTTTACGGTAGCCAACCAACACAACTTTGACGCTGTTATCGGTCAATCAGTTGAAAAATGGGGAATGGGCTCAAATATCAGCGCAAGCGGTAAAAACTCCATTTTCCCCGGTTCGTTCAGTAATGCTTGGGTGGACAACACAAAACCTACCGAATTATCGCAGCGCGGTGCCGGTGGTTCTCCATGGGGCGAAGGCGCACTGGCCTCCTTCTTTGGCCGTGTCAACTACAACCTGGACGAAACGTATATGGCTTCGATCATTATGCGTGCTGACGGTTCGACAAACTTTGCCCGCGGAAAACGCTGGGGATATTTCCCTTCTGTATCTGCTGGCTGGGTAATGACTAACGAGTCTTTTCTGGAGGGCACAAAAAACTGGATGGACTTCCTGAAATTACGCGCCAGCTGGGGCCAAAACGGTAATGCTTCAATCAGCGCCTTCCAATACCTTTCAACCTTTGCTTTTGATACCAGCAACGGTTATTACTTCGCATCCGACAAAAAAACACAGACTGTTGGCGGATACGCCGATATCCTGGCAAACCCGGATGTTACCTGGGAAACCTCAGAACAGCTAAACATCGGATTCGACTCTCGTTTCCTGAATTCCCGCCTGGGTGTGACCTTAGACGTTTATAAGAAAACAACCAAAGACTGGCTGGTAACCGCACCTATTCCAGCTGTTTGGGGGTTGAACGCTCCGGCAATTAATGGAGGCGATGTGGAAAACAAAGGTATCGAGCTGGCCTTGAACTGGAACGACAGAGCCGGTGATTTTCATTACGGAGCAACCTTGAACTTGTCGCATAACACGAATGAAGTTACCCGAATCGCGAATGCCGAAGGTATTATCCATGGCGATGGAAACGTGCTAAGCCAGGGAACAACTGAAATGTACCGCGCGCAAGTTGGTTATCCGATTGGCTATTTCTATGGGTATAAAACGGCTGGCGTATTCCAAAACTGGGAACAGATAAACAGCACCACCGCCAAATATGCAGGAGCACAGCCTGGAGACCTGATTTTTGTTGACACAAACGGTGATGAAAAAATTACTGAAGATGATCGCACCATGATCGGTAATCCAAATCCGGATTTTATCGTAGGTATCAACCTCAATTTCTCGTATAAAGGTTTTGACTTCAATCTGACCGGTACAGGTGCTTTTGGACAGCAAATTGCCAAATCTTACCGTTCGTTTGCCGATTCACCACTTCAAAACTACACGACCGATATTTTTGGCCGCTGGACTGGCGAAGGAACTTCCAACAAGCTCCCTCGCTTGACATCGGGAAGCCACACCAACTGGCAAAATATTTCGGACATCTACATTGAAGACGGCGATTATATGAAAATCCAAAACGTAACCTTAGGCTACGATTTCAAAAAATTGTTCAGAAATATTCCGCTCGGACAAGCCCGCTTGTATGTAACGGCTCAAAATCTTTACACGTTTACCGGATACTCAGGAATGGATCCGGAAGTCGGCTACGGATATGATCAAAGTTGGGTTTCCGGAATTGACTTAGGTTATTATCCAAGCCCAAGAACTTATTTGGTAGGTGTAAATCTTAAATTTTAAATGATAGTATGAATATGAAAAACATATTATATTTTGCCACAGCTGCTCTTCTTTTTACAGGTTGCGAAAGCTACCTCGATTCAGAGAGCTACGTTAAGAAAAACGAAGGAAACTATCCGGCTACCGCTGACGATGCCATCCAACTGGTTACCGGCGTTTACGCAACGTTGAATAAACCGATCGCCAATGTTCAGAATACCTATTTTTATGCAGCTGAACTAGCTTCAGACGACCGCTTCGGTGGCGGTGGGGAAAACGATAAAGACATGCAGGTACTCGACCACTTGCTATACACCAACATGGATCGTTTTAAATCCTTCTGGTCTGACCGTTATTCTGGCATTAGTAGGGCCAACATGGCCGTTGCCAACCTGGATAAGGTAGAAGATGAAGACCTGCGAAATCAATTAATGGGAGAAGCATTATTTCTTCGCGCCTTTTTCTACAACGAACTGGTTGAGTTGTTCGGAAATATTCCATTGATCACAGGCGTTCCTCAAAATGTGGCAGAAGCTCAGCTCTATCCGGCACAGGCTTCGCCCGAAGAGGTCTATGCCTTCATTGCTACAGACCTCAAAAAAGCAATCGAAATCATGCCTGCCAGAGCCTGGAACCAAACCGTTTCCGGTGAAGGTCATGCAACCAAGTGGGCAGCCGAAGCGCTTCTTGCCCGTGTATTCCTGTTTTACACCGGATTCTACAACAAAGAAGCTCTCCCCCTCATGGATGAAGAAGGCGCCATTTCCGGTTCTGTTACAAAAGCCGAAGTAATTACGGCAGTGGAAGACTGTATCGCCAATAGCGGACACGAATTGGTTGACGACTACCGCAGTTTATGGCCATACTCAAACAAACTTTCAAAAAAGGATTATCCCTACGTACAGGACGCTCCCGATTGGATCAAAGACGGCGAAAATCCGGAACAGGTTTTCGTGGTTAAATGCTCGCATATGGCTAGCTGGGGTACTACAATTGGTTACTCAAACCAATACATGCTTCACTTTGCTATCCGAAGCCATGGTGGTTCTGATCAGTATAAAAACCTTTTCCCGTTTGGTCAGGGCTGGGGTGCCGGACCGGTAAACCCAAAACTTTGGAACGAATGGAAAACGGCCGAACCAACCGACCCGCGTCGTGAAGCCTCAATTTTGAATGGATCGGCAACGCAGGACTATGTGTATGGCGCCGACAAACAAATGGAGGAATCCGGTTTCTGGCAAAAGAAAATTATTGCCACAACTGCAGCTAAAGAATACAATTCGGATGGCACTATCAAGTCGTTGTTCAACAGCTTTACTTCTTCTCAGGATTACTATGGCGACGGTGAAAGTGACGACTTCCAGTTGTCCCACGAAATCGACCTGAACGTCATACGTTATTCAGATGTGTTGCTGATGCACTCCGAACTTACTGGTACCGCCACCAAAATGAACGAAGTACGGTCACGTGTGGGGCTACCTGATGTAAGCTACTCCGAAACAGCCCTTCGCAACGAACGGCGTTGGGAGTTAGCTTTCGAAGGCACCCGGTGGAGCGATATCCGTCGTTGGGGAATCGCTGCCGATGCCTTATCGCAACAGCTCGGCTCTGATATTTATAACCGAGGGGTAGCAACTACCATGAAAGACCAGGGAGCCGGTTATGCCGCTCGCTTCCAAGCCACAAAAGGTTTCATGCCTATCCCCCAATCCGAAATCGATTTATCGAATGGCGTTTTATCACAAAACCCGGGATGGGATGCTTCAGCCGTATTTGTAAGCTGGAATGAATAGGAAGAATTATAATCTAAATTTTAACTTAAAAATTATGAATAAAAAGTTAATATATTCAATGTTGGTTGCAGCAACGATTCTGGTTGCTTGTGATCCGATTGAGGATCGGGATGTCATGTCGGGGGCGATCACAGCTGCCGACCTGGATATCTCTGCAACACCGCAATTAGTAGAAGGAAAAAGTTCGAACTACGTTGAACTGAATAGTGATGGCGTAGGCTGTCTTACCTCCTGGGATTATGGAAACGGAATTACAACCAAGACTAAATCCACCGTTCAGTTGGTACTGAAAGGCGCCAATGAAATCATTTTCACTGGCTTGAACGGCGATGGTACAACAATCACCAAAACGCTGACCGTGCAGGTTGACACACTGATTAATGTTCCCGAAGAATGGGGACTGCTGTGTGGCAGCGGAGAGAAAAAATGGGTATGGGACGAAACAGCCAATGCCGTCTGGGGAAATGGTGGTTATATGGGATGTGATTCGCCCTGCTGGTGGACCAACGACAAAGCCTCAATGGATGAAAACGATCCGGATTATGGCGCCAATGGGTTCATGTTGTTCTCGGTAAAAGGTGCCAAGCTGACCAAATCAAATGAAAGTGGCAGCAACACCATGAGTGGCAGCTTTACCTTCGATATGACACAAAAAACCATGGCTGGCGATGCTGTCTGGGCAAAAGGTAAGCTTTTCACCAAAAACGTGACCTTCCTGGCCGGTAAGCAGCCCAACCATGGCAATGCCCCGGTTTATGAATACGACATTCTGAAACTCACCGAAGACAAGATGTCGTTGGCATGGCCCGAGCCGGGAGCCGGTTCATGGGGAACTGCCTGGTTCTGGATGTTCAGAAGCGCCGATTAAGCGAAATTCTTCTTGCAAAATATAGAGGGCAGACGCTTGTCTGTCCTCTTATTTTTAGCATCCCAAAAGACATTTAAAAGCTCAAACCAAGACTGCCAAAAACTAATTTGCCATGAAACATGTTGCACTTCTCCTTTTTATTTTGACCCTTTTTTCCTGTAAAAAAGAAACCAATTTCATTTTAAAAGGAAATTTGCCCGACAGCGCCTTTGACGGGGAATATATCTTTCTGGCGCCACTGGAAAATGCTATCCGCGAACGGGTGGATTCGGTGTTAATCGCTAACGGAAAATTTACGATCAAAAGCCAGGTTGACCAACCCGAGATTTATGTCGTTCGCACAAGGCCCCTGTTAAGGCTACAGCTCCAGGAACTGATTGTGGTAAAAGAACCTGGCAACCTGCAGGCTACCATAGGAAATAACAGCGCCATAACCGGTACCCCGCTAAACGACTCGATCCAGCATTGGAAAGAGCATAAAACAACATTTGACAGCAAGCTAGCTGAATTGAGACAGCTGTACAATTCAACTGCTGAAATCGAACGCGGCACTGTTAACCGGCAAATCGACTCACTTCGTTCTGTCGCCATGGATTTTCATTACCGCTTCATCAAAAACAACCGAAACAACGTAGTCGGCAATTTTGTACTGAAAATGATGGGAGCATCCCTCTCGGAACAGCAACGCGAAGAACTCGCTGCCGAAAAATAAATCAGATTGATGATGACTGTAAAAAATGATAAAACACATTGGATATACTGGAGTGCGCTGGTTCTCCTGAGCTTTGTGTTTTTTCAGTTTTTTTACGCCTATCACCTTTTTTTTAAAGAACAGGTGCAACTGTTTTTATACTCCGCAGAGTATTTCCTGTCCTACTTTGACAAACCGGCCTGGCTGGCCCGTTATGCAGGTGATTTTCTCACCCAATTTTTCTATCTCCGGGGAGGCGGCCCGACTGTGTTGTCAGCTCTTTTTCTGATGGAATGGCTGCTGATTACAAAAATCCTGAAACAGATAAACCACTCCCCCGCCGCTGCCCTTTGGGCGCTGATACCGGCTGGCATAGACTGGGCCCTGCACACCCGCTTGTCACATCCGGTTTCGGTTTCCGCGGGCGCTATCCTGGCTTTGTTGTTTTTTCTGGCCTATCGATGTATATCGAACCGCAAAATCGCCTTCATTACCGCCATCTTGCTTCTTTTTGCCACCTACTGGCTGGCTGGCAGCGCCATGTATATCTTCGCGGTGCTGCTAATTTTGCCGACCAACAACAAACACTGTTTCCCCCTACAAAAAAGGTTGGTTTTCGCATTGCTGGCAAGCTCCATTCCATACGTGTTTTACCTCAAATACCTGCTCACCCTGCAACAGGCCTACCTGTTTCCCGCAAGTCATCCAAGCAGCCTGTTGTTCGCGGCTTCCCTTGTACTTGCCGTTTTATTTAATTTTTCCACCAAAGACATTCGACAAAAACACGACCGGATTCTCAGGTTTGTGCTTCCGCCTTTCATCCTGATTTTGGTGGCTTTCGGGTTGAAAAGCCTGGCCAACTTCAACCTAGAGAAAATTCTTTCGCTCGATAGTGAAACGTATTTCGGCCGGACTGAGCTAGTGCTTCGTTTGTCCGAAAAGTATCAGCTGAATAACCGCTATACAGCCTATTACACAAACATGGCACTGGCACAAACCGGCCAACTGTCCGAAAAACTAATGGAGGTTTACCAACCTGCTGCCGACGGGTTGTTTTTACCCGTTTCGCAACACGAAAACTGGCTGACCATCCTGTTCAGCAATGAGGCTTTTTATTTGGTGGGCGACATGAACATGGCACAACATTCGGCCATGCTCGGCATGACATTCTCGCCCTACCAACGCAGCTCGCGCATGGTAAAGCGACTGGCCGAAATCAACCTGGTAACCGGCGATTATCCGGCTGCCACAAAATATTTGCGGATGCTGGAGAAAACACTTCTGCATAAAAAATGGGCTACTGACAGGCTAAACCTGATCAGAAACGCAGAAACCCCCGACTGGCTGATCCGCAAAAGACAGCAAATTGCCCAAACCGATAGCCTGCGAAAAACATACGATTACCTTCCATCCGTCCAATTTTTGGCAGAACAAAACCCTGGAAACACCACGGCCCGCGATTACCTTTTCTGCCACCTTTTGCTGAACAAAGAAATCGGCGCTTTCCGCCAACTGTACGACCGATACACAAGCCGCCAAAACCAACCCCTGCCATCGGCATACAGCGAGGCTTTGCTGGTCAGCCTGTTTCAGACTAAAGCATCACAGGACGAACTGGCGAGTTACAACATTCCCGCCGATAAAATACGCGACTTCATCCGTTACTCCAACCAGTACGAAAACAGCGGGGGAGATCCTGAAAAACTGGTCGAGCTTTACGCGAAGTCGTACTGGTTTTATTATCATTTTGCCACAAAAACAGCAATGGAACCATGAGAATTCTTATCCTGACATATTTATTCGGTGTACTTTTCTATGCCTGCAACGAAACCGGTTATGTAACGATCTCGCATGCTTACCCGCCAATTTATCCCGATTATATCGATGTAACCATTCCGGCCAACATCGCTCCGTTGAACTTTTTGATGCGCGACTCGGCCGAGAAGTTGCTGGTGACCATTGAGGGCGAAAATCACAGCATCCGGGTGAAAGGGAAAAACAAGGTTCAGGTTCCGTTGAAAAAATGGAAAGCATTGCTTTCTTCCAGCCCGGAGCAGACGCTTACAATTACCGTTTTGGAGAAAAAAAAGGACGAATGGATTCAATACAAATCCTTCAATTGGTATGTGAAACCGGATTTGATTGATCCCTATCTGAGTTACCGGCTGATTGAGCCGGGCTACGAAGTGTGGAACAAAATCCAACTGGCAGAACGCCACCTCGAGACTTTCGACGAACGTGTGCTGGCCGACAACAACCTGACCGGGGGCAGCTGCATGAACTGCCACATCTACGGGAACCAGGATGCAGCCTTATCCATGTTTCACATCCGCGGCGAGCACGGGGGAACGGTTGTCAACCGAAATGGAAAGCTGGAAAAGATCAATACGCGTACAAATGATATGATTTCGAATGCCGTGTATGGAAATTTTCACCCCACCGGACAATATGGTGTTTTCTCCACCAATGTGGTCATTCCCGAGCTTCACACTTACGGCAGCAAACGGCTCGAAGTGTACGACTCGGCAGCCGACCTGGTGGTGTTGAATTTCGACACGCACGAAGTCATCTCCCAACCTTTCCTGTCCGATTCTGCCTCATACGAATCGTTCCCCGTATTCTCTGCCTGCGGCAACTGGATTTATTACTGCTCGGCCGGTTACGTTCCGCTCCCCGACAGCATCCGCTCTCTGAAATACCACATTTGCCGCACTTCATTTGACCCAAAAACCGGAACAATCGGCGCCAGTGCCGATACGCTCTGGAATGCCCGTGAAATGAATGGTTCGGTGAGCCACCTGAAAACATCGCCCGACGGCAAGTACCTGTTATACACGGTGGCCGATTACGGAACCTTCCCCATTTGGCACCGCGAAGCCGACCTGCAACTGATGGACCTGGAAACCGGTGAGATTGATAAACTGGAAGCGGTGAACGATACCTGTTCCGATTCGTACCACAGTTGGTCGTCGAACAGCCGGTGGTTTGTGTTTGCCAGTAAACGCGACGACGGCATTTACGGAAAACCGTATTTCGCCTATCTCGATGCAACCGGCAAAGCGCACAAACCCTTTGCCCTGCCGCAACTCGATCCGGAATATTACGACAATACGCTGAAATCATTCAATATACCCGAACTTTCAAAAAGCCAGGTACCTTACGAAGCCCGGGATATTGAGCAAATTTATTGGAAGCTGGAAGCGCTGCCGGTCCGGTAACTACTGAAAGCGGACCCAAGTTAGTTGAACAACTTATAAAACATATTCAGAAATGGATATCGCATAATGAAAAGGCTTGTATCTATTGATATTTTAGATAATTTTCGGAAGAAGAAAGAAAAAACTAAACGGACTGATCGGCACCTGAAATGAATAAAAACAACCTACTCTCACGAATATTGAAACCGGACCAACTGCTGACCTTCACATTTGGATTGGTTGTATATTTGTTTTTTTCCCTTGGATATGCTTATCACCTGAATTACCAGGAACAGTTTCAGCTTTTCCTGTTTACAACCGATTATCTTACACAATACCTGGGCTATCCGGGGGGTATTTCCGATTACCTGGGCAATTTTATCACCCAATTTTACTTCTATTCATTTATCGGGGCTATTCTTTTGGCCGTCATGCTCTCCTTGCTGCAACGTACGGTTTGGTCGGTTGCCCAAAAGCTGGGTGCTGCGAGCTACTGGATTCCTCTGTCGTTTATTCCTTCCGTTCTTTACTGGTCATTGCTGTGCGACGAAAGCTATTTGGCTGGCGGCCTGGTGGCGCTGATGCTCGTCTCAGCCTCCATCCGCCTTTTCCTGTCAATCAGTAAATTGTCATTCCGGCTCATGCTGGCCGTGTTTTCCATTCCGGCACTTTATTGGCTGGCCGGAGGTGCCGTGATGTTGTTGCCGGTCTTTGCAATTACCCGTGAACTAACTATTAAAGAATTGAAACCGGCTACCTTCGCCCTGTTTTCCATTGGAATCGTTGGCCTATCGGTAGCGCTGCCGTTTTTGGCCAAACAACTGCTTGTGCAATTGCCATTTACGAAACTGCTGATTGGTGCAACTTATTACCGCTACCCGGTCATCATCCCGTATTCGGTTGCCCTCATCGGGCTGCTGATCGTTTTTTTGCCCTTTCTGTCAAAGGTCCTTTCATACAAACTTAGCCCGCAAAAACCAGCGCTATGGCTTGCCGTTCAGATGCTTTTCCTGGTTTCGAGCTCATACTTTCTGATTTCGAAAACCGCTGATCTGAACAAGGAAGAAGTAATGGAATACGACTTTCATGCGCGGATGCGCCGTTGGGACCGGATCATTGAGAAAGCTGACCGGCAAGCGCCAACCAGTCCGCTATCGGTTACCTGCCTGAACCTGGCCCTGGCCAAACAGGATCTGCTGGGCGAACGGATGTTTCATTACTATCAAAACGGGATGGGCGGACTGTTGCCCGACTTTACCCGTGATTTTACCATTCCCACCATCCTGGGCGAAGTGTATTACCACCTTGGGTTCATCAACACCGCGCAGCGACTGGCTTTTGAAGCCATGGAAGCTTTGCCCGACTACCAGAAAAGCGCCCGCTCGGTGATGCGACTGGCCGAAACCAACCTGATCAACGGCAACTACGAGCTGGCCGGTAAATACCTCCGTCTGCTCCAAAAAACATTCTACTACCGGAAGTGGGCCACGAATGCGCTCCGGGCAACAAAAAACGAATCCCTGATTGAAGAACACCCGGAATGGGGCTTCCTGCGAAAGGTGCGCACACAGGAAGATTTTCTGTTCAGCGAGGGTGAAAAGGAAATGATGCTCGGCACTGTTTTCCTGCAAAACCAGGAAAACCGAATGGCCTTCGAATACCTGATGGCCTGCTGCCTGCTGAAAAAGGATTTGCAGCATTTTATGGAATATTATCCGGTGGGAAAAGCACTGAATTACCGGGTAGTTCCGAAAAGCTATCAGGAAGCCCTGATCTACGTTTGGGGGCTTTCGCATGACGATCCAACCCAATCGATCCCCTACCCGATCAGCAATTCGGTGAAAATGCGGGTAAAAAATTACGCGAACATTTATACCACCCGGCAAAACGCGGAAGCACTGCTGCACAACGATTATTCGGACACCTACTGGTATTATCTGCATTTCAGGAATTAAACCACTGACCATGAACTGTAAGCTCTACATACATATTTTATTTCTGGCGCTGGCTTTCAGCGCCTGCCGGCACGCAATGGTCCCGGATACCACCAAAGCCGAACAGCCCAGTCTGTTCCCCGATTATGCAGGGGTAACCATTCCGGCCTCCATCGCTCCGTTAAATTTCAACGTGAATGAAGCATACAGCGCCATTCATGCCGAAATTGAAGGAGCTGACCAGTCCGGATTTTCGGTCTCCGGGAAAAAATTCATCAAATGGCCACCGAAAAAATGGTCGGAATTGCTTGTCAAAAACACGGGCGACAGCATTCGGATTACCGTTTCGGTCAAACAAAACGGAAGCTGGATTCAATATGCGCCTTTTGCCATATATATCAGTCCCGACCCGATTGATTACGGACTGGCATACCGCTTGGTGGCGCCAGGCTACGAGGTGTACAGCAAAATGGGCATCTACCAGCGTGACCTGTCAACATTTCAGCAATCGGCCATCATTGAAAATACGCTGGTTCCCGGAAGTTGCGTCAATTGTCACTCCTTCCGGCTTACCGACCCCAACTACCTGAATATACACATGCGCGGCCCCAAAGGGGGCACGATCCTGAAAACGGGGGATGAAATCAACCTGCTCAACACCAAAACTCCGCGTACCCTGTCGAACTTTGTTTACCCGTTCTGGCACCCGTCGGGCAATTTCCTGACCTATTCGGTCAACAACATCAAACAGGTATTTCACGAAACCAAGGAAAAACGGGTGGAAGTAGTTGACCTGGCCTCGGACGTGATTGTTTATGATGTAAAAAACAACCTGACCCTGTATTGCGACCAACTGATGTCGGATTCGGTTTTCGAAACCTTTCCAACATTTTCGCCCGACGGCAGGACCTTGTATTTCTGTGCCTCCGATGCAAAAGAATTTCCTTCGGAATACCAGCAAGTGAGATACAATTTGTGCAGCCTGGCATTCGATCCCGAGACGGCAACATTCGGAACCAGGATCGATACTGTTTTCCATGCTTCGGCACTTGGAAAAAGCGTCACATTCCCGCGCCCCTCGCCGGATGGCCGCTACATCATGTTCACCCTCACCGACTATGGCAATTTTTCGATCTGGCACGACGAGGCCGACCTGTACCTGCTGGATGTGCAAACCGGCGAATGCCGGGCCCTGGACGCTGTCAACAGCAACCGGACAGAGAGCTACCATTCCTGGTCGTCCAACTCGCGGTGGTTCGTGTTCAGCAGCCGCCGCATCGACGGGCTTTACACACATCCGTTTATCGCCCACCTCGACGAAAACGGCAACCCGGGCAAACCCTTTGTGCTCCCCCAGGAAAATCCCGGTCATCACGATGCCCTGCTATTCTCTTATAACATTCCTGAGTTTATCAATCAACCGGTAAAACTGGACATGCACCAGGTGGAGTACCTCCTGCACACCGAGGGCACCAAAGTGGAACAACGGGAGTAAAAAAGAACCGGAATGAAAGAAAAACGACATCACGCAAACAGGCTGATTGCAGGAGCTTTTTTCACAGCTCTGCTGCTGTTTTGGGGGTTGGCCTATCCGGAGCATCTGGTGCAAAAAGAACAGATGCAATTGTTCTTGTGGAGCCTGGCATATTTGAACGAACATCTGATCATCCAGGGTGGCTTGATAAGCTATTTAGGAGAATTCCTGACCCAGTTCTTCCTGTACAAATGGGTAGCAGCTGCGATTCTCAGCGGGATTCTGCTTTCGTTGTATGCCGCAACCAATAGCGTTCTCCGCAAATTGTTCGGTAAACCAAGCCCCCTGCTGGCTGTCATGCCAGCTATTGGCTACCATTTTCTGTTGCTCAACGATGATTATTACCTCTCAGGCGCGCTGGCTTTGAGCCTGACCATTTGGGCACTTGCGTTCTGTTGCAGCCTGACAAAACAAACATACAGGATCATCTCAGGCATTTTATTTATTCCTGTTATTTATTGGCTATTGGGTGGGGCTTATCTGGTTTTCTTGCTGTCGGTCTGTTTGGTTGAATGGATCTTGTTCTTCAGGAAAGACCATCGAAAAATGAACCGGTGGCAAATCGTTTGGGTCATCCCAACCTTGCTGATCACGGGCAGTATCATTCCGCTAATGGCCCGCAGATATGTGATCCTTGACACCCTCCTGCAAAGCTACCTTTCGCACGCCTATTACAAATTTAGTTTTATTCTCCCTCCCCCGCTTATTGCGGTTTTCCTGGCTGTTCCGCTGGTTATTATGCTGCAAGGGGCCTTCCACGCTTTCTACCCGCGAAAAAGCCATCCGGTATTTCGTTATGCAATCGCCACGGTTTTACTGATTGTCGCAGGCTTCGGATGCTACCATCTTCACGATTTTGAAGAAGAAAAAGAGATGAAGTACGACAACCTGGTTTACCGCCAGCAATGGGAACAAATTATTGAACTGGCCCGGCAAGAACCGCCGGTTGGTAAACAAGGAAAACTGGCGCTGACCCTGGCATTAGGACAGACAGATCGGTTAAGTTCACAGCTCTTTCAGTTCAATCCCGGTCTGCACGATTTTTTTATCGCCTATAAAGTGCATGGCATGGCCCCGCTCATGGCCCAGGAACCGTATTTCTATCTGGGCCTGACCAATTTCTCACAAATGCTTTGCATCGAAACCATCGAATCAACTCCCGATGCTGCCCGCCCGGTGAGGGCCATGAAGCGATATGCCGAAAACTGCCTCATCAACGGTCAGTACGACGTGGCCGCCCGCTACCTGCGCTATTTGCAACAAACTTTGTTTTACCGGAACTGGGCCAACGAGGCCCTGCAATACCTGCATGACGATGAAAAAATCCAGGCTCATCCGCTGTGGGGAAAACTGAGAAGCTACCGGGTGAAAGATGATTTTTACTATCAGTTCGATCAGCCGGAAACCATGCTGGCAGCCCTGCTGCGGAGCAACCTGAAAAATAAAACGGCCTACGAATACCTGATGTCGCGTTTTTTGCTGAAGAAGGATTTTGATGAGTTTTTAAAATACCTTCCTATTGCCAATCAAATGAATTACAGAGAATTGCCATTGACATACCAGGAAGTGCTGGCCTATGTGGAAACCCTGTTGCCGGAAATCCCCGAAAACCTGGCCCATTACGCTATCAGCGAACCGGTCCGATCGCGCCTGACAGCGTACGCCCAAACCTTTCAGCAAGGCGGACATCAAGAACCGGAGCTGATGCAAAAGCTATATGGCGATACGTATTGGTACTATGTACATTTTATTGAACAGGATGAAGACTAAACTGAAATATATGGTATTGGCCGGCTTGCTTGCCGTTTTTTCATGCACCATGGAAGAACCGCGATATGCGGAAGAATCCGGCAAATACCCGACGGTTTTCCCGAACGATGCCTGGGCAACCATCCCGCCCAACATTGCCCCCTTGAATTTTCGTTTCGAAGAAGCCTGCGACGAGCTTTTCCTCTCGGTAAAAGGCAAGAAAAGTGAACTGAAAAAAAACTTTCGCGGCAATAAAACCAGCATTGCACCCGAAGAATGGAAGCGCTTCCTGGACGAAAACAAAGGCGACAGCATTGCCTTTACCGTTTATGCAAAAACCAACAAGAGATGGCTGAAATACAAAACCTTCAGCTATTTTGTGGCGCCGGAACCTATCGACGAATATCTGGTTTACCGTTGGCTAAGCCCCGGTTACCAAACCTGGAACAAGATGGGTATTTACCAGCGTCGTTTAAGCGATTTTAAGGTCGAAAAAATTCTGGACAACAAGCTGATGCCCCACACCTGCATGAACTGCCATGCGCTTGCAGCCAACAACCCGGACAACATGATGCTCCACCTGCGCGAGAACAACTCCGGCACCATCATCATCCGCAAAGGCCGGGTGGAAAAGCTGCAAACCAAAACCCCGACCACTTTTTCCAGCGTTTCGTTTCCGTACTGGCACCCTACGGCAAAATACATTGCTTTTTCGATCAACAAGGTGCGGCAGATATTCCCGGCCTCCGGTCAGGAACGGGCCCACGCCTACGACATGATTTCGGATATGGTGATTTATGATGTGGACGAAAACGAGTTCTTCACCTCTCCCCTCCTTTTTTCGGATGCGGCCTACGAAGCATTCCCCTGCTTTTCGCCCGACGGAAAGACGCTTTATTTTGTCACAGCACCGGCCATGCCCATGCCGCAGGAAATAAACGCTGCACGATACAGTTTGTGCGCCATTTCGTTCGACCCGGAAACCGGAGGCCTGGGCGCCACGGTAGATACGCTGATTTCGGCTTCTGCTATCGGTAAAAGTGTGACCATGCCCCGCATTTCGCCCGATGGCAAACACATCCTGCTCACGCTGGCCAATCGCGGAAACTTCCCGGCCTACGATACGGATGCCGACCTTTACCTGTATCGCCTGAATGACTCGGCGCTGGTTCGCTTAGACCGCATCAACAGCGATCAGGTGGAAAGCTATCATTCCTGGTCGTCGAACGGGAGATGGGTTATTTTCAGCAGCCGTCGAATGGATGGCCTGCACATGAACTTTTACATCGCGTACATGGATGAAAACGGAAATTCCGGCAAGCCCTTTTTGTTGCCGCAGGAAGATCCTGATTTTCACGACATGTTCCTGTACTCGTTCAATATACCGGAGTTTTCGGTAAAACGGGTGGACGTGAATCCGTATGAAATTGAAAACGTTGCCAAACAATCGATCGGAGCGCAGGTAAAATTTGATGAACACAACCATTGATATCTAAATACCATGAACATGATAAAGACCCGGAATTGGATACAGCAAACTCCTTCTCTGAATGAGGGAGAAAAGGTGAAAAATCATTTGTATAATCACGAAATTCTGATAGGTTTGAAAAGTAATACTGACATGGAACGAGAAGTTGCTAAAGATTGTCCGGCTTGTATGGTTAAACCCAACTATCATATTTTTACACCTCAAAATACGGAAAGCATCCAACTGCAATGGCAGAGCTGTTTCAACAGCTTTCAGCAATATTTGGCTGCCAACCCGCTGCAAAAAGCATTTATGATGCGGATCTTTGTTTCGGCTGGCAATGCAGACCAGTATCAGCAAGCAGGCCGAATGATCAAAGCATCGTTTTCGGGCAGCCAAATTCCGTTCAGTATATTGGCTGAAGCGCCCGAAAAACCCTGGCTGGTAATCATCGAAGCCGGATTTGCCGATGCTTCGCAGGTTAAAGTGGAATATCGCAGTGCCGGTACCCTCAACTTCTGCCAACTATCAGGGCCCGGCTATACCGAATATTGGCTGGCCGGCTCCGAAGGCGAAACTGACTGCAAAGGGATTCACAGCTCAGCCACCAAGGCTTTTAGCCGCCTGGCAAAAGCGATCGACTTCCTGGGACTGAAATTTGACCACATCGTACGCCAATGGAACTATGTGGAGCAGATTTTCGGTTTTCAACAACTAGACTCAAAAAGCCGGCAACACTACCAGCTGTTCAACGAAGTGCGCAGTGAGTATTTTTCAAACTACCGCAGCAGGTGTGACTTTCCGGCAGCGACCGGCATCGGTGTTGATCAAAACGGAGTAACCATCGAATGTATGTTGATGCAGGGCGACAGCAAGCTGAAAATCATCCCCATCAGCAACCCCAAGCAACTCAATGCTTACAAGTATGGCCAAATCGTGCTGAAGGGCGATCCCGCCAACCAGAAGAAAACCAACCAGGTGCCCCAGTTCGAGCGCGCCAAGCTGGTGACCAACGGAAAAAGCAGCAGGGTGTTTATCTCCGGAACTGCTTCCATTGTAGGCCAGGAAACCATTGGCCCGGGGGATGTGGAAAAGCAAACCCGCACCACCATCGACAATATGGAGCTGCTCACCAGCAAGATGAACCTGAAATCACATTGCCCGGAGCTGACCGTTTACCCCGAAAAATATGCCTATGTGCGGGTGTATGTAAAAGAAGAAAAAGACATTCCGAAAGTAAAACCCATCTGCCGGGAACATTTTGGCGATGTACCCATCACCTTCGTCAAGGCCGATATTTGCCGTGCCAACCTGTTGGTGGAAATTGAAGGCGAAAAGATTTCCTGAACCAAGCGGCAGATGATGGAACAAACCGATACGGATAGATGATATTACCTGAATATTAACCTACTTACCCAACAACATGAGAACCTTGATTGCATGGCCCCTGAAACAGCTAACCCTACTGGCTGGATTGTTGCTGATCGCTGTCGGCAGCCTTCAGTCGCAAACCCCGGTTGAAAAGCATGGAAAACTCCGGATAGAAAACGGGCAGATTGTCAACCAGAACAGCGAAGCGCCGCAACTACGCGGGATCAGCTTTTCGTGGAGCCTGTGGCAGGGGCAAAAATATTACAACGAAGAGGTGGTGGACTGGCTTTGCCAGGATTTCAACGTATCATTGCTGCGGGCTTCCATGGGTGTGGAACCCAAAGGCGGATACCTCGATGACAAGGAAATGCAGCTGGAACTGATGACCCGCGTCATCGACCGGGCTATTGAAAACGGCGTGTACATCCTGATTGACTGGCACGACCACAATGGCGAAAAAAACCTGGAGGCCTCCAAAGCATTTTTTGCAGAAATGGCCCGCAAATATGCCGGAACGCCCCATGTGATTTATGAAATTTTCAACGAACCGGCACGCCAAAGCTGGGAAGTGGTGAAAGCCTATTCCGAAGAAGTAATTCGTGTTATCCGGCAGTACGATGCCGAAAACCTGATTGTAGTGGGAAGTCCGCACTGGGACCAGGATGTGGATGTTGCCGCAGCCGAACCGATCACCGGGTTCGATAACCTGTGCTATTCCTTTCATTTTTATGCTTCGGATGACCACCACCAGAAACAACTTCGTGACAAAGCCAACAAAGCCCTGGAACTGGGCCTGCCGTTGTTCGTTACCGAGTGGGGTGTGGGCGAGGCCAACGGCGACGGCAAATTCGACCGTAAACGCACCGAGACCTGGATGAAGTGGATGGAAACCAACCGACTGAGCTGGGTTAACTGGAACGTAACCGACAAAGCCGAAACCACCGCCCTGCTGAAACCCGGCGCACCGGCAAACGGCAGCTGGACAGCAGATCAGCTAACGGAAAGCGGGAAATATATCCGAAAAAAATTACGGGAGCTGAACAAATAAGAAAGCAGGAAGCACAAACATATTAAAACCTTTTGGTTTGTCATCCTGAACTTGTTTCCGGACCTGTTCCCAGGCTAAGGGGATCTCTCCTGAAACAAGCTCAGGGCGACCCTGCTCCAATGTTATTGGCTACTCCCCGCTACTTTTTTAAAAGCCTACTTCCTGCGCAAAACCACCATCGTAGCGCCGTAGCCGTATTCCTGGAAACTGGCATCCTGAAAGGGGTACTTTTTATATTTGGTTGACAATTCGCGGCGCAGTTCCTGCTTCAGGGTACCGTTCCCCAGCCCGTGAATAAATACAATCCGTTTAACTGCCTGGTTGGAAATAGCTTCTTCCATCTTCTCGCGGAATTTGGCCATTTGCACATCCAGCATGTCTTTGTTCGACAAGCCCGCAGTGGAGTCGAGTAACTCGTGGATATGCAGGTCAACCTCAACCAACTCGGGCGTTTCTACTTTTAGCTGAGGCACGCGGGCCGGCTCTTTTTCGCGGACCGCTTTCTTCACCTCATTCTCCGTCAGTTCCTCCAGCGCTTTGTCCATAGCGGTCTCATTCAGTTTAAACAACATCACCTTTTCTCTGAAGAAGTCTGATTTAGAAAAACTGCCCGATTTATAAAACTTCACGGGGTTGACGCTGATCTTGCGGACGACGGGCTTTTCCAAACGCGGAGCTTTTTCTTTAAAGTAGATCAGCTGAAAAGCAAATTCGGGCAATTGGGCAATATCGGCCTGTGAAAGCGTACCCAGCACCAGCTTCGTATTTGGTTCCAACTTGCCAGCCTCCCGCGTCGCGTATTCATTACCTGCAAAATGACTGTAATGGTATAACACCTGATAGTTACTATCGTTGATCAGATAAATTTTGGTTTCCCCTTCCAGCGGATTATGGCTGTTTTCGGGCAAAAAGGCCAGGTAAAATTTCGGCTCGTCGTTTCCGGCAATTAGTACCGGCGGTTCCTCTTTCACCTCCTCGCGTACCGGAGCCTCGGCTTTTCCACGCCGGATAAACTGCTCCACACTGGGCTTTTCTTCCTTATTCGGGGCTTGTTCCGCGTCCAAAATGATTTCATGGATCAGCACCGGAATTTCAAAGCCATCCTCATTTTCCACATGCACCATATTGTTCCCGACAATTTTAGTGATGACGCCACCACCCACATCGTTCAAAAATTTTACCCGATCTCCTAATTTGTACATAGCTGTCTGATTTTCCACAAAAGTAAGAACAATTTTCAGGTTCGACTACCCAAAGCAGAAAGCGTTCAGGAAATCGCTTTTAAAAATTTTTAATTAATTGTCCTTTCAGGGCGCACATCCCCAAAGGCCCCCTAATACCCGAGGCATTTTCGGCAAATGCCAAATAGATTAATTTGGACCTTCATAAGGGGGTATGGCACGTTGTCACGACATGTCGTGACCGTACCTGGCTTTCCCTTTTGCTGCGCTTCGGGTTTTATCCGGCGCGTAGGGCCACGGTATGCCGTGACCGGGCGGATGGTAACGCCCCTGAAAGGACAGTCTGCCATCCTTAACAAGAAAGCGTTGATGGTTTTATCCGGTGAAATAATTTCTACCGCATATTTTGTATTTTTGCCGCCCATGGAACAGAAAAAACCAGAAACAGCCATATTCGATTTAAGTGCGCAGGCGCTCGATTATCCGTTACCGGATGAACGGATTGCCCGCTATCCGTTGCCCCAACGCGACCAATCCAAGTTGCTGGTATGGCAAAACGGCCAACTAACCGATTCCGAATTCCGCTCGCTGGCCGCTTTTTTGCCCGAAAAAAGCCTGCTGGTTTTCAACAATACCAAGGTAATCCGTGCCCGGTTGCATTTTCAGAAAGCTACCGGTGCCCACATCGAGATTTTTTGTCTCGACCCGGTTGAGCCTGCCGACTACCAGCTTGCCTTTCAGCAAACCCGGTCGTGTACCTGGAATTGCATGGTGGGCAACCTGAAAAAATGGAAAGATGAAATCCTGGTCAAAGAACTGACCGTTGCCGGGAAAACCATTCGTTTTCAGGCCGAAAAAACAGCTCAGGAAAACGGATCGGTGAAAGTGCGTTTTAGCTGGGACGAACCAACCACCGACTTTGCCTCGCTGATCGAGGCAGCCGGCATTTTGCCCATTCCGCCCTACCTGAACCGCGAAACGGAAGACTCGGACCTGGAACGTTACCAAACCATCTACTCCAAAATAAAAGGCTCGGTGGCCGCGCCAACCGCCGGGTTACATTTTACCGATACCGTTTTTAAAAGCCTGGAAAAAAAGCAGATCGATTGCGACGAAGTGACGCTGCATGTGGGCGCCGGCACCTTCAAACCGGTAAAGTCCGAAACCATTGCCGAACACGAGATGCACGCCGAACAGATTCTGGTGCGCCGCTCGCTGGTTGAAAAAATCCTGAGCCACCCGGGAAAGCTGATCGCGGTGGGCACCACTTCCATCCGCACCCTGGAAAGCCTGTATTGGCTGGGGGTATGCCTGAACGAGCAACCTGAACTTCACCCCGAAAAACTGGCGGTTGGACAATGGCAACCGTACTACAGCAACACCACGCTCAACAAAACGGAAGCACTCCAAAGCATTCTGGCGTATATGCAAAAACACAAATTGCAGGCGATTGGCGCATCCACCAAAATCATCATTGTGCCCGGCTACCGGTTCCGGCTGGTGGAGGGAATGATCACCAACTTCCACCAACCGCAAAGCACTTTATTGTTGCTGATTTCGGCTTTCGTGGGCAACGACTGGAAACGCATTTACGAACATGCGTTGGCGCACGATTACCGCTTCCTCAGCTACGGAGACAGCAATTTGTACCTGAAAGATTAAAGAAGATCGATTGCATCCGCTTAGCGAATCGGCTAAATCCGCCTGGATATCAGAAACTACATTCGTGGCTGTATCCGTTTAGCGGTTTGGAACCGCTTAACGGATAGGCATCTAACGCCAGGTATCAATAAACACTTTCATTTCTAGGTTTGAAACCGCTTAGCGGATCGGCAGCGGTGTTTATTTCAGGGAGGCACCTTCCACAATCAATTCGTAAAAGTATCCGGCGCAGAAGTCTTTGTGGCTGTATCCGTTTAGCGGTTTGGAACCGCTTAACGGATAGGCATCTAACGCCAGGTATCAATAAACACTTTCATTTCTTGGTTTGAAACCGCTTAGCGGATCGGTAGCGGTGTTTGTTTTAAGGAGGCCCCTTCCACAATCAATTCGTAAAAGTATCCGGCGCCAAAGTCTTTGTCCACGGCGACAGTTCCTTCGAAGGTAACCAGCTCATCCAGCTCAACCATTTCGTTGGTGGTGAAGGTAAGATCGTGGCTGTATCCGTTTAGCGGTTTGGAACCGCTTAACGGATAGGCATCTAACGCCAGGATATCAATAAACACTTTCATTTCTTGGTTTAGAACCGCTTAGCGGATCGGCAGCGGTGTTTATTTTAGGGAGGCACCTTCCACAATCAATTCGTAAAAATAGCCGACGCCAAAGTCTTTGTCCACGGCGACAGTTCCTTCGAAGGTAACCAGCTCATCCAGCTCAACCATTTCGTTGGTGGTGAAGGTAAGATCGTACTTGCCCTCATGGGCAGTCCCGTCCTGCAAATGCACCCAGTTTCGGCTCATGATGTCTTTATTCACTTTAACTACCTTTCCGGTTACCACTACTTTTTTGCCCCTGTAAGTCTCCCGGTTTTTAAACAATTCACCAATTGTAATTCCACCGGCAACCGGCTCCAGCTGAAGATCCTCCCGGGCGCCGCCGGCCTCTTTCATGCCGTGACCGGTCATGCCGTGGTGCATGCTCATGGTTTTGTTGGGCTGGGTGCGCAGATCCTCCACAAACAACACCCGGTCGAATACCCGGCCCAGTTCTTTACTTTCGAAATCAAGCATTTCCAGGCCATTGCCGTAATAGAAAACATCGCCAACGTTGGCGGCCATCTTGGTCACGGCCATCCAAACCTCCTTGCCTTTTTCGGTCACACGCAAATAGGTGTACGAAGTCGTCTGGATGACCTCTTCCACTTTCACCTCACGGACAGTCAGGCTGGCCATATCAATGGGTTGCACGGGTTCTTTCTTTTTTCCGGTGCAGGAAAATAATAACATGCTTCCCGCTATCCATATGAAAATCAATCTCATCATCTTCATCTGTTTTTTAATTTATCGATCTTTCAATTATCGTTTCAGCAAAAAGGTGCTTACTCGCGACTGGAATAAAAGCGCTGTAAAATGGAGCCGTCGTTCACCTCCTTCGACAGCGATTCGATGGTGCTTTTTGGCACATCCATCACATCCAGCAAAATCAGGCCGTCCAGGCAGTTGTTGAATTTCGGGTCCACATTGAAGCCAACGATTTTCGCGTTCAGCTTGATATACTTTTTCAGCAAAACAGGTAAGCCGGTATTGAGTTCATCCACATCGCCGATAAACTTATCGAGCATGTTAATGTCGTTCAGGTTTTCCATAATGACGTTCATGTTGGCATCCTGGCTTTTAAACTTGAAAGCACGCCGCGGGGCCACCAGCCTGGCCATGTTCCAGTCGAAATGGTGGGTCATGATGAAGCGGATAATCAGCTCCTTCGAGATTTTTGAATAGTTGTTGCTGATGCTCACCGGGCCCAGCAGGTAGCGGTATTCGGGGTTTTTCAGCAAAAAATACAGGATGCCCTTCCACAACAGAAAGAGCGACATGGGCTGGCGCTGGTATTCTTTTACAATGAAGGAACGGCCCAATTCGAGCGCCTGCTGCAAAATAGGTTCAAAACCTTCCTTCAGGCGGAACAAACTCTGCACATAAAAGCCGCGTGTGCCGTAGTCGTGCAGAATGTCGGCCCCTTTGCCGATGCGGTAAGCGCCAACCAGTTTTTGGGCGTCAACATCCCAGATAAAAAGCTGGTTGTAATACAGGTCAAACTCATCGAGATCGATACTGCGGTTGGTGCCCTCGCCCACTTCGCGGAAAGTAACCTCGCGCAAACGGCCTATTTCATTCAGCACATTTGGTATTTCACCGGAAGGCGCGCAATAAACAGCAAAGTTCTTTAGCTGAAAAAGCAACCGCTCCGCCTTCAGATTTTTAATCTCATGGGTAAGAATGCCGTTCTCAACCGGCGCAACGATTTCCTCCGGCTTGGGATGCCGTTTCAGTGAATAATTGAAAAAGCGCTTTACTTCCATGCTGCTGCACAAACTATAGGTTTTGGCCCGCAAATAACGACCGAATTGATAGACTTCCGGAAAATTATCCTGCTCCTTCACCGGGATGGGCGAGCCAATGCGCACTTTTACCGGTTTCTTCTTTTTATTCAGCAATTCGGAGGGCAGCTTCACCGTGCGCAAATTGGGGTGAATACGCCCGATGAAGTGGAACAGGCGGCTGTTGTGCCCGCCAAAATAAACCGGGACCACCGGAACACCGGCTTTTTTGATAAACTTGAGCACCGGGTATTGCCACTGACGGTCGGTAATTTTATTGGAGGCATCGTAACTGGAAACCTCCCCGGCCGGGAAAATGCACAAGCCGCCCCCCGCCTGCAAATGCTCAAACGCGTTCTTGATGCCGCCAATGCTGGAGCTGGCGCCTTTTCGGTTTTCAAAGGGGTTTACAGCTAAAAAGAAATCGCTGATCGGCTCGATCCGTTTCAGCAGAAAGTTGGCCAACACCTTGGTATCGGGGCGGATCTGTGCCAGCAGCTTAATGAGCAAAATGCCGTCGAGCCCGCCAAACGGATGGTTGGCCACCACAATAAAAGGCCCTTCTTTGGGCAGCTTTTTCAAATCGTCCGGATCAAATTCGTACCGGATTTCCAGAATTTTAATCAGTTCATCAATAAATTCAATGCCGTGCTTATCAGCAATTTGACCGTATATTTTATTCAACTTGTTAAAGCGAAGAACGTACATGATGAACTTTGCCAAATTTTCGCCGCCCAGGTAGGCCAGGTACGGACTCGCTTTCAGAATATCCTTCGGGTTGACCAATTCCATAAATTCAATTTTAGTTGCACCTAAAAGTATAAATGTACACTTAATTTGAACACTTCCTTCAGTCCTTTTTTTAAGGAAAGTCCGTTTGTTTTCCTGCACGGCAACGCTTATTGTCATTCACCGCCATTCATCGCCATTACTAAGTATTTTACAACTAAATGACCATGAATGACCTGGGAATCGCTTTTAAGAATCAATAAGCTAATCTTATCTCATGAAGGATGTTAAACTATCTCAGGGTCGTTACCATCGAACCGGCCAAGGTATCCCGTGGCCTTACGCGCCGGATAAAAGGATGATGATTAGTTCGAATTCCACCCAAAATTCGTTCGGGCTGAATAAACTTTTCTCATACGTCATCATGAAGATAAAAACAGGTTTGCGCAATACGTATAAAACAATTAAATTTATACGGATTAAAATCTCGCGCGATGGATACAAAACTGACGCTGAAAATAAATAAACGAACCATTGAAAAGGCCAAGGCGTATGCGAAGAAAAGGGAGACAAGCCTTTCGCAAATGATTGAAAATTATCTGCAAGCGCTAACGAACCAACAGGAAGAAAAAGAAGAAATCTCTCCGCTGGTTGAAAGTTTGTCGGGTGTGATAAAGCTTCCGGGTTCGGATGATAGAAAGGATTACACCAACTATTTATCAGATAAATACAAGTAGATGGATAAAATACTAGTTGACACTAACATTGTCGTTGACCTTTTAGCCAAACGAAGTGAATTTTTTGCTCCGGCGAGCAAATTATTCACCTTGGCTGACCACAAAAAAGTTCAGCTTGCTATTTCGTCTTTAACTTTTGCAAACACCTATTACCTCCTTCACAAAGAGCTTGATGCCCCAAAAGCCAAAGAGATCCTCCGAAAGTTTAAGCTGTTGGTAACCGTATTGCCGACAGATGACAAAATAATTGAATTGGCCTTGAATTCTGATTTCAATGATTTTGAAGATGCTATACAATATTATTCTGCCATCGAGAACGGGTTTGAGCTGATAATAACCCGAAACCTGAAAGACTTTAAACAAGCACAACTACCGGTCATGACAGCAGACAATTATCTGAAAATGTAATGAAGCCGGGTCCTTCTCAGGGAGATTGCGTTTAAAAATTATTCTTTCTCATGAAGGATGTTTATCTGCCCTTCCAAGGTCGTTACCATCCGCCCATGCGGCATGGCATGCCCTGGCCCTACGGCCGGATAAAACCCGAAATGTCGCATACGGGAAAGCCAGGTAAAGTGATCCCCTGTAATTAGCATACAAAGTCAGGCGGGAAGCCTCCAAAAAAGACCCGAAAGTCTTTAAAATTGAACAAAACCGGCTTACCTTTGTCGTTTGAAATGAAAATGAACTGCATACGTGAATATACTTTATCAGAAATATAAGACAACCGACTGGTTGCCAACCACCAAAAAAGAAGTGGAAGAACGCGGCTGGGACAGCCTGGATGTGATTTTATTTACCGGCGACGCCTACGTTGACCATCCCTCGTTTGGGGCCGCGGTCATTGGCCGTATCCTCGAAGCCGAGGGACTGCGCGTGGCCATCATCCCTCAACCCAACTGGCAGGACGACTTGCGCGACTTCAAAAAACTGGGCGCCCCTCGCCTGTTTTTTGCCGTCACTGCCGGGAACATGGACTCGATGGTGAACCACTACACGGCCAACAAACGGAAACGCTCCGACGACGCTTACACACCCGGCGGACAGGCCGGCAAACGTCCGGATTACCCCACCATTGTGTACGGCAATATCCTGAAAAACCTGTACCCCGACGTGCCGCTGGTGATTGGCGGCATTGAAGCGTCGCTGCGCCGCGTAACCCATTACGACTACTGGCAGGACAAGCTGAAACCCTCCATCCTGGTGGACTCGAAAGCCGACCTGCTGTTTTACGGGATGGGCGAAAAGTCGATCATCGATTACGCCCGGCTGGTACAAAAGGGCGTGGACCCGAAAAGCCTGACCAACATTCCGCAAACGGCCTTTCTCACGGGGATGGACGAGCATTACGCCACTCAGAAAAAATGGAACAGCCTGGAGCTGTATTCGTACGAAGAATGTCTGACAGACAAAAAGAAGTTCGCCAAAAACTTCATGCACATCGAAGAAGAATCGAACAAGGCCGAGGCCAATAAACTCATCCAACGGGTGGGCAACCAACAGGTGGTTGTAAACCCGCCCTGGCCGCCGCTCGAAGAAAAGGAAATCGACCGTTTTTACGATTTGCCCTTCACCCGGCTGCCCCATCCAAAATACAAGAGCAAAGCCCCCATTCCGGCCTACGACATGATCCGGCACTCCATCAACATCCACCGCGGGTGTTTTGGCGGCTGCACCTTTTGCACCATCTCGGCCCACCAGGGCAAGTTTATCGCCAGCCGGTCGCAGCAGTCGGTGCTGAAAGAAGTGGAACAGGTGACGCTGATGCCCGATTTCAAAGGCTACATCTCCGACCTGGGCGGCCCCTCGGCCAACATGTATAAAATGAAAGGCATCCACGAGGAGATTTGCCGCAAGTGCAAACGCCCGTCGTGCATCTTCCCCGATGTGTGCAAAAACCTGAACACCGACCACCAGCCCATGCTCGACCTGTACCGCGAGGTGCGCAAACACCCTAAAGTGAAGAAGGCCTTCATCGGCAGCGGCATCCGCTACGACATGATTCTGCACCATACCAAAGATGAGCAGGTAAACCGCAACAACATGAACTACCTGCGCGAGGTGATCAAGCACCACGTGTCGGGCCGCTTGAAAGTGGCGCCGGAACATACCTCCGACAACGTGCTGCGCATCATGCGCAAACCATCGTTCGGACTCTTCTTCAAACTGAACAAGGTGTTCAACGAAATCAACAAACAGGAAGGGCTGAAACAGCAGCTGATTCCCTACTTCATCTCGAGCCACCCCGGGTGCAAAAACGAAGACATGGCCAACCTGGCCGCCGAAACCAAACGGCTCGATTTTAAACTGGAGCAGGTGCAGGATTTTACGCCCACACCCATGACCCTGGCCACGGTGATCTTTTATACCGGATTCCACCCCTACACGATGGAAGAAGTTTTCACGGCCAAATCGAAAACGGAAAAACTCGGCCAGCGCAAATTTTTCTTTTGGTATAAACGCGAGTACCAGCAGCAAATCCGCCAGGAACTGTTAAAGCTGAACCGTAAAGACTTGCTGAAGAAGATTTTGGAGTAGGATTAAAAACCGTGGAGGCGCAGAAGCCGCAAAGAAGTGAAAACGTTTGTATCCGGTTATTTCAATTTCTTTTTCAGCAACATGATCGAGTACAGCATCCGCCCGGTAGCATTGGGGAAAAAGAATTACCTGCTTGCCGGCTCCCATGATGCCGCCCGGTAGGACACCATGATTTATTACCTGTTGGCCACCTACAAGATCAACCATGTGGAACCTTTTGCCTGGCTCAAACAAACACTGGACGAAATACCGGGCCACAAGGTAAATAAGCAACACGAACTGTTGCCAGCGAATCTTTGGTAATTTTACTTCAAGCTTAACAAGAGGCTTATACCCGAAGGGACACTTTAGGATAGCTTACAATTATACTTGTTGCGGTATTCTACCGGTGTAAGACCGGTTACTTGTTTGAAAGCGGCCCGGAAGGACTTGACATCGGTATAGCCCACTTCGAACATCACTTCGGTGATATTTTTGCTGCCGGTTTCGATATTCCGTTTGGCCGCCTCTACCTTTACCCGGCGAATGTATTCCAGCACCGAATTGTTAGTCGCCCTTTTGAAACGGCGCTCAAAGGTGCGCCGGCCAACGGCAATTTTATCGGCCAGATCGTCCACGCTGATTTTTTCATCCACATTTTTCTCGATGTATTCCTGGGCCTTTTTCACGGCCTCGTCGTGGTGCCCTTTCTGTCCGTTAAATAAGGCAAACGCCGACTGACTGCTCCGGTTTATATCAATGGCAAAGTATTTCGAGATGAGGATGGCCATTTCACGGCCGGTGAATTTTTCCACCAGGTGTAGCAACAGGTTCCAGTACGAGTGGGCGCCACCGCTAGAATAGAGTCCGCCTTCCTCCGTAACAATTTGCCCATCCTGTATGAGCACCTGCGGGAACATTCGGCGAAACTGCCCGGTAAAGCCCCAGTGGGTAGAACACTTTTTCCCGTTTAACAGTCCAGTGGAGGCCAGCAAAAAAGCCCCAACACAAAGCGATGCAATTTCGGCTCCGTTCCGGTACTGGTCAACAATCCAGGAAAGGGCTTCCCGGTTTGCCTCAATGGCGTTGGGCAGGTCGCCAAACAAAGCCGGAAGGATGACCAAATCGGCTGTACCGGTATTTTCAAGCAGCCGGTGGGGACGGACGAAAATAGCGCCGCCAGTCAACGAAATTTCACTGCGAATCCCAACCAATTCTACCTGAAATACCGGTTTTTGGCCACCCCTTACCAAAAACTGGTTGACCGCTTCGAAACAATACTGCGGATCGGCAATGGCTTGGATTACCGAGCTTTCTGCCACTAAAATGTATATGGTCTTCATGTCTGTAGAGATTTATACTGGAACATTATCGTTTCAATTCACAAAAATAAAGACATTCTTGTCGGAAATTACCCTGAATTTGTCGTTTTTTCACTTCGTTGTTTTTAAAAGCCTGTGGTAACTTTATACTGCCCGGAGAAATGATCACAGAAACCATTAAATGACATAAATATGGCAACAGAAACGAAAACAACCATTACAGTATCGGCATCTGTAGGAGCACTGGTTGAAAAGGTTTGGGAATGCTGGACCAGCCCCTGGCATATTGTGCGATGGAACCAAGCATCGGATGACTGGCACACCCCTACCGCTGAAAATGATCTGCGGGAAGGCGGAAAATTCTGCAGCCGCATGGAAGCCAAAGACGGAAGTGCTGGCTTCGACTTTACCGGTACCTATCAGCGGGTTGCTCCGTTGCATGAACTGACCTACACAATGGATGACGGACGGCTCGTCCGAGTACTATTTGAGGATATGTCGGGCCATACCCGTGTAACCGAAACATTTGAGACCGAAAGATTTCACAGCATTGAATTGCAACGGGAAGGCTGGCAGGCCATTCTTGACAGCTTCAAAAAACATACGGAAGCCCTGAAAGATACAGAAAAACTACAGATGGAAATCATTCTGGATGCACCGCCCGAAAAAGTATTCCGACTGATGCTCGATGCCGAAAAATGGAAAGAATGGACTTCGGCATTTAACCCGGCATCCCGTTATGAGGGGAAATGGCAAAAAGGGGCCAGCATCCGTTTTCTGGGTGACGGGCCGGATGGGCAAACAGATGGTATGATTGGCCATATCAGGGATTTTGTCGCCGGACAGGTGGTCAGCATAGAATATACCGGTATTGTAAAGGAGGGCAAGGAAATCACTACCGGCCCTCAATTGGAAGGATGGGCCGGATGCCTGGAAAAGTACAGTTTTTCCGAAACTGAAGGAAAAACGCTGTTGGTAATCGAAATGGATGCGAACCGGAAGTACCTGGAATATTTCAGAGAAACCTGGCCCAAAGCCCTGGATAAACTAAGATTGATTTTTGAAGCATAAACCTTAAAATTAGTTCATTATGGCAACAGTTACCACGTACCCGAATTTTCAGGACCAGACCGAAGAAGCCTTCAATTTTTACAAAACCGTTTTTGGCACCGAGTTTTTGGGCGAAGGCTTCATGCGTTTTAAAGATATCCCGCCATCAGAAGACATGCCGCCACTACCCGAACTTGATCAAAACCTTGTGATGCACGTGGCTCTGCCCATCCTTGGCGGGCACATCCTGATGGGGACCGATGCGCCCGAATCGATGGGCTTTAAACTCACCGCCGGAAACAATGTGTACATCAACCTGATGCCCGACACCCGCGAGGAAACCCGGCGCCTGTTCAAAACCCTTTCTGAAGGAGGCGTGGTTGAACAGGAACTGCAGGACATGTTTTGGGGCGACTACTACGGGAGCTGCAAGGACCAGTTTGGCGTGCAATGGATGTTTAACTGCTCCGAAAAAGCAAGCTGATTATGCTGGCACGGTAAAAGCTGGCAGCGCCAGCAGTATCTGCATTTAATAAAGAAAATGCAGCTGGTTGATAGACCGCCACGGTGCTTTTGGGTAGTTTGTCCCACCCATTCATCCTAAATTGATCGGGCAGGGCTCGTAATCCAAAACTTCATACAAATGAAGAAAATGGACCGGTGTGACCCGGATCACAGAAAATGACCGGTTGTTTGCCTATACTTGCCCATTCAATTTAAAGAGACAAGATGAGACCCTTTCAATTTAAACAACTGGACCTGAAACCGGAAGGAACCCGGCTGACACGGATACTGAGATCACCCCATTTCCGAAAAACCATGCTGGCCGCCGGGCTGGGCGCCTTGTTGGGATATGCTTTTTTCTATTTCTCGGCTCCGGCAGATTCGAGCATGTTGTGGGGTAATGAAGCCCTCTCCAATATCCTGATGGGACTTGGATTTGGAATTTTTATCACCAACAGCCCCTGCGCCCGGGGAAGATGTTAAGACGCGACAGGGTAAAATACCGGAGACAGGCCTTTTGATTGATGATTGATGATTGATGATTGATGAATAACAGCTGCCTGTTCCGCTTGTCATTTCGCTGTGATACCGCGATCTGTCAACTGAACACTGTGACTGAACACTGTGACTGATTACTGTGACTGATTACTGTGACTGGAAACTGCGACTGTCAACTGTGACTGCCAACTTTCAACTGCGACTGAACACTGCAACTGAACTAAAAAACAAACCCCCTGTCGTCGCTTCGCTCAAACAAGGGGCTTGCTGGCTGTGGCTTTCATCAGCTGATGGTATCCACGTTGTTACCGAGGTTGCGGTAGTTAATTTTTTCGTTCGGATTGGTGCCATTCAGGTATTCTTCAACATTGGTATAACCATCGCCGTCCGAATCCATGGCGCCGTCTGAAGCGTCATGCTGATTCAGCCCGTCTTTGATTTCCCATTCATCCGGCATACCGTCGCCGTCCGTATCTACCGGAACGTTGGCCGGATTATACGTTAATTCTGGATAACCTCCCACCTCCGAGATGTCTTTGATGATGCCGGTCTCCGTCATCGGTTTTCCGCTGCGAACCATTTCCGTAACGCGTGCATCCACCGCATCGCGCCGGGGAAGTGTGGCGCCCACCTTGGCAAGCACCGATTCAAAAACCATATCGGCAGTTTGGTGTGGCGCAACGGGCCAGCCTTCGAAAGGCGTGTTCACCCGGGCCAGATTCTCCGGACCACGCATACCGGCCCAGTTGTTTTGGGTAACCTCCTCATTATCATGCATTATATTGCCGGCCACATACCATTTGCCGGGCCGGTTTTCGGCTTTGGGATACCAGCCCCCTTCGGCCCAGGCGCTGCCGGGCGAGTACATGCTGCGTTGTTCGATGCGGGCAAAAACCGCACGCATATTTTCGTTGGTAGCCGGACCGGGTTTGTAGTAATTATTGATAACGTTTACAAGAGAGGTTTCGTCGCCGCCATCCATCGTGCGGTGGCGCCAGTTGAAAACCACATTGTAGCGGAAATCAAACGGTCCCGACATGCCGATGGACGGGTTCCGGGCTGTGTTGCACGCAAAAAGATTGTGATGAAACGTGGACGGGTTGCCACCCCAGGTGCCGCCGAAAGCATGCCCGCGGGCATCGAGCGCCTCGCTGGAGATCGTCCACTGAATGGTGACATTTTGCACCGGATCTTTGATTTGGGTGCTTCCGTCGAGCGACGGTCTCATGTGGCGATAGAGCGATATGTTTTCGTCCATGCCCCAACTGGTCGAACAATGGTCGATGATGATATCACGGGCCGGATTGCCGCCGATGTTGTCGTCGCCTTGTCCGCCAACCGGAACCCCGCGACGAACACGAAGGTGCCGCACAATTACGTTGTACGTGTTGATATTCAGGGTTCCCGCGATGCACATACCGTCACCCGGCGCCGACTGACCAGCGATGGTAATGTCGGGGTGATTGATATTCAGGTCGCCGTCAACGTGGATGGTTCCTGCCACGCGGAACACCACGATGCGAGGCCCTTCGGCTTCAAGCGCGGCACGCAGGCTGCCCGGGCCACTGTCGTTCAGATTGGTCACAGCGATCACCTGGCCACCACGCCCGCCTGTGGTAAACATCCCGGCTCCCCAGGCGCCGGGAAATGCCGGAATGGCGCCCTCAGGCAACCGGGGCGGATGCGGGGGGATCTGTCCGGGTTCGGGCAGTGAAGAAGAAAAAGCACTCTCCTGTGCATGCATGCCTGTCACTGTGCTTAGAAGAGCAAGTAGCAGCAGACTTCTGCTGATAATTCGATGAATTGTTCTCATGATTTTATTGGTAAATAAGTGAAATAACTGGGGCTAAAATTCAATAAAATCAACAAGACGAACAAGTTTTTCGGGCATTTTATGAAAACGTTTTCAATAATTTTTAATTTATTGCCCTGACAAGTAGCACCTGCCCATATAAGTCCTCTGACTGGGCGCCCTGCCTGGCAACTATTGGATCTGGGCCTGGCCCTCAGGTTGTGGAGATCCCGAAACAAGTTCGGGATGACTTGATCAATAACTTATGCGGCAACCTCGGCATCCCCGACTGCTTTTCCAAAACCTCAGAGCCGGAAAAATTTATCGTCCGAATAGCACGAAGCATCGTTACGCCGGAAGAAGAGGAAAAGCGCCGGGTGTTCCCGGGCTTGCTGTTCGTTAAGGTGAAGGGTGTAGGCGCCTGCGCCCCGGCCCACGCCGCAGGCAACGAGCCGCGCCGCATAAGGATCGCCCAGCAGCACCAGGCAAAGCTCGTCGTCGGCTGCTTCCTGTTGTGTGAAACAACGGGGGTTCCAGCTAATATGCACCTCCGCGGACTGATCAACCAACCGCTTGACAGATAGATTTTTGGGCAGGGGCATCGACCCGCAAGAAAAATGCAGCAGGCTTTGGTCAACCAGTTGCCCGAATTCTCCAAAGGCCGGCAGGTTGGCCTTGATAAACAAGTTGTAGCCGGTATGCTTTTTAGTGGCCGAGCGTTTCCAGATCGGTTCTACAAATTCCTGTTTCACCTTTCGGTACAATACATTCACCCCATAAAACCGCTTTCGGTGTTCTTGTTGCTTTTGACTCCAACTGTCGCTTTTCCGTTTTTCGGGGGCCATGCGGACAATGGTTTCGTCGCCGTAAGGAACAAAAACCAAGTTACCCAGCTTACCGCTTAGCTGTAGTCCTCCAATGCCTTTCGTTCGTGCCATGTTTGCTGTTTTAATAAAGAATAAATAATCATTCACTAAGATTTCCCTAAGTTAATATATAATAAGCTTAGAGAAAGCTTACAGAAACCTTTTATTAAACACAATGTTTGTCCCTCGGAAAGACGAAGGGAGAGCCTTTGGAATGATGAATGACGAATGATGAATGACGACTGGAGTGCGTTACAATTGCTTCTCTTTTCTATCAAGTAACCCGCCGACAGCGCAGGCAGGCGAAGCTTTAGCCAAATGCCATGTTTCCACTTTTCCGTTTGGCAATCAATGTCCACATGCCACACCAAGACTCTTTGGTAGGACAAGCCGAGGCGGCCTGCAACACACTTACTTCTCATTTGGGCATGCAATAGCGGCCTGACACGCCTTCACTTTTTAGGTTGCCGGTTGTTGGCGCGTCACCACGACACCCCCGTTCAATTCTTCGGCATTTTAAGAGGTATATTGAATATGTTTTGTAAATTGGTAAGCGGGAAAAAATTTAAATTTATGAAGGAGATACTAGCTATCATTGGATTCTGTGCAATCATTTCCATTAAATCAAATGCTCAGAATCTTGAATTAGGTTTGAAGGCCGGATTTGGCATTTCCAATATACACATTACAAATCTTCCAGAAACCGTAAATCATTCGGACATTTTCTCATCCATTCTATCATACGGTATAAACGGAACCTTAAACTACAAAGGCAATGAACTATTAGGATTTTCAATTGAGCCTGGTTTTATAGAAAAAGGCTGGTTTTCATATAAAGGGACGGACCATGAAGATAAATATACCATCCAATATCTTCAAGTCCCCATTTTATGTGACTTCTATTGGTCTGAAAAATTGTTCTTTTCCATTGGACCAGAAATGAATTACTTGCTACACGCAGAAAATAAATCTACCTATGGTAGTGTGGAAATAACTAATTTGAATAATAAGCTTGAATTATCAGGAGTGATTGGCTGTACCTATAAAATCTCCGAGGATTTGGATGCCGGAATTCGGTATAGTCATGGGCTGACACAAACATCTGATAAAGCATTCTGGATAAATGATGAACTTGATGAAATCCCATCGGAACTGAAAGACTATAATCAATACCTACAGCTTTTTATTAAAATGAAATTAAAAAGTTTTTGAGAATAGATCAACATAAAATAACATTGGTGTCCGATAAAGAGGAAATAAAGTCCCTACGGGACTTTGACGGAGCTGTTAACATGTTTTCTACCAATATGTTGTCCCTATGGGACAGTCCCTTTAGGGACGTAATGTGGGTAGAAGAAAAAAGCAACCCCTGATTCACCAAGTCCCTTTGGGGACGCAATAAAAACGCGGGTTACAGCATTTTTAGAATAAATTAACCGGACACCAATGATAAAATAAAAACCCGTGCAGGTACGGCACAGATTACCAGCAAAGGGAATTCGGAAATAAAATACACTGCGATGCTGATAAACAACAAACATTGAAACAATGAAAACACTGAGAAACCAGAAAAATTCGCAACTGCTGAACCGGAAGAAGCCCGATCCCAATAACTTTGTCTTCACCGGCTCCAAATCGGTCGATCATTTCGACATCCAGCTGTTCCGATACAATAAAGAACAATGTACCGAAAACCAGGGCATCCTGCCATCGCAGGTGGAGCAGTTTGCAGACAACGACTTTCATTATTGGCTGAATGTTTATGGCCTCGACGATCCCGATCCGGTGGTTACGGTGTGCCGGAAACAGCAAATCCACAATTTGGTTATTCAGGACATCCTGGACGTTAACCAGCGCCCCAAATTCCAGGTGTTCGAAAATTTTTGTTTCCTGACCATTAAATCGACCGTACCTTCCAACTCGGATTTAATGATCGAGCAAATCAGTTTTGTGTTCGGGAAAAACTATTTGTTGTCGTTTCAGGAAAAAAAGGCCGACTATTTTGAGCATCTGCGCTACCGTCTGCGCGAGAACAAAGGCATCATCCGCGAACGGGGATCCGATTATTTACTCTATACACTGCTGGAAGCCATTCTCGACAATTACTTTAAAACCCTCCAGCAGATCGATGGTGAAGTGGAACAACTGAACTTTGTGAATGTTAACGCTGACCCTTCCCCCACCTCGCTCGAGATAATTGAGCACCACAAAAAATCCGTTCTCTTCATCAAAAAGGCCATCCTCCCGATCAAAGAATTCACCCTGATAATTGACCGCGAAGAAAATGCGTACATCGAAAAAAGACACCTGAAATATTTTCTGGAGATTCAGGATTTATGCTTAACCTTGCTGGACAATTGTGACATCATTTTATCAACCTTGGAAAGTAAAACGAACCTGTTTTTTTCGGTGCAGGGACACCGGATGAACCAGGTGATGAAGACGCTGACCATTGTGGCTACGGTTTTCATCCCGCTGACGTTTATTGCCGGTGTTTACGGAATGAACTTTGTCCACATGCCCGAGTTGCAGTGGAAATACGGATACGCCGCCATTTGGTTGATCATGCTGCTCATTCTTGCCGGAATGATCCTTTATTTGAGACGGAAAAAATGGTTTTAATTTAATCGTGTGCTGGTATGTTGATTCAGGTTTTGTTTCTCGTTGCAGGTTTTGTGGTTTTAATCAAAAGTGCTGACTGGCTGGTGGAAGGCGCCTCTGCCCTGGCCCGTAAACACCATATTTCCGACCTGGCCATCGGGCTGACCATCGTGGCCTTTGGCACTTCGGCGCCCGAGTTGGTGGTTAATACCTTTGCGGCTTTCGAGCAGCACTACGACATCGTGTTTGGGAATGTCATCGGAAGCAACAACTTCAACATCTTCGTCATCCTGGGCATTACGGGGCTGATCACTCCGCTGGTGGTGCAGTCGAGCACCGTATCGCGCGAAATTCCTTTTTCATTCCTGGCCATTCTGGTCCTGTTTGTTCTGGCCAATAACTTTCTGTCGGCCGGGCCCAACCTGCTATCGCGGTACGACAGCCTGATTTTGCTGGCGCTCTTCCTGCTTTTCCTCTACTATGTGTTCAACCAACTGAAATCCAACCATGCCGAGCAGCCGACAGAACACGAAAATCTCACCAACCGAAAAATCTGGATTCTCATCCTGGCTGGACTTGCCGGCTTGGTGATTGGCGGAAAACTCATCGTCAGCAGCGCTGTGGAAATTGCCACGGTGATGGGGGTTAGTGAGAAGATTATCGGCCTGACCATCATTGCTGCCGGCACCTCGCTCCCTGAGTTGGCCACTTCGGTAACGGCAGCCCTCAAAAAGAACAACGACATAGCCGTGGGAAACATCATTGGCTCCAATATTTTCAACATCTTTCTGATCCTGGGTGTCAGCGGACTGATCAGGCCACTGGAATATAAAGCGGTTTTCAACACCGATTTGTACCTGCTCATTTTCGGAACACTCATCTTGTTTTTTGCCATGTTTACCGGGAAGAAAAAACGACTGGACCGCTGGGAAGCGGCCATTCTGCTGATCAGCTACCTGGGCTACACGGTTTACCTCGTTCAGTACGAATTGTAAAGGGAACACCAACCACTTCAGTTGCCAAACATATTTGAGCCGGACATGGCTTAAACACGCAGGCTGTGCTTTCAGGGTTCGCCAAAATCACTTAAATTGGGCTGAATAATTGCCAAGTCATGCAAAAATCCGTCCCGGTTATCTTCCTTTTTCTGCTGAACATACTTGTAGCCACTCAATTGCTGCAAGGACAGGAGAATTACGAAATCAGACGGATTACGTTCACGGGCAACAAAACCCTGGATGAAAGTGTGCTGACCGAAGCCCTGGCCGTAAAAAAAGTCTCGTACTTCGAAAAGATAATTTCGAAAACGGAACCTTTCCTCTACAACCAGGAATTACTGGACATCGATTTGGAGCGCCTCACCCGCTTCTACCAGCGCGAAGGTTTTCTGGATGCCCGGGTCACCCTGCAACCTCCGAAAGTATATGACAACAGGCAGGTGGTGAAGCTCAGTTTCACCATTGAAGAGGGCCAGCCCGTGCTGGTCGATTCGATGAACCTCCTCCTGACAGAAGAAAGCAGTATCGACCCCGATTCGCTTTGGCAAAAAATCAACCGCAAGCTGGAACAGTCGGCAGGCAAACGGTTTCGCGACCAGGCTTTGCTGAACGATGTGCAACTGCTGGAAGATGCCTTTCGAAACCTGGGCCATGCCTACGCGAAAGCGGGTTATCGGCTCAACCTCAAACCGGAGCAACAGGCCGTTACAATTATCTTTGAAGTTAATCCCGGCCCGATTTGCCATGTTGGGGAGACCCGCATCAGCGGCTACAAAAACGCCAGCGAGAGATTCATCCGCAAGCAACTGGAATACGAAGAAGGGCAACTATATAACAAATCCCTGCTGGACAAAACCCGGAAGGACCTTTACCAGCTACAACTTTTCCGGGTGGTTTCGGTGCTGCCCGAAACGGATGCAAAAACCCGTAAAAGCCCCATTCCGGTAAAGCTATATGTTGAAGAAGCGCCGCGCGTGAGTACCCGGTTTGGGTTAGGCTATGGCACCGAAGACCAGTTTCGCACCTTTCTCGATTTGAATTACCGGGGATTTCTGGGTGGCGCACGCCGCATCAACCTGTACCTGAAACATTCGGCCCTGGTTCCATACTCGGCCAGTCTGCGATGGATCCAGCCGCAGTTCCTAACCAAAAACAGCGCGCTGACCATCAACCCGTTCATCAGCCGGAACGCGGAACCCGGCTACGAAACCCGCACCTACGGGCTAAATGTGCCCCTCAGCTACCGTTTTAACGACCAACTCACCAGCAGCCTGACCTATTATTTTGAAAAGGTGCAACAAAATATTGAGGCCGGTGACGACGAATTCAGAAACATGGAAAGCCGCAAATTTCCGTATAACAAGTCGGGGGTGTTGCTGAGTACCGTTTTCAACAACGCGCGGCCACAGTTTTCGCCAACACACGGGCAAAGCCTGTCGGTAGGCTTTAAACTGAACGGCCATTTGTTTGGCACCGATTTTAACTATACCCGACTGTGGGGCGATTTCCGCAGCTACCACAAACTGGGCGATTGGGTGCTGGCTTTCCGGGCAATGGCTGGGGGCATCAGCTCGGCCGACAGCAGCGGGTTTATCCCGGTGGAAGACCGCTTTTATTCGGGGGGCAGCAATTCGGTGCGTGGCTGGAACCGCTCGGAGCTAGGTCCCAAACGCGACAGCGGTACGCCTTTGGGCGGTAAAAGTTTGCTCGAAAGCAACGTCGAACTCCGCTATCCGCTTTTTTGGCGGCTGAGCGGGGTGGCATTTCTGGATGCCGGAAACGTGTGGGCCAACTCGTACAACTACCGGCTGAACGACCTGGCCTACGCGGCTGGCGGCGGCCTCCGCATCGATACGCCGATCGGGCCTATCCGTTTCGACCTGGGTTTTCCGGTGTGGAACGAAAAGAAAAGCCCGCAGTTTTTTATCAGTGTCGGACAAGCTTTTTAAATGGAACGAATGCGCAAGATCATCACATATCCTTTGAAAGTACTGGGCTGGCTGCTGCTTGCCTTGGTGGTGTTGCTACTGGCGGCGCCGTTGCTCATCCAAACCCAACCGGTAAAACGGAAGCTGGCCCGGTTGATTGAACAACAAGCGCCAAACTTCATCAACGGACAACTGTCGCTGGGCGAAATCGACGGCAACTTTTTCACCCGCCTAAGCCTGAAACAGGTTTTGCTGACGGACGGAACAGACACGCTTGCCTTTATCGAAGCGGTGGAGGCCCGTTACCAACTTTGGCCGCTGCTGACCGGAAATCTCCGGGTAGATTCCCTGACCATCAGCCGCCCCTACCTGTACCTGAAACAGGTGAACGACTCCACCTGGAACCTGCAACAGCTGATGAAGCCTTTGCCAAGCGACACAGTGCCCAAACCAACTTCAACCAGCGCCTTGTCCATCAACCTGGCCAACTTTCAACTGATGGAGGGCGCTGTGAAAATTGACGCCACCGACACGATCATCCCCAAAGCAATCGGCCCAATAAACACCAGCCTGTCGCTCTATTATTCTGAAAAACGGCAAACACTGCAACTTCGCGATTTTTCGCTTTTTACCCGGCAGCCCGATTTCCAACTTAAGCAATTGTCATTCAACCTAAACCGAAATGTAGAGTGGATCGAGTTAACGGATTTCGTGCTGCAAACAGGTCTCAACCAACTGGACGGAAAGGCAGCCTACGCCACAGCAACCGAAGAAAAATCGGAAGTTGGGCTGCAAAGCGCACCCTTACAGCTGAACGAGTTTGATTTTTTCCTGGCAGGCTTGAAATTGCCGGCCACTCCAATCTTTCGGCTCGATGCAGGCCTGCAACACGACAACCTGAAAGCGACCCTCGAAATAACCGACCGGGGACAACGCCTGTTGCTGGAATTAATTTCGCCCAACTTCACCCAATGGCTGTTCCGACCTGATAGCCTGGAACTTGACTACCAGCTAAACGGGTTGCTGGACAACATCCAACTGGCACACTGGCTGGGCAATCCGGAGCTGAACTACCGGATCAACGGCGAACTGTCGGCCACCGGGAAAGGAATTGATCCGAAAACGGCTACCATCACCCTTTCCGGAAATTTCAACGATTGCATCATCCAGGAAAAGCCGGTGGAACAACTTCTTTTCAACCTGAACGTGGCGCAAGGAAATCTGGAAGGCTTTGCAGAAGGACGAGGTAATTTTGGCGAATTCCGGCTGTCGCCTGTTGTACACGACCTGTTGGGCAATCCGTTATACCAACTCGAACTGGTAACCCAACACCTGAACGCGGCCCAATTGACCGGTAACGACAGCCTCCAAACCGACCTCAACCTGACAGCACAAATTACCGGCAAAGGCATCGACCCCAAAACACTCCGGGCAAGGGCCTTCGTTGCATTTTCCCCCTCGCACATCATGCAAATTCGCCTCGACAGCATGATGACAACGATCAATTATGCAAATGAGAATTTGGAAATTGACACTTTGTGGCTGCAAACGCAGACGGCCTCGCTCCAGGCACGGGGAAATTACAGCCTGAAAGGCCATTCCGACCTCCAACTTGCGGCATCGATTGACGGGTTGGACGAGTTCGGCCATTTCATTCCGGTGGACAGCCTGCACACCAGCGGAAAGCTGACAGCCCGCCTCACTGGTCAAACCGACTCGCTCCGCCTCAGCGCCATCCTTGATCTGGCTGAAACCAGCTACGGCGGCTTCTCGCTCGCAGAGGCCCACCTGGATGCACAAGCCTTGTTATTCTCACAAGATACGCTGGTGAACGCCCGGCTGCTTGTCCGCGATGCCGGGAACGAATCCTTCCGGCTCGATTCGGTGAAGATGGAACTGGAAGCCCGCCCCGACTCGGTTTATCTGATCGGGCAACTCGCCAACGCAGATATGAGCAGCTACCTGAAAACCGGTATCAGCCTGGGCGACCAGATCCGGATAACGCTGGACGAATGGCTGATTGGTTACAAAAACCAGCAATGGGCTTTGCAGCAGGCACCGGCCATCTTCGAAATTGACTCAACCAGCTACCGAATCCGAAATTTCAAGCTGGCGCCAGATGAACAGGAGAATTCACCTTACCTGCTGGCCGAAGGTATCATCTCCCTGAGCGTACAGGAAGATTTCAGGTTGGAAGCCGCCAACATCAACATCGGCGAGTTTGCCGGGTTGCTGGAACAAGAACTTCCGGCATCCGGCATTTTGGGACTGAAACTGGAGGTAGGCGGAACAGCCGCCTTACCTGAAATAGCCGGAAGATTCAGCCTGGACCAAGCCATATTAAACAGTTTTGAGATGAACGAAGTTGGCGGAAGCTTCAACTTCCGGGACAACCAGGCTCGCATGCAAACGCAGGTTATCCCAAAAATTGGAGGGCTAGTGAAACTGGAAGGAGCATTACCCTTACAATTGGCGCTCGACAGCATGGATTTTCAGTTCAATCCAAAAGATTCGGTACAGGTAAAGCTCACCGTGGACAAGTTTCCGTTGGCCATCTTACAGAACTTCAACCTGAATGAGGAAATAAAAGGCTACCTGCATGGGGCAATTACCGTGGACGGAACGGTAGAATCGCCCGACCCAAGAGGAAAACTGGAATTACAGGAAGCCTCGGTGAAGGTGCCTGCCTTTGGCATCGACTACCGCAACATCCTTTTCGAACTTGGGTTCCTGCGCGACAAGATTATGCTGGACACCTTCCTGATCCGTTCGCCCGATGGAACACTGACAGCTGGCGGGCAAATCGATTTCAACTCCGATTTTTACAAAGGGGATATCCGGCAATCGGACATCAGCGTCCGTTTCAATAAATTCAACCCCGTAAAGCACCGGCAGTTTAACATGCAGGTTTCGGGCGATGCCCACCTGGGCGGGCAAAAAGGCGAAGTAGCTTTCGATGGGAACCTGAACATTCCGCAGTCCGAAATTTACCTCCCCGCCATTTTCCGGCTGATGGGCAAGATGGCCGCCCCCGAAATCCCGCAATCCCTTCTTCTCCGGGAACTGGAACGCATGGCCGGACCTGCTGACAGCCTGCCCGAAACCATTGCCGTAGCCGACACTTTCAGCTTTGATTATTTTGACCAACTGATCGGACGGTTGCGGATAAAAATCCCACGAAACACCTGGATCAAAAATGAGGACTTGCGCCTGGAGCTGTCCGGCGACCTGGAACTGATTAAAAACGCCCGCTTCTTTGAGCTGTTTGGCTCGGTGGATGTGGTGCGCGGCCAGTACGACCTGTTTGGCCGGACCTTTGTCATCAACAGTGGCAGCATCCGCTTCCAGGGTGGCGAAGAGATGCTCCCCGAAATGGATATCCAGGCAAGCTATACCTTTCGCAACGCCCAGCGTGTATCCCAAAAACTAAGCATTGATGTAAAAGGAACGGCCACATCGCCCACCGTAAACTTCACCCTGGATGACGATCCGATCAGCGAAGGCGATGCCTTGTCGTATATCCTTTTTGGGCGGGGAATGAACGAGTTGACCATTGACCAGCAGGACAACCTGGCCGGCGCCGGTGGCGGCAGCCTGGCCGAAACGGCCGCCGCTTCGTTGCTGTCGTCGCAAATCACCAAATTTTTGGGTGACAAGCTCAACGTAGATTACATTGAAGTGAAAAGCGAAGGCGGGTTCGACAATGCCAGCGTAGTTGTTGGAAAATACCTCACCCACGACCTGTTTGTGAGTTATGAACAACGTTTTGGCGAAACCGACGAAAAAGACATCGGCAAATACGAAGTGAAGCTGGAATACGAATTGTTCCGTTTCCTTTTCTTCCAATTAAATAACTCATCCTACGACAGCGGATTTGATGTCATTTTCAAGTTTGACTCCAAGTAAATTCAGAAAAATCCCAAAGCCTGAAAAGCAAAGAAAAATGCTCTTAAAATTACGATAAACCGGTGTTTGTCCATAAACCAGAAACCCGAATATCCGTACAAGGATTTGTAATGTTCAGTAAGAAAAGCTGTTCGTAAATCGGAAATTCATCCAGGTCCGCGTGGATAATCCATCCAACGACACCCAATTTACACGGCATAACGGCAGGTCACTATTACTGAACAAATACAAAATACTATTGTTAACCATATTACAAACAGTCATCATGAACAACAATAATCAGATCGTTCTAAATTGTGGACCGCCACCGGACAGCTAGCGGGGCAGCCCCTTATCTGGAAACTGCCCCATTGCCACCCCGTCAATTAACACCATGTTTAACCTTATAAAAACAAAGTCATGAGTAGCACAACAAAAGCATTGATCGGATTTTTGGCAGGAGCAGCTGCCGGAGTGATAACAGGATTTTTGATTGCCCCCGACAAAGGTTCGGTGACCCGCGAAAAACTGCAGAACAAAGCTAAAGATGTATCGCACGACATCACAGAAACAATCAGTGAAAAAATCAGCAAGCTGGAAGAACAGATTAAAAAGCTAAAAAAAGACGCCGAACAGAAAATTGAAGAGGTCAAAAAATCGGCTGCCGAAAAAGTAGAAAAGGAAGCCAAAAAGGCAAGCACCAACTGATGAGATCAAAAATGGCCGAAAAAACCGGTAGCCACAACCATGCACAAACTAAATTACCACCACATGAAATCAAACCTGTCAGATAATTTTCATGAACTGAACCAATCCGTCCAGGATTACCTGAAAGTGCGGTTAGACCTTGTAAAACTGACCCTACTTGAAAAGATGACAAAAATTTCGGTATTTCTGATTAGCACCGTCGTTTTTATCTTACTGGGTATGATCTTTTTCCTGTTTGCGACAACCGCATTTGTGGTATGGTACGGAAATCAGTTTCAGGATTATTTGACGGGTTTATTTATTGTGACCGGAGTCGTGGTATTGATTGGATTACTCTTTTTGCTTTTGCGAAAATCACTGATAACCACCACCATTATCCAGAGGCTATCATCCATTTTGTTTGAGGAAGATGAAGCGTAATAAAGCTGAACAATCATGAGAAAAATACATTCCATCAACGAAATTAAACTGCACCGGACCAATCTGAAACACGAGCTCCGCTATCACGAGGACAATCTACGGTTGGAAACCAACAAAATTGTTTCGGCCTACAAGTTATTTCTGACCAACGCCCTCCTGGAAAAAGGTATCCACTCGATTATTACCTATTTCGTAAAACAAAAACAGCAGAAGGAATAAATATTCATTCACCGGCAACTTCAATCCCCATCTGTCAAAAACAAAATATCGCGCCGGAGCCCGATCATTCAACGGCAGGGGGTAAGGATGCATTAAACAATGTTTAAGGTTCGGTACCTTCCCGGTGAAAATAACCTCCAACGCACAAATCCTTCTTAGCTTTGCGCCAAAATTTTCAAAGATGTGGGTACTGCTGGCCTTAATTTCGGCGCTTCTCCTGGGACTATACGACGTATTTAAAAAACTTTCGGTTAACGCCAATGCCGTGTTGCCGGTTTTGTTCATTTCCACCATTGCCGGGGCAGCGCTGGTGACACCCTTTGTGGCCGGTTCCGTTTTCTTTCCCGAATTTTTTAAATCGATCCAGCTGTTCGTTCCGCCGATTACCCCGCGCGAACATGGGTTGATCCTGCTGAAATCGGTCATTGTGGTTTCGAGCTGGATTTTTGCCTTTCATGCCGTGAAGCACCTGCCCATCACCATTGTGACGCCCATCCGGGCCTCCGGGCCAATCTGGACACTCGCCGGAGCTATCCTCATATTTCACGAAACCCTCAACCTTACCCAATGGATCGGAGTAGTGATAACCCTCGTTTTCTTTTACATGCTCTCTACAGCAGGGAAACTCGAAGGAATTAATTTCCGCAAGAACGTTTGGATTTTCTGCATTGTGGCAGCAACCTTGCTGGGGGCGGCCAGCGGATTGTATGATAAGTTTATCATCCGCAAAATCGACCGGTTGGCGGTACAGGCCTGGTTTTCGTATTACCAGGTAGTGGTTATGCTGCCGGCCATCGCTTTGTTTCGCTGGGCCAAACCCCGCGAAGAACGGCCCGTCTTTCACTGGCGCTGGAGCATTCCGGCGATCGGGCTTTTCCTGTTGATGGCCGACTTTGCCTATTTCTACGCCCTGAGCTACGAAGATTCGATGATCTCCATCATCTCAGCCCTGCGGCGCGGCGGCGTATTAGTGGCCTTTGCCATGGGCGCACTTATTTTCCACGAAACCAACATACGCCGAAAAGCGATCTACCTGCTGGGCATCCTGACTGGCATCCTGATTATCAGTTTGGGAAGTTGATGCCTTAACCCAGCCAATTTTCAGCTAATAATTAAACACTTACCACAATCTCATCGCAAAACACCTGTGCTAAGTAGCTGTTTCCACTGAAAGAGCTTAACTTTATGGGAAAAAAGATGGACCGAATCCAAGTCTTTCAGGGTGATATTACCGAAATGCATGTAGATGCGATTGTAAATGCCGCCAATAAAAGCCTGCTGGGTGGAGGCGGTGTTGACGGCGCCATACACCGGGCTGCCGGCCCCAAATTACTGGAAGAATGTCGCCAGCTGAACGGCTGCGAAACCGGCGAAGCCAAGATTACCCACGCGTACCGGTTGCCAGCACGCTATGTTATACACACCGTGGGGCCGGTTTGGTATGGCGGGCAAATCGGAGAAAGCGAACAACTGGCCAATGCTTACCGGAACAGTTTGCTGCTGGCCAAAGAATATGGGCTAAAAACCATTGCCTTTCCCAACATCAGCACCGGGGTTTACCGCTTTCCGAAAGAACTGGCAGCCGAAATTGCCATCCGCACGGTTCGCGATTTTCTAAAAAGTGACGATAGTTTTGAGTCCGTCATCTTTTGTGTTTATGACGATGAAAACCGGGAAATCTATCAACACAAAATGCAAGACCGACACGCATGAAACGAGTAAAAATTGAATTTCAGGTCACGTTTCTGACCCTTTTCATTGCCGCCGCAGTGATTGCCTCAGGCTACCTTGTTTACCAGAGCCTGTCGAAAATTATTGACTCGATCCACAAGGAAGCCCGTCCCGATTTTAAGTTATTGCTGATTAAGGATATTGCAGCTGAACTAAATGAAGTGGAAAACACGGTGCGCCTGTACAGCCTGACCGGCGATGCAGCATTCTTCCACCCCTACCTCAAATTAAACGAATCAATCCAGGAAAAGCTGAACAACCTGAAAGATTATGCCCTTCCCGAGTCTGACGAAATTCAGCAAATCGATTCCATCCGGCTACTCACCAACCAGAAACTGCTGATTTGGGAAGAAATACGCACCCTGCACAACCAAAAAGAAACGACCACCAGCTCGTTCTCCGATCTTTATTCAAAAATCGACACGGTCATCATTCAGCCCGACACCATCACCTTTCAGCCGGCAGAAAAGAAAAAAGGCATTTTCAAACGCATTTTTGGCAAGCGGGATACCGTTGTTCCCCGGCCCATTATCATCGACAAAAGCAAGGAACGCGAAATCATCAAGCAGGAAATTGCCGGCATTGAGCAGCACATTTCCGATCAAAGCCAACGGCTACAGGCACAAGAGAAGGTATTGCTTGAGCGTAACATTCAGATCAGCTCGCTGATAGCTCAACAAATTGTACTGCTGGAAACTACCGAACAGCGCCGGCTGCTGACCAAAACACAGGAAGCCGATTTTATGGCTGCGCAAACCTACCGCCGTCTGAGCATTTTTACCATCACTGCGGTCATTTTGCTGATCACCGTACTCATCTTGTTTTACCGCAACCTGCAACGGAACCGCGCCTACGAGCGAATGCTCGAAAAGGCTAAAACCGAAGCAGAAAGTCTGGCCAAGGCCAAGGAAATGTTCGTTGCTACGGTGAGCCATGAAATGCGTACACCGGTAAACGCCATTTACGGACTGACCGAGCAGATGCTGCAAAAGGCCCATTCCGAAGAAATGTCGGACAACCTGAAAGTGGTCCACAAATCGGCCCAGCACCTGATTACCTTGGTGAACGACACCCTCGATTTTTCCAAGATCGAGTCGCAAAAGCTGAAAATAGAACAAATCGACTTCATGCCGGATGAGGTGTATAAAGAAATTTACACGCTGCACAAAGATTCGGCAGCAGCCCGGGGCAACCAGTTGGTTATCAACAACCGGTGCGATAAGAACAGGGTATTGAAAGGCGACCCGGTGCGCCTCAAACAGATCCTGATTAACTTAATTACCAATGCCATAAAATTCACCAGCCAAGGCCAGATTATCTTTACAGCTGCCGAAGAAAGATTGTCGGGGCACACCTGGATGCTCCACCTGGAAGTTTCGGACACGGGCATTGGCATATCGGAGGAAAACCTGCAACTGATTTTCGACGAGTTTGTGCAATTGGATACCGACCTGACGATGAAACACCGCGGAACAGGCCTTGGCCTGGCTATCGTAAAACGCCTGATCGATTTGCATGATGGCCATATTCAGGTAGAAAGTGCCCCGGGAAGAGGCACCCGTTTTATGATCCAGCTTCCCTATCAGGAAGGCGATGCCAGCAACTTAAAAGATAAGGAAATTGACCGGATCAGAATACCGGCCAACTTCCGGAAGCTTCATTTTTTATTGGTAGATGATGAAGAGTTTAACCTTTACCTGCTGAAAAATATTCTTAAAAAATGGGGCATCGCTTATACCGAGGCAAACAATGGAAAGGTGGCTGTCGAACTGGCATCAAGCCAGCCATTCGATCTCATTTTGATGGATATGCGCATGCCGGTGATGGATGGATACGATGCAGCCAGGCAGATCCTGAAAATATGGCCCAACATTCGGATTATTGCCCTTACCGCAACCAACCGCCCCGAGGACATTCAAAAAAGCCAACAAGCCGGTATGCAGGGATTTCTGCAAAAACCCTTTTCCGAAGCCGACCTGTTTGAGACCGTTACCCGTTTGCTCCCCGCCGAGAGCAACATTCCGCAAGAAAGCGATGAAACCAATCAACAGGTGCAAATTGACTTAAACGAACTGCAAAAGATGGCAGGTGACGACCCGGCCTTTTTCAACGAAATGCTGGAAATTTTCATCCACTCGAGCGAAAAAGGACTGGCCAACATCCGAAAAGCCTTTGCTGAAACGGATTGGGAAGCGATTTCGGAAGCTGCCCATAAACTGGCTGCTCCGGCTAAACATATGCAGGCCATGTCGCTCTATCACAAGCTGAAGGAATTGGAGCTTAACACTCCCGCAACTAAAAATGCCGACGATGCGGAAATACTGATCAACACGATTGAACAGGAAATCATCCAGATCAACGCCTTTATCCGTGAGAAACTTAGCGAAAAATAACTTTCGCCATTTGACAATGACCAAAAAAAACTACAAAAAAACATTTTACAAAATGAACATGAGGCAAACGAATTAACGTATATTCTTACTAACTTGCAGTACATGCTGACGAGTTTACTGCTAACAAAAAATCACGGCAATGTCGGAAAAGCCATTTAAAATATTTGTAGTTGAAGATGACGAATGGTACAACCGTTTGTTGGTTCATAACTTATCGCTCATCCCTGACTACGACATACAATCTTTCTCGACCGGGAAAGACTGCCTGGACAACCTGAACCAGGAACCCGATGTGATTACACTCGACTACCGTTTGCCCGACATGAAAGGTCTGGAAGTGCTCAAACAGATCAAAGAAATTAACGAAGATATCCAGGTCATCTTGATCTCGGAACAAGATGACATTGAAGTGGTGGTTGACCTGCTCCGTCACGGGGCTTACGATTACATTGTAAAGTCGCGCGACATCAAAGAACGCTTGCTGAACACCATCAACAACATCCGGAAGGGCAGCAAGCTGCGAAAGGAAATTGTAAGTTTGCGGCAAGAAGTAAAGAAAAAATACAGCTACCAAAATACCATTATCGGTAACAGTGGAGCCGCCCAAAAAATTTTCGAATTAATCGACAAAGCCACCCGCACCAATATAACCGTTACCGTTACCGGCGAAACAGGAACCGGTAAAGAACTGGTAGCCAAGGCTATCCACTACAACTCCACCCGTGCAAAAAAACAGTTTGTCGCAGTGAATGTGGCAGCTATCCCCAAAGATTTAATCGAAAGCGAACTGTTTGGCCACGAAAAAGGCGCCTTTACCGGTGCGGCATTCCGGCGTATTGGCAAGTTTGAAGAAGCCAATGGCGGCACCCTCTTTCTCGACGAGATGGCAGAAATGGACATTTCGCTCCAGGCAAAACTGCTCCGTGCCCTTCAGGAAAAAGAAATCATCCGTGTGGGAAGCAATGTACCGGTAAAAACCGATTGCCGCATTATTATCGCCACCAATAAAAACCTGATGGAAGAGGTGAAACAAGGCAACTTCCGCCAGGATTTGTACTACCGTTTGTATGGGCTACCGATCGAACTGCCGCCACTGCGCGAACGGGGCAACGATGTAATCGTGCTGGCAAAACACTTCATCACCGTATTCTGCAAGGAAAACAGCTTGCCCGCGAAAACCTTGTCGTCTGAGGCATCCAACATGTTGCTTTCCTATTCCTTCCCGGGCAACATCCGCGAGTTGAAATCGGTGATCGAACTGGCCGTTACATTGGCTGAACAAGACGAAATTACCGCAGACCACATCGTCCTCGGGGGCGGCCACGACCTGCTTCCCGGATTATTGACCGAAGAGCTTACCCTGCGCGAATACGATATTCGCATTGTAAAGGATTTTCTAAAAAAATACGACAACAACACCAAGCTCGTAGCCGAAAAGCTGGACATTGGCGTGGCTACCATTTACCGGATGCTGAAAGAAGAAAAAGAACGCGAATAATTTACTTTTAACTCTCATTCTGAAAGCTATTTCATTCAATTTGATAAAATATTTGTTTTCCTCGCAAACACTAAAATACTGTACTTCTGCAACTTAAAAAAAGCAACCCTCAGTGGCACAGAGATTGGCTAATAGGGTCAGAATAAATAAAAACAAAAACAGATTTTCGAGTCTGAACTTTAAAATGGAGGATTACAGTCATGGAAAAAAAACAATTAAGAACAATTATAATTGCGGCAGTAATTGTAATTGTTGGCGCAGTAGCAGCAATCTATGTTTACACGCAGAAACAATCAGAGATTAAAACATTGATGGCCGAACAAATGGATCTGAATGAAATGATCCAACAGAAAGATTCAGTTGTTAACGACCTGGTGACCACTTTTGATGAAATTGAGAGCAACCTGACATTCATCAAAGAAAAAAGAAGCCAACTTTCGCTGGAACAAGCTGAAGGAGGAAAAGACCGCAAGCAAGCCCTTTTGGAAGACATCACCCTGATGAACTCCATGCTGGAAGAAAGCAGCAAAAAAATTGCTGAACTGGAAGAGAAGCTGAAAAAATCGGGCTTGAACCTCCGCGCATTTGAACGTCGCGTGGCAGCCTTGAACGAAAGCATTGAAAGCCAAAACGTGCAAATTGCCGAACTGAAACAGATCATTGAACAGAAGGATTTCCAAATGGCCGAGCTGAACAGCAAGATCGAGGGAATGGGCATGGAAATGGCCAAACAAGCCGACTCCATCTCGTATAAAGAACAGGTAATCACCGATAAAGTGAACAAACTGAACACCGGTCATATTGCTTACGGAACGTACAAGGAACTGGCCGAAAAAGGCATCCTGACCAAAGAAGGCGGAATTTTGGGCATTGGCGCAAGCAAAACCCTTCAGCAAAATCTGGATGAAGAATACTTCACCACGCTGGACATCCGCGAATCGACGATCATCCCGCTGCACACCAAAAAAGCCAAGGTCATTTCCGAGCATCCATCTGATTCGTACAAATTGGTTGAAGAAGAAGGGCAAATTGCTTACCTGCAAATTGAGAATCCGGATAAATTCTGGAAAATCTCGAAGTACGCAGTGATTGAGGTTAAATAAACAGAATTAAGGCAAAGTAGCTAGCACGAGGTACTCATTTCATATAATTCGACAAAGATTCCCTTACTCGTAATATTGCGTTAGCTATGCGAAAGCTGTCCCGGAGCGTCCGGGGCAGCTTCTTTTTTTTCAGGACTAAATCTTATTCTTCAAACAACTGGTTCAGGGCATCAAAATAATCGTCTTCCCATCCCTCAACCATATTCTCATAAGCTTCGTCAGGAATGTTGGTATGCTTCACTTCCATGGTGGTACCACCTTTGCGGGGGTGCAATTTGATGGTAACAATCGAAGGCTCTTCCTGCTCGCCAAAATACCATTCCTGCACAATCAGCTGGTCTTTGACAAACTCCAGGTTTTTTCCGCAAATACTCCCGTCCCAAATGGAAAATTCGGTACCCGGAACTTCTTCCATCTCCGCATTTTCACCTGTCCAAATTTCTAGCATTACCTTATTGGTCAAGGCGTTGTAAACATCTTTTGGCTCGGCCGCCAACTGAAAATATTGTTTATAGTCTTTCATAAATGTACGAGATTATTTAAGGGTTTGCCGTCGGTAAACCTGCTTATTAAGTTTATAACTGAAACCAATGGTAATGAATTCCTTAAACTGCAATTTGGGTTTATAGATGGTATTCCCCTCCAAATCAATCTTATCGGTTGGGAAAGTTACATTAGCGTCATAAATGAAGTGCAGCAACACTCGCATATTAATGTAATCGTTCAGTTTCATCACCACGTTATTCTCCCAATCGATATCGAAACTGGCAGGATCGGTATAGTTGACGAACATTTTGTATTTCAGCTCATAGGTAATGTCAGGTGTAATATCTTTCTTCAGTTTCAGGTCAGCATTCAAACCCGGCTCCCAGTATCGTTTCTTTCCCTCGTCAATACCATATTTGGTCACATCAATCCGGGCGGTATCGCGAACCGATACAATTTTGGCCGTCAAAGGCGAAATGAATAAGGAGAAATTTTTGTTCGGCTTATAATCCAAACCAAATTTGATCATCGTTTTTGCCGGTGATAAAAATCCGGAAATCAGGTTATCGCGATCCGGGTACTTGTACCCGTTAAACAACTGTGTCTGAAAATCAATTTCGGTTGAATAGTACCATTTTTTAAATGCGCTCAGGCCCAACCGGGAAGTAATTTCAAATTTGTCATCATTTTTCTGGATTTTATCCTCAGAAGATTTCAGCCAACCGTTACGTATTTCTGCCGAGTTCTCCCACTTTAGTTTTTTTGATGAATAGTTGGCATAGCCACGCAGCACCACCAGGGTTGACAAAGCGCTCTGCCCTCCTTTTTTCCAATTGCTGAGGTAGGTTTGCGTGAAACCTACGGTACCGTCTCCACCCATGTTCCAAGGGGTAATCACAGCGAAGCGTTTTTCCACTTTTTGAAGCTTCCCTTCCGACAGCAAGTTATTAAAATTAAACTCTTTGGTTTGCTTTTGGGCGAACCGCGAAAGGGTAACACCATCGTCGATCAAGAGCCGGAGCGAATTTTTTCCGGTATTTTCAATCCGTACGCCCAACGAGTCGTTCTGTTCGTTTTTGATAAACAGACGGGTATAATTCCGGTCGTTGTCACGAAGCCAGAGATGAGCGGCCCTTTGATCGGAGTTTGACAACCAGAGCGAAGTTGAATCGTTCGCCGCATAATTGGTCAGGATCTCTACTACGCGGGCGATGGAGTCATTTACAGCGGCCATCACCGAATCATTGTAATGCACCAACCGCAAACGGTTTTGCGTACGGATGGAATCGGCAAATTCGCGTTGAATTTTTTTCGCATATTCCGAAATGTATTCCTCGCGGTAAGCAGCGGTCACCGAATCAACATAATTGGTCAACACCCGGTTATTAAAATCCATACGCGCCTGTTCCAGCAACGCCCGTTTGGTGCTGTCCAACCGCTGGATACGGCGAAAATCGGAGGGATTGCTCATGATGGAATCCGGGATAACATTATACATGGTCAAACTATCCGGGATTTTTACCTGTTGTGTTTCAAGCAACCATTCTGCATCTTCCTGATCCAACAAATCCACCTTTGAATCCAGGTTTTCGAACAACTGCTCCGGCACGGGAATCTGATCTTTAACAATGCTGTTCCTGATGGAGCGGTCGATGCGCTTCAGACGTTCATTCAGCTCGTTTTGCGACATAAACCCGGGTACAAACAAGCTATCGGACACCTGGTCGGCCCGGCGATAAAAATACCGGTGTTCGGAATCCTGATACTGCCCCAGTTTATGAAGGATGGTATCGATCTTTTCATCCTCCACAAAATTTACCAATCCCCTGAGGCTCCGGGCCACTTCAGGGTTGTGAGGGTACCAATTCCCCTGTTCACCAAGAAAATATTTTAAATAGTTTACCCCAACGTGGACAGAATCAACGGCAACCGTTTCCTTTCGTTTGTCTGCGGGACTTGAAGCCGTGAGAATCTGGCTTGAAAATGCAAAGAAAATCCCTAGCAGAAGAAATCTGTAATTCATAGCAGAAAAATTATTTATTTGGCTTTTGGGTTAAACGGAAAATTAAACGTTTTCGTGTGCGGTAACAAAAATCAGACCACAGCCTATTCCCAGCGTGTAAAGGGGAATTCCGACAGTCGGGAATTATGGTACCGCATATCGCCGCTCACTTCTTCCCCAACCCAATCCGGAATAGTGACGGACTCATTCTCAGCATCCAGCTCCACCTCGGCCAATACCAGTCCTTGGTTCATTCCTTCAAAAATATCAACTTCCCATTTTTTCCCGTTCACCCATATTTCGTATCTCACCTTCTCTACCGGAAATCCAACAGCAAGCTTCATCATCTCCCGGGCCTCTTCAGCCGGTATGGGATATTCAAATTCGGGCCGCGAAATGCCGGTCAGGCCTCCTTTAATCGTCAGCCAGGCCCGGTCGCCGGCAACCCGCACCCGCACCGTACGCTGCGGATCGGCACATAAATAAGCCTGAACCATGGGAATAGCCCGTGCATTTTGTGGCACAAAACCGGCTTTAACCAAAAATTTGCGTTCAATTTCGAGCGGCATAAGACAGTGATTAAGGTGAGCGGGCAAAGTTAAGAGTCTCTCCCCGATTACAAGTACGTTATCACTTAAGTTTTTCTTAATTCTCCAAAACAATCACACAAGATTTCGAATACAGGATGCGTACTGGAAACCATAACCCGAATCCACTGGCTTCAATCGGCAGCACAGGCTTCCGGATCTATTCCCTCAAAACTAATATGCTGAAAAACAGCCCGTCCACCTTCATTCCTGATAAATAACAGTAGTTTTTATCCCAGCTCTGCCTTAATTTTAAAGGAAAACTGAAATCCATGTTTGCCCTTAGGGTGAAGAACCAATGTGTAAAACCGACCCTGCCATGAATTGGCGCTCTTTCTGACTGAAAAGAAACAACAAACAACTACATTTTAAAAAACCGATAATCACATGTATATGAATCCAGTACAGGACCTAATAAAAAACCTGGCAGACCAGCACGGGAGAAACAGGGAAAACCTGCTGCCCATCCTCCAAGGGGTTGTTGAACAGGAAAAATACCTTTCCGAATATTCGATGATTGAAATTGCCCGCGAACTGGACCTCCCGGCAGCTGAAGTTTTCGGAACGGCTACCTTCTATTCGTTTCTGGAACACAAGAAAATGGGTAAATACATTATCCGGGTTTGCAAAACCATCACCTGCTCCATGAAAGGCAAAAATCAAATTTTACATGCTATTGAGGACATGCTGAAAGTGGCCATCGGCGAAACCACCCCCGACGGGAAATTCTCGCTCATGCAAACCAACTGTCTGGGATGGTGCCACAAGGCGCCCGCCATGCTGATAAACAACGACATTTATACGGAACTGACCCCGGAAAAAGTCCGGGAGATACTGGGTGAATACATGAAACGGGAAAGTTGAGAACAACAATCATCCGGAAAAACCACCCTTCCAATTAAAAACATTCAGACCAATAAGCAATAACCTAACTGCATCCATTATGGCATTCGAATCATATCAACTCAAACGGGCCGATTTCATTTTCAAGAATGAAAACGACTGGGAAAAAATCCTCAGCCGGACCTTGAGCCGTCCGCCGCAGGAAATCATCAACGAACTGATGAGCTCGGAACTAAAGGGGCGCGGTGGCGCCGGGTTCCCAACCGGACTGAAATGGAAACTGACGGCTGAAGAACCCGCCTCCGAAAAATACGTCATCTGTAACGCCGACGAGGGCGAACCGGGCACCTTCAAAGACCGCGAAATTCTTTCACTTGTGCCATATAAGGTGCTGTCTGCTATGGCTGTCTGCGGACATGTCATCGGCGCCAGCAAAGGTTATATTTACCTGAGGGGCGAATACAAATACCTGGTTCCGGAACTGAACAAAGCCATCAAAGAATTTGAGTATTACTGTAAAGAAATAAACCACAACTTCAACATCAGCATATTTTTGGGCAGCGGCGCCTACATTTGCGGCGAAGAAACGGCACTGTTCGATTCGATGGAAGGTAAACGCGGCGAACCGCGCAACAAACCCCCCTACCCAACTTCATCCGGGTACATGGGAAAGCCCACCGTAATCAACAATGTGGAAACCCTGGCCCATACCTTCACGATCTTTAAATACGGGGCCAAAAAGTTTTACGATTTAGGCGTGCAATATTCGCGCGGATCAAAGTTGTTCTCTGTATCGGGCGACACACCCAAACCCGGCATTTACGAATTGGAGCTGGGGATGAGCCTGCAGGATTTTGTGGAAGAATTTGGTGATGGCGACACAAAAGCAGTCCAAGTGGGCGGAGCATCCGGCTTTTTGGTGCCACGCAAAAAATTCGCCGAAACGGCCATTGGCTACAAAGGAAAACTCACCGGCATCTCGCTGCCTACCGGAGGGTCGATGATGCTGTTCAACAGTTCGCGCTCCATGTACAACGTACTGGATAATTATCTGGAATTTTTCAAGGAAGAAAGTTGCGGACAATGCACCCCTTGCCGGGTGGGATGCCAGCAATTGTACAGCGGGATCAAGGCCGTCAAGCGTGGCGAAAAACCAGCCCAATACCTCGACAAGCTGTTAAAGCTGACCGAAACCATGCAGCTAACCGCCAAGTGCGGACTGGGACAATCGGTAGCCAATTCGTTTTCTTCCATTGTTGAGAACTTCCGCGAAGAAATGATTTACTAACAAAAAGGAGAAAGACCATGTCAGAAAAAATAAATATCACCATCAATGGGATGCCGGTTGAAGTGGAACAAGGCAAAACCATCTTGGAAGCAGCAGACCAGTCGGGCGTGATCATCCCCACGCTTTGCTACCACAAAGACCTTTGCGTGGCCGGAAACTGCCGCGTTTGTGTGGTCGAAGTTGTAGGACAGAAACGCCTTTCGGCAGCCTGTGCCACGCCTTGCGAGGAAGGCATGGAAATACGCACCAACAGCCTGAATGTGCGCAATTCGCGAAAACACATCATTGAGCTGTTGCTCTCGGAACACAATGCCGACTGCACACGCTGCTACAAAAACGGGAATTGCGAGCTGCAAAACCTGGCCTCGGAATACAAAATTATGAGCCAGGATTTTATACCATTGGCGCCGCAGAAAAAATACACCATCGATATGTTTTCGCCGTCCATCATTAAGGACAACAGCAAATGTATCCGCTGCCAGCGCTGTGTTCGCACCTGCGCCGAGTTGCAGGGAGTGAATGCCCTAACCGTCGCCTTCAAGGGCGACGAAATGAAGATTACCACCTTCTTCGAAAAAGCGATGAACGATGTGGTATGCACCAACTGCGGGCAATGCATCAACCACTGCCCCACCGGCGCGTTGGTAGAGCGTAATTATATCGAAGAAGTTTGGGAAGCCATTGCCAACCCGAATTTGCATGTGGTGGTACAAACCGCGCCGGCTGTACGCGTAGGGCTGGGCGAAGAGCTGGGCATGCAACCGGGTACGCGGGTTACCGGAAAAATGGTAGCCGCACTAAAACGGCTGGGATTTGACTCGGTCCTCGACACCGATTTCACCGCCGACCTGACCATTATCGAGGAAGGCCACGAGCTGCTTTCGCGCTTGAAAAAAGCGTTGGTGGACAAGGACAAATCGGTGAAACTGCCCATGGCCACTTCCTGTTCGCCGGGATGGATCAAGTATATCGAACACATGTACCCCGAGTACCTAGAAAATCTGTCCACCTGCAAATCGCCGCAACAGATGTTCGGGGCACTGGTAAAAACCTATTACGCCAAGGCCCGCAACCTCTCGCCCGATAAAATCATTTCGGTATCCATTATGCCGTGTACCGCTAAAAAGTTTGAGGCGAACCGCCCGGAAATGCACGACAGCGGCTACCGGGATGTGGATTACGTACTCACCACCCGCGAACTGGCTATCATGATCAAGCAGGCGGGGATTGATTTCTTCAAGCTGGAAGATGCCAAATTTGACCGGCTCATGGGCGAATCGTCGGGCGCCGGTGTAATCTTCGGGGCAACCGGGGGGGTGATGGAAGCCGCCCTGCGAACAGTTTATGCAGTTGTTACCGGGCGCGATGTACCCTTTGAGAACCTGGACATTACCCCGGTACGCGGAATGGAAGGAGTTCGCGAAGCCAGCATTAAGATTGAAAATCCGCAACCGGAATGGGCTTTTCTGGATGGCGTTGAACTGAGGTGTGCCGTTGCCCACGGACTTGTAAATGCCAAAAAAGTAATGGACGACGTGGCGGCCGGAAAAAGCAACTTTCACTTCATCGAAATCATGGCCTGCCCCGGCGGGTGCCTTGGCGGCGGCGGGCAACCCATACCCACCAGCCCCGAAATACGTCAAAAAAGAGCCGAGGCCATTTATGCTGAGGATGCCGGAATGCCCATCCGCAAATCGCATGAAAACCCGGAAATCTTAAAAATTTATGAAGACTTCCTGATCAAACCACTCGGAGAAAAATCGCACCATTTGCTACACACCCACTATGTGGGGCGAAACCGGTTTTAAAACTTCCGAAGAGCTGTCCATCCGGCAGCTCTTCTTATTTTCAACATGGCTAATCCAAGAGACTATTCTTCATCCAAGTCAGTTACTTTATCTGATTAAAAGACATTGCAACAGGTCTGCCCCATGACATCTCATGCAGAAATGTCTTTTTTTTAAAGTAATTTATACTTTTGAGCTATCAATTCCTCTAAGTATGCACAACAGCGATCTGGTAGTTTGGGAAAGTATCCGCAACGGGAAGGTCGATTCGCTTCGAATCCTTCACGACCGGTATTACTTTCAGCTATGCCATTTTGCGAATACCTATCTGCACAATTTGTCTGTGTCGGAGGAGTTGGTTTCCGATTGTTTTCTGAAGCTGTGGACACAGCGGGAACGGATTTTCATTCAGAAATCGGTAAAAGCGTATTTGTATTTCATGGTGAAAAACCTGCTGGTTGATTATTCGCGAAAGAAAAAGCAGGATCTGGTCCAAATCGCTGAAAAATTGCCCGACTTCCCGGACGAGGAAATGATGGACAAACAAGACTCTTATGCCAGCTTGTACCGCGCGGTAAAACGTTTGCCCGAACAGCGACGCAAAATCCTTGAGCTTGCTGCTTTCGACGGATTGAAGTACCACGAAATAGCCTCACAACTGAACATCTCGGTCAATACCGTGAAAACCCAAATGGGCCGTGCTTACCAGTTTCTGAAAGAAGAACTTGGCACCCGTAATCTTCTTCTCTTTTTCCTTTTCAAAAGGTTTCGGTAAGAAAAATCAAAAAAAATCACCTCCTCTGTCACCCTCGCTTTTCGTTTTTTCCGTCTTTCAAGTAGAAACGAAACTCATGGAGAATAACGAACAAACCTTTTGGCAGTCTGCCGTATCTGATTTGCACCAGGCGCAGGGAGAAAACAGACAGTCGGATTTGACTGAAGAATCGCAGGCAGAATACGATCGGGTGTCCCGTGATGCTGCAAAAATCCGGGATGGTCTGAAGGAGGTAGGCTCTGCCTATCAGATAAACAGCAATGCTTCCTGGAAAAATATCCGGCGTCAGGTACGTGTGCAGCAAATGAGGGCGATGGGTTTTGTCGTTGCCAGATATGCAGCCGTTATTCTGATTGCCCTTTTGATTGGCAATTACCTGCATCCTTTCCGGACAAATAATCTGGATGTGCAGTATGCCGAGATTGAGGTTCCTTTTGGACAGACGAGCCGCATCACGCTTTTCGATGGCACCGAAGTTTGGCTGAATTCGGGAAGCCGGTTTAAATATCCTAACCAGTTTAATCAACATCAACGTGAGGTTTATCTCGAAGGTGAAGGCTTTTTTAAAGTCACCCCCAACAAGAAACTTCCGTTTACAGTGAAAACCGAACGGATGGAGGTGGAAGTGTTGGGCACTTCGTTTAATGTATCGGCTTACCACGATGAAGCCGGCCATTCGGTGGTTTTGGAAGAAGGCAAGGTGCAGATTAACGAACCTGATGGCAAAAAACTGTTGGAACTGGAACCGGGACAACGGGCCGAGCAAGGTTTGGCCGACGGAAAATTTGTTGTTGAACAGGTACGGGCCGCCGACTATACCAGCTGGAAAAACGGAACCATTGTTTTTCAAGCCGAAAGTTTGGGTGAAATCGCTAACAAATTGGAGCGCTGGTACAATGTAGAAATCCGCATCGAATCCGACGAGCTTGAGCGGTACCGGATTACCGGCACCATTCTTCGGAATAAGCCGATCCATCAAACCCTTCAGGCCTTCGAACTGCTGGCCCCGATCGAATCGGAATATATCCCGCAAACCAATACAAAAGACATCATAAACATCCGAAAAAAGTAATGCCTATGTAGTAAAAAAAAGGCGATGAAATGCTGCGAACATTCCACCGCCTGTCCAATTAAAACACAAATGTTTCAATTTAAAAACAACCAAATTTATGAAAAAACATCGAGAGTTTCACCGCGACCTCAGGTTGCGAAAAAAGATTATGCGCGTTATGAAGCTAACTACTCTATTTATCCTGACACTATTTATGAGTGTCCATGCTGCCAGCTATTCGCAGGCCACCAAGCTAAACCTCAGCCTGAACAACGAATCACTGGTCGAAGCGCTGAAGCAAATTGAAGACCAATCCGACTTCTATTTCTACTACAACAACGACGATGTGCTGGGGATCAGCAACGTTTCGGTCGATGCCAAATCCAAAAACATCGACGAAGTATTGACCCAGTTACTTCAAAACACTGGCCTCGACTACAAAATGATTGACCGCTATATCGTGATCAAGCGGAAGGAAGCGTCTGAGAACTCCGTATTTGTCAATCAGCAAAAACCGGTTAACGGAAAAGTGATCGACTCAGCGGGACTGCCGTTGCCTGGCGTAACGGTGGTGGTGAAAGGAACAACCACAGGAACTATTACAGATGAAGAAGGAAAATTTTCGTTACCTAATGTGGATTCTTCTGATGTGTTGGTGTTTTCATTCGTAGGAATGAAAACACAAGAGATACCAGTTGACAATCAATCAATCTTTAATATAACATTGGCAGAAGAAGCCATTGGAATTGATGAGGTAGTAGCTATTGGTTATGGAACACAAAAAAGAACGACCGTAACTGGATCGGTAGTATCTAGTGCGGGAGAAGAACTCTTGAAAACACCAGAGCCAAATGTTGCGAATACACTCATTGGACGCCTTCCAGGTTTGATTACCAACAACCGCACCGGCGAACCTGGTTACGAAAATACGGAGATATTAATCCGTGGTAGAAGCACTCTGGGAGATAACAGCCCGTTGATTGTTGTGGATGGCGTTGCTGATCGGGCCGGTGGTTTTAGCCATATCGATGCCAACGATATCGAAAGTATTACCGTTCTAAAAGATGCTTCTGCTGCTATTTACGGTTCACGGGCAGCCAACGGTGTTATCTTGGTAACGACCAAACGTGGTCAAAGTGGTAAACCCGTAGTTCGTTTAAACTCAAGTTATGGACTGAGACAACCGACAGTTACCCCCGATATGTTGAATTCAGCCGACTATGCCGTTGCACTGAATGAAATCGAAACGGAGATCTACGGACGCAATCCGCTGTACACTGCGGAACAGGTTCAGAAGTTTCGTGACGGTTCAGACCCAACGAATTATCCTAACGTAAATTGGATGGACGAAACGCTGCGGACAGTTTCTCCCCAAACCCAACATAACCTATCCATAAGTGGCGGGGCTGAAAAGGTAAAATATTTTATTTCTACCGGCTACCAATACCAGGACAACTACTATAAAAACAGCGTGAGTAATTACAATCAGTACAATTTGAGATCGAACATCGATGTTCAGGCAACTGATTATTTGAAGTTGTTTGCGAATGTGTCTCTTCGGCAAGAGGATCGCAATTCTCCGCATTATGGTTCTGAGGCAATTTGGCGTTACCTGGTGAAGGGTGATCCTCGCGTTAATATTCGCTGGCCGGAAAATGGGCTGCCGGTATTGGCTCCGCAAGATGATTTCAACCCGGTAACCTGTGCTGATGGTACCATGGGATATCAAAAGAACAAACAATCTTATGTCAACGTTGACCTGGGCTTTAAGCTGGATTTAGGCTTCATTACAGAAGGGCTTGCATTGGACGGAGGCCTCTATATTGACCGCTCAGATCAATTTTACAAACACTTCCAAAAAGCGTTCTACTTGTACGGTTATGACAGTAATACCGATGAGTATTACGCCCGTCAATATGGCCCCAACAATGCTTCGCTGGATGAATATATGAATCAAAACCTGGGAGTCACATTAAACGGGAAACTTTCATACCAACGCACTTTCAACGAGGTTCATAACCTGTCGGCTTTTGTGGCCTATGAACAATACGAGAGTCGCTATGACTACCTGTGGGGGAAACGCCAGGATTTTGTGTCGACAAATGTTGAAGAATTATTTGCAGGCGACAAAGAAACGGCTCAGAATGACGGTAGTGCCAGCGAAACAGGACGTATGAACTACTTTGGCCGTGTTGATTACAGCTACAAGGAAAAATATTTGGCGCAGTTTAACTGGCGGTACGACGGGTCTGAAAACTTTCCCAAAGATAATCGCTTTGGATTTTTCCCGGGAGCATCTATCGGGTGGCGGGTTTCGGAAGAAGATTTTTGGAAGGAGAATCTCGGATTTGTCGATTATTTCAAGCTGAGAGCTTCCTGGGGTCAAATGGGTAACGATAAAATAAGTAAGTATCAATTTCTTACAACTTACACCTTTGGAAACAATGCTACTTTAGGAGGCGATTCTCCTTCATCGCAAACCGGTATTGTACAGGTTCGGAATGCGAATCCAAACGTAAAATGGGAAGTTTCAACCACAACAAACATCGGTTTCGAAAGTAAATTCCTAAAATACTTTAGTTGGGATCTGGATTTGTTCAAAACCAAGCGGAAGGATATTTTGGCTAACGGCGCTTCCTACATTCCAGATTATACAGGTCTTTCATTACCGTCCGAAAATATTGGCGAGTGCGAAACAAAAGGGCTCGAAACAGTTGTTGGCTATAAACAACGCCTGGGCAAATTTAATTTGATGGCCAGTGCTAATTTCTCGTATGCCAAGAGTGAAATTATTTATTTCGACGAACCAACGACTATGTTGGATTGGCAAAAGCAAACCGGAAAGTCGATTGGTGCAAACTGGTTGCTGTACGATGCAATTGATATTTTCAGAACTCAGGATGATTTAAACAATAACCCGCATTTGAGCAATGCAAAAGTTGGTGATCTGATGTTCCGCGATGTGAACAAGGATGGTTCAATTGATGGTAATGATAAAATCAGACCTGACAAAACAACAACTCCAGAGATTGTTTATGGTTTGAACCTAGGCGTGAACTATAAAAACTGGGGATTGAGTATGTTGTGGCAAGGTGCTACGAACGTGTGGCAGTATGTATTCTTCGAGTCCGGAAGTATTGGAAACTTTACGCAAGATTACTTCGATAACCGCTGGACTTCGGATAATATCAATGCGAAATATCCACGGATTTACGATCGTGAAGTGACCTCTTCGGCTCAGAAAAACTCCTTCTGGTTGAAAGATGCTACTTACGTGCGTTTGAAAAATATTGAACTGTCGTACACACTACCTGAGAGCCTGCTGCAGCGCTTGCCCTTTAAAGAGTTACGCGTTTACACAAGTGCTTACAACTTACTGACATTTACCGGCCTCAAGGATGTCGATCCGGAAACCACTGAAGGTGGTCAGGGCTTTGCAGCCTGGAGTACGCCGCAATCGAGAGTATTTAACTTTGGTTTGAACTTAACCTTTTAATCTAGCATTGAAATGAAAACAATATATAAATATACATACCTGATAGGCTTACTCTTCTTATTTTTCTGCGGATGTACAGAAGAAGAAATTTTGGACAAAAACCCACTAACTGAGATCTCCGAGGCAGATGTTTGGAATGATCCGGGTTTGGTTGAATCATTTGTCAATGCCCGTTATAACAAGATTGGGCATGGCTGGGCTGAATCATGGCAAAGCTCCGTAGTTGATGAGACTTATTTGACATGGTCTCGCGGATGTGAGCCATACACGCAAGGTTATGTGAATCCATCAGACTTAGGACGAATGAATGGTGCCTGGTGGGGATGGGACAACCGATCCTGGAGTAACGTTTGGGGAAATATTAGTAATTGTAACTTGTTCCTCGATCGGGTTGATGAAGTTGATTTTGCGGATGAGACCTTCCGTGACCGATTGATTGGTGAGGTAACCTTTATCCGAGCCCTAATGTATTTCGATTTAGTTTCGCGCTGGGGAGGTATGCCAATCATAACTAAAGCCTATGCGCTTTATGATCGTGAGGAGTTCTTAAGTGTTACACGAGATTCTTATAAGGCCAACGTTGATTTTATTGTTTCAGAATGTGATAAAGCCGCTCAGTTGTTGCCAGCAAACTACTCCGGCAGCAATAAAGGGCGAGCAACCAAAATTGCTGCTCTGGCATTAAAATCCCGCATGTTGCTCTATGCCGCAAGTCCGTTGATGAACAATTCAGGAGTGAACGAGGTTGTCGGTTATACTTCCCCCGATCCGGATCGCTGGAAAAATGCAGCTGATGCAGCCAAAGCATGTATTGATGCAGCTTTGGACAATGGGTATGCATTATACGAGGCTTACGATGATGTGAAAGAGAATTACACCCAATTGTTTTTAGATTGCGGGAACAGTGAAGTTATCTTCGACCGCGAGGGTGGTTCGAGTGCCGACGGACTGAACCTGTCATACCTTGATCAATCGAATGGACCGAATGGCTACGGACAATGGGGCGGTAATACACCAATCTCAGAGCTTGTTAATGATTTTGAAATGGTCGACGGGACCAAGTTCGACTGGAATAATCCGGTACACAAAGCTGATCCGTACGCTAATCGTGATGCGCGACTGTACGCGACAGTACTAGCAGATGGCGATCCTTGGATGGGACGAGATATTCAAACTTACCTGATTGCCGACGCCTCAGGAGAAATAACCGGAGGTGGACGGGATACGAAATATGGCCAAGATAGCTGGAACACGAGTAAGTCAGCGTATAACATCCGAAAATTTATGGACGAGTCATACTCGCCAAATAGCTGGAATTTCCCCAATCCAAAGAACTGGATATGGTTTCGGTTGGGAGAGCAATACCTGAACTATGCAGAAGCGCTTTACAATCAAGGCTTGGAAGATGCAGCCCGCAATGCACTGAATGTGATTCGTGAACGCGCTCATATGCCTGATGTAACTGCTTCGGGAGATGATCTTTGGGAGGCGATCGTCAACGAGCGTCGAGTGGAGCTTTGTTTTGAGGAGCATCGCTATTTTGACGTCCGCCGTTGGTTAATTGCCGAAGAAGTACTGAATCGCAATGCAACGGGGGTTGAAATTGTTTTGCACCCTGACGGAACAAAAACCTACGAGCCAGGTGTTCTTGTTGAGCAACGTTCGTTCAATGCGCCCGCTATGTACTGGATGCCAATCCCCAAAAGTGAGAGAGACAAGAATCCGAATCTAGAGCAAAATCCAGGATATTAACCGATATTTTTTAACGTGAGGAGCAGGAGCGAACTTTGTTTCCTGCTCTTTTTATTGGTAATTGAAAAGAGATTCGTTTGGTCACAGTCAGGAAGAGTACATCTTAATGTATAATCTAGGAGCCTGTCGGACTAACGCTGTAAAATACCTGAGAATCGAATATTTCACTTTGACCACAGGTAGGTGTCCATAGAAAAACGTTAAAAAGGTCTAAGTCCGACAGGCTCCTTGTTCCTTTAATCAAGAAGTTGGTTCTGCTGTCTGGCATTAATAATCATTCTGTCAATCCTTTAAATACAAATATTCGGACGATTTTACTTGGACTATTCAGAAAAAAATTCCATTTTTGAGTAAAAGTAAAAATTACTTTTAAAAACAAATCTACAATCTAATCAATCAAAAACGACATGAATATGAAATCACTTAACTTTCTGCTTGCCATCCTCATGCTGGCTTCTTTTTCTTCCTGCCAAACAGAACAGAAGACCGAACCATTCGCCGAAGGCGAGTTTAAAACCTGGGCCCAAACACCGCCAATGGGCTGGAACAGCTGGGATTGCTATGGGCCTACTGTCGAAGAACACGAAGTAAAAGCCAATGCCGATTACATGGCTGACAAGCTGAAGGAGTTTGGCTGGGAATACATCGTAGTGGACATTCGCTGGTTTGTGGAAAACGACAAAGCCGGGGGTTACAACCAAACCGATCCGCGCTACGTCATTGACGAGTATGGCCGCTACCAGCCTGCCGTTAACCGGTTCCCTTCGGCTGCCGACGGCAAAGGATTTAAGGCGTTGGCGGACTACATTCACAGCAAAGGCTTGAAGTTCGGCATCCACATCATGCGCGGTATTCCGAAAGTGGCGGTGGAGAACAAGTTGCCCATCCTGGGTACTGACGGAATCACGGCTGATCAGATTTACACCACTGAATTGCAATGTAAATGGCTGCGCGACAACTACACCATCCTGGCCGATCGGCCTGGTGCGCAGGAATACTACAATTCACTTTTTGATTTGTATGCCGATTGGGAAATCGATTTCATCAAGATTGATGACTTGTCGCGGCCCTATCATCAGGCTGAAATCGAGCTCATTCGCAAGGCCATTGACCAGTGCGGACGTCCGATTGTGCTGAGCACGTCGCCGGGAGAAACACCCATTGAAGCGGCGGAGCATGTAAAAGAACATGCCAACATGTGGCGCATGGTGGACGATGTTTGGGACACCTGGAACCACATCACGCACTTGATGGATATCAGTCAGCAATGGTACCCTTACATTGCGCCGGGCACCTGGCCCGACTGCGATATGATTCCGCTGGGGCGCATCTCCATTCGCGGCGAACGGGGAGAAGACCGCATGAGCCGTCTGACTCCGGATGAGCAATATACGCTGATGACTTTGTTCACCATCTTTAAATCGCCCCTGATGTTTGGTGGCGATTTGCCAAGCAACGATGAATTTACCCTTTCGCTGTTAACCAACGAAGAAGTGCTGCGCATGCACCGCGAAAGCACCGAGGTACGGCAACTGTTTCAGGAAGACGGTAAGGTGGCCATTACTTCGAAAAATCCGAACACCGGTGAAGTGTATCTGGCCCTCTTCAATATTTCTGATAACGAAACACCGGTTGAGGTTTCGGTTGATTTGGCGGAACTGGGGCTGGATGCGGAATGCACGGTGATGGATTTGTGGAGCAACGAAGATTTAGGCACGGCTTCGGGCACGTTTAGCCAGCCATTGGCAGCACACGCCAGCGGTTTATTCAAATTAAGCCGTTAATTTAGACGGACGACTACTCAATCACTACAAGATGAAAAAAATCTATTTCCTTCTGATTTTGATTGCAGCCACTTTGCTGCAACCGGCTTTGGCCAACGAGCCCGACTCGGCTTGGGTATTTTCGTATGCCACCACCAAAAACCGCGGGGGCAATGGCCTCCACTACGCCTGGAGTGTTGACCGGGAAAACTGGCACGGCATTGGGCCGGAGCTTCGTTTCCTGTTTTCCGACTTTGGAAGCTGGGGCTCGCAGAAACGGATGCTCACCCCTGTTGTGTTTCAGGATCAGCAGGGCTCGTGGCACGCCATCTGGAGCCTGAACAATGAAGTGGGACAATTCGCCCATGCCCAAACCCCCGACCTGTACACCTGGGATTCGCAGGATTATCCGTACGTGATGGACGATGGAAATGTACTGTTGCCCGAAGTTTCCTATCAAGCCAAAGAAAATAATTACCGGATTACCTGGCTGAGTGAAAGCGAAGGGGAGACCAAAATCTACCGAACCACAACCACCGACTTTGAAAGTTATTCGCCCACTGTTGAAGGAACGCCGGGCGACCGGTTGGATCTTCGCGAAGAAGTGCTGATTGATGGCGAAAAGCAGCTGGGAACAGTGTCGAAAGTTTCGTGGCAAATGATTGACGGCTTAATCAAGTATTACCAAGTCAGTCAATATAAAGAGATTCAGCGGGCGGAACGGCTTACCGACGATGCCACGCGTTTTGCGGACTTGGAGCCGCTGACTGCTGAAATAACAGCGATTCCCGAAAATAGCAAGGCCATCAGCGATTTGCTGATCGGTATTTTTTTTGAAGATATCAACTACGCGGCGGATGGCGGTTTGTATGCCGAGCTGGTGCAAAACCGGGGTTTCGAATACCAGCTTTCCGATACCAAAGGCCGCGACAAAAGCTGGGACAGCAAAAAAGCCTGGAGTTTCACCGGTGCAGCAGAAGGTTTTGCTGTTGATTCGGTGGCGCCACTTCACCCCAACCAAAAACATTATGCCTCGCTTACAATTTCGAAAGTTGGCGAAGTTTTGGAGAACAAAGGTTTTGATGGCATTCCGTTAAAAGCTGGCGACCGGTATAATTTCTCCGTTTTTGCCCGTGGACTGGATGGCGCCAAAGGAAAGTTGCTGATCCGCGCGGTGGATGACAGCGGAAAGGTTTATGCCGAAGGAACGACCAAATCGCTTGGAGCCGACTGGAAAAAGCTGGAACTCGTGCTCACCGCCGAGGAGACAATTGATGATGCAAAATTGCAGGTGATCCCGCAATTTACCGGCAAGGTGGCACTCGATCTCGTATCACTCTTTCCGCAGAAGACCTTCAAAAACCGCAAGAATGGCTTGCGTCCCGATTTGGCCGAAGCCATTGCCGAGCTGCACCCGCGTTTTGTGCGTTTCCCGGGAGGCTGCGTGGCCCACGGCGATGGACTGGACAACATTTATCGCTGGAAAAATACCGTGGGCCCGATTGAAACCCGCAAGCCTGACCGCAACATCTGGAACTATCACCAGTCGATGGGGTTGGGGTATTTTGAGTACTTTCAGTTTTGCGAAGATATTGGCGCCGAGCCGCTGCCGGTCATTGCTGCCGGCGTTCCCTGCCAAAACTCATCGTGTGGCGGTCATGGTCAGCAGGGCGGCATCCCCCTGTGCGACATGGATGATTATGTACAAGATGTGCTTGACCTGATTGAATGGGCCAACGGCGACAAAAATTCGGAATGGGGCAAACTGCGTGCGCAGGCCGGTCATCCCGAGCCCTTCAACCTGAAGTATGTTGGCATTGGAAACGAGGATTTGATCACGGATATTTTCAAGGAACGTTTCGAGATGATTTTTAAGGCCGTCAAAGAAAAACATCCGGAGATTACCGTGATTGGTACGGTGGGGCCCTTCTCCGAAGGAACGGACTACCGCGTCGGCTGGGATTTTGCCACGGAGCTGAACGTGCCGATGGTGGACGAACATTACTACCAGCCGCCCGGTTGGTACCTGAACAACCAGGATTATTACGACCGCTACGACCGCTCGAAATCGAAAGTCTATTTGGGTGAATATGCCACACACATACCGGGGCGAAAGTTGAACATGGAAACGGCTCTCTGCGATGCTCTGCACCTGATCAATGTGGAACGCAATGCCGACGTGGTGAGCATGACCTCATACGCACCGCTGCTGGCCAAACACGGGCATACGCAATGGAACCCCGACCTGATTTATTTCAACAACACCGAAGTATTTCCCACAACGGATTATTTTGTGCAGGTGCTGTTCGGACAAAATGCAGGCGACGAGTACATCGCTTCGCAAATCAATCTTTCAGATAACAAGAAAGAGGTGAGCAAGCGTATCGCTTCTTCCTTGGTTCGCGACAGCAAAACCGGCGATTACATTTTGAAGCTGACGAATCTGCTGCCGGTTTCTGTTGACACTAAAATCAAGCTGGCTGACCTTCCGGTAGCGGAAGGCGAGGCGGTGTTGAGCGTGCTTCAGGGTGATCCGGCTGATGAAAATGCCCGGCCCGAGAACAGCCGCATTTCGGTTGCGCCTGAATTTGAAATTGATTTGCCAGCCTATTCATTTTCAGTCATCCGAATGAAATCGAATGAATAGGAAAGGAAGCAATTTCAGAAGATCAACGACGACTACTCTTAATACTCAATACGATGAATACGATGAAACTAAAATTGATTTGCTTACTATTGATCCATGTTGTTGGCGTGAGTTCGCTCTTGGCACAGTGTGGATTTGGTCAGGCTGAAAAGATCAACGCAAACTGGAAGTTTGTTCTGCAGGATGTTGAAAATGGAGAGCAAGCCGATTTGAATGATCGGCGATGGCGGACTGTTCATTTGCCGCACGACTGGACTGTCCGGCAGCAATTAAGTCCGACTTTGGCCAGTGCTACCGGCTATTTGCCGGGAGGAATCGGCTGGTACCGCAAACAGCTTTCTATTCCGGCAGAGCGCCAGGGCGAGAAGGTGTACCTTTATTTTGAAGGGGTGTACAATCGAAGCGAAGTGTTCGTGAACGGCGTATCGCTCGGTAAGCGGCCCAACGGCTACATCTCCTTCATGTACGATGCCACGCCGCACATCAACTACGGCGAAGAGAACCTGATCGCCGTCCGGGTCGATCACAGCCAGTCCGCCGACTCGCGCTGGTACACGGGCTCGGGAATTTATCGCGACGTTTGGCTGGTCTATTCCAACCCGGTTCATCTGGCACAGTGGGGCGTTTATGCCTGGCCCGAAAAGCAGAAAAAAGGTTATCAACTGAATATTGAAGTGGAGGTGGAGAATGGCACCAGCGAGTCTTCAGTTTTAAGCATTCAAAATGAATTGTTTTCGCCCGACAACAAGCTGGTGACCAAATCTTCTGAAAAACTGAAGGTTGAAGGAAATCAATCCGGGAAAGTTCAATCCCAATTGAAAGTTGCCAGCCCGGAGCTTTGGTCGCTCGATCATCCGGCCTTATATACCTTGAAAACATCTGTTTATCGCGATGGCCAACTGGTTGATGAAACCAGTACCCAAACGGGCTTTCGCCATTTCACTTTCGATGCAGACAAAGGATTTGCCTTGAACGGCGAATGGATGAAGATCAAAGGCGTGTGCCTGCACCATGATGCCGGCGTATTGGGTTCGGCCGTGCCCCGCGAAGTGTGGGAACGCCGTTTGCGTACGCTCAAGGAAATCGGCGTCAATGCCATTCGCACCAGCCACAATCCGCAGGCTACTGATTTGTATGAGCTTTGCGATGAGCTGGGTTTATTGGTGATGAATGAAGCTTTTGACGAATGGGAATTCCCAAAACGCAAATGGCTGCAGGGTTGGAATGTCGGAACACCCGGCTTTCAGGGCTCCTTCGACTTCTTTGAAGCATGGGGCGAACAGGATTTGGCCGACATGGTACGACGCGATCGCAACCACCCGGCCATTTTTGCCTGGAGCATTGGCAACGAAGTGGATTATCCGAACGATCCGTATTCGCACCCTGTTTTGGATGGCGGTGGCGAAACCGGATTTACCCAACCTATTTTTGGCGGCTTCAAAGAAGATGCGCCCGATGCCATGCGATTGGGCGACATTGCCAAGCGCCTGGTAAAAGTGGTGAAACAATATGACCAATCGCGGCCAACAACCGCCGGATTGGCTGGTGTCGCCATGTCGAACCAAACGGCCTACCCCGGTGCTTTGGACATTGCCGGTTATAACTATACTGAAAGTTTATATGATCGCGACCATGCGCAATACCCTGACCGGGTGATTTTTGGCAGCGAAAACCGGCACGATCTGGAAGCCTGGAAAGCAGTCACGTCGCGCGATTTTATCTTTGGCCAATTTCTGTGGACGGGCATTGATTACTTGGGAGAATCGGGTCGCTGGCCTTCGCGCGGCTTCTATTCGGGCTTGCTCGATTTTGGCGGCTTTATCAAACCCCGCGGCTATTTCCGCCAATCGCTGTGGTCGGAAAAACCAATGGCCTATTTGGGAACCTATCCCACACCGGGCCGCGGCAGCAAAAGCCAGATGAAAGACGTTTGGTCGCAACTGGAAGCCGAACAAGCGGGTGGTAACCACGAAGAAAAAAGGCCTTCGATGGATGCCTGGCCCATCTGGAACTACGACGAAGGCCAATTGATCCGGGTGGTTTGCTACACGAACGCCGCTTCGGCCAAATTGCTCTTAAACGGTGAGCTGGTGGGCGAACCGCAAAATTACAACGAAGAAACCGGCATCATCTTCTGGGATATTCCTTATGCTCCGGGCAAGCTTGAAGTGGTTGGAATGGACGACAGCGGGAAGCAGATCAGCCAGTTTGAGATTGAGTCTTCCGGACGTCCATACGCCATTGAGGTGATTGAAGGCCAGGAAACGATTACGCCGGGGGGAGTCGCTCAAATAGCGATTCAGGTGGTGGATGAAGCCGGAATTCCGGTGATGCTGTCGGATGAGGAAGTGACTTGCCTGATTGATGGCGATGCGCGTTTGCTGGGCCTGGAAGCCAGCAACAATTCCGATATGTCAGATTATACCGACAACAAACACCGTGTTTTTCACGGCCGGATGATTGCCTACATCCAGCTTGGTGACACACCGGGTGAAGTCATGTTGAGATTCTCGGCCAATTGGCTGAAGCCAGCCGAAACAAAATTGATCATTCAATAAAAACCTTAAATTCGAATTCAATGAAGAAGAAAATACAACACCCTGTTCGTCTAGCCGGAATGCTGATGGCCATGTTGGCGCTTTTTGGTTCATGTGCTATGCAGAAATCAGCCGACGACGAGCTTTCGGCCTACCTGTTTGCCTACTTTACCGGCAATGGCCCGGGCGAGGAAACCATCCATTTTGCTGTCAGTCTCGATGGTTACAACTATCGCGCCCTGAACGACAACAAGCCCATTCTGGATTCGAAGGAAATCAGTACTTCGGGTGGTGTGCGCGATCCACATATTCTGCGTGGCGCCGATGGCTGGTTTTACATGGTGGTTACCGATTTGTACGTTCCTGAAATGGGCTGGAAAAACTACGCCATGGTGCTGCTGAAGTCGAAAGACCTGATCAACTGGGAGTCCTCGAAAGTGAATATCCCGGAGACATTTCCCGATGAGTTTGGCGATGTTTGGCGGGTTTGGGCGCCGCAGACTTTCTATGATGAAACGACCGGAAAGTATCTAATTTACTTTTCGATGAAGCAGGGCGACGACCCCGACATCATTTACTACGCCTTTGCCAATGAAGATTTTACGGGACTGGAAGCCGCTCCCAAACAGCTTTTTTTCAGTCCGACAAACAATGCGGCCATTGATGGCGACATCATTTTAAAAGATGGAACCTATCACCTGTTTATGAAATCGGAAGATGGCGAACCGGGCATTAAGCTGGCCCTTTCGGATCAACTAACCGAAGGCTATGAGCTGGTGAGTGACGAGCGTGTTGACCGGGAAACTCACCCGGTGGAGGGTTCCGGCATTTTCAAACTCAACAACAGCGAGGAGTGGATTCTGATGTACGACATCTACACCCAGGGTCGCTACCAGTTTACCAAAAGCAGCGACCTGAAAAACTTTACCGTTATTGACGAGGCGATTTCGATGGACTTTCACCCGCGGCACGGAACCGTACTGCCGATTACCGGCGGCGAGTTGAAGCGATTGATTGCTCAGTGGGGACAGCTTGATGACTTGCTGGAAACCACTTCGCCTGAAGGGAAACAACAGAATGTGGTCATCAACGGAAATGAAAAAACCATCTATTTACCGGTAAAACGGGGAACTGACCTGTCGGCTTTCGATCCGAAATTTGAAGCTTGGCCAGGCATTGATTTTCAACCCAAAGGAGCACAGAACTTCTCCAATGGGCCGGTGGATTACATCTTCAGTATCGACGACAAAGGCGAAGTGGGTTACCAGGTTTCTGCTTCGGAAGATCACAATCCGGTGTTGGAAGGCTTTTATGCTGATCCTGATATTTTGTATTCTGAAAAAACCGGCAAATACTACATCTACCCAACCAGCGATGGTTTTATGAACTGGAGTGGAACCTACTTCAAGGTTTTTTCTTCGGATAATCTGGTGGATTGGACTGATGAAGGCGTGATTCTGGACCTTAAAACCGATGTGAGCTGGACCGACCGCAACGCCTGGGCGCCTTGTATTATCGAAAAGAAAATCGACGGCGACTACAAGTATTTCTACTATTTCACCGCAGCGCAACGCATCGGGCTGGCTGTGGCCGATGACCCGACCGGACCGTTTGTGGACAGTGGTCAGCCGTTGATCGACTACAAACCTGACGGCATCACCGGAGGACAGGAAATTGATGCCGACGTGTTTACCGACCCGGAAAGTGGAAAAAGCTATCTGTACTGGGGCAATGGCTACATGGCTGCTGCCGAATTGAGCGAAGATATGCTGTCAATCAAAAAGAATACGCTAAAACTGATGAATATCGACAACACCTACCGCGAAGGAACTTATGTCATTTATCGCAACGGAACCTACTATTTTATGTGGTCGGAAGACGACACCCGCAGCCCCAACTACAAGGTGCGCTATGCCACTTCCGACTCGCCGCTCGGAACACTGACCATTCCCGAAAACAACATTGTCATCAGGCAGGATGCCGGACAGGAGATCTTTGCTACCGGCCACAACTCGGCCATTCAGGTTCCCGACAAAGATGAATGGTACCTCGTGTATCACCGGTTTACCCGTCCCAAAGGCATTGACATGGGCCGCGCCGGAGGTTTCCACCGCGAAGTGTGTATCGACAAGCTTGAGTTTGACGAAAACGGCGGAATCGTCGAGGTTAAACCCACGCTAAAAGGGATTGAGCCGGTGAACTAAAGGAGAAAGATTGTGTTAGAATAGTGTGCAGATTGATATCATACTGAAAAATAATCTTAAATAACTCGTGGGAGCGAGTAGCCCGGCCTTGTGTCGGGCTTTCTTTTTTATCGCTTTACGAAAATGAAAACAAAAACAAAAATGAGAAATTTTAAAACCTTGGCAGCGAACCGGTACACAACCAAAAAATACGATTCGACAAAGAGAATTTCCGAGGAATTAGTGGAAGAGCTTAAAGAAGTGTTATGGCTAAGTCCGTCTTCCATCAATAGCCAGCCCTGGCGATTCACCTTTATTGCCAACCCATCGTTGAAAAACGAATTGGCGAAATATTCTTTTCACAACGAAGAAAAGGTGAAGGATGCCAGTCATATTGTGGTGTTTAGTGTGATCGACGATGTGGCTGCCTTTGAAAAGCAGATAGCCGAAAATTTGCCGGAAGGTGCGATTGCGTATTATAACAAGAACATCAAGCCGGGACCGGAAGATCAGATTAAAAACTGGATGGCCCATCAAGTGTATTTGTCGCTGGGTTTCTTTTTAAGTGCCTGTGCTCACATGGCAATAGACTCAACCCCGATGGAAGGCATTGATAAATCCGCCTACGACCGCTTGCTGAAACTGGATGGGCATCGCACCCTGTTTGCTGTGGCCTTGGGCTACCGCGATGCCGACGACTCCAATCAGCCAGTCATCAAACCCAAATCACGAATGGGTAGGGATAAGGTGGTTTTTTCGATAGATTAACAAAAAGGGGTTGATCGTTACAAAAACAGCCGCTGTCAGGGTTTAATGGGATTCACTTTTCAGCATCACCTCCAGTACATTTACCATCTGCGGTGGAAGTGCAACTGCAGTTTCTCCCTGGCCTTGTTCCACCCGTTGAAAATACAGATGTAGTTTGTTCTCCTGGCGCAGCAATTCTGTATCGTACGAGGGCTCCCAGCGATCGACCGGATAGGGGCTGATCACTTGCGAGTTCCAGTTGAATGATTCGGAGATTGTTGTTGAAGCCAGGATGACGTGGTTGTCCACTTCCTCGTCGCGGTAAACCAGTACCAATTGCTGTTCGCCTCCATTGGGCATGACCATCAACTGCGGACGGCTGATGGGAATGCTTCGCGAACCCACACCGCCCAGTTCAAAATCAAGGGTGCGATTGGTTGCTGTCGATGAATTCCACTGCCCTCTTTGTTTGTAAATGATATGAAATTGCGTGCAGCTATCTCCTTCTGCTTTGTAGTAAGTGGCAATGTAAGGATTGCCCTGCTGATCCACGGTCATCGAGGTTTGGTTGATTAAATTGCTGCCCTGCGGAATGACTTTCACCACCTCGGCAGTGGCTTCGGTGACGGGCAGTTGGTACATTTCGCCGGTCGATTTTTGCCAGCTCAAACCGCCGTCTCTCGAAACAGCATAACACATATCATGATTGGAGCGGACATCGGGCGTTTCGCGCCACACCCACGACACATGTATGTGCCCCAAATGATCGACAAACAATTGCCAGTAAGCATTTCGCTGGCCTTCGCCGTCAATCAGGTTGCTTTGCAGGCGTGTCCAGCTTCGTCCTTCCAGAATATAGCGATCCAGCACCAGGTTGCCGTTTCCCGAACCACCTTCCCTATAGGCAAACAGCAGGTCGCCATTGGGTAAAGCATAAAATTCGGGGTACGTGACTACTTCCTCGTTTTCGCCGGTCATTGGTAACCGATCGCCCATTGCCAGTCCCTCGGGTTCCAGTCCCCGGCAATAGTTCAGCGGGTTGTTGTGGTGGTCCCAGCTCAGGTGCAGGTAGTCGTCGCCATCCACCATCAGGCTGATCACATTGTGGGCATCATACACATTACCGGTGTATTGGGTTTGGTGCAACTCCCAGTCCTTGCTGCCATGTTCGCGGCGGGCCAGGACCACATGGGCCGTACTGTCGTAATAGGCCACAAACTGGTAATTAGCCGATGAAACGACCGAATTTTTCCGAAAGATGGTAGCATTCACACTGGTTTGCGACCAACCTTTACCTACCGGGACCAGGTTTGCGTTGATTTCTGTTTCTGCTTTCTTTTCGGATGTGCAAGACAAACCTGCCAGTAAAAACATCATTGTAAAAAGCCGGATCACTTTGGCCATAGGACATTCAAGGATTTTGCAGAAGGAAATCGATGTTTCCCTAACATTCTGCTATTAGTTTAAAACGTACATTTCGCTAAAACAATGGGTAAAAATACATCATTCCATGAATAAATGTCCGCGAAATACCAGAGCTTTTTGCTCAAAACCAAAGTGGTCCGATCCGATTTGATCTTTCCTCATTTGGTACCTCATTCCTTAAAAATAAAAATCGCCCTGATTCTCTCACTGGGCGATTTTCTATTATTCAGACTCTCCGCCATTTGCGGAGAGCAATACGAACAATGTAATTTGAAATTAGCAGTTCTTAAAAGCGCACCAGTATCTTTAAAATCTTCCCGGGGTCTTCCGACCATTCTTGCATTGCCCCGGCAGCTTCATCCACCGAAACTACTTTCGAAATCAACAGCGATTCATCCAATCCGGCATTTTTCAGGTATTTGATAACTGCCTCAAAATCGGTGGGGTTGGCATTCCGCGAGCCCATAATTTCCATCTCTTTTTGTACCCATAGTTTGGTTGGGAAAGCAATCTCGGCTGCCGCATAACCAATACAAACTACCCGGCCCGCAAAGGCTACTTCTTCAATGGCTGCCCGGTAGGTAATTGGGTTTCCAGCGGCTTCAATCACGACAGAAGGCCCGTTTCCCTGGGTTAGTTTCTCCAGCTCTTCATGCAAATTTTGCACCTTCGAATTAATCAGATGGCTGGCCCCCAGCTTTTTGGCCGTCTCCAGTTTCGAATCGTCAATATCAACAGCAATCACAGTGGCACCGCGCAAATGGGCCCGGACAATAGCGCCACTGCCAATCATGCCGCACCCAAATACCACCACCGTATCCAAATCGGTAACCTGCGCATTGTCGATGGCATGAAAACCGACCGTCAGCGGCTCCACCAAAGCCAGTTGCACATCCGTCAAGGCGGCATCAACCAGCACTTTCTGCCAGGGTACCACCAGGTATTCGGCCATTGCGCCATCGCGCTGGACCCCCAACGTTTGATTATACCGACAGGCGTTGTACCGTTTCTTTTTGCAGGATGTACAATGTCCGCAGTTGGTGTAAGGTACTACCGTAACGCCCAGCCCAAGCTGGAAACCTGCCGGAACGTTCTCGCCCACTCCTTCAATCAAGGCCGAAATCTCGTGACCGGGAATGCGCGGATATTGTACCATCGGATTTTTACCCAAAAAGGTACTCAGGTCGGAGCCACAAAAACCGACGTATTTTATTTTTAACAAAACATCTTCCTTCCCGGGACGTGGCATCTCACGTTCAACCACCTTCATCTCGCCCGGTTTTGTTATTTCTATTGCTTTCATATTCAAATTGAAGTATTAAAGTTGATAAACCTTTACGGCATTTTCATAAAAAATCTGTTTTTGCTCCGCCTCACTCAAAGCCGACAAAACCTTTTTCACCAGCTTCAGCCAATCGGCGTAGGAGGCCGCCACCAGGCAAACCGGCCAGTCAGAACCATACAGCAACCGGGAGGGGCCAAAGGCTTCCAACACAACATCGAAGTAGGGCTGAAGTTGTTCTGCCGTCCAGTTTTTGTAGTCAGCTTCGGTGACCATACCGCTGATCTTACAGCTCACGTTTTCACGTTTTGCCAGTTCTTTCAGGTTTTTGGCCCACGCCGTTATTTCATTGGCTTTGATTTTCGGTTTGGCGATGTGGTCGAGCACAAACGGCTGTTCGGGGTGCTGATCGGCAAAGCGGATGGTATTGGGCAACTGGTGTTCAAAAATCAGGATGTCGTAAACCAGCCCGTAATTTTTCAAAAGCGAAATTCCCCGGTTAAAGTCCTTCCCCAAAATAAATTCGGGATCCGGCTCGCCCTGCACCACATGGCGGATGCCTTTTAGCCAGGGATTGGCGGCATAGTGAGGAAGTAACTCATGGATGGCCTTATCGGCCAGGGGTAACCAGCCAACCACGCCTTTCATAAAATCGTTTTCGGCAGCTAAACGCAGCAGCCAGTCGGTTTCTTCCAAACATTGCCGCGCATGGACCGAAACAACGCCATCCACGCCATTGGCGTCAATCGTCTGTTTCAAATCAGCCGGCAAAAAGCTTTTTCGGATAGCCGCCATTTCCTCATCAATCCAGTCAAATTCAATCGAATTGTAGTTCCAAAAATGATGGTGTGAATCGATTATCATATCAATACAATTTACAGGTATGGATAAGCGTGGTCAATAATACCCTCCTGCTTTAGCTCCTGCCAGAAAGCCTCGGGAAACGCTTCTTCAAGGACAGCCTTGTTGTGTGCCATCCGGTGCGGCTTGCTGGGATTGAGCGCCACCGCGGCAATTTGCGGCGCCGAAAGGGCAAACTTCAGGCAGGCATCGCCGGGGGCAATCCGGTACTTTTCGCAGATGGCAAAAAACTTTTCGCGCCAGGCAAACAAAGGCTTGTCAGCAGGATCATCCGGATTGACAATGCGATAATCGAAATAGTCGCCACCGGTTAAAAAGCCTGCGTTAAAAATTGCCGAGTTGATAATCCCCACCCCGTCATTATGCAGTTGTTCCAGAAAGTCAACCATCTCTTTTGGATGGTGGTAAATCGTAAATTTATTGGCAAACATCACCCAGTCGAACTTTACTTGTTGGTATAACTCTTTTATCACCAGCCAGTCTTTGGAGCCAATGCCAACCGCCTTCACCTCGCCCTTTTCTTTCAGTTCAAACAACGCGCGATAGGCCTCCAACACATCTGCCAATCGTCTGTCCCTGTCCCGGGTATCTGTTGCCGCCATCAGATATTCATCCGGGTCGTGCACCGAAACCAATCCGGCCTTGTACTTGTTGCCCAACAACTGGCAGCCTTGCTCCCAGCATTCCAGGATTCCCTGGTAGCTAATTTTTTGCACGGCATCGTATTTCAAATTGGCCCAGGCGCCCGGCTCAAAAGTTGGCTCATTCGTTTCCAGCGGAACACGGTACCAGCCCAGTTTATTGCTGATGCTGATTTGCTCCGGCGCAATGCCCAACTTCTCCAGTCCCTGACCGATCACTTCGAGCGCCAGCCCGGCCCCGTATTTCCCGGCCGTGTCAATCATCACGGGCCCGTCGGCCACCTTGAACCATTCCTGCATCAGGGCCAGTTTCTCGGCCTCCATCAACTCGCGGTACAGGTTTCCCAGAAAACTCGTTCCGTAAATTATCGGCGGACAGGCCAGGCCTGTTCTCCCTAAATATCTTGCTTCCATACAATTACTTTAGCTCTTTTTGCTGACCTTCGATGGCGACGAAAGCCCTCTGCTGGTCCAGTTCATAAATTCGCTCCATGAGCTGCCATTTTTCATTGGCCGTGGCTTCCCGGTTGGTTACCTGAAAACGCGACACAAAAGCTTCCCACTCTGCCTGCCGGGGTTTTCCGGCCAATTCGGCCATAGCCCGGTCGTGATCAAAATCCGCAACCGTATCCATGATCATGAACAACCGGTTTTCGTGGATGTAGATTTCCATGTCCAGAATACCAACTTCTTTCATTCCCCGGGAGATTTCAGGCCAGGTATTTCCGGGCGAATGCACTTGCTTATAGGCTTCGATCAGATTCGGATCGTTTTCCAGCAACAAGGTTTTGCAATACCGTTTAAATTTCATTTCATCACTGTTTTACACAAAAATCAGCTAAACAAGCTCATTATACAAGTCCAATCGCACTGGTTTTAACTGCAAAGCTTTGCGCAAAGCTTTGCGGAACGGTAAAAATGTTTTAAAACACAGGGCAGGAAGTTTGCCCATTCATTCGAACAAACAGAAAAGCTATCTTTGCTGAACGAGTTTTGAATTATGGGCAACAGACACACCTCCTTAAAAGATTTGGCCAGGGAACTGAACGTTTCCATTTCCACCGTTTCGCGCGCCCTGAAAAACCACCCGGACATCAGCCCGGAGATGCGGGAAAAGGTAAAACAGTTGGCCAAACTCCGGAAATACAGTCCGAACCCACTGGCCATGGGCTTGCTGAAACAGGAAACCCGGATGATTGGCGTGATTGTGCCCGACCTGGTGACCCATTTCTACGCGTCCATCATTTCCGGGATCGAAAGCCTGGCAAAAGAAAAAGGCTACTTCATTTTAATCGCCAGCTCGAATGAATCGGTTGAAAAAGAAAAGGAGTCGATTGAAAATTTACGGAAAGCCCGGGTGGAAGGCTTGCTGATTTGCCTGAGCCAGGAAACCACTGACACCAGTCATTTTGAGGAACTATTGGAGCAAGGAATCCCGCTTGTTTTTTTCGACCGCGTATGCTTGCAGGGACAGTTACCAACAGTAACAGCCGACAATGCGGAGGCTGCCGGTAAAATTACCCGCCATTTTTACGAACAAGGTTACCGCCGAATCGCGTTTATCTCCGGGCCGGAACAACTCAACATATCCCGCGAACGCCTGGCTGGTTACAAAGCCGGGTTGGAAGCCTGTAACCTTCCTGTTGACCCTGATTTGATTGAGCGGTGTGACTTAGGCCACGATTCGGCAAGGCAGGCCATGAGCCGCCTGCTGAAACTGCCGGATCCGCCCGATGCGGTTTTCGGCATCAACGATACCGTGGCTTTTGCCGTGATGAAGGAAATAAAAGCGCACGGCCTAAGGATTCCCCGCGACATGGGGCTGGTGGGTTTTACCGATGAATTTCATGCTACTGTCGTCGAACCGCAACTGACCTCCATCACCCATCCAACCTTTGAAATGGGCCGGAAAGCCGCCGAACTGTTCTTTGATAAGGTCGAACATAACGCTCCCCCTGAAACCATCATCCTTCAAACAAACCTGGTGGTCCGCGAATCGTCGGCCAAACAGTCGGGCTAATTCAGTTGCAAAATTGTTTACCCTGAAAACAACCGTAAACCGAATTATTTTCCCCCGGACCAATTCAACACCGCTTTTAATGAAATCTTTCTGAAATTAAAAGGGGCCAGCCCAATTCCCCGTTCTGCGTGATGCAGGACGATACGGTTTGAGCCAGCCCCTTCTTACCCGCCAACCGGAAAAACCAATCAGCAGCGATTCGCATTAATACCTGGTGTTTTGTACCATTCCCGGGCTATTGTCGAATTCGGTTTGCGGGATCGGGAAATATTCCCGTCCGACTTTGTAGGCTTCAAATTCGGCATCATGCGTTTTCAACCATGCCGGTTAGCATTTATTTCTTTAGTTTATCCGTCCTTTGATCAGGGTAAATGAGTGCGGAGCAAAGGAGTAATTGATTTTATCGGTTTTTTTCGCCTTCAGGTTCGGTTTCTGAACCGTTTCCACCAGGGTTTTGCCGAAGTCATTTTCCGCCTTAATATCCGGGCCATTCACTTCGTACACTTCAAACTCGCCGTCGAAAACACCTTCCTGCGAAATAATATCGGTAGCAATGGCCTTGTCTTTGTGGCGGTTGATTACTCCGATGACCACTTCACCATCTTTGTAAGCTGCCGCAACATCGAGGTAAGGCACATCGTTTTGTTGAGTAGCCTGTTCGGCCAATCCGAGGTAAAACTCATCGGTGTCGTAGGTGTCACAATCCACATGAACGTCAAGCGAAGTGCCAAACATATTGTTGGCAAAAAGCTGTAACGGATAATAAATGGTTTGTTTGAACATGCCGTCTTTTTCAGCAAAAATTGGCGCGATAACATTTACCAGCTGAGCCATGTTGGCCATTTTCACAATGTCGGCATTCCGGATGAAAGCATTCAGGAACCCGGCTATGACCAATGCATCTTCCAGGTTGTAGCGTTCTTCCAGGGCGCGTTCGCCTGTCATGGTTTCGTCCTGGCGCCAGCGGTACCAAATGTTGTACTCGTCCCAGGCAATGTAAATCGGGTCACGATTTCCGCGGTCGGCTTTTTCCATTTCGCGCTGTATCATCCCTTTTACCACCTGTGTGCGTTCTTCCAATACCAATGGCGACGATACAAAATTGTAGTAATTGTCCTCGTGGTTGCCCACGTACATGTGCAGGGCGATGTAATCCACCACATCGCGCAGCTCGTGCAGTACGGTGGCGTTCCATTCGTGCGGGTCGTTATTGGGCCTGAAGTTGGAAGCACCGGCAGCAATCAGTTTGATGTTCGGATCGGTCAGTCGCATCAGCTTGGCGGCTTCACGGGCTTTTTTGCTGTAATCTTCGGCATTCAGGTGTCCCATCTGCCAAAATCCGTCCATCTCATTTCCCAAACTCCAGTATTTGATGTTATGCGGCTCGGGATAACCGTGCTGTTTGCGGAGTTCGGCATAATACGGACCTTCTTTCACGTTGCAGTATTCGACCCATTCCTGAGCTTCTTTAATGGTTCCCGTCCCCAGGTTTACAGCAAAGTACGGTTCGGTACCCAGCCTTTTTGCATAGTCGATAAATTCGTTGGTGCCAAAATGATTGGTTTCCAACCTGGCCCAAGCCAGTTCCATCCGTGCAGGACGATCTTTTACCGGGCCTACTCCGTCTTTCCAGTGGTAGTTCGAAACAAAGTTTCCGCCCGGATAACGCGTTAGCGGAATGTTCAGCCCTTTGGCAGCTTCCAGCACATCAGTGCGGATTCCACTTTCATCAGCAAGTGGAGACTCTGGATCGTAAATACCACCATAAACGCAACGACCAAGGTGTTCCACAAAGTTGCCGTAAATGTTGTTGTTGATTTCGCCGATCTGGCGGTCAATATCGATTTTAATCCTGGCGTTTTCCTGTGCAAACAGAGAGCCCGAAAACATCAGGCCGGCAATGGCCAGATTTCTTAAAAATTTTACCTTCAATTGCATATCCTTATGGTTTTTAATTATTGATTTAGTTTTGGACAACAGGCCAGCCATCGGCGTCCCATTGCAATTCTTTGATGATGAGTTTTGGCCTTCCCTCGTCGTGAGCATCGTAACCGTGGAAAATCAGGTAATCTTTTCCGTTAAACGTGTAGGTTGAATTGTGTCCCACACCGTACCAATTCTTATCGCCTTGCAGCAAAATGCTGCCTCCTCCCGTTGCCATGTTTTTCCCTTCTTTGTCGAGGTAGGGGCCGGGAATCGATTCTGAGCGGCCGACAATCATTTTATAGGTGCTGTTCACACCTTTGCAGCAATAATCAATGGACGCGAACAAGTAATAGTAATCTCCTTTTTTGAAGATGAAAGGCGCCTCAATGGCATTGCCTCCGGCATCAACCGGATTGTTATCCACCGAGGGCGGGTTGGGTTCGTCCGGGGATTTCTTCCGCGAAGCAATCGTCGGAATCGCGTCCATATCTTCGACAGGTGCAGTGGCATCTGCGTTCATTTTCACTAGTTTCAAACCGTCCCAGAAGGAGCCCCAGCTAAGGTACGGAGTACCGTCTTCAGCCACAATCAGATTGGGATCGATAGCATTCCAGTTGGTCTTACCCGGAAACGACTGGATTACTTTCCCGTGATCGACCCATTCAAAATCAGGATCGCTCGGGTTCAGTGATTTATTGGTGGCCAATCCAATGCAGGAAGTGTTTTTTCCGAAAGATGAAATCGAATAATAGAGGTAATATTTCCCGTTGAAAAAGGAAATATCGGGCGCCCAAATGTGGCCTTTAAAATCGTTAACCGCTTGGGTGGCCCATTGGGGCGGTTCTGAAAACACAGGTTTTTCACGGGTCCAGTCATTCATGTCTTTCGACGACCATACACTGATTCCCAAACCCGTGCAAAACAGGTAATAGGTATCGTTTTGCTGAATCATGACCGGGTCGTGCACCGATATGCTCTGAGCATAAAGTTGCCCACCCATTGCCAAGCCGAGAAGGGCGAAAACCAAACGTCTTAGTGATTTCATTTGTCGTTGCATTTTTGTTCGTATTATTTTTTCATTTTGCCCCAATAAGTCGCGTTCAGATTTTTTTCCGTTCCGGCATATACAAATGTGACACAACGCGGGGTAGCTTCCCAATCCACTTCACGTTCAACACAAACAATTACGTTGCCCAAGGTCAATTGCTTCTTGGTGGCATCGTAACTCCAACTGCCTGTCAGTGCCCCCGACATGGTGCCATTGGCATTGAGGGTCAGCGAAGAAGCGCTATTTTGCTGGCCATAGTTGTATTGCAGGTTGATGTGCTCCCATGTTCCAACAAGCGAGTCTTTGGTGATCGTTCCGTAATCGGGTACGGCGGCGTAACGTTCGGGCAATGCGATTGGCCACAGGTTATTGGGTTCGCTTGCGGAGGCCGGGCACCATACCAGACGGCGTACATGCCCCATCATAATGGCATTGGAGTAGGCGTTGCCACCAACATTGACAGGCAATCGTCCCTGCGACATATAGAACCAGTTGTCGGTATCTTCCTCCTGGAAAATACTGCAGTGTGAGATGCCCACCCACCCGTAGCTCAAATTGAATTTATAAGGATGAGTAACGATGGGATAGCAATCGCCACGGCCATTGGTAAAGTTGCGCCCGGTGATGTCGAGGTATGGCCCTTCGATGTTTTCGCTCCGGACTACCCGCGTGTTGTAGGGTACGTCCAGTCCATCATAGGCCATGAACAAATAGTAGTAACCATCTTTGTAGATGACTTCGGGAGCTTCGCTGCCCTGCCAGCGCGAACCGTCGTTGCGTGTGCCAATCCGCACACCATAGCGGGAAGCCAGCTCTGTGGCATTGTTGGCATAGGGCTCGCCGAGTTTTTGGAGAGGCTTACCGGTTGTTGCATCGACTTCCAGCAGGGCAAAGCCGCTATGCCACGAACCATGTATCAGGTAATGATCGCCCTCGGGTGTGACGATATAGGTTGGGTCGATGGCGTTATAGTAAAAATAGGCACTCCAATCATTTGTACTGGAGCGGCTGTAGTCTGTATCCTGATCCGATGATGAACAGGTCACATAGCCCTTGTCTTCCCAAACCGCTCCGGCGGGGTCGGTCGATTCGCACATCCCGATAAAAGCGCGTTCGGTCCAGCTTCCGTCAAAATTGGCCGCAGTGTTGGCTTTGCCGGTTTTGATGTAATTATCGATAACAATGCTGTAGTACATGCGCAGAATCTCTTTCCCGCCAACGGTGACGCGGCGCACAACCGGCGCCCAGTAGCCGTACTGAATATCGTCAGCGGCAATGGCTGCAAGCCCCATGCGCGAACGGATGGCATTGAGCGAGTCGGCTACCCAGGTGGGTGGGTCATAAAAAGGTCCGCCTACCCATTGCCAGTTCACCAAGTCTTTTGAACGTTTGCCCTGAAAATGTCCATGCCCTTCGTGGGCATTTCCGTACGAGGCATCGGTACCGTACATGTAGTAGTAGCCTTTGTAGTAAGCCACCGAGGGGTCGTGTGTGTTGGCCAGGTTCCACTGGCTCCGGTTAGCCCACGATGATATGGATGAATAATCGTCGGTATAGCTTGGAATGGTGAAATCGGTATCGGTGCCGGTATCGTCTTCTTCAGGATCAAAGTCATCGTCCCCGCACCCTGCAAACAATAGCGCCGTGATGCTGACCGATAAAAGCAGTAAATTCTTTAGTTTCATGTCTAATGTGTTTTCAAAGTTAAAAAGACTTCCTCGTCAGCAATAAAAAATATGCTGACAAGGAGGTCTCTGGTTTCAGAGAATAAGTTCTAATCTACCACTGGATGAACAGTATAACCTTTTTCAAAAAATGCAGGTCCGTTATCTTCATTCTTATTAGCCGAGTTACCGACCAGGTTCGGGTTGGCATTCAAGGTAGATTGATAAATCGGGAAATATTCATGTCCCGGATAGTAGTACTGGAACGATGAAGCACTGGCAGTTTCGGCTGTTAGCTCATCGGTATTGGCCGTTCCATCAAGCTTAAAGTAAGCATGTTCAACCAACTGATTCAGACGACCGGAATCGTAGAAGAATCCCCAACGGAGCAAGTCGATACCGCGACCATTTTCGCAACCGAATTCTTTCGGGCGTTCAACGTTGGCGATTTGTTCGAAAAGCGCTTCTTTCGATGGAAAGTCGGCAAGTTTAAGGTCAGGCAGGGCAACACGGTTACGCACCTCGTTAATGTAATCGATAGCAATTTGAGTTGGGCCATTGATTTCATTTTCGCATTCGGCAGCGCGCAGTAAAACATCGCTGTAACGCATCAGGCGCAGGTTGACACCACACTTCAACCCGTTCGTAATCGAACTGTAGATATTGTTCCGCGCATTGGTGAACTTGGCGATTGATATACCACCTTGAGAAGTGTTTGATACCGGAGTTGCGGTGATTTCCTGTTGATAAACCGTGTTGTTACGAGGGTCTCCACCTGGATAAGCTGCCGTTTTCAGTCCGGTATAGCTGCTGTATTCCGGTTCGTAGGTAACCAACGTCCAGTATAAACGCGGGTCGAGACGACCGTCTGTACAATTTTCTTTTTTAAACAGGTTATACAACCAGGGAGCACCAGCCAAGTCGCCCCAGCTACCTAACTGCTGCGAAGCGTAGTTACTTTCCACAGCATGTCCTTGTGTTGCTTCCGAGCTGATGTTCACCGGAGTCCACTCTTCGTCGGTTCCACCGGTACCATAGTCCATAAATTGAACTTCGAAAAGGCTCTCCGAGTTATTTTCGTAGGCTGCACCTTCGCGGAAGTTGTCGCCATAGTCGGCTGTCAGTTCATACTGTCCATACTCTCCGGCGATGATGTCCTTCAGGATTTCATAAGCTTCCGTAAATTTATGACGGAACATCAGGGCCCGAACCATGTAACCGGCAGCAGCGCCGCAGGTAGCACGCCCTTTAGCCCACTCACCACCATTATCGCGCGAGGGCAAAATTTGCATGGCTTCTGTCAGGTCAGCCTCTATTTGGTCGAACACTTCGTCTTGTGTGCTGTTGGCTGCAAACATGGTGTTGATGTCCGCATAATCCGTATAATCGGTAAACAACGGAACAGTCTGGTAATAAGTAGCCAGGTTATAGTAAGCCAGGCCGCGGAGGAACAGCGCCTGTCCTTTTATTTGGTTATACGAATCTTCCGACATCGAAACTCCATCGACTTTCGCCAAAACGAAGTTTGAGCGGTTTACAACATGGTAGTTATCGCGCCACATCCATTGGTCGCCAATTTCGATGGTACCCGGAGAATTGAGGTTGTCGTAGTTGATGTACCACTGCTGCGATGAGTTCCATACTTCGTCGCCACGTACAGCATCCATTGTGTAGCCAACGCGGGCAAAGGTACCTTCGAGGCGAATCCGGTTGTAGCAGGCGATTACAGCCTCTTGTAATTCTGACTCAGAATCGCCAAAATCGTAGGTTGTCTGGCTGTTCGGGTTCGTAACATCGAGTTGGTCATCGCAGGCAGTCATGCCTCCGATAAGCGCCAATAGGGTTAGAATTATATTTAAACGTTTCATAGTGTTACCCAATTTTTAGATATTGTTGTTAGAATGACAAGTTTACACCGAACATGATGGTCCGCGGTGTCGGATACGAAGCGTAGTTGTAACCCGGAGTCATGGTACCTCCGGCAAAGTCAACATTGTAACCTCTATACTTCGAGAATGTAGTTACATTCTGAGCTGATGCGTACATCCGGACACCGCTGACATAACCACCAAACCACTTGTCGGGGAAGTTGTAGCCCAACTCGATATTGGCAATTTTCAGATAAGATGCGTTCTGAATGAAACGCTGGCTGAACAAATCGTTGGTGATTGGGCCTGAAGTTTTGTAGGAGACACGGGGCACATTGGTGCTTGTGTTATCTGTTGTCCAGGCATTTAACAGATCGGTGCTCTTATTGAGTGCACCGTATGAGCCACGCAAGGTGACATCAACAAAATCGACCGCTTTGAAATTTGCAGCGCCATAGGTCGAAACGCTCAGGTCGAATCCTTTATATTCAGCACGTGCATTTAAACCGTAATGGATTTTTGCCAAGCCGCTCCCTAGGAACGTTTGGTCACCTTCGAGGGTAATCTGGCCGTCGTTGTTCACGTCTTTATATTTCACATCACCCGCCTGTGCACCGTTCTGTGTCACTAATTCGCCTTCGTCGTTGTAATTATTGTCGATTTCCGATTGCGACTGGAAGATCCCTTCGGAAATCAAACCGTAAAATTCACCCACTTCGCGGCCTACCTCTGTACGGCTGTAGCCACTGGTAATCGGGTTGTTTAAAACACCCAACTTGGTTACTTCGTTCGTCAGGGTCGATAAGTTGGCTGAGACATCAAACTTAACAGCATGATCGCGATTGTGATAAGCAAGCAGGAATTCAAAACCGGAGTTTTCCATGGTTGCTGCGTTCATTTTTACGGTTGCATTGGTAACACCAGCCTCAGCCGGAACCGGTACATCATAGTGAAGGTCTTCCGATGTTGCCTTGTAGTAGCCAAAGGTAAACTCTAACTTATTGCTAAACATAGCGAGGTCAAGGCCAAGGTCAAGCATCTTCTTTTTTTCCCATCTAATCGTTTCGTTTACATAGTTTGAAATGGACGAACCGGTAACTTTATTGTTGCCAAAGCTATAGGTATAGTCATTTCTAAACATCGTAAGCATATAGTCGTATGGGCCAAGGTTCGAAATATTACCCAATTCGCCGTAGCTGGCGCGAATCTTGAACAGGTTGATCATCGATTCGGCTACAGGGAAGAAGTTTTCACGTTCAATACGCCAACCTCCTGAAATAGACGGGAACCAGTCCGCACGGTCGGCAGACGAAAGACGGCTGGAAGCATCGCGACGCACGGTTGCCGAAAGTAGGTATTTCTCATCGAAATTGTAATTGACACGACCGATATACGAAGCCAGTCCGCTTTCGCTTTCATAGCTTGTAGCATCACTCTCCTCAGCATTGTTTAAATGCAGATAGTATGGTTCGGACAAGGTATAGCCTACTCCTGTGAGGATGTATTGGTAGTTCCGTTCGAAGGTTTGACCAACCAACACATTCACTTTGCTTTTACCGAAGCTACCGTCGTAGTTTAAGGTGTTCTCAATCAATCCATCGCTGTAGTTAACAGTCTGATGTGTCAGTATCTCACTGCTTTTTGAGAGGTAGTTTGTTGTACTTTGAATAAATGCGGGAACGAAGGTCAGGTTTTTTACAGAGGTTTTGCTCTGCGACAGGTTCAGGTTATAGGCGATCTTGTGATTCTTGCTTTTGAGACCCAACATATCCATCAAGTCAACATTGACAGAGCCGGTAGCCACAATGCGGTCAACTTTCGAATTCCGTTTCAGCAAACTATTGGTGAGCAAAACGTTGGTTACACGCAAGTCGCCATGAACGTTGTCATAATAGGTACCAAAACCGTACGAGTCGTAGCTGTATTCTGATGCAGCCGAAATCTTGTCGTCAAGCACCCAGGTCGATTCATCGTACGCTTTAATCGTTGGAGGTGTAATCAGGGCCGAAGCCATGACCGGAAATTGCGCACCATATAAGCCCGCTACATATTCGTTGGCGTTACTGAGGGCCATATTGTCCTGATCGCTGTGGCTATACACGATGTTCGTTTTGATTTTGATAAACTTAACATCCATCGCATTGTTGACACGGGCGGTGTAACGGTCGAAGTTAGGCCCTGCACCTTCCATTGTTCCTTTCTGCCCGTAGTAGTCAAGACCGATGTTGTACGTATTGTTTGCACCACCTCCGGAGAGGTTGATGTTGTGATTCTGTCGAACACCAGTCTTGAACGCTTCTTCGAACCAGTTGGTGTTAACCAATGCTTCACCGTCAGCTGTATATAAATAGTTGTCACTTAACGGATCGTACCCGCCGGGAACATCCATACCGCTGTTACCATAAGCCATTTTGATGTATTCGCCATATTGCCTGGCATCCATCACATCGTACACATCTTTCTGTACCTGGTCGAGACCGAGATAGCCACTGTAGTCAACCTTCATGGCCTGGTTCTTTTTACCCTGCTTGGTGGTGATGATAACCACCCCGTTAGCAGCACGCGAGCCATAAATGGCAGCTGCAGAAGCATCCTTCAATACCTGAAGGGTTTCGATATCGTTTGGCGAGAAGTCGCGGATGGTTGTTCCCATCGGTACTCCATCGATAACGTAGAGCGGTGAGGTGCTACCGAACGAACCGATACCACGAATACGAACTGTAGGGTCGGCTCCCGGTTGTCCGTCGGTTGTAATTTGAACACCGGCAACTTTTCCTTCAAGCATGGTGGAAATGTTCGAGTTCGATACTTTTTTCATGTCTTCGGTGTTGACAATCGCAACTGAACCGGTGAGGTCAACCTTGCGTTGTGTACCGTAACCCACTACAACAACTTGCTCAAGTCCTATCATATCCGAAACCAAGGCAATCGTGCCAAGTTCCGTTTTTCCGCCAACGCTTACTTCCAGGTTTTTGTAACCTACAAATGATACAACCAACGTAGCATCAGAAGAAACAACAAGGGTGAAGTTACCATCCATGTCGGTAATAGTACCATTGGATGTACCTTTTTGTATTACGGTTGCACCTGGAAGCGATTCGCCGGTTTCGTCAACGACTTTAGCTTTTACTGTTATGTTGTCTTGTTGAGTCAATGACATCTGGTCGGCTTTGCCGTTGCCTTCTGCGTATGTTGCCGTTGCGAATGCCAGCAATCCCAACAGGATTAAATAGGAATATTTCATAGTTTGAATATTTTTATCTTATTGATTATTCAGTGATTACAACGTAAGCCCCCTCAATGACGAGCGCACAATTCAAATCAGCACTGTCAACCGTAACACCGGCATATTTTTGGAAATGTGTTTCGCCGGTGGCGTAAGTAACCGTGTACAGTACATCGGCCGTATTGTCACCGTTGTTTGTAACTGTGATGACTACCTTGGAGCCACTGATGTTCGGTGTGAATACATCCCAATTCCAATCATTTGTGACGGTGGCTGAACTGTAGCCGGTACCCCATCCGAAGCTGTCCATGCGAACAACGGCATTTTCTGTCCCGTCGGCTTTGCGAAGAATTGTACAGGGGCTATGCCAGTTAGCTAGGTTATCCGAGTAGCAGTACATGGTAATGGTCTTACTGGAACCTGATGCAACGCTATAGTTATCAGAGAAAGCAGTCCACCATGCAGTCGAAAAGTCATTAGCACCTACTTGACTTATACCCTTTACAAGCGTTAGCGGGCAAGTTGTCGTTACCGTGCTTGTTGCACCAACATAAGAAATTTCGGCGGCCTGAGAACCTTCGGCAGCCGGAATCGTGCCAAACTGAAGCGTTTCGTTTGGTATAATACCTGTTGTTCCGTCGGAATAGGTAGCTGTTACGGCAATACCTGTGGTGTTGAACAGGATCGGGTCGCTGCTGAAGAAATAGTAATTTTTTATGTTTGGCAAAGTAGTAACCGCAAGGCTTACAACCGGGTTGGTTACTTCCAGCGTGTAATAGGTTGATACGGCTTTGGTGTATGCACCCTGTTTCGTTTTGCTGTATGCCACAATAACTGTTTTAACTCCCAGTGAAGTCATGTCAGGAATAACAGTGAATGATATATCTGTAGAATCAACTTCCTCTGAAGACCCGTCAGCATAGGTTACAGTAGCAGCGGCATCACCCCAGAAGTTTTCGTCGCCTAATTCAACAAAAGAAGGAGCTCCTGTAACTTCAATTGAAACCGGAGCAACATCTTCCACAACTGTTACTTTAGAAGGCAGGAGGTAAGCATTTTTCATTTCGAAAAAGCTGGCATCGCAAACCAAAAATGCAGTAATATCATCGGTAGCAGAAACCGGTTGTTGATAGGTTTCTACCAGTTCTGAACCGTTTGTTCCAACCGAAGTGGCTGTTACAAATACATTACCGGTAGCCGAGTGATCGATTTCCAAAGTAACGTAAGCACCGTCCATGGTGGTGCGGAAGTCATTCCAAACATCACCATCACCGTCGGTGTCGGGATAATTTTGGGTAATCATGGCCAAGTCAAAATCACCGTTACCCCAGCCATAAGCATCAGAACGAAGTGCAAAATACTCTTCGTAACCGTCGCCATCGCGATCTGCAATGTTGTTGGCTACCACAAGGTTCCAGTTATTCCAGTTATTTTGGCTTCCTCCATTGTGGTTTACAAATTCCAAAACTAATAGCTTGTTTGTAGGAATGGTGAAGTAATCAGAGAAGTATGCCCACCAGCCTGCACTGTTATCTTCAGGCCCAACTATCGGCGTAGAAATGGTCAGGTAAGTCGTGTCACCTGTATTGGGTTTCGCAGCTGCAATAGAGTCGATCCTGCTCTGGAGATCAGAAGGCGCATCAATTGAATAAGGATCCAACTGCTCGCACCCAACAAAGCTAAGTGCTGCCAAAAATACTGCGCACAAAGCCCATCTTGTCAGTTTTGTTGTTTTCATAAAATCGAATTTGATTAAGTTCATTTTTTAGTTATCTCTGTGTCGTTAGTTTTGTAACCAAAACCTTGATTTAGCTGCCCGGATTTCCTCGTTATCCGACAGTTCGATTGTACTGCCCCTTTCCCTATTTGCATGATCAGACAATGTAGTTGCTTGTTTCATCATGGACGATGCCTGGAACTGCGCATTCAAACAGGCCAAATCAACAGTTATTATTCCCGGCGGACCCTTTTTGGGATCGTGGCCGACCTTCAGATCAATGTCTTTTTTAATTGTGAGTTTCTGTTCTACAAGCGGGGTTGCCTGTAGGATAAATAACAGACCTGCAAAAGAAACAAGCAGGAGAAGACAAACAGCTTTTTGAGTCCTCATAAGTTTGGTATGTTTAGTTATTTGAAATACGTCAACTGTAAAAGTACGGTTGCGTTAGATGGCTGTGGAGGACAAAAGGATATTTCAAGTGGACAAAACAGGAATTCAAAGAAATACCCACACAAACAGAACAAAACCAAACACTTAAGGGAATACTAATTTAACGAAGAAAACTCCGAAGGGCTCATTCCATAGAACTTTTTAAAGATGCGGCTAAAATATTTGGGGTCGTTGAACCCCACCTGAAAGGCGATATCGGAGATGGGCTGTTTGTTTTCGCGGATAAGCACAACTGCCTTTTTCAGTTTGAAGGAGTTGATGAAATCAGTAATATTCAGGTCGGTGATTGCCTTAATTTTTTTATACAGGAGGCTTCGGCTGACAAACATTTCGCTGGCAAACTGGCTGGCCGAAAAATCGGGATTTTGGTAAAATTTTTCGAGGATGTTGTAGGCCCTGGTTAAAAACTCTTCGTCAACCGAGTTAGTGGTCACATCCGAAACCGGGGCATCCTGCGGGCTGCTGAACATCTTTTTCAATCGCCTCCGGCTTTCAATCAGGTTGACCATCCTGGCCTGGAGTACTTGCAGGTTAAACGGTTTTGGCACGTAATCATCGGCGCCCGACTCCAGCCCCTCAATCCAGTTTTCCACCATTGCCTGCGCCGTAAGTAAAATAACGGGGATATGGCTGGTTTGGATGTCCTTTTTCAGGTGACTGCACAATTCCAAGCCATCCATCAGCGGCATCATCACATCGCTGATAATCAAATCGGGTGAGTATTTCCGGGCCATCTGCAAACCATCTTTGCCATTTTCGGCGCCCAGAATCCGGTAATCAGGTTTCAATGTTTGTGTCAGGAACGAACGCAGATCGAAATTGTCTTCTACAATCAGCACCAAGGGGTTCGACTGTTTTTGTTCGTCTGTTTCTTCCTGCTCCGTTTCATTTGCAAACACCATATTTTCAAATAAAACATCCACCCTCCCCTGCAAATTTACTTCTACGGGCACAACAGTCTGATCCAGCTCCTTTTCGTCGAACTGGCTCGGCAAATAAGGCAAGCGCACCAAAAAGCGACTTCCTTTTCCGGGTTGACTCAGTACCTGGATATGGCCATGAAGGGCCTGCACCAGCTCAAGAGTCAGCGCCAGCCCAATGCCGGAACTTTTCAGACTGGTATTCTTTTCGGAACGAGCCTGGTAAAAACGTTCAAAAATGAAGGGTAAATGCTCCGCATCGATACCGGGGCCGGAGTCTTTCACTTCGACACACACATGGGGAGCTGGTAATTCATCGAAAGTTCCTTCGGCGGCATAGGAAACCGTCATACTGACCATCCCTTGTTCGGGGGTGTACTTGAAGGCATTCGACAACAGATTGTAAAAAATGTTTTCCAGCTTTTCAGCATCAAACCAAGTCTCGTCCGGCGCGTCACCGGCATGAAACTGATAATCGATTTGCTGGTGTTGTGCCAAATCGGTAAACGATTCAAAAATTTGATAGAGAAATTGTTTCAGGTCGCCTTTACTGACCCGGAGGTTCATCTTCCCGGTTTCCAACCGGCGGAAGTAAATCAGCTGGTTGATCAGGTGCAACAGTCGCTGGGCATTCCGGTTGATGATTTTGAGCGTGTTGACCGTATTTTTATCTTCCCTCAGGTTGCGCATCAACTGTTCCAGCGGGTCGATAATCAGGGTGAGCGGGGTACGGAATTCGTGGGAAATATTGGTAAAAAACCGAAGACGTAGTTGGTTGATCAGGTTCACCTTTTCATTCAGTTCGATCAACTCGTCGCGTTGCCTGGCAATTTTGGTGTTCTGAAGTTCCAGTTCCACCTTTTGCCCTTCAATCAACCGCTGCCGTTCTTCCAGTTGCTGGTTGGTTTTTTGCAGACGAAAGGCTTGTTGTTCCAGCTTTTCCTTTTGCTCTTCAATTTTTTCGGTACGCTCTCTGACCTGCTTTTCCAACTTACGTTTTTGTTCTTTCAGGAACCGGGTTCGAGAACGAATATAGGCCATCACCAGCAAGGTAACCACCAACACAAAAACCACCCGGAACCAAACTGTTTGCCAAAAGGGAGGATGAACCACAATTTTCAGGGTAGCTTCTTCGTCAGACCAAACCCCATCGCTGTTGGATGCCTTCACCCGAAAAGTATATTCGCCGCCCGAAAGGTTGGTGTAGTTGGCAAAGCGACGCGTGGAGGGTACCTCAACCCAGTCCTGGTCAACGCCGTCCATCTTGTAGGCATATCTTACTTTTTCGGGCAGAAAATAATCGAGTGCCGAGAATTCGATCGAGAATACAGCATCTTTATGCGAAAGTTCCAGTCGTTCGGTCATGGCTACCGACTGAGGCAGGATTACCTTCGAATGGAATTTTTGCCCAATGTTTACCGGAGTATTAAAAACCGAAAACTCAGTAAAAACAAGTTTCCCATTTTCCTGGTACAAATCAATGTCCGAAGCATTGAAATAATTTAGTCCGGCAATTGTACCAAAATACAGGTTTCCTGCCGCATCAGCATCCGAGGCCGACCAATAAAACTGGTCGCTCAGCAAACCATCTTTTACAAAAAAGTTCTGAAACTCGCCGGTAATCGGGTTAAACTTCGAAAGTCCCTTGTCTGTGCTTAACCACAAATTGCCCTGCAAGTCCTCTTCAATAGCATACACGACATTGTTGCACAAGCCTTCTTTTTCGGTATAACGAATGAATATTTCCTTGCCGACCTCGTTCTTTTCGTACCTGCAAAACCCATTGCCGTATGTACCTATCCACACGTTTCCTTGTCGGTCCTCGTGCAGCGAGATCACGTAATTTCCGGGCAGCGAAAGTGGGTCGTCTGCCTTGTTGAAAAAAGCCTGGCTGGCGATTTCGGTTGAGCTACCGATTTCATCCAGCTGAGCGGCATCCAAAAAGTAAAGGCCATTGCGCGTTCCAATCCATAGCTGCCGCTTCTGGTCAAGGAGCAGGCAACCTACTTCAAACGGATCGGGCGCCTTCATCAACTCATGCAGGTGGGAAAAACTTTTTTTGCCGGGGTCGAACAGGTCCAGCCCGCCAAGTGTGCCCACCAGCAATTGCCCGTCACGAAAGCCGGTCACCGAAGAGACAAACTCAGAACACAGGCTGTTGGGAGTAGCCGGATCGAAATGAAAACTTTCAAAGGTTCTATCCTTCCGCGAAACAAGCCTGGAAAGGCCCAAACCCCAAGTCCCCAACCACAAATTTTTACGGTCGTCGCGGTAAATCGAAGTAACAAAATCACTTCTGATGGAAGCCGGATTGTTGGGATCATACTGGAAACGTTCTACCTGTTGCCCCATGCCGGTAATTCGGTTCAGCCCACCTCCGGCTGTCCCCACCCACAGCACATCACCTTCTTTATAAATGGAGTTGATGGTATTATGGCTCAGGCTGTTCGGGTTGGCCGGATCGTTACGCAACGAAGCAAATGGCTTTTGGTGGATGTTGTACTGGTTTACGCCGCCCTTGTCGGTACCAACCCAAATATTGCCCTGCAGATCGGCCAGCATTGAATTCACAAAGGGATTATTCAGGTTTTCCTTGTCATCGTAGGTTCCTTTCAGATGTGAAAATGATCGGTCTTCGGGGTTGAAAAAGTTTAACCCGCCCAATGTGCCCACAATCATCTGCCCCTGGATATCTTCGGCAATCGCCGTAACAGTCAGGTGATCCAGGGCGCCGGGCGTTTCCACCTGTCCCGGATAATAAAAAATATCAGCTGCCACCGGGTCGTATTGATAAAGCCCCTCATCGGAGCCAACCCAAATATTTTTTCTCGAATCAACAAAAATGCAGGAAACATTGATATTTTGAAGGGAATAAACCAGCTCGTTGAAATCCTGGGCGGGTTCCAGTCGTTCCGTATCAATCACTGCCAGCCCATTATCGGTCCCCACAAAAGCTTTCCCCTCGTACGTTGTCAGGTAGTTGATGTGCCGGTCGGGCAACAAGGCATCATCCAACTTTTGGGTGGTCACGGTCCCTTCTACGGGCACAATCAACCAAACCCCATAATTTTTGGTAGCAACCCACAATCGCCCGTGCAAATCGTATGTCAGGTGGCTGATGGTCATGGAGCCAAAAATCTGCTCCAGGTTCCCGGGAAGTTCAAACCGATCGGTGCTGAAATTAAAATAGGCCAAGCCTTTTCCTGTGCCAATCCAAATATTTCCATCCGGGTCTTCGCACAGGGCATGGATGAAATTGTCATGCAGGCCATCAGGGTGCGTATCGCGTTTGTAGGTTTTAAACGAATAGCCATCGTAACGGCACAACCCGTTCCAGGTACCGAACCACATGAAACCACGCTTGTCTTTCAGGATACAATCAACCGTGTTTTGGGGTAACCCTTCGTTGGCCGTGAGATACTGAAACTTATACTGTGGCTGGAACGCGGCACCGATTGTTGGATTTGCGGCAAGTAACAAAGCCATCATCAGATAGGTCAGCAATCGTATGGATACCGTTTCTTTCATCGCTTCCAAAGATAATACAAAGGAAGATACCACTTTGGTAAAACCGGCTCAAATTCAGGGTTACAACTTTAGAAACCGCAAGGCACAAAACAAGATAGGCTGCCAAAAGAGACAGCCTATCCAAAAAGAATATCTAATTGACTTTTAGCAATATCCGATTAATTTTTTGTTCGTCCAGTCCACCAAACAGGTGTATCATGGTCATTTTTTGAAGCTACTGCTGCAAAATTGTCAGGATTGGTCGTTTCTTCACTTGAAGGATAATAAAACCGCTCCATCCAAATCCACTTTGATGAAACCGGGGCTAAAATACCGTAATCCTTCTGCAGACGGCGGGTTTCACTCCAAATCTCCCAGTAATTAAGAATATTTAAATGTGCCATTTTCTGATAAAAGATTTCTTTGATCTTATCATTACTGTTCAAATTACTAAAGGCATCTGATTTGTTGTCGAGAAAAGCACCAATGACAGCGACAGAAGGTTTCGGGTATTGTGACCCATCCATTATGTTTGCCGGAATGGCAGGTGTTGAAGATACACCGAACTTATTCGTCCTGTTTACTTCATAATACCAATCGATCGACAAAGAAATAGCTTTCCGATATTCTTCTACCGGATCAATACCGCCAGCTATTTCGGGATAACGAACAGCTGCTTCTGCCAGTAACAAGTGGGTTTCAGATGGCGAGAAGGCAGGATATTTCATGTCGAAATTGTAGTAGGTCATTTTGTTATAGAATGAGAAATACGGGTCCAGATGGTCATCATAGTTCCAGTCTTTTGCAGTATTAATTTGTTCTTCGCTGTAACCCAGCGCCTCCATATCGGCTTGGATATTGACAAACTGATCATCTCCCCAGATATCACACCCAACATAATCACCAAATTTATTGGGTTGAAAAACCACATACAATCGCGGATCAACTTGATCTTCAGGAGTTCCAGGACCTTCGTATCCAAAAATATCATGAAGGATGAAGCGTGGAGCATGGAAATTGTACCACATCTCCATCATGGCTCTTGGCCAATACCATTCCATGACGTGGGCATAGTCTTTTTCTGCCATTCCAATCAAATCTTCTGCTTCTGAAACAACGGGAAGGTTATTGCTAATAATATCACCAATTATTTCCTTAGCTTTTGCCGGATCAACATTGGACAAGCGCATTCCCATCCTTAACCTCATTGAGTTTGCAAATTTCCGCCATTTTAGCACATCCCCGTTATTTAGGATATCGTGTATCTTAAATTTTTCGTGAGCCAGCGAACTGTTTAAAGTTGTTCCGGCCAAGGCCGCGTCAATCGTTTTCAGTTCATCCAACAAGGTTGTGTAAATATATTCCTGAGAATCGTATTTTGCCCAGAATTTATTTTCGTAAGCTCCGTTTGCCTCCGAAAAAGGAACGTCGTCGTAAATGTCGGTTAACCGTTGGAACATATAAGCTTTAACGACATTGATACAATGAACGTAGATTTCGTAGTTTGCTTTTTCTTCTTCGGGCAAACTGTTCAACATTAAATTAATAACAGGGATGTTTTTATTGAAATCGACATAAGTCTTATTGAACTGGGTTTCACGAAGGGTAACTCCCGACCAACCGGTCCAGGTAGTGACACTATTGTCGGGTACATTGTTGTAATAAGCATAGGGGAATGTTCCCAGCCCAAACAAGCGGTTAAACGCACGGCTTTGGTGGTATCCAGGCCCATATTCCGGGCGAAACAATTCGGTAGGTTGCAGAGCGCCGGTAAACAACATTTCAAAACTGGGCTGTGTTTGTTGTTCCGGATTGTAAAATTCTTCTTCCAGCTTATCCTGACAGGAAGAAAGAGTTAAAAACACCCCAATAGCGAGTACCGAGATTGTTTTTATTTTCAGTATGTTGTTATATTTCATCTTCATAGTCGTAAGTTTTATAATCCTAATTTAATTTCACAACCAATGCTTCTCACGCCAGGCATACCTGAATATTCGGTAAACTCATTCGTTCCGGCATACGATTCAGGGGTAACATTAGGTACATCTTTATAGAGGTAGGCAATATTGTTTCCGAATAAAGAAACACGGATTTTGCTAAAGAAGGTTTTGTCCACCAATTGTTTGGGCAATTCGTAACCAACTGTTATCCTTCTTAAAGCGATGAAATCACTTTTATATATGGCATCTTCTGTGATATCCATGTACCCTTGCCAGTAGGTCCTTTCGTAGTATTCCTGGGCGGCAATTAAAATGTCATTCGGAGAGCCATCCGATTTAACCCCTGGTAGTACAACACCATCGTGCAGAATAAAGTTATACTTAGAATCAGCAGGCACAGAAGCAGTGTGGGAATCAAGCTTTACTTTTGCGTTGCTGGTATTCACATAATACGGCAAACCTCCGCGGGCTTCGTCCCTGTATTTTAACGATTCAACCCCTGTTCCGTTACCTTTTAAGTACATATTGGTTTGTGAGATCAGAGTTCCTCCAAACTGGAAGTCAAAATCGAAATCAAGATACAAACCTTTGTAAGCAAAGTTTGTATTGAACCCTCCCGTTATGTCAGGGATTTGTTTGCCAACTTTAATCTGTTCTTCTTTATTGAATTCATAAACGCCATTTGAAGCAACGACTAAATTTCCGGCGTTATCCCTTAGCCACGGGTTAATATAAATTTCGCCATATTGTTTTCCAACTCTGGCTTCCATCTTTGCCCCGGTAACACCCCACAATGGAAGAACTTCAACACCACTTGACAGCTCTTTTACCTTAGTATTATATTTTGCCAGGTTCAAAGTTGTATTCCACTGAAAATTTCTGGTGATAACCGGCTTGCCTGTAATTTGTAATTCAAGTCCGGTATTCTGAACATTCCCGGCATTTGTTATGATACTATTGACCCCGGATGATTTGGGAACATCAAGAGCAATGATTTGGTCGTACGTATTGGATTTGAACCATGCAAAATCAAACCCAAGCCTGTTTTGTTCGAAGAGATTTATTTCAAACCCTACTTCAAATTCCCTTTTTCGTTCAGGTTTTAAGTTCTCAGGAGGCAGTTTCCCTTGTGCAATGCCGGTTTCGAAGTCGGCAGGTGGCAAACTGCTGGAAGAAGTAGCGTAAGCAACACCACCGTAACTGTTCACATTAAATGCTAGGTTCCCGAAATAAATTGGCCCCGGACGGCCAACATCGGCAAATGATGCACGCAATTTTGCATATTTGATTACATCTGGCAAAGTAAGTGTTTCGCTCGCAATCCATGATAAACTTGCTCCCGGATAGAAATAGCTGTTGTTGTCGGGAGGCAATATGGATGACCAGTCGTTTCGCCCCTGAACCTCAAAGTATAATTGATCCCTGAATGAAAGCTGAGCTGAAGCCAATACGCCATACAATACGCTTGATTTACGGCTTCCTGAGCCTTCCGACTTAACATCTTTACTACTGTTCCCCAACGAAAACCAGTTTTCAACCAGGAAATTAGTCGTTAAAGATTTTACATATCGGTCTGAAAAGTTTTCATAAACAAATCCAACCAATCCGCTAACATTAAAATCATCGTTAATTTTAGTTTCAAAGTTTAAATATACATTGTTGTAGAAGTTCAGGATGTTTCTTTCATCAACCGAATAATACCCTTGTGACGAATCTTCACCAAGAGGCTTGATCACTTTTTTCTTCACTTCGTTCAGTTTACGGGTCATATCGAAACCTGATCTGAATGTAAGCGATAACCAATCGGTAAAATCAATATTCAGATTAACTGATTGCAGCAAGTGATGCCGTGTTTCGTCAAAATCATTTTGGGTCTGATTCCAGAAGTATTCACTTCCAAGTTTACCGACGAGCCCTCCGGCAGCTTCCGACCTTTCTTTAGTCCTAAAATACCAGTATGCACCAGTTTCGTCGAGAATATGGCTTTTCCATAATTCAGGTTTCATATCACGGTTGATACCGTAGGTAACCAGACCATCCTGCATACGGAAGGGTGCATTATGGTTAAATGTATAATAATAGTTACTGATATAATCAACTGTGATCCTATCTGATACATTTAGTTTCCCGTTAAAACTGAAGATGTGATTATCTTGGTAAGCGCCAATAACAGTGCTGGTAAATTTTTTGTTGGTATATCCAAATCTGACATTTCCTAAGTCACCGGCATTCGATAGCGAGAATCCGTTTGTCCGTAAATGGCCTTCTCTGAATATGTCTTTAAAGTTATCCGGTTGTGGTGAATAAGGTCTCATTTGTCCATCCCACCAAAGAATATTTCGTCCGTCCATTTTAGGACCGAAACCTGCAGCGCCGTTCCCGTAATAAACCGGAGTCAACGTACCGTCAATATCCTTATACTTGAAACCATCAGCATCAGTAAGGTTTGGATCTGGTAGTGCTGCACCGACACTTGAGCCGGAACCGAACTCGTTTTGAAGTTTGGGGAAATACGAAACACGGTCCCAGGTATAGCTTGAGTTTACTTCCACACCAAGTCCCTTTTTCTTGGTCCCCGATTTAGTTGTGATCAGAATAACACCGTTTGCACCTGCGTAACCATAAAGTACAGATGCTTTTGCTCCCTTCAATATTTCGATCGATTCAATATCCTCGGCATTGATATCGTTAATACCTGTTCCCTTATCCCGGCCATCTCTATCATTTCTGTTCATTCCGGTGTTTTCGTCGAAAATTGGGATACCATCAACCACAAAAAGAGGCCTTGTTGAAGATGACTGGTTGAGCGATACTGAATTTCGGATGTTGATGACCATCCCTCCGGTAGGTCCGTTAGCCGTACCCGAAACCCTAACACCGGCAGCCTTTCCATAAAGAGATGTAAGCGGGTTTACAGGAATACCACTTTTTACAAGTTCATCCGACTTAATTGAACTTACCGAGTACCCTAAGGCCTTTTTCTCCCGTTTGATGCCCAACGCAGTAACCACAACTTCATTCAAACCAGTTGTTTCCGGCTGTAAAACAACATTAAAAGTTGTTGTATTTTCAGCAGTAAATTCTTGCTTTTGCATCCCAATAAATGAAAACACAACAATTGATCCCTTCGGTACAGAAATGGTGTAATTACCATCAATGTCCGTGATTGTTCCATGGGTAGTTCCTTTTTGAAGTACGGACACCCCGGGAAGCGGCATTCCATCTTCAGATCCGGTTACGGTTCCTGAAAGATTGACCTCTTGGGCCATCAGGATGCCAACTCCCATAAAAAGTGCGACAACAGTTGTCAACCACCTTTTAGACAAGTTTAATTTTCGATTCATAAGCATAATTTTTAGACATAATAGATATAAAATGATGATTAAAGAGAGCTAGTTATTCATATTAATATCAATGGATTTGTCGCGGAAGATATTTTGAAAAACCATGACCGCTACGCCTTTCAGCCCCGAATGGTCGCCCATTTCAGATATCTCGATGCGGACGTTTTCTGATATATTTTTCAGACAATATTGATTAAGCGCATGTTGCACCGGAATGAGGATGAATTGTCCGGCTTGGGTGAGCCGGCCGTTCAGCACAATCAGTTCCGGGTTGTACAGTTGAATGAGGATGGAAATCCCCCAGGCCAGGTTGGTGCTGATGGTGGTGAGCAGCGAAATGGACAGCTCGTCGCCCTTTTTGGCGCAGTTGATAATGTCGTCCGGGGTGAGCTCCTGCGGACGTTCCCCGAACTGACTGGTCAGCTGCGAAATGGTGCCCTGGGCAATTTCGTCCCGGGCCATATCCAGCAAGTGCTGTGCCCCGGCAATGGTTTGCAGGCAGCCCCGTTTACCGCACTCGCACAGCTTGCCGTTTTCCATAATGCGAATGTGGCTCAGCTCTCCCGCACATCCCGTTGCGCCACTGTAAATGTCGCCGTTCAGGACCATGCCCAGCCCAAGCCCCCAATTCCAGTTAATGATCAGCGTATTATTCGTGTTCCGGGCCTTCCCGAACATAAATTCGCCCAACCCCTGCATCCGTGCATCGTTTTCGATGTAGGTGCGGATGCCAAAGCGGTTGGTCAGCCGGGTAGCAATATTTCTATCTGCGGTTCTTTTGATGGTTCGGTTAATCCCGTTTTCTGAATCCACCAACCCGGGCATACTTACACCAATGGCAGAAAGTTTGTCTGGTTGAAGGCCCGCTCGTGTCAGCAACTCACCAATAACCTTCTCCATCTTTTCTTCCAGTTGCGGATCGTCAATATTGGTCTCGAAACCAACTACCGGCAATACTTCCTCATTCAGACTATTAAAAATGACAGCTTTGCCCCGGTATTGGCCCAACTCAATGGCCAGAATAAAAAAGGCGTCTCCGGACAGACTGTAGATGGTGGGTTTGCGTCCGCCCTGTGAGTTGCCGGTGCCGGAGGCAACCACCACATTCTCTTCAATAAGATCTTCCAGGATGGAACGCACCGTAGGGAGGCTGACATTGATTTTCTTGCTCAGCGCCGAGGCCGACTGCAAGTTCCGCTTATATAACAGGCGGATGATCTGCATCCGCAGTTTGTATCGCTTCAGCTCGCTGATAGCCATCTTTTGGGTGTCTTCTTTCCGGTGCAAAACCATTGCTGATTTATTTTCGATTCACTCACACAATAATAAAATATAATTTTCACATAAACACATACTTTTGTAATTTTTTTCTTAAGTATTCTGCAGGCATGAATATTTTTTATAACATTTTTTCACATCTATTCACATACCGGTATTACGCTACCTGAATCAATGCAGAAATAATAAGGAAAATCGGTACCGTTCAAGATAGTTCTCCTTATTTTTACCCACAGAAAACAAGGGCATCCCCCTACTATAATAATATGGTATGTTCCCGTTAATCTCCTACGAAAATCATTTACTGCTTTTTGCCGTATTGCTTGGCGCTGCTGCCCTGGGTATTTGGTCCGAACACAAAAAATGGCTGGGCAAAGTTTCCGGCATTTTGATCACGATGGTCCTGATGTCCATTTTATCAATGACCGGCATCGTACCGGCAGCGTCCGGAACCGACGTTCCGGTTCCCGTTTACAGCCTGGTTTTCGACTGGTTTGTTCCACTGTCGATCCCCATGCTATTATTGGGATCCAACCTGGGACGGATCGTCCGCGAAGGTGGGAAGTTACTGGTCGCCTATACCATCGGTGCCATTGGCGTAGTATTGGGCTGCTTTTTGGCCTACACCCTGATCGATTTGGGGACAGATTCGGCGAGCACGGCCGGGGTAATTGCAGCCACACTGATTGGCGGCAGCATGAACTTTGTAGCTACCGGCGAAATCCTGAACTTCAGCACACACCCGCTGTTTTCGGCCACCATTGCCGTTGACAACTTCGCAGCCAACCTGTTCGTTTTGCTCCTGATTGCTGTGCCGTCCATCCCATTGCTGCAACGTTTTTTTGTACCGGCTAAAACCGAAAACCGCGAAGCATCTGCTCCGGATGGGAATGAATCCACCCCCATCACAATGGAACGAATCGCCCTATCCGTATTTTTGGCTGCTGCCATTGCCGGGGCCGGCATGTTGCTGGAAGAAGTTATCCAACACGTATTTTCAACCCGGATGAACACGAGCATCCTGATCATCACCGTGCTGTCGGTATTGGTGGCCAACCTTTTCCCTAAACGGTTGAAGTTTCTGGAAGATACTGCTTTTTCGATTGGCTTGTGGATGATGTACCTTTTTTTGGCCACCATTGGCGCTGCCACCAACCTAAACGACATGTTTCAGGTAGGCCCTGCTGTTTTGGGATTTTACCTGGTCGTATTACTGATTCATCTGTTGATCTTGCTGGCCACAGCCCGACTGTTTAAGTTAGATGTATATGAAGTGGTGGTTTCGTCGGCGGCCAACATTATGGGGCCTTCGGTAGCTGCCCCAATGGCCGCTTCGCTCGGACAAAAAAAGCTGATCACACCGGGTATCCTGGTGGGTATTTTGGGCTATGTGATCGGCACCTTTATCGGTGTTTCCATCGCCTTGTTTTTAAGCTGACAACTATCGTTAAAAGAAAGCGGCAAAAGCACATTGCTAAAATTGTTGCTTTTGCCGCTGATATTTTATGATTTGCCAATTTACCACGTATCGGCCTGGGCAACCCGGGCTGCTGCCGTAAGTTCATCTTCCAGCGGCCAGCATTCCAGTCCCACGTAGCCGTCATAACCCAGCTTCTTCAATTCTTTGAACACACGCGGATAGTAAATTTCACCCGTGCCCGGTTCTTTTCGCCCCGGATGGTCGGCCACCTGGATATACCCCACCTGATCGAAACCCTCGTTTAGGTGTCCGCACAGGTCACCTTCGGAAATGTGCATATGGTAGAGGTCCCAGTTTATTTTCACCATGGGCGAGTTCACTTCGCGGCAAATCCGCACCGCGTCGGAACTTCCGTACAACGAATGCCCTTTATGGTCAACCCGGATATTCATGGGCTCCAGGATCAGCATCAGTCCGGCTTCTTCCACCAAGGGTTTCACCCGCTTAAGGGCAGTGATGATATTTTCGTGCATCTCCTCCCGGCTCATGCCTTCCTGGTCGTTTCCTCCAACCACTGTGGCCTTGGGGCAATTCAGCTTTTTGGCTACCTGGATGGCCTCTTTGATCTTCTCTTCAAACAAATCGTGATTGGCCGGATCGTTCATACCCGGCTCGAACCCCCAGGCTGTAAACTGCCGGATGCTCAGGCCAAGCTCCTGGCATTTGGCGGCCATGGCATCCAGGTCTTTATCTTCGTAACCCCAAAACTCGATGCCGGGAAAACCCAGTTCGGCCGTTTTCTCCAGGCGCTCCAACACGGGCAGGTCTTTCCACCAGATTTCGATATTCACGGCAAACTTGGTATTAGGCGTTTGACCAGGCTTATTTACTGACTTGCTTTCGGATTGACAACCGTTGAGGTTAGTTAAAACAAGCGCACTTGCCGCCGCAGCAAGACTTCCGTTTTTCAGGAATGAACGACGCGAGGAAGTAAGTTTCATGGTAAGTGAGTTTAGTTATTGGCCTCCAATTTACGGATTCTTCCCCTAAAAGAAAAGCCGGGATAACCGGCCCGGGAAATCGCTTTTAAAATTTAAACGCTATTCTTTCTCTTCATGGGTGTTAAACTGCTCTTTCAGTGTCGTTACCATTTACCCGGCCACGGCATACCGTGACCCTACACGCCGGATAAGAACCCGAAACGCTGCATACGGGAATGCCTGGTACGGTCACGACATGACGTGACCAACCTGCCATGTCCCGGCTGAAAGCCCAAACTAACCGATCCGGCATCTGCCGGAAACGCCCGGGTATTAGAATCCCTTTGGATACGTGCGCCATGAAAGAATTAATGAATCAAAACTTACAAAAGCGATTTCCCTGGCCCGGCCCCTTCTTCCTTCCTATTTTTTTGAATGCAAACCGACATGGTTCCCTTCGGTATCCTCAAAAACGGCAAAATAACCAATCTCTTCGGTAATCAGGGTTTTGGGAATAATGACAATTCCACCGGCAAATTCAACACGGTCGAGAACGGGCTTCAAGTCATCCCCGGCATTCAGGTAAACACGGGTCCCTAAACTGCTGGGCGTGCAACCCTCCCCTTGAACAATAGCGCCTCCAACGCCATTCGAATCGGGATCCATCGGCAAAAATCCCATCCGGTGCTTCCCCATCACCTGTTCATACAACTGACTATCCAACAACTTGGAATAAAACTCTTTGGCCCGATCAAAATTCAACACCGGAATTTCGGCCCAAACAATGGCATCTTTTTGTGCTTTCATGATCATTTCGTTTTAAAGTCTTTATTTTCAACAAACCAACCCTGTCTGTGGTTTCTCTCGTTCACCGCTTCTTGGACGAACAATTGGATCGTTGTTTTTTACGCATTTCAGAATCGGGAGTTCAGGTTCATTTCGCCAGATATTCGGGCTGAATTATTCACAAAATGAAGCATACTTTCGGGGCGTTTGGGTTATATTTGTGGCTCAAAACAAATATTGACAGACATGAAAGACCGCCCGCTTATATTGGTTACCAATGATGATGGCATCCACGCCAAAGGATTGAAAGAACTTACCGAAGTAATGAGATTGTTTGGCGAGGTGGTTGTAATTGTTCCGGAGGTGGCCATGTCGGGCATGTCGAGCGCCATTACAGTGGACAAACCCCTACGTGCCACCAAAATGCAGGAAGAAGAAGGTTATACACTTTTCAAGTGCAACGGCACACCGGTTGATTGTGTAAAAATCGGCTTCAACCATTTGCTGGACCGTCATCCCGATTTTGTGGTTTCGGGGATTAATCACGGGTCCAACTCGTCCATCAGCGTTGTTTATTCCGGTACGATGGGAGCTGCCATCGAGGGATGTTTGCATGGGGTTTCTTCGATGGGTTTTTCGTTGTGCGACTACGCCCAGGATGCCGATTTCACCCGGGCCAAAATGGTGGTTGCGAGGATCTTTCAGGCTGTTGCCGAAAACGGGCTGCCGCATTTTACCTGTCTGAACGTAAACATTCCAAAAGGCGAAGTGAAAGGTATTGAGGTTTGCCGCCAAACCTCGGGGAAATGGGTAGAAGAGCTGGAAAAACGGACTGACCCCCACCAGCGTGATTACTATTGGCTAAGCGGCTATTTCAAAAATTTTGAACCGGATACAGCCGGAACGGATATGCATGCCCTCGACAACCAGTACGTTTCGGTGGTGCCTGTTACCGTTGACATGACCTGCCACGAAACCTTCCAACAAATGAAAAACTGGAAATTTTAATGGCAACCAGCAGAAAATTCAACCAGAATAGGCTACAGATTGGCTTTATCCCGGGCATCATTTTGCCCGTTTTCGTCTTTCTGCTGATGTATCTTGTCAGCGGACAGGAAGTACCGTTCACAGACTATCTTACAGGTCTTTGGCACTTACATGCATTGGTCAAATTAATGACCTTGTGCGTAACCCCCAACCTGTTGCTATTCCTGTATTTTTTCAAAAAGAAACATGACCTGGCAGCCCGGGGGGTCCTGATGGCCACCTTCGTGTATGCCTTTATGGTACTGATCACCAAAGCACTTTAAAATCGGGCACGGGTTGCGGGTTTCGGAATAAAATGACGTAATGACCATGAATGACAATTAATGACCAATCCCCATTCATCATTCAAAGTTCTTCTGCCAATTCTTTTTACTTTTGCCTTTATACTTTTTACGCTGAACGATGAAATACTATTTTATAGCAGGCGAAGCTTCGGGCGATTTGCACGCCTCCAACCTGATCAGGGAGCTGGTACGCGAAGATAAATCAGCCATTGTTCGCGGCTTTGGCGGCGAATTAATGGAAAAAGCCGGCATGCTACTGGTGAAGCATTACCGCGACATGGCCTTCATGGGCTTTTTGCCCGTGTTGCTGAACCTGCGCACGATCAAAAAAAACTTCAAAACCTGCGAACAGGATTTGCTCCAATTTCAACCGGACGTGTTGGTGCTGGTGGATTACCCTGGTTTCAACCTGCGGATGGCCGAATTTGCCAAGGCCCACGGTATCCGGGTATTCTACTATATATCACCAAAGATATGGGCATGGAAAGCACACCGCATCAAAAAGATAAAAGCTTTTGTGGACGAAATGTTTACCATCCTTCCGTTCGAAACCGAATTTTACCGGCAGTTTGAATACCCGGTAAACTATGTGGGCAATCCCGTACTGGATGCCGTGCTGGCAAAACCATCCAAACAAGCGGCTGAAGTTTTTCGGAAAGAAAACACGTTAGCTGAAAAGCCCGTCATCGCATTGCTTCCGGGAAGCCGCTTACAGGAAATCCGCTCCCTGTTGCCCCGGATGCTCAAGGCAGCAGCTTCGTTCAAAACGCACCAGTTGATCGTGACGGCAGCGCCCAATATTCCGGATGAAGTGTACAATGAACTGCTGAATGGTTACGAGGCGAGCCTGTTGCATGGCAAAACCTACGAAGTACTGCAACAGGCCGATGCGGCCGTGCTGGCTTCGGGAACAGTTTCGCTGGAGGCCGGTGTGATCGGCTGTCCGCAAGTAGTGTGTTACCGGATGGCAGGCGGGGCCTTATTTTTTAAAATAGGGCAAAAGGTACTGAAAATAAAATGGGTATCGCTGGTAAACCTGATCCTACAACGCACGGCAGTGAGGGAATTGTTGCAACACCAATGCTCGGTGAAAAACATTCGTGAAGAATTGGAGCGGATATTAAATAATCCCGCTTACCGAAAGCAAATTGATGCCAATTACCGTGAGCTGCTCAACCAGCTGGGCGAACCTGGCGCTTCGGCCCGCGCTGCCAGCCTGATGGTGGCGAAACTTCGGCAAAAGAAATAATCTTTTGCTATCTTCGTTTGCCCTAACACGAATTGACGCATGTACAGCTTATTTCGAAAAGAAATTACCGGATTTTTCGGGTCGGTTACCGGCTATTTGGTAGCTTTTGTTTTTCTGATTGCCAATGGTTTATTCCTTTGGGTATTTCCCGGCAACTACAACCTGCTCGAAAACGGGTATGCAACCCTGGACAGCTACTTCTCGCTCGCTCCGTGGATCTTCCTGTTTCTGGCACCGGCGCTCACCATGCGGCTGATTGCTGAGGAAAAACGACTGGGAACGCTCGAAATACTGGTTACCCGCCCGCTGTCGCTATTCCAGCTTGTTTGGGCAAAATACCTGGCCGGATTGTTTTTGGTAGCCGTTTGCCTGCTTCCTACGCTGGTGTATTTCTACTCTATTTATGCGCTGGGAAACCCGGTCGGAAACTGGGACAGCGGCGCTGCCTGGGGATCGTTTACCGGACTGTTCTTTTTGGCAGCTGCCTATGTGGCTATCGGACTGCTGGCTTCATCGTTGACCGATAACCAGATCTTCGCGTTCATTGCAGCATTATTTCTGTCGTTTTTCTTTTACGCGGGCTTGGATTTTATGGCCTCCATGAACCTGCCGGTTAGCCTGAAATCATTCTTCACCCAAATTGGCATCAACGAACATTATTTATCCATGAGCCGCGGCGTGGTTGATTCACGGGACGTGGTTTATTTTCTGTCGCTTACTTTTTTTATCCTGATGCTCACCAGTATCTTCCTTCAGCAAAAACAGAAAAAACTCAAAAAGCAACTCAAAAAGCTGGCTCTGCTGGCAGTCGGATTGATCGTGCTTTCGGCCGTTTCATCCCGATTGTTTTTTCGCATCGACCTGACCACCGAGCAACGGTACAGCCTCTCCCCGATTTCCAAAGAACTAATCAACCAACTGGATGCCCCGGTAAAGATCGATCTGTTTTTGGCGGGCGAATTGCCCCCTGGATTCCGGAAATTACAGCAGGCTGTTGAAGAAAAGATACAAGACATGGATGCCTATGCCGACATACGTGTACGGTATGAAAGCATGGACCCCTATCAACTTAAAAATGCCAACGAACGAAACCAGCTGTTTGAACACCTGATCTCGCTGGGGCTGCAACCAACCGATTTGCGCCTGACACGCGATGAAGGAACCGTGACGCACCTGATTTTTCCGGGAGCGGTCATCCGTTACAAAGGCGAGGAAATCGGGGTAAACTTGTTAAAAAATAATCCGGCCCTGGCAGCTGAAGTGAACCTAAACAATTCGGTAGAAACACTCGAATTTGAATTGATGCGGGCTTTGCAACAGTTGCTCGGGCATGAAAAAGAAGAAGTTGCCTTCCTGAACGGGCAGTCGGAACTGAGCGATGCCGAAACGCACGACATCCGCATGACCTTGGCTGAAAATTACCGGGTTACCAACCGTTTGGCTACAGATCTTATTTCAGGCGAAAAACGACCAAAGGCCTTGATCATTTCCGATCCGTCGCAACCATTTAGCGAAACCGACAAGTTTTACATCGACCAGTATTTGATGCGGGGCGGCAACCTGCTGTGGCTGTTCGACCCGGTGCAGGTGAGCCTGGACAGCCTTAGCCGCGGAGAAACCACCCTGGCCTTTCCGCGCGACCTGAACCTGATGGACCAGCTTTTCCGTTACGGGGTGCGCGTAAACCCGGTGTTGGTGCAGGACGTGGAGTGCCTGATGATTCCGGTAAACACCGCACCGGTTGGCAGCCCTCCCAAGTTCACCCCGGCCCCCTGGTACTATTCGCCCTTGCTCACACCCAGCCAAGCGCATGTCATCAGCCGTAACCTCAACCGGTTAAAGTCAGAATTTGTCAGTTCTATCGACACGGTTGGCCAAAGTGCCGCTGTGAAAAAGACCGTCATTCTGCATACTTCAACCTATTCCCGCATCGTGAAAACGCCCGAAGAAATCAGCCTGCAAAGTATCAACAATCCACCCTCACGCAACTTGTTCCAACAATCGCAGGTACCGGTCGGCATATTGCTGGAGGGGCAATTCTCATCGGCATTTAAAAACCGCATCACCGAAGATTTCAACACCACCAATATTGAAGTTCTTCCCGAATCGAAACCGGCAAAAATGATTGTCCTGGCCGACGGAAGCCTAATCGCCAACCAAGTGTCGCACCGAAACGGCCAGACCCAAACACGTCCGCTGGGCTACGACAACTTTTCGCAACAGACATTCGGCAACAAAGAGTTTCTGGTAAATGCGGTGAATTACTTGTGCGACGATACCGGGATCATGTCGCTAAGGTCGCGCGTTTTTAAGTTGCGTTTGCTGGATGAAGTGAAAGTCCGCGAGGAAAAATTCTTCTGGCAACTGCTGAATTTGCTGGCGCCATTGGCCCTGATTTCGCTATTTGGGCTGATTTTCAATTTTGTCCGCAAACGAAAATACCGCGGTTAATTACTTTGTATAAAATCTCAAACGAAAACATCAAGAAACAAAATCAAAGTTTGTATATTCGTGTGATTGTGTTAACCGGATATAAAAGTCCGCAACATTTAAATAATCAGATCACTAATACTTAAAAAAATATCAATGAAATTTGTTGTTTCCAGTACCGAATTGCTCAGTCACCTGAATGCGATCAGTAAGGTGATTAGTTCGAAAAATACATTACCCATCCTGGATAATTATTTATTTCAGCTGGAAAGTAACCGGCTAACGGTTACTGCTTCAGATTTGGAGTCAACGCTTATCACCAGCCTGGAGCTGGACAACACTGAAGGTCAAGGCGACATCGCCGTTCCGGCCAAGTTATTGAATGATACGTTGAAAGAATTTCCGGAACAGCCGTTGACCTTTAAAATCGACCAGGACAGCTTCGCCATTGATATTTATTCTGAAAACGGAAAATTCAGCATTGTCGGGAAAAGTGGCGACGACTTCCCGCAACTGCCCGTGCTGCGCGAAGAGGTTGCCTCCTCCATCAGTGTGAGCCACGATGTACTGCAAAGCGGTATTGCCCGCACCTTGTTTGCCACGGCCGATGATGAACTTCGCCCGGTAATGAACGGGATTTTCATTGAGCTGGGGCAAAACGACCTGACCTTTGTCGCCTCGGATGCCCATAAATTGGTACGCTACAAACGTAGCGACGCCAAAGCCGAAGTGGAATCGTCCTTCATTCTGCCCAAAAAACCGGCAGCCTTATTGAAGAACTTGCTGGCCAAAGAAGACTATGACGTGAAACTTCAGTTTGACGATAAAAATGCCTTCTTCACACTCAGCAATTATAAGTTGATCTGCCGCATGGTGGAAGGGAATTACCCCAGTTACAACTCGGTAATCCCAACCCATAACCCGAACAAACTGGTGGTTGACCGGTTGGAATTTTACAACACCATCAAACGGGTATCGGTATTTGCCAATCAGGCCAGCAACCTGATCAAGTTCCACATTCACGACAACCAGCTGGTAGTTTCGGCCCAGGATGTCGATTTTGCCATCTCGGCCGTTGAACGCCTGAAATGTGAGTACGAAGGCGATGAAATCGAAATCGGGTTCAAATCGACCTTCTTGCAGGAAATCCTGGTTAACCTGTCATCAACCGATGTGCGTGTTGAATTGTCAGACCCAACCCGTGCCGGCCTGTTGTTGCCCGCCGAAAAAGATTTTGACGAAGAAGACGTGTTGATGTTATTGATGCCGATGATGATCAACGCGTAATTAAAACCCATCAAAGGGGCAATTTTTAAAGTCAAATTCGGTTCGGAACGTCACCCTGAATTCAGTTCAGGGCCTGTCTGTTTCAACAAAGATCCTGAAACAAGTTCAGGATGACGACAAAAACAGGACTTTTAAAATTGCCTCTTTTCTTTTTATACAAATTTGAATTGAACAGGCTCGACTGAATACGTTTCACAAAGCCTGCTTTTTCTGAATAAAACCCATATAAATGAAGCTCAATTTAAAAAATCCACTGATTTTTCTGGACCTGGAAACCACCGGGATCAACGTAGTGACCGACCGGATTGTGGAAATCGCCTTACTGAAGATTAACCTGGACGGCTCGGAAGAAAGCCGCGACCTGCGGATCAACCCCGAAATGCCAATTCCCGAATTTGCCAGTAAAATACACGGCATTTATGATGAAGATGTAAAAGATGCCCCCACTTTTAAAGAAGTGGCCAAGTCGTTGGCCAAATTTATGGAAGGCTGCGACCTCGCCGGATTTAACTCCAACCGTTTCGACATCCCGTTGCTGGCCGAGGAGTTTTTGCGCGTGGATGTGGATATCGACTTTAAAAAACGAAAGTTTATCGATGTACAAGCCATCTTCCACAAGATGGAAAAACGCACCCTGACAGCAGCTTTCAAGTTTTACTGCCAACAGGAACTGGCTGGCGCTCACAGCGCGATGGTGGACACCAAAGCTACTTACGATGTACTGAAAGCCCAGCTCGACCTTTACCAGGATACGGAATACGAGGAGGGTAACGGACGGGTAAGCAAACCCATTAAAAACGATGTTACCGCCCTCAGCGAATTTTCATCGTACGACCGCAACGTGGATTTTCTGGGGCGCATCGTGTACGACGAGAATGGCGTGGAAGTGTTCAATTTTGGCAAAAACAAAGGAGTTCCTGTTGAAAAGGTACTGCGCGAACAGCCCGGCTACTTCGGCTGGATTATGAACGGTGAATTTCCGCTGTACACCAAAAAAGTGCTCACCGCCATCAAGCTGCGAATGAAAGAATAAAAAAGTCGTGAGTAGCGAGTAATGAGTCATGAGTCATTTTTCTTCACTTGCTACTCACTGCTTGCCACTCATAACTCAAAAACTATGAAGATCATTTGTATTGGCCGGAATTACAGCGAACACGTCCGGGAATTGAATAACGATATCCCGACAGAACCGGTTATTTTCATGAAACCGGATTCGGCCCTGCTCCGCAACAACGAACCGTTTTATATACCGGATTTCAGCAAAGATGTACATTACGAATGTGAACTGATCGTTCGGATCAACCGGCTGGGAAAAAATATCGAAACGCGCTTTGCCAACCGCTATTACGATGAGCTTGGACTGGGTATCGACTTCACGGCCCGCGACCTGCAAAACCAGCTGAAAGACAAAGGACTTCCCTGGGAAAAGGCCAAAGCCTTTGACCGGTCGGCCGTAATCAGCAGCGAATTTATCCCCACATCCGAATTGCCCGATCTGAATGCCATCCGTTTTCAGCTGAAAAAGAATGGCGAAACCGTTCAAAACGGCGACAGCTCGTTTATGCTGTTCCCCATCGACGAACTGATCAGCCAGGTATCGAAATACTTCACGCTGAAAATTGGCGACCTGATTTACACCGGCACCCCGGCGGGCGTTGGGCCCGTGGCCATTGGCGACCGGTTGGAAGGCTTTCTGGAGAACAAAAAAATGTTCGACTTTGAAGTGAAATAGGAAAGCTTTTGACAACTTTTTACAAATAAGAAAACCGCCCCAATTGGAGCGGTTTTCCTTTTTATCGTAGGATGTAAAACCTTCAGCTTATTTTACTGAATCCATGTATTGGATCAGTTCGCAAACTTTTGCAGAGTAACCCATTTCGTTGTCGTACCAAGAAACAACTTTTACGAAGTTTGGAGACAATGAGATACCAGCGCCAGCATCGAAGATAGAAGTACGGGTGTCGCCAACAAAGTCGTTCGATACAACTTGGTCTTCGGTGTAACCCAGGATACCTTTCAATTCGCCTTCAGAAGCTTCTTTCATGGCAGCACAGATTTCTGCGTAAGAAGCGCCTTTTTCCAAACGGGCAGTCAGGTCAACCACTGATACGTCAGGAGTTGGAACACGGAAAGCCATACCGGTCAATTTGCCGTTCAACTGAGGAATAACTTTACCGACAGCTTTGGCAGCACCGGTAGAAGAAGGGATAATGTTCTGACCTGCGCCACGGCCACCTCTCCAGTCTTTTGCTGAAGGACCGTCAACTGTTTTTTGAGTAGCAGTTGTCGCGTGAACGGTTGTCATCAAACCTTCAACAATACCGAATTTGTCATTCAATACTTTAGCGATTGGAGCCAAGCAGTTGGTAGTACATGAAGCGTTTGATACGAAAGTCATATCATTGTTGTAAGAAGTGTGGTTAACACCCATTACAAACATAGGGGTATCGTCTTTTGAAGGAGCAGAGAAGATAACTTTTTTAGCGCCAGCGTCGATGTGACCCTGAGCTTTAGTTTTTTCCAGGAAAAGACCAGTTGATTCAACAACATATTCAGCACCAACAGCGCCCCAGTTGATGTCAGCCGGGTTTCTTTCAGCAGTAACACGAATTACTTCACCGTTAACGATCAGTTTACCGTCTTTTACTTCAACATCACCTTTGAAGATCCCGTGAGTAGAATCGTATTTTAACATGTAGGCCATGTAGTCAACATCGATCAAATCGTTGATAGCAACAACCTGAATTGTCCCTTTTGCAATAGCCTGACGGAAAACAAAACGTCCGATACGGCCAAATCCGTTGATACCGATTTTAATTTTTGACATAGTTGATAGTTTAAAAAATTAATGAAAGAATTATTCTTTGATTTATTAGCTTGTATTTTTTTTAAAGCCCCACAAAATAACGAACTATATTCTATACAGTCAAATTTTTTGTTTTTCTTTTATTTTTTTCAACAAGAGCTTAAACTTGAATTAATATTGGCTGAACCGTATTTTTGCCCCTTCCAACAGGCATGTTCCCGTGGCTGCAAACGGGCTTTGGACTTGCGGCAAACTTGCTGCAAAAAGAGAATAAAAGAAAACCACGACGTCGTGTTATACTCAAAAACAAATCAGACTGTTACACTGGTTTTCAAGCGGCGAACCAGCTGCCTGTTTATCTGCCCGCAGTTGTTCATCAAAAAGGAAAGAGCAACGAAACAAGAATGGAATTTTCAGCTGTCGATTTCTGCCCCGCCGGTTTGGACCGTGGCCTGTTTTTCCATGAAATCCCCTTGGGGGTGCACGCTTTCGCCCCGGGAATAGGCCGGACATTCGCAGGTTTTGCAAGAGGCGAAAAATGCCATCAACCCGGCAAGGGCAAGTCCTATCAATCGGTATTTCATCGTATTTCTTTTTGCAAATAAACGACAATAATTCCGTTTGTAATAGTTGAAATTGCCATAATCCATAAAACAATATCGTTCTATATCCTTTACTGAAAGGGAATCCTGACCTGCCTTTTCATACGGTACAAATTCATTTTCAGAAAGTGCTTTTAATATAAATTGTTTCCCGTCTCTGTAAATTACCAGATGGTCATCTTCCAATGAAACCGACAGATATAATATACACGCTGAAGACGTACCGGTATATTCAACGCTGATATTCGTGCACGTTAGTCTGCCATTTTTTTGCCCACATGTTCTATTACTTCATTCAATTCTTTCGTAGGGCTAAATTCAATCAATTTAACATCCTACTGAACGATCACCGTATGTTCATGTGGAAGAAAGGCATGAAGGTTCCCGATCCTTCCATCGCTACCGGCATGTTTTCCTCTTTTATTTTCTAACTATTTATTTAGATGAATAATACGCTTAGATTACAGAGATAGTACGGTCTGCACACACGAATAGTTTGTAATTTAAACGCTGGAAATATACCGGCACTTCAATCACCTAGAAAAAACGAAACAAGTTGTAACTAAATCTGCTGCCTATTTCGTAGTAGTGAGTAATTCTACCAATTAAAAAATCCGAAAATCATACGCTTAATCTGATCGTGGTGAGATTGTGTCTCATTCATCGGATTCCTCTTTGCAGAAAACGATAGCGTTCTTTGAATGCCTTACAATAAGCCATTTAATTGAAACGCCCTCAAACACTGCATTTCTACAGTTCCTTAACCGAACTTGTATCATCAAATCCGCACATGTTACACAATTACAAAAATTTGAACCAATGAAAAATTTAGACATTTTAAAGAAGGGTTACGAGAGTTTTGCCAAGGGCGACATTGCAACAGTTTTAACAACCTGGCACGACGACATTGTCTGGGAAGAATGTCCCGGTATGCCGATGGTAGAAGGTGATGGTAAATACATAGGCCACAAAGCAGTTGTTGTGGAGAAGGTTCTGGCTAAAATCCCGGACTACATTGATAATTTCAATATCGAAATTTCCGATTTTATCGATGGAGGAGACAAAGTAGCGGTAGTGGGCTATTACACAGGCACGTTGAAAAGTAGCGGAAAACCTTTTAGAGCTCAAGCTACACATGCGTGGACTTTCAAAGATGGCAAAGCCAGCCATTTTTTCCAAGCAGTAGATACGGCAACCATCATCAACGGATAATCGAAAAAGCAACGTCTCGACTCCGTAAACTGATCAAAGCATTTTTCTGCTTTGGACCGATCGCATTTTGCACCAAGGAATGCCCCGGATGCGCTCACCTGCTGGCCTTTATGTCCTCCACTGGCTCGCTTTTGTACCTTAGACCGGCATGTCTGTTTTTGGGAGGGACAAAAGTGCGCCGCCAGGGATGAAAAAACAGGAAGAAATGAAACTCTTATCTATAAAAAAGTCACCACATAAAGGCATGTGGTTTAACTATGACGCGCATCAAAAACATTTCTGATGCCCATTAAAAATATTTTTGACGCGCATCAAACTATATTTTAACCCGCATGAAATTACGAAGACATAACGACAGCATTTTTATCGCATACTTGTCAAATGATCGAAACATCTGTGTCCGTAGTTCAACTGACACCTCCGTTATTGGCAACTGCATTCTAAAAAAAGACTTCTCCGCCAGTCACCCTGAGTTTGATCTGCCGCTCAATCAGTTTTAGTTCTTTGTTGTGAAGCGCTGCCTCAACAACGCCTTTATTATACGCATTCACCTCGTCCGATTGTAAAAAATCCTCCGGGGCGATCCACCTGGCTTCAACAATTTCAGACGAGTCATTTATGGTAATTTCGGTTGACCGTGCTTTGGCGGTGCAAACCAGGTAAAGATTCGATTCGCCAAACTGTCCGTTGCGGAAATGGCCAACGTTCATGATGGACTCAAATTCTACCTGTATTCCCGTTTCCTCGAAAACTTCCCGTTTTAAGGCATCTTTCAGCGATTCGTTTTTATCAATGTGCCCGCCGGGAAGTTTATAGCCGGCAAAAAAACGGTCTTTCACCACCAGCAGCCGTCCCTGGTGCAACACGATGGCGCCAACGCCTGCGATGTAGTTTTTTGTGGCAGGAAGTACCGCATCCGGATGCAATTTCTTAACCAGCATCAGGTTTTTCTCGTCGCAATGATGAAATTCAAAATCCAGTCGGGTCAGGATGGGGATAAAATCCGATTTCCCGATCGGTATCTTTACCCACAGCAGCTTTTTATCCTGTAGCGATGCAAGTATTCCTGCAATTTCTTCTGCAAATTCATTCGGATCATCCGGAAGTGTGGTTTCATCGGCCATCACGCCGTCGTATCGGTTGACTATTAATTTAATCATAAACAAGTCTTTTTTCAGGAAGCTGAAAATACGAAAATTCTCGTTGCAGATTTCGGGAAACGCCTAGCCGGCCCATCGTCATTTCGAAATTCACCAGGTGACTTCGAGTCACCTGGTGAATAAAACTTCCACACAGCGTTGCTGCGGGCTGTTGCTTGCAGGCCGTTGGCCTGACCGGCCCGCTGCTTTTCCGCTTCTCCGCACCAACGGTGCAACAGCACTAAGGCAGGGCAACGCCCTGTCATTGTAGCATTACGTGTTTACCAAAGCCCTGAAAGGGCCGGAGTAAGGGGATTAAAAACAATTCAGCTCATTAGGATTGTAATCCGATCCAGCCAATCACCGACGTTGGCATATCCGGAAGAGCAGGGTGATTGTTTGCAAGGAAGGTTTAGTTCAACATACCCTCCAATACAAAGCGTATGCAAGCAACGCTTGATTAGAGGCTAAGTGTTAGTGCGTTTTTTATTTTATCGAGTAATTTGTTCCAGGTCCGGTTCCATGTTTTTCTATTAAATTCTTATTTATCAGTTCAGGTAATATTCTCTTTACGGTTGGACTTGGTATATCAAGTCTTTTCGCAATATCTCCCGATTTACATCCAGGATTATTTCCAATAAACGTAATTATTGATTTTTCTCTTGGTGATAATTTAGTCTCAACTCCGCTTTGCTCCAATTTATTTAATAGCTGGTTCTGAATATTTTTTAAAGCATCAAAAAAGAAGTTTACCCAATCATTTACATTTTCATTTGGTCGCTGAGCCTGACAGCTTCTTAAAACCCTGTAATATTCTGATTTTCTATTTTCAATTTCGTGTTCAAAACTTACGTATTGAATCCATGTGTATCCGTTTTTCAACAGGAGTAGAGTTGATAGAAGCCTGCTTAAACGACCATTACCATCTTGAAAAGGATGAATGCTTACAAACTCATATGCAAATAATGCGCACTTTACAAGAGGATGAGTGATTTTGTCTTTTTTATACCAGTCGATTAATGCTCTCATGGCATCTTCAGTTGCGAATCCAGCTTCGGTTGTTTGGAAAATTATTTGTTTTGTTCCATTAGGAAAACTGGCTTCAACGGAATTTGTATGTTGTTTGTAATTTCCTTTATGCCATTCATCCTTTTTGCTGTGTCTCATTAAAATATTGTGTAGGTTTTTAATGCTACTTTCTTTTATGTCAATATTTTCAAATGATTCTGTGATAATATCCAGTGTTTCAAAATATCCAACAACTTCCTGAGAATCTCTGTCAGTCAGTTTTGTAATATCAATTTGCTTGAGTAGAACTTGAACTTCTTCGTCGCTCATTTTGGAGCCTTCAATTCGAGTCGAAGCACCAACACTTCTTACGGTGGCAATTGATTTTAGCTGTTTTAAGCTTTGTCCTTCCTTTTTTTCTATTGAAGTCCAAGAAGCATCAAATCTATCGATTTGGCTTATTAATCCAACTAACTTCCAGTCAAGGTTTAATTTAAAAGTATGGACTAAGTTTTCCATAAAACAAATATATCAACTTTAGCCATTAATGATACGATATGATTCGTTTTTATTCGATAGATATTCGATTTATTCTGATACGATATGATTCTAAACGATACGTTAATAATTCGGTTTTCAAAATGCCCTGTAACCGCCCGGCTGTATGCGGTCGGCCGGAGCATTTCTGCCAGTTATGAAATTTTCAGGCCAAACGCTGGTGACAGGGGAGAACGAAACCCGCAATATGTTGTGTAGCCCCGGCTGCCGTATCACAGCTTTGTTGGCATTAGTTATTTATTTTTTCTTGTATTTCCTTAAATGACAATCCCTCTTTATTAACCCATTCTGTGAATCCATTAGAATTTCTCCCTAGAATCATATTTGAAGCAGCACTAGGACTACTAAAAATTGCATCTTCTGCAAAAAGAAGTTTGTCACCACTTTCTATCATGATCTTAGTTTCTAAAAGTTTTCTTCTCATATTTCTGTATGTTTCTGTGCATGAATTTGATAATGATTTTTTTGCTTCGCTTCCTTTTGCAACTATATATCCTTGATCTGTTTCTGTCATAGTTGCATCAAAAGATCTTGTTTTAATAAAATAAGTTTCACGCACTTCAATTTTTGTGTCAGCTTCCGCAAAATCCTTTTGAGTGACTGTTGAAGAAATCAAAAAATTAAATCCCATAACAGGAAGAATGAGCTTTATCTGTTCAAGGAAGTATTCCATATCAGAAATGTCTGCTTCATGAAGAGTCGGCAAACTAGGTGAATTTCCATTATCAATTTGAGCTGTTTTTGCTTCTATCGCAAGCTGTATAAGTCTTGATTCCAAATATTTAATCTGTGTCTTTGTTAAAAGTTCATCTTTACTTACGAAGAATATTAATTCTTTAAAGTCTTTATTGGGATCACTAAGATGTTGTTTTAGTCTTGATCTAATATTCTCAGCTTCACCAATATAAATTTTCTCGTCAAATGCTTCGTCAGTTGGGTCACCTTTCAAACAGTATATACCTGGGTTTTCAAACTCTGGTCTGTGCATAATTTTATTAACAGATGCTCTTGGGCTATAAATAGCCTTTCCAACCCAATTTCCTATTTCACTAAGTCTCGGACCATAAGCTGTTCCGTCAATCATATAAACAGTCAGTTTTTTACCCATGTTATGTATTTTGTAGAATGTCTTTTATAATTAATGCCAACGGTCACTTGTAAGTTGTCGTTGCGGATTTCGGAGAGCGTTCCTGTCCGAAGGACATGGAGCTGCGAAACGAGAATCCGCAGTTGGCGTACCACCGAACCCCGCCCTGCAATGTGTACTTTATTATGCATAGTTTTTTATTCTATTGTCAAATTCCTCGATTTTGGATATCTGACTGAATATTTCAAATCAAATTCTTTTTTCTCCATTGGTTTTAACGTAAACTCCCATTTAACTTCTCCACTTTCTTTGTTTAGCTTACCGCTTGAAAAATTTTGAATGTTAACTTCAATTTCTTCAAGTTTTGATACGGGAGCTTGGTCAAGTACAACCATATTAATTTCTTGACTTTTGTTATTTTTAATAGTTGTTTTCCAAGATTTTGATTCTTCCTTTTTTGAACCAATAAATTGTCTGGTTTCAAAATCATTTTCTTTTTCTCGGTTAACAATTACATTTTTGTCTTTACCCAACGAAAGTTGCAGAGTGTCAGATGCGAACCGAACATCTAAAAGTGATTTTCCAACAAATGTTCCCTCGAAAAATATATTGGCTTCACCTTCCAATAAGTTATATTTTTCCCAGCCAGTGATATTTGCAATTAAGTAGGCTTCTTTTTCAATTTTAGGTACTGAATAATATTGGAAGAATGCAGGTACTTGATACACCACCATGTCAACCGAATAGTTTTTATTGTCTGAATTAACAGTATATGGAGTGGAAATTTCAAAGTTAATGGACGTTTGATTTTCCGTTTTTTCAAAAGGAATTGCAATACTTTCTGCATCTCTACTTTTTGTTCTATTTACTGAAACTCCTGCAACTCTTCCTTGAAGTTGTGTTGAAATATCTGCATCTTCCTGAACGCCATAACCAACCACAACAACTTCTTGCAATGCTACATCATCCTCAACCATTTTTACATTAATTACTGAACTTGTAATTGGTAAAGTTTTAGCTTTAAAACCAATAAATGAGAAATTTAAATAACTTGCATTGTTTGGAAGTGTAATCGAATAATTTCCATTCATATCCGTGACGGCTCCAATTGTTGTTTCTGGAATCATTACTGTAGCGCCTGGCAATGGATTATCCTCTTGGTCTAAAACCTGACCAGTCACAGAGTTTATTGATTTATTGTAAACCGGCGGCAAACTATAATAGTCGAGGTAATAAGTTTGAAGTTCCGGAGCAACTCCCGATGAATTTGGATTTGAAGAAGAAAAACTAAGCTTTACATTTTTCCAATCAACTTTTGTGTCTTGTCGCAGATTTGCTTTATAAATAATTTCAACGGGGTCATTTATAGTTTTTGCACGAATATCATATGTTGGATACCAACCTGCATTGTCAACGATGTATGATAATTCGAAAGACGGATTCGTTTTAATTTTACTTTGAACTTTTACTAAAATTTCACCCGAAGCAAATTCTTTTTTGCTTGTTAATGTATTTAATTGGTTTTGAAGTTCGTTCTTTTGTTTTCTTAAATTCTCTAAAGTTTTATTTCTTTCTATTTCTTTGAGTTTTAATGCAGTCAGTTTGGAACTGTAAAATTCAGACGCTTCTTTGAGTGTCGAAATATTTAATTCATTGTTTTTTCCGCCGATAATCCGATTGTCATTTAAAAAAGTCAATTCTTCTTTTAAAATTGAAAGGTAGGTTTCTTCTAACTTTATTTGACCGTTTAGGTCATCAAGTTTTTCTTCAATTTTTTTTACTTCTTCAGATTTTTCGAGTTTATCAATAAAGTTTTGCTGATGATTTACTGCCAAAACTGTCACATCTCCACTTGCTTTAACCTGAACACTTTTTGCGTCAATGAAAGGGGATAGGTTTATAAATTTCAAAATTGTGACTCCAGAGTTAATTTCAACCATTTTTTGTCTTGTAACTTGTGCTTTGTCAATGAAAACAGTTACTTCATTAACTTCTGATTTGATTTCTTTTTCTGTTATTTCCTGTCCGAAAATATTGCTAAAAATCAGGCAGAATAAGATTAGGTTTAAAGCTTTCATATTTTGGTTTTATAGTTTTTTATTGTCGATTTTTGTCTTTTTTAAAATTATGCATAACGTTTGACAATATGAAACGGTTGGGTATTCAGAGCGCGTCCGTATCCACCGAGGAAAAAGTTGATGCGGGAACCAAGCGCTCGCAAACCACTGAACCCCAACTGTTTTATATTGTGTGTTACCGGCATGTGCTTTTTATTTCCATTTATTTCAAACCAAGTTTTCTATTTTCTCTTAATAATTCTATTGATTCTTTCAATCTGTAAAGAATTGTTTCTTCTCTTTTAGCATCAGTAATCCAAAGGATATAATGTCGTCTATAAGTATGGGAAAGATTATTGAAATTTGTCAATGCTGGTTCATTTTTGGCAAATTCTTCTAATATAAAATCCGGCACGTCAAACTTTTTTTCCCCTTTTTCATTTTTTAAATCTTTGTTTTCCCAATCAACCTTTCCCGTTTTTAAGTATGTATCAATTTTCTTTAGACCTACTTCTGTCATTTTGCCTTTTTTTATTAAAGCCATCACTATTTTTTTATTCACCTCCGACCACTTTGTAGTATTTGTTCTTGGCGTAAACTTTCTAACATATTGGTCATTGTCAATCTTTTTTATAATACTATCAATCCATCCAAAACAAAGAGCTTCTTCGAGTGCTTCATTATATTTTATGCATCCAATATTTGTGTGCTTTTTATAAAATATCATCCAAACGCCAGAACTCCCATTATGATTCTTTTCTAACCAGCTCCGAAAAGATTCTCTACTGTTAAAAAACAAATGCTCAAGTTCTCTCATGATGCGGTTTTTTTAGCATTGTCGGTAACTCTGTTGTCTGTACCCCAAAAGCTATCTTATATTTCCGCTACGGGGGTGATCTGTGTAACTTTTGCATGTTATATTTTCCGCAGCCCAATTTACAAAACATATTCAACATACGTCTTAAAACGCCGGGAAATTGAAAAGGGAGGGCGTTAAGATATCTTCATGCTTTGGGAAAAGAATAAGCGGAGCTATGAAGATTTCTTCAAGCGCCCAAAAAGAGGAAAAGGAAGCCGTGAAGATTTCTGTACGACTGCAACGGTCGATATCTTCAGGTCGTCACAGCGCGTTTTTTCCGCATTTTTTCTTCCATTTCCGGTGTTTGACCTTAACTTTGGCAACCCAAATACGAAATCACAAATTAGCGATCATGGATATTCTTTTACAACACCGCTCCATCCGAAAATACAAATCCGATGCTGTTTCGGATGACATGCTGAACGAAATACTCGAGGCCGGCACACGGGCCTCAACTACCGGGAATATGCAACTGTACAGTGTTATTGTAACCCGCGATGCAGCCAGCAAAGCGCGCCTGGCGCCACTTCACTTCAACCAGGGCATGGTTACCCAGGCGCCGGTGTTTCTCACGGTTTGCGCCGACCTGAACCGCTTTAACCGCTGGTGCGAGCTGCGCCAGGCCGATGCCGGTTACGACAATCTGTTGTGGGTGGTGAATGGCATCATCGATGCGTCGCTGTTTGCGCAAAACATTTGCATCGCCGCCGAATCGAAAGGACTGGGCATTTGTTACCTGGGCACTCCCCTGTACAATGCCCCGGAAATCATCGAAGCGCTCAACCTGCCCAAAGGGGTGATCCCGGTGACGGCCATCAGCCTGGGCTATCCCGACCACGAACCGGGCCTCACCGACCGCCTGCCGCTGAGCGCGATTGTGCACCACGAAACGTACCGCGAAAACTCCGATGAGCGGATCAACGACATGTACCGCGAAAAAGAAGCGCTGGAAAGCTCGGCCCAATTTGTGGCCGAAAACGGGAAACAAAACCTGGCCCAGGTGTTTACCGATGTTCGTTACAAAAAAGCCGACAACCTGTATTTTTCGGAAAAGCTATTGAAAACCATCCGCGAACAGGGTTTTAACATTTAAAGGAAGGAAGCAAAAACTCCGTGTTACGCTGTGATAATTATCACTGCGTACCTCTGTGGTTGAGTTATTTCTAATTTAACCACAGAGTGACACACTGAGTGGCACAGCGTAACAAAAGAACTTCTCCAACCATTCCCTACACCCACACAGGTATAAGTAGCACAGCTGTTTTGCCTTTTAGCTTTTAACTTTTGCCTTTTAACTTTTGCCTTTTGCCTTAACTGGTATAGGTATGCACACTGTTTTGTGCCGAAGGCAGGTAGTTGACGCCAAACCAGCAAACCATGAGCAAGCCGAAGGCAATCAGTAAAATCCACATGGCCTGCTTGTGCCGCTGCTTATGTCTGAAGCGGTAATGGATATAAATCAGGTAGGCCGTCCAGGTGATGAAAGCCCAGGTTTCTTTGGGGTCCCAGGTCCAGTAATGGCCCCAGGCTTCTTTGGCCCACAGCGCGCCAAACAGCAGGCCCATCGTTAAAAACGAAAAACCCAGGTAAACGAAGTTATCGGCCAGATTGGGCAACGTATTCCACCGCTTTCCGCGATAATCCTGATAAACAGCTTTGAGGGCCACCAGGCTGGACGCCGCCAGCAAAGCATAGGCAAACATATATACAATCACGTGCGGAATAAACCACACACTTTGCAGGGCAGGCATCAGGCTTTTGTCGTAGGTTTCGGGATGAAGGATGTTGATCAGCAAAAACAGGCCGCCCATAAACAAGCTGTAGGCCAACAGCCATTTGTAGCGCCAGCGCATAAAACTCACCAGCCCGATGGCGGGGAGCAAAAACGAATACCACAAACGGGTTTCGCCCAGGGTGCGCATAGGCGGACGGTCGATTTTCAGCCACAAAAGCAGGATGAACAACATCAGCACGGCCAGTCCTGCTGCCGAAAACAGAGCGGGCATCCTCACCCCTATCCCCTGCTTATCGGTTTTGAAGTACAGCGAAACGCTGCCAACGCCCCACAACAAAAGGGCCGCAAAGGCATAATATTCAAAATTAATCCATCCCATTCTCCAGTCCTTTCTTTTTGTACGTTCCATCGCGGAACAAAAACAACGATCCGGCCAGCATCATAAAAATCCCTAAATAAACAACCGGGATCCAGGGATCGCGAACCAGCTCAATCACGCTCATGTCCGACCATTTGCCCATGTCGGCCTTATAACTTAGCTGATAAAGTTTCCAGCCACCCAGCTTCAGTGGCTTGTTCACCTCCAGGGTGGCCGTTAGCTGCTGCCCCTCCTGCGTCATCACCCGAATGTCCGACTGATATTTGCGCGGCTCAGGCGGCAACATCACCAGCGAATATTGGTCGGATATTTTGAACGCATACGGCTGAAAACGGAAACTGCCCGAACTCACCCAGCCACTTTGACTGTCGCCGGTTGAAATACGGGTAACGGTAAGGCGGGCAGCCGGCGGGGAGCCCACTTCATTTACCGGCTCAAAGCGATCGCCTATCAGGCCGGCTTCGGGAAGCAGGCGGTCCACATCAACCCGGTAGTCCAAAAACTGAAAAGAAGAATCGGCCACCGAGAAGAAAGCGCGCTTTTTGTCGGGCACGGCAATCCGTCCGGTTTCATTGTCAACCAATGTCAGCTTGGGAGGGTATTCGTCAATCTGAAAATCGAGTAGCTCAATGGCTACAGGCATTTCAACCAGCTGCCCGTTCCCGTCATACGCCCGCCATTCGGGCTGACCTTCGGTGCAGTTCATACTCAGGCGTTGCAAATCGCTGCTGCCCAGCGCCGCTGCCGTGAGGGCAATCCACAATCCGGCGTGGTTCAGCAGGTAACCCACGTTTTTCAACTTAAACGGGAACAGCCGCTTGAGGGTAGCCAGCCCCAAACTGGTCAGAAAATACAGGTTGGCCAGGGCAAACACCCACGAGCTGGTAAGCTGGTTCAAACCCAATACGTGAACAATTGGAGAGCCGGATGACTGCCCTTGCGGGATAATCCCCAGCAAAATGGCCAAACCGCAGTATAAAGCTGCCGATGTCACTGCCGCCGGAACCGATGACAGCCACTTCACCACGCTGGTGCTTTTCAGTAAAAAATGAAGGGTAAACAGGAGTGCCAGAAAAATCAGGCCCAGATACAAATTGCCGGGCCAAAAAGGTAGTTGAAATCCGGATGAAGGCAGAAATACCTGCCAGACCACCCCCAGAAAAACCAATCCTCCACCAATAATTACTCCCTCACGATCCGACCAGGGCGCCTGCCAGGTATTTCTTCTCATGCTCTATTTAATAAATGTCGGTGTTACGGTTAACATCAGGTAGGCCCAGTAATTACCGGCTGATTTGTCGCCGCCTTTCAGCAGTTCCATGCTGTCGCCGGCAATCATGAATGAAAATCCTCCGCTGAAATTGGCTTCGGGACTGATCTTCCAACCGGCGCCCAGATCCACTTCCGTCCCCAGGTAACGATCGGCGCCGGATGTGATTTTGGCAGCCGACGAAAAATAATGCACATGCGCGTACAGGCTGAGCTCGTCCTTTGAATAATTGTATTTGGCATAGATGTTATTCAGCCCGACATTGTTCAGGTGGTTTCCCACGTAAAAATAGTCCATGAAACCGTTAAACTTATGATTGGTGCCATACAGCGGATTGAACGATTTGTTTTTAGTATCGTCGTAGCCGGTGCCCGACAAACGCTCGTAGCCCCAGGTGAAGCCATGTTTGCAGGTAGCCTCCAGCAACAGGTTGTGGGCGCTGATGTCGTTTCCGGCAACATCTTCGCCGGTTTGCAGGTACGCGTTGGCCGAAAACTTAAACTCGCCAATCGTAAACTTACCGTGTCCGCCAAAAGTCTGACTGTAATTCACCTTTTGTCCATCTACTTCGTTTACCGGAACGCCGTTGTTCAGGAAAAGTAAACTCAGGCCGGCGTCGTCCCATTTTTTGTTGAACCAGGCAAACTGCATGTCTTTATAGGCATCTTTTCCATCGAATACATTGTTGGTGATGTTGCTGTTTTCGTGGTGGGCAATACCAACATGCAGACTGATATCTTTCTGATATTTGAACACAGCCACATCGTGCGAGCGGGCCTGTTGTGCCCAGCCCACGTTTCCGAAAATCCGTTGGTCGTCGTATGCCAGTTCCTGGCGCCCGGCTTTCAATGAAAACTCAGGGGCGAGAAAAACTTCGGCCCATGCCTGATGCACCGAGATGGCAAAATCCTCGTTACCGACGAGCTGCGCCTGACTGCCCCAGGTGCGCATATCCTGCAGCACAAGCATGGTTATTACTTTTTCGGATTTGTACATGGCATTCAGCCGGGTACGCTGCGAGGTAAACAACGACGCATCCTGATTGTCGGATGCCAGACTCTTGGCCCCGTGGCTCAGCTCGGTACGCGGACGAAACTCCCCGCTCAAGCTAAATTGCGCATAGCTTTTCTTGCCGCAAAGCAACAGCAAAGCGACCACGATGATAATTATTGGCTGTTTCATGAATTCTTCCAGTTAAAGTCTTTAATTACGGACGATCACCCACGAATCTTCTCGTTCTTTGGCTTTTTTCATCCATTCGGGCAACAATGTTTGTTTGAACTCCTGTTTTTCGTTGTTCAGCGCATCCATATCCAGGCCAATAAATTCCTGTGCCTTCGCTTTGGTTGAAATATCCGGATAGGGCACTTCCTGGTTGAACCCTTTTGATGCCAGTACGCGGGAAAGCTTGATCCGGGTTTCCTGGGCAATGGTAATACCAGTTGTGATGATGCGCCCGGTTTCGATGGGGGCATGGAACGAACCGCCATGACTGGCTGCCGCGTAATCCCAACGCCACTGCGCATGACGTATCCCTTGCAGGATGTCGTTCATTTCTTCCCCGGTGGCTCCCAAATCCCAGGCCTTTTTGGCTTCCACGTGGGCACGAACAATGAGCTCTTCCAGCTTGTCGCGGTTTTCGATGATTTTGTCCTGACGTTCGTACACGTTCTGCACCAGTTCCAGTGTTTCTTCGCGGTGGCACACCTGGCACGAATTAGCCACGTTGTTCAGCGGCGACTGAATGTGATGATCGGTGAATTTTTGCCCGCCTTCCGACTTGTACGGCATGTGGCAATCGGCACACGACACCCCGCGCTGGGCATGGATGCCCTGCATATAGATTTCATAATCCGGGTGCTGGGCCTTCAGCATGGGCGCCTTACTCATCGCATGGGTCCAGTCGCTGAATTCCATCTTGTCGTAATATTCCTCTGCACCGTCGGCAGTCATGCCGTTGACCCACGGAAAAGTCAGGTATTCGGCGCCCTCCACGGTCTTCTTATTGAAATAATATTCCACATGGCATTGTGCACAAACCAGGCTGCGCATTTCCTGATGACTGGCTTTGGTAATGTCCTTGCCCATAGCCTGAAAAGCCTCGATCAATGCCGGTCGACTAACGCGAAGGTTCATGGTTTCCGGGTCGTGGCAATCGGCACACCCAATGGGGTTGACAATCTCTGCACCCAAGCGGGCCCACTTTCCTTTATAAAATTCGGCCACCCCTTTTTCCTGCATCACCCGGGGAACGTCCGGGCTTTTACAGGTCCAGCAAGTGGATGGCATCGGGCCTTCATTTTCGTTGAGCGGCCCTCCGGTGCGCAGGGTATTGTGAACATCTTCCACGGCATAATAATGACCCCGTCCCTGATTATAATCTTTCGAGAAACCGTAACCGGCCCAAAGGACAACCAATCTCGGATCAATTTCGAGCATGTCGATCATGGCGCCGCCACCATGTTTGCTACGGAAAGTGGTATCGGCCGTATTGATATACGACTGGTACTCCCGCGGAAAATTTTCGCCCCACACGCTGTTGCGGGGTTCAAAATCGGCAAGTTTCACTTTAGGAACATTAACAAAGCTGGCTTCGGCGCGGCGCTCCATAATGGATGAGGCCAGGAGGCCCAACAAAAAGACAACAATCAACGTGGCCAGAAAAAGCAACCAGCCTAAAATCGGTTTTTTCTCAATGGTGGTTTTCAGTGGTTTCATATGGATTTGATTTATTTTTTTGTGAATTCTTTTAACCAGTTGGGAACAGGACTTTCCGGCAGCGGCACCCGCGCAGAAGGAGTACTCGACAGGCTGTTTACCCTTCCGTGCGGAACTTCGCGATGGCAATCCCAGCATTTTCGGGAGGTGCGGTTTTCCTCATAATTGGCAATGCAACCAGCCTGCCGGGCATCCATCAACTGATTGCTGTGGCAGCGCACACAATTTTGGTGCACCACTTCTGCCCCGTCCTCCTTGATGAAAATAACCTGTGGTTCCAACCGTAAGGTGAACATGGTAGCATGGCGCATGCCGTCTTTTGCTTTGAAGAAATATTTATTGAACACATTATCGTGGGGCACATGGCAATCGTTGCAGTTGGTTACTTCGCGATGCGAACTGTGGGTCCAGGTGGCATACTGTGGCGCCATAATGTGGCAGTTGACGCAGGTTTTCGGATCGTCGGACAAATAAGAATGCGCTTTGGAAAGATATACCGACAACACAAAAAGCCCGGCAAAAATTCCAAGAACCAGGATGACGGGAATTTTCCAGTTTTTTGGCGGATGAAGTTTTCGGATCATGCGGGTTAGCTTTTTTAGTTAGCTAAAATTACGGTGCTTAGCCCGGACAAGTTGTAACCGATATTACAAAATGACATTTTTTTGTTGAAAAACATACCGCCTGCATAAACCAGGAGAATGCGCTTTTCTTTATTAAAACTGATTATAAATTACATCATTTTCAAATTAACGTCATTTGCACTCGATTATTTACAAATGCTTGTTTTTCGGCACCTTTGCTTATTAAATTGTAAAACAGACAGCATTCTTTCCAATAATTCATTTTTTGCTCCTGTTGTCCGAACAGGCATTTGTTATATTTTTGATTCCCAATCAATCAATATGACGCTGACTAACTTTCAAATTGCCTGCTGCGCAAGGCTTCTTTTGCATGGCACGAGAGCAGTTACCGCCATTTTTTTAGCGAAAATCTCAATGTATTAAAACACAAAATTCAACATGTTTAAAAAGTATTTTGCCCTGCTTGGCTTACTTGGCTTATTTTTGGCATCCCATGCCCAGGAACAACCGGGAAAAGACCTGAACCTGGATTTTTACGGCTTCGTCCGCAACGAATTTTTTGTAGATACCTACAAGGGACTCGATGCTGCCTATGATGTTTTTTACCTGGTGCCATTGTATGCAGGCGTTGACAGTAACGGCGACGATATCAACCAGCAAGCCAGTTCGTACCTATCGGCCCTGGCAACTCGTCTGGGCGTTAAAATTGAAGGCCCCGAAATCTTTGGGGCAAAAACCAGCGGAAATATTGAATTTGACTTTGGTGGAATCGTCAAGACCGAACCTACCCTGTTCCGTATCCGTCACGCCAACATGGTTTTCAATTGGGAAAAATCAAAATTGCTGATCGGACAAACCTGGCACCCGTTTTGGGGCGGGAGCGTTTTCCCGGTTGTTGCCGGGTTGAACACCGGCGCTCCGTTTCAGGTGTTCAGCCGGGCCCCGCAAATCCGCTACGATGTGCGTTCCGGAAACTTCACCGTGGGCGGGTCTATCGTTTACGAAAACCAATACACATCCAAAGCGCTTGAATCGAGTATATACACCACTCCGAACCAAGCCCAGCGAAACGGTGTCATTCCCGAATTGGTTTTATCGGCCGAGTACAATAAAGACGGGCTGACCCTGGGGGCCGGCGCCTCAACAAAGCGTACCAAGCCCAGCATGACCACTACGGGAACGACAGGCACCTTCAAGTCGGACGAGTACCTGACCAGCACTGGCTTCACGGCTTATCTGCGATACAAATCAGACATGTTTATGCTCACTGCCAAAGGCTATTACGGGCAAAACATGACCCACCTCACCCTGTTGGGCGGGTATGGCGTGGCAAGCAAAGATGAAGCTACCGGCGCCGAAACCTACACCAACTTCAATAACTACACCAGCTTGCTGAGCATGGAATACGGTAAAAAATGGCAAGTTGGAATGATGCTGGGCTATGGCGCCAACCTGGGCACCAGCGACCCGCTTTACGAAAACACGACTACCGGCAAAGCCATCACGGCAGGTTTGCTGCCCAACGTGATGGACCACGCGCGGGTTTCGCCGCACCTGGCATTGAACGTTTCGAAAATTCGCTTGGTGGCCGAATACGAAATGACGACGGCCAACTACGGTGTGGGCGATTTTGATTTTTCGGACGGGCTTTATGGTGACAAACACCTGACCACCAACCACCGTTTTATTTTGATGATGATGTACCACTTTTAAAGGGAATCCGGCCAATGTTTTGGGAAAAAGACTTAGAAACACTCCGGCGAAAAGAGCTTGAAAAGTTACAGGTTGACAGGCTGAAAAAGACCATCAACCAAGCTATGGAATCGCCGTTTTACAAGGAACTGTACGCTGCCAAAGGAATTACAGCCGAACGGATTTCGCATGTGCAGGACATCCGCGAATTGCCGTTTACCACCAAACAGGATTTGCGCAATCATTTTCCGTATGGCTTTTTGACCCAGCCCAAAAAAGAAATCATCCGTCTGCACAGTTCGAGCGGAACAACCGGCAACCCGACCGTGATTTTTCACAACCGTCACGACATTGCCAGCTGGGCCAACCTGATGGCCCGCTCACTGTTTTGTGCCGGAATCCGCGACACCGATGTCTTCCAAAATATTTGCGGCTACGGGCTGTTTACCGGAGGACTTGGCTTTCAGTACGGCATTGAGCGACTGGGCTGCCTCAGCATTCCTGCCGGCGCCGGCAACAGCCTGCGCCAAATCAAACTGATGCGCGACTACGGCACCACGGCTATTCATGCCATTCCCAGCTACCTGGGGCGCCTGTACGAAGTTTTTCAGGCTGAAGGACTGGACCCGCGAAAAGACACCGACCTGCGTATTTTTGTGATCGGCGCCGAACCGCACACCGAAGAACAACGCCAGCGCATCGAAGAAATGTTTGGCGTAAAAGCTTATAATTCATTCGGTTTATCCGAAATGAACGGCCCCGGAGTAGCCTTTGAATGCACCGAGCAGGCCGGCTTGCACATTTGGGAAGATGCCTACCTCATTGAAATACTGGACCCGGAAACGCTGGAACCCGTTCCCGATGGCGAGTTTGGCGAGCTGGTGATGACCACCCTCGACCGGCAGGCCATGCCCCTGATCCGCTACCGCACACGCGACCTCACCCGCATCATCCCCGAGCCCTGTGCCTGCGGACGCACCCATGCCCGCATCGACCGCATTGCCGGACGCTCCGATGACATGTTCATTATCAAGGGCTGCAACGTTTTTCCGATGCAGGTGGAAGGCGTGCTGCTGCGCATCCCCGAAGTGGGATCGGATTACCGCATCACCCTCGAAGAAATTAACGGGGCTGATGAAATGATTGTGGAAGTGGAGGTAAAAAAAGACTGGTTTAACGGCGACATTACCCGGCTCGACAAACTGACCCGGGTGATTACCAACCAAATCCGCGACGAAGTGCTGGCCAAACCTATTGTCCGTCTGGTAGAACCCGGCGCCATCCCGAAAGGCGAAGGCAAAGCCGTACGCGTAATCGATAAACGAAAACAGATCGCCAATCAAATTCAAACAACCTAAAAAACTGCTAACGATGGCTTATCAGGTATCCATTTTTCTGGAAAACAAACCCGGCCATTTCGAACGGGTAACGGGCGTTCTTAAAGCCAACGGCATCAACATCCGCTCCATGACCCTCACCCACACGGTGAGTGGCTGGGGAATTTTAAGCTTATTGGTAAACCAACCCGAAAAAGCCTGTGAAGCTCTGACCAATGCCGGCTTGTCGGCTGCGCTGCGCAAAGTGCTGGCCTTTGGGATGGAAGACCATCCCGGCGGGTTGGATGACATTTTAATGAAAGTGGCCCAGGCCGGGGTAAACATCCTGAATGCTTACGGACGGATTATCAGCAAAAATGAACAAGCTTTGCTGCTCATTGATGTGGACGACTATGATCAGGCGCTGGCTACCTTGGCAGCCGAAGACCTTTATCCGTTGGAGGATCGCCTGGTTTACGGGAATTAACGAACTGACATCCAAACAAACTTTGAAGTATATTTCATATAAAACCATAACTAAACTAAAAACGAACACGATGCTTGGAATTGATGACCCCGGAATTTACCTCGGCTATCTGCTGTCTGTCCTGAGTTTGGTGGCCTGCGTCTGGTACGGCGCTGCCAACTGGAACAAAGGCGCCGAAATCACTGCTGAAGAGCTGAAACGCGACATCGACTGGGAAACCAAAGAAGACCAAATCAACGAACAACTTTAAGCCTGAACGTATGGACACTTTCACCCTTGGACTTGTAGTTATTGTTTACCTGCTGCTGATAGCCTACCTGGGCTATATCGGATTCAAAAAAACAAAAACAGCCAAAGATTATTTATTGGGCGGACGCGAAATCCACCCCTTTGTCATGGCCATTTCGTACGGGGCCACCTTCATCTCCACCTCCGCCATCATCGGGTTTGGCGGGGTATCCGGCGTTTACGGCATGGGGCTCATCTGGCTTACCTTTCTGAATATTTTTATCGGCGTATTTATCGCCTTCATCTTTTTTGGCCGCCGGACCCGCAAAATGGGGCACAATCTGGACGCACATACCTTTCCTGAGTTTATCGGGGCACGCTTTCAATCAAAAGGTATTCAAATGCTGATTGGCGCTATCATTTTTATAGCCATGCCCCTGTACGCGGCCGTAGTGCTGATCGGCGGCGCACGCTTCATTGAAAGTATTTTTCAGATCGACTTTGGCATTGCGCTCACCTTCTTTTCCGTCATCATTGCTGCCTACGTGGTAGCCGGTGGCTTGAAAGGGGTGATGTACACCGATGCCCTGCAAGGCGGGATCATGTTTGTGAGCCTGTTCTTCCTATTGTTTATGACCTATATTAAACTAGGCGGAGTTTCGGGCGCCCACGAAGCGCTCACCAGCATGGCCAACCTCGTTCCCGAAAGCCTGCAACAGCAAGGGCACCACGGCTGGACCGTATTTCCAAGTCTGGGATCGGCCTGGTGGTGGATCCTGACCACCAACATCATCCTGGGTGTTGGGATTGGCGTATTGGCCCAGCCCCAGCTGGTGGTCCGGTTTATGACCGTAAAAAGCAACCGCGAGCTCAACCGTGCCGTGCTGATTGGCGGTATCTTCATTTTTGTGGTAACCGGCTTCGTTTTTACGGTGGGTTCACTGTCGAACCTGTATTTTTTCCGCGAAACCGGCCAGCTATCCATCGCTGTCGCCAAAGGAAATGTTGACCTCATCATCCCCGAATTTTTGAACGCCGCCATGCCCGAGTGGTTTGTTTACCTTTTTATGCTGTCGTTATTATCAGCCGGGATGTCAACTTTAAGTTCACAGTTCCACACAATGGGTACTTCCATTGGCCGCGATTTGTTTGAAAACCTCTTCCCCAAAAAAAACAGGAACAGCATGCTGATCTCCCGGATCGGGATCATTTTTGCAATCCTGATCAGCATCATCATCGGGTACAAACTGCCAGTTGGCATTGTAGCACGCGGTACCGCCATCTTTTTTGGCGTGTGCGCAGCAGCCTTCCTGCCAACGTATTTTGCCGGACTGTATTGGAAAGGGGCCACAAAAACGGGTGCGAAATGGAGCATTTGGATTGGTTTGTTGGTGAGCGTGTTCATGCTCGTTTTCATGCACCAGAAGGAATCGCAGCCCCTTGGAATTTGTCAGGCTTTATTTGGAAAAGATATGCTTTTTGACCAATTTCCCTGGGCCATTATCGATCCCATTGTAATTGCCCTGCCCGTTTCGGCATTGGTGCTGATCGGCGTGAGTATTTTTACGCCAAAAATGGATTCAGAACATTTGGATGCCTGCCACGAAGGGGTCCGTTAAAAAATAGTACCGTTATGATTTGGAACGAAAAAATTGAATGCGCCGGACGCGAAGAGATGAGAGCCATCCAGTCGGAACGGCTCCGCGAAACCGTTCAGCGGATTTACCACAAGGTGCCTGCCTACCGTAAAAAAATGCAGGAAGTTGGGCTGGTACCGGCCGATATCCGCTCGGTGGACGATTTGCACAAATTACCCTTTACCACCAAACAAGATTTGCGCGACAATTACCCGTTCGGCATGTTTACCGTGCCCATGAGCGAGATTGTCCGGATCCACGCCTCATCCGGCACAACCGGAAAACCAACCGTTGTTGGTTATACCCGTAAAGACCTGAACAGCTGGTCGGAAGTGGTTACCCGTTCGCTGTGCATGGCCGGGGTTCACCAAAACGATATTGTCCAGGTAGCCTATGGCTATGGCTTGTTCACCGGCGGTTTGGGCTTACATTACGGGTGTGAAAACCTCGGGGCATCGGTTATCCCCATCTCGGGCGGAAACACCCAGAAACAGCTTCAGCTGATGGAAGATTTTGGCACCACCGTGGTGGCTTGCACCCCTTCCTACTCGCTTTATTTGGCTGAAGCCATGAAAGATGCCGGCATCAAAAAAGAAGATCTGAAGTTGCGCGTGGGCATTTTTGGCGCCGAACCCTGGACCGAAAACATGCGCAAAGAAATTGAAGCCAAGCTGGGATTGAAAGCCATCGATATTTACGGACTGAGCGAAATCATCGGACCGGGCGTTTCGTGCGAGTGCGAACACCAATGCGGCATGCACATCAACGAAGACCACTTCATCCCCGAAATTATTAACCCGGATACACTGGAGCCGATGCCGGCCGGCGAAGTGGGCGAACTGGTGTTCACCACGGTTACCAAAGAAGGCATCCCACTGATCCGGTACCGCACCCGCGACCTGACGCGACTGATTTACGATACATGCGAATGCGGCAGAACCCTCGTCCGCATGGAAAAATGCAAGGGCCGCAGCGACGATATGCTCATCATCCGCGGGGTGAATGTGTTCCCGTCGCAAATAGAAAGTGTGCTGCTCGAAATGAGCGAAACCGAACCCCACTACCTGCTGATCGTAGAACGGGAAGGAAACCTGGATACCCTGAACCTGATGGTGGAAGTGCAGGAACAATTCTTCTCCGACGAGGTAAAACAACTGGAATCGCTCCGCAAGAAAATCACCCACAACATTCAGAGTACACTGGGCATCTCGGTAAATGTAAAACTGGTTGAACCCAAAACCATCGAGCGCACGGCAGGAAAAGCGAAACGTGTAATCGACAACCGCAACTTATAGGAGGACAACAATATGATCATCAAACAACTATCGGTATTTCTGGAAAACAAAACGGGACGTTTAAACGAAGTGGCTGGAATATTGGGCGACGCCGGCATCAACATGTCGGCTTTCAGTGTAGCCGACACCTCCGAGTTTGGCATTTTGCGCCTGATCGTTTCAGACCCCGACAGGGCTTTGCAGGAACTGAAATCCGCCGGGTTTGCCGTCCGGCTCACTGAAGTGGTATGCCTCAGCAGCCCGAACGAACCCGGCGCACTGGCCCGGGCCTTGAATATCTTGTCCTCCGAAGGGGTTTTCATCGAGTACCTGTATGCCTATTCTATGGATAACAAATCAGCCAACATTGTACTGAAACCCGAAAACATTCAAAAGTGTATCCAGGTATTACAGGATCACAAAATGGAATTGGTGAAAGCCAGCGACTTGTATAAACTTTAGAAAGTAACGGAATAATACGTTTCCCCTAGTTACGGGAGCCGATCCAGTCCTTCTGAAAAATGAAAAAGTACTGGAAACAGCCTCCGAAAAGACCGGAAAGACGTGTCTTTTTGTTAATTTTCACCGGATGAATGCTTGACAGACAACCATACAGGCTGATTTTTGCGTAAATTGTCCCGGGTTTATCCCCCGGGATTTTTAATTTGTTTAAAAAGGTATGAAGAAAATTGCTATACAAGGAATTGCAGGTTCCTTTCACGAAGATGCTGCGCGAAAATATTTTGGTGACGAAGAAATTGAAGTGGTGGAATGCCGGTCCTTTCAAAGCGTTTGCGAGCTGATTGATGCTGACAAAGTGAGCATTGCCGTTATGGCCATCGAAAACTCCATCGCCGGGAGCATCCTTCAGAACTACTCGCTCATCCGCGACTACCACCTGCGCGTCATTGGCGAAACGTACATCCACATTCAGATGAACTTGATGATGTTGCCAGGCGGTAAAAAAGAAGACATCAAAACCATCTACTCGCATCCGGTGGCCATTCGCCAGTGCGTGGAATATATCGAAAAATACTTCCCCCATGCCAAAATTGTGGAAAACCAGGACACGGCCAAATCGGGCAAACTGCTGGTTGAAGAAAACCTGCGCGATGCCGCTGCTATTGGCAACCTGCGTACCGCCGAAATTTACGGGCTGGAAGTGCTCGAAACCGGCATTGAATCGAACAAGAAAAACTACACCCGCTTTTGGATCCTTTCCAAACATGCCAACCAGAATGTGAAAACCAACAAGGCATCGCTTTGCTTCGAAGTTGGGCATTATTACGGAGCGCTGGCACGGGTGCTGAACATTTTTGCCGACAATAAAATCAACCTCAACAAAATCCAGTCGGTGCCCATTGTCGGGAAACCCAATGAATACACCATGCACGTGGATGTTGAATACGATTCGGAAGAAAATTACGAAAAAGCCATCCACCTGGTCTTGAAAAATGTCTCCAGTTTATCTATTTTAGGCGAATATGTTCGCGGAGAACTCGAAATCAGTAATCAGTAAAACATAAACACCATGAGTAAAATAGGATTATTTTTTGGCCCGGAAAAAGGTTCCGTACACCGGGTGGCAGAAAAAGTAAAAGCTGCCATCGGCACCGATCTGGTCGAGTTGGTATCGGTAAACCATGCCAGCGCTACCGACCTTGAAAAGTATGATAAAATCATTTTCGGGATTTCAACCGTTGGCAAAGAAACCTGGGACTCGGAATATTCAAATACCGATTGGGCCAAATTTTTCCCCGAAGTAAGCAAGGTGGATTACAGCAATAAAACCATCGCCATTTTTGGCCTGGGCGACCACATCACCTACCCTGAACATTTTGTGAATGCCATGGGGGTGCTGGCCCGCGAAATCCGCAAGGGGAATGCAAACGCCAACATCGTCGGGCAAGTTGATCCGTCGGGTTATGAATTTGAAGGCTCGGAAGCGCTGGTGGACGGGAAATTTTTTGGCCTGCCCCTAGACGAAGATTTTGAGCCGGAGCTGACCGACGAACGTGTACACAAGTGGGTAAACTCCATCAAGGCTGATTTTGGCATTTGAAAACATGATAAAATTCAGCGCACACAAAACGACTGAATTTCTGTTGATTTCATTTCATTACTCCAATAAAAAAATCAAATTAATCCTTTAAGATTGAAAGCATTTCCGATTTATAAAACCTGCTAAGAAATACCTCTGGCACATTTGATAAATCGGGAATACTTTGCTTTTTTTAAAGAGATTTTCATTCGCTAACATGAAAAATACACCCATAAACCAAGAATTGGTAACCAAAAATTTATCACGTCTTCGGATTGAAGATGTTGGCCAGGCATCCATCCGCGAGATTGTTGCACTGGTTAATTTAATCGAAGCCGAAAGCCCCGAGAAATTCATCCGCATGGAGATGGGCGTTCCAGGCTTGCCACCAGCCCAGGTTGGTGTGGAAGCCGAAATTGAGGCCCTGAAATCGGGCGTGGCCTCCATCTACCCGATGATCGATGGCATAAAAGAAGTTAAGCAGGAGGCTTCGCGCTTTGTCAAACTGTTTATGGATGTTGACGTTGCACCTGCGGGTTGTGTGCCCACGGTCGGGTCCATGCAGGGCACCTATTCGGCCTTGCTGGTGGCCTCCAACCTGGATGTAAAAAAAGACACCGTACTGTTTATCGACCCCGGGTTTCCGGTGCAAAAACAGCAAATGATGGTGATGGGCTGCAAATACGAAAACTTCGACATCTTCAATTTCCGGGGCGAAAAACTCCGTGAAAAATTGGAAAGCATTCTCAGCAAAGGGCACATCAATTCGGTAATTTATTCCAATCCCAATAACCCGAGTTGGATTTGCTTCACCGAAGAAGAATTGCAAATCATTGGCGAACTGGCCAACAAATACGACATCGTGGTGATGGAAGACCTGGCTTATTTCGCGATGGATTTCCGCAAAGACCTGTTCTCGCCCGGACGCCCACCTTATCAGCCAACCGTGGCGCGCTACACCAACAACTATGTCCTGTTCATTTCCAGCTCAAAAATATTTTCGTATGCCGGACAACGCATCGGGATCATGGTTATTTCGGACGCCCTGTACAACCGCGACTACGAAAACCTGAAAACCCGCTTCCAGAGCAACAGCTTTGGCAACACCATCACCCTGCGGGTATTGTACGCCATCTCGTCGGGGACCAGCCATTCGGCGCAATACGCCTTGGCAGCCATGTTTAAAGCGGCCAACGAAGGGCGCTTCAACTTTGTGGAAGAGGTGAAGGAATACGGTGAAAAAGCCAAAATCATGAAACGCCTGTTTCTCGAAAATGGGTTTACCATTGTTTATGAAAAAGATGGCGACGAACCTATAGCCGACGGTTTTTATTTCACCATTGGTTACCCGGGCATGACGGGCGGCGAATTGCTGAACAACCTGCTATTTTACGGCATCAGCGCCATCACCCTGAAAAACACAGGCAGCGAGCTGGAAGGATTGCGTGCATGCGTATCGCACGTAAAACGCAGCCAGTTTGACGATTTGGAAAAGCGGCTGAAACAATTTCACGCTGACTTTCCCGCTTAACTTTCGAACAAAAGAAGCATGAGTATAAACGGACTCGCCACAGGATATAGCCAAACACTTGAGCAATTGAAGGATTTCTTTTCCACACGACAACCCGTTGTGTTGAAAAAAGGGGAACCCTTTGTAAACTATGGCGAGCAAAACCGGAAATTGGCCCTTTTACTGAACGGGCTTTTGTACGCCACCTACACGGCTGAAAACGGTCAGGAATGGATCTCCCGCTTCTATTACACACCCGACAATTGTATTGTGAGCAGTCACGAAACATTTATGAACGGGCGGAAGTCGTGCGAGTCTATCCGGGCATACGAAGATTCGGAACTGATTTGCATTGAACGGGCCGAGTACGATGCCTTGCTCGACAGTCACCCGCAATTGGAACGCATGGTTCGCATCATGGCCGAAGAAAGTTACGTACAAGCATTGAACCGGATCCATACGTTGCAGTCACTTTCGGCCTCGCAACGGGTGAAAAAGTTCATGAATGAACATGCCGAAATTGTATCGCGGGTACAACGGCAGCACGTGGCCTCATACCTGGGCATCCACCGGAACATCTTCACGCGTATCCTGAACAAGCTGTAATTTCGCAACATTTGTTGCAAGCCAGCTTTTCGGATTGGAATAGTTTTGTGGGGCCCGTCAGCCAAAATGCATTGGCAAAACGAATGACGAAGGCACGAAATGATTAAATGAAACTTGGAAATTAGCCCGCTGAACCGGGCAAATTTGAAACATAAAAAGCAAAACAATGGCAAAAGTAATTGGAGCAGTAGTGGTTGACACGGAAGAATGCAAAGGTTGCGGCCTTTGCGTAGTCGCTTGTCCGCAACAGGTGCTTGGACAGAATAAACAAGTCAACAGCCGGGGATACCATTATTCGTTTATGGAGAATCCCGAAGCCTGTATTGGCTGTTCAAATTGTGCAGTTGTTTGCCCGGATAGCTGCATCACTGTTTATCGTGTTAAGTTGTAATTTTTTGTAAACATCAAATCAAAAGATAGATGGGAGAATTAAGATTAATGAAGGGGAACGAGGTGATTGCCGAGGCAGCCATCCGCTGTGGTTGCGACGGTTACTTTGGCTACCCGATCACCCCTCAGTCGGAAGTAATGGAAACCTTAATGGCCCGTGAACCCTGGGACGAAACCGGTATGGTAGTGCTACAGGCCGAAAGTGAAGTAGCCTCCATCAACATGGTTTACGGCGCTGCCGGTAGCGGTAAAAAAGTGATGACATCCTCGTCCAGCCCGGGTATCAGTTTGATGGCCGAGGGCATATCGTACATTGCCGGGGCCGAACTTCCCTGTGTCATCGTGAACGTGCAACGTGGCGGTCCGGGGCTGGGTACCATCCAGCCTTCACAGGCCGATTATTTTCAATCGACCAAAGGCGGTGGCCACGGCGACTATAAACTCATCGTGCTGGCACCGGCATCGGTCCAGGAGATGAACGATTTTGTAGAACTGGCCTTTCAACTGGCCTTCAAATACCGTAACCCGGCCATGATCCTATCGGATGGCGCCATTGGCCAGATGATGGAAAAAGTGGTACTTGGCGACTTTCAACCCCGCCTGACTGCCGAAGAAATAAAAGCCAGGTACGGCTCGTGGGCAACCACCGGTAAAACCCCCGACCGCGACTACAACATTATTACTTCTCTGGAGCTGAATTCTGAAAAAATGGAAGAAAACAACCTTCGTTTTCAGGAAAAATACCGGACTATGGAAGAGGAAGAAGTACGCTACGAAATGATTGAATGCGAGGATGCCGACTATGTACTTGTTGCCTTTGGATCATCGGCCCGGATTTGCCAAAAATCGGTTGATATTGCGCGGGCAAAAGGCTTGAAAGTTGGCCTGCTCCGCCCCATTACGCTATTCCCTTTCCCGAAAAAGCCCATTGCCGAACTGGCCAAACGGGTAAAAGGTTTCCTGACCGTGGAAATGAACGCCGGGCAAATGATCGAAGATGTTCAATTGGCCGTTGGGTGCTCCGGAAATAACGTTCCGGTAAAACACTTTGGCCGGATGGGCGGAATTATCCCCACCCCGGGTGAAGTAGCAGAAGCGTTGGAACAAAAATTAATTGGAGGGTAACACATGGATGTAGCAGAAATTATAAAACCAGAAAACCTGGTTTACCAAAAACCAAACTTACTGACCAACAACACAATGCATTACTGCCCGGGCTGTAGCCACGGGGTGGTGCACAAACTGTTGGCCGAGGTGATCGAGGAGCTGGATATCCAGGAAAAAACCATCGGTGTTTCGCCGGTTGGTTGCAGTGTGTTTGCTTACAATTACATCAGCATCGACTGGCAGGAAGCCGCTCACGGACGGGCGCCGGCAGTTGCTACGGGCATCTCGCGCGTTAACCCCGACAAGGTGGTCTTCACTTACCAGGGCGACGGCGACCTGGCATCCATTGGAACGGCAGAAATCATGCATGCCTGCAACCGGGGTGAAAATCTGGTTGTCATCTTCATCAACAATGCCATTTATGGCATGACCGGCGGACAAATGGCCCCGACCACCCTGCTCGGACAGGTGACTGCCACCACGCCCTGTGGCCGCGACCTGGACAGAAACGGTTACCCCCTGAAAATTACCGAACTGATTGGGCAGTTGCCGGGAACATCATACGTCAGCCGGCAATCGGTACACACGCCAGCAGCTTCGCGCAAGTGCAAAAAAGCCATTAAAAAAGCCTTTGAAAACGCGCTTGCCAAAAAAGGAACTTCCTTTGTTGAAGTAGTTTCGACCTGCAACTCGGGCTGGCGCATGACACCGATAGAAGCTAATACATGGATGGAAGAAAACATGTTCCCGTTTTTTCCGGTGGGCGATATCAAAGATGCAGAAAAAGCAGGCCCGGAGGCCTATACCAAGAAAAATTAAAACCGAAGACCATGACAGAAGAAATCATTATAGCCGGTTTTGGCGGACAAGGTGTTCTCTCGATGGGGAAAATTTTAGCGTATTCAGGTGTGATGCAGGGGCAGGAAGTAACCTGGTTTCCTTCGTACGGGCCCGAGATGCGCGGTGGTACGGCAAACGTGTCGGTCATCTTAAGCGACAGCCGCATCAGTTCGCCCATCCTGCACGAGTTCGACACGGCCATCATCCTCAACCAGCAGTCGATGGACAAGTTTGAAAAGACCGTAAAACCAGGTGGTGTGTTGCTCTACGACCCGAACGGGATTGTTCATCCGCCCTCACGAATCGATATCAATATTTACAAAATTGAAGGCACCAAAATTGCCGCCGACATGGGCAACGTAAAAACCTTCAACATGGTAGTGCTGGGCGCCTACCTGAAAGCCAAACCGGTGGTAAAAATGGAGAGCATCAAAAAAGGGCTGGAAAAGTCGCTGCCCGAACGCCACCACAAACTCATTCCACTGAACCTGCAAGCCATTGAAGCCGGGGTTGACCATTTGGAAGTAGTGCAGGAAGTATAAGCATTACACAAACGATATAACAGAGAAGCCGCTCTCCCGAAAGGAAGCGGCTTTTTTATCCCTAAAATTGTTACCACTATTGCTTGATTGGCAAATAAAACCTGAAAGTAGTGCCCTTTCCCTCCTCCGATTGAAGTTCGATATGGCCCCCCATCAGTTCCAACAGGTTTTTGGTGATGGAAAGCCCCAGGCCTGTTCCGCCGTAAATCCGCGAAGTACTCATCTGGGCTTGCCGGAATCGTTCGAATATATGGGATTGGTCCTTTTCAGGAATGCCAATACCCGTGTCCGAAACAATAAAAGTAACCTGCCCGTCTTCCACCTCACTGACACCAAAAACAATTTCCCCAACGGCTGTAAATTTGACAGCATTGCTCAATAAATTGCCAAGTATTTGTGACAACCGGTACTCATCGGCAGAGATGGTCTGTGTTTCAAATCCGGGTAATAGACGAAGGTTCACAAGTCCTTTCCCGTCTTCAGCCAGTCGGCGCGCAAACTGGGTGTGCAGCCGCTGAAGCATCGGACCAAGAACTACAGGGGCAAAATTGATGGCTACCTGGCCGGTTTCCAACTTCGAAGCGTCGAGCACATCGTTGATGATTTCTAGCAGCCCTTCGGCGCTTTTGTTGATAATCAGCGAGAACTCCTGCTTCTTGTCTGCTGCCATTTGCTGATCACTCACCAGCATTTCGGTGAAGCCAAGAATGACATTGAGCGGGGTACGTATCTCATGGCTCATGTTGGCCAGGAAGGCCGACTTAAGCCGCTCACTTTCTTCGGCTTTCTCTTTTGCTTCTACCAACTCGCGGATCATTTGTTTACGTCCGGTAATATCTTCTTTGATCCCAATATAGTTGGTTATCTCCCCGTTGTCACCAATGATCGGCGATATGATCGCTTTTTCCCAATACAGTTCGCCCGATTTCTTCCGGTTACGGAATTCGCCCACCCAATTCTGTCCCGATTTAATAACCTGCCACAGATGGTGATAGAATTCGGCTGTATGCAGCCCCGAGCTATTGATGGACATATTTTTACGAATAGCCTCATCAAGCCGGTAACCGGTTACTTCAGTAAACTTTGGATTAACGTATTCGATTTGGCCTTCGGGATCAGTAATAACAATGCTTATCGGGTTTTGCTGAATAGCCTGGTTGAATAATTGCAACCGTCTCTCTGCTTCCTTTTTTGCGCTCACGTCGTGAATAATGGAATGCAGGCAATCGGTGCCCTGGAATTTTATCAGGCTCGAGAATACTTCAACATCACGTACCGAACCGCTCGCCAAGCGATGCCTGAATTCGAAATGAATTGTCCGTTCCCGCTTTGCACGTTCCAATTCGGCCTGAACCTGTGCTTCATTTAAGGTATTAATTTGCTGAATAGTCATCCTCTTCAGTTCATCCACCGACCAACCGTAAAATCGGGCTGCCGCTGGGTTCGCATTCAGGATCGTCCCATCTACCGGGTGGATGATCAGCTTGACCGCCGAGTGGTTTTCAAACAGGTTCCGGTAATTTTCTTCACTCACCCGCAGGGCCTGCATGGCCTCAATTCGTTGCGAAACATCTTGTGCCAACACCAACCGGGCCGGTTTTCCTTCATAGTCGATCAAGTGCGAAATGATGTCCGCATGAATTATCTCGCCATTCTTTTTCAGGTGGCGCCATACTCCGGCATGGTTCAGTTTCGACCTGGTTTCTTCCACATCCTGAAGCAAAGACTGAACATCTTCAACGGGACGGATATCTTTCAGTGTCATCCGCATGAATTCCTCCCGGGTATATCCGTATTGTTCGATAGCTGCGGGGTTGACCATCAGGATCTTCAGGTTTTCAGGATCATAAATCCACATCGGCATGGGATTGTTTTCAAACAGGTATTTGTAGCGTTCCTCACTCCTCTCCAGGGCCTTCCTCGATTGCAGCCGCTCAGTGATATCCCGCGTGATGCCCAGGTTTCCGATCCATTTTCCTTGTCCATCATACAATTTGGCACCAAAAGTCTCGCCAGAGAAGTATCTGCCCCCTTTTGTCTTGTAATCTGCAACATACAGTTTACTACCTCCGGGAACGTTTTCATCAAATATTTTCTTTCCAGCCTTATCGAACATTCCGGCTGAAGCATATAAAACCTCTGCGCTCTTTCCGATCAATTCGTCAGGTTCATAACCATAGGTTTGTTTAACTCCCTCATTGGCCAAAACGATTTGCCGGTTCGTATCGGTGATGACGATCCCGTCGGAAATGGCATTAAACATCGTTTCGAAAAGCTTCTTCTGGGCATCAAGCGCCTGCTGCTGCCGAACCTCTTCGGTCATATCACGAAAAACCAGTACCACTCCTTGCAATTGGCCGGTATCTGTCCAAATCGGTGCACCACTGTCGGCAATCGGGTACTCCACGCCGTTCCTGGAAATCAACACCGTGTGATTGGCTAAACCAACAATTGCACCTTCGCGGATAACTCTTTTTACGGGACATTCAACCGAACTTCGTGACTGTTCATTAACGATGTGGAACACTTCCCCAATATCTTTATTCCGGGCTTCAAGTTCTGTCCAACCCGTCAGCTTCTCGGCGACTGGATTCATCAGTTGTACCCGCGCGTTCAAATCGGTAGTGATCACAGCATCGCCAATGCTGTACAAGGTAGTACGGTATAAACGCTCGCTTTCTTTTACTTGCTTTTCGCCCAGCAATCGTTTTTCCTCATTGCCCAACAGCACGCCAATCATCAGTGTTGCAAAGGGAAAAACCAACAGAATAGGCAACCATATTTTACCGATAATCTCGGGTCCCGAAGGCAACAGCAACTGTGAGCCCAACATAAAAAAGTGAGCCACCATGCCAATACCCCAAAGAGGCAAAAGTCTTATTTTTTCGGGTTTATTATCGTACAGATAACGGAACAACGCGCCTGCCAGCGCACAAAAAACAATGGTCGCCAAACCAGCCCAAACGCCCGTACCGCCCAGCGAAACGCGATATAATGCAGTCAATGCAACGGTAACAATCACAGCAAGTTTACCCCCAAACAGTCCGGCCAGTACCATTACAATCGACCGGCCATCATAAAAAACCCCGGGCTCAAGGGTAAAAGGCATGTTCATCCCGGCAATGGCTATACCGGCATAAATAAGGCCGGACACCAGCTGAAACACCTTCCCTCTCGATCTGAACAAGCGGATTGCCAACCCTTGCAATAAGCTCATGGAAATTAGCAAGGCTGCATTTTGTATTAATTGAATCACCATATCAAGAGGAGTTGAATCGTATTTCGCACTACATAACAAATCTTAAAAGTGCTAAAGATAAATAAAATACCCACTTTTCAAGTATCCATCTTTCCTTTCGTTTGCCATGCAAATTTTGCAGCAGAACGTATATGCCACTGAAAATGTTCCAATTCAACTTATTCATGTAATCCTTAAACGCGGGGCACATTTTTTTTTGACGACAAATGCCGACGCAACTTTTTTGTAAATTTGAACATCATTTAATCGTTTGATTTCAATCCCTACCCCAAAATCTGTTAAATGAGAACAATTTACCTTCTGCTGTTGCTGCTTCTGTTTTCAGCAGTTTCAAACGCGCAAAAGCCGTCCGAAAAAATAGGTGCCTATTATCGTTTTGCCGTAGAAAACAATCTGTTCAGAAGCGATGAGCTAATTGGCGGGCCGGGTTACGGCGGCAACGGCTCGTTTGCGATCGGTATTGGCTACGAAAAAAAATTGACCGGCGCCCTTTATTTTGTAACAGGACTTGAATATTCAAGAAACGATATTCGAGTTTCTCCCGCACCAAATCCCGAGATTGACTGGTACGAGTGCGAGGCAGACATCCATCTGCTTTCCATTCCCCTATATGGCAAGCTGGTTTTTCTCAGGTATTTCTATCTTCAGGCAGGCCCACTCATCGATTTTCAGTTAAACAAATCCGATCAGAGCATCGACGACCAAACGGGCATTGGCGCAGGATTCGGATTGGGGGCCAGCCTGCCCGTCAAAAAGCTGGAAATCAGGTTTGGCCCATTTTGCAAAAGCCACACCCTCATTCCCTTCAACCGAGAAAGACACCAGCAGCACCTGTGGGAAAGCGGTTTCACGTTCGGGCTGAACTACTGTTTTTAGCAGTCGCCTGTAAAATCCGGGATTCCGGCATAGGCTTTGCCCCATTTAGGATGAGGTAGATTTTCGTCCAAATTCCTACTATTTGGTTGGATTCGGCAAATATTTCCTACCAAAATGCAGGATATGCAAATCAGTTCATTATAAACCAAATCGTATGGCTATTCAAAGTGCTATTAAATTTATCCGGGAGTCGCAAGTGAACCCCGAGTTGCGGAAAACGATCAATCAAAGTCCGCCAACAGAAATTTTCGACAAGCTGGCCGACATAGGTTATGAATTTACGATGGAAGAATTTGAGGAGGCCGTAAATATGCTGCATGTAAAATGTCAGTTTGAAGAGGATGCAAACCGCCTGATGCAAACCAAGCTTTGGTTCACCATGCAATTTTAACGGCGCACCAAGAGTTGCAAGTCGTCTAAATCACCCACGATTGGATGGAATATCCTCTCGGAGCATTTATACAGCCACCAACTTGAACTATCGAATAAAACAAGAACTATTCATCAAAAATTTATTCCCCAGGTTTCCTCCATTTTTTTGTTTTATTTTGAATATTAAAAGATCTTATTATCCTAACCTATTCATATTCCCTCCGTATGATTGACCATATGATGATTGCGATATTAATAAAAATGACAGGATTATGAGAAAACATCTATTAACTTTAATGCTCGCTACCATTTTTGTGGGCACGGCCTTAGCCCAAAGTAGCCAAATTCCGTTAATCGGATCAAAGGCGCCCTCCTTCACTGCACAAACCACCACCGGCGATTTAAAATTCCCCGAAGATTTCGGTAAAAACTGGAAAATTCTGTTCAGCCACCCCAAAGATTTTACGCCGGTATGCTCTTCCGAACTTCTTGAACTGGCCTTTATGCAAAGTGAATTTGAACAGCTGGGGGTCAAATTGGCGGTAATTTCAACCGACAACCTTTCGCAACACAATATGTGGAAAAACCATTTGGAAGAACTTGATTACAAAGGGAGAGGACTGCAAAAAATTAACTTTCCACTGATCGACGACCAAAGTATGGCCATCTCCAAAATGTATGGCATGTTGCATGCTCCTACGTCCACCAGCCGCGACATCCGGGGAGTCTATATTATTGACTCCGAGAACATTGTCCGGTCGGTCAATTTCTATCCCATCCAGATTGGCCGCAACCTGAATGAGATTGAACGGATTGTGATCGCCCTGCAAACCTCCGACGAAACCCAAATGCTGACTCCTGCAAACTGGGTGAAAGGCGAAGATGTAATGGTGCCGCACTTGCCGTACCGCGAAGAAGAACTGGCCACCAACCCTGAGCTGAAAAATCAATACTACAATGTGGGAAACCGAATGTGGTTCAAAAAAATGAAGGATTGACAGCGTTATGATTTGAAAAACAGGACATTTTTCAATCGTTTTTAACAACAATTAAACAGTGGGAAAGAGGTGAAAGCCTCTTTCTCATTTTATAAACAGCTGGTTTTTCGTTAATAAAAGCGACTATTATTGCCATTTCCGTGTTGATATGTCAATCCCTTCATGTATTTTAGGCTTGAACCAAAAATCAAGACCATGAAATCATCCCATGTTATCCTGTTTATTCTGACAATAAGTTTACCCGTAATGCTCCAGGCACAGGCACACAAGTGGCACGGCACCCACCAGGATGCGCGCTACCCGGATTCAAACCTGCTGGACGATTGGCCGGAGAACGGATTGACAATGGTGCAAACCTACAGCGGGATCGGCGAAGGTTATGGTTCGCCGTCGATCTCCGAAGAAGGGTTGTTTATTGCCGGGATGCACGATTCCACCGGCTACATCTATCATTTTAAACATGATGGAGAACTGGTGTGGAAAACTGCTTACGGACAGGATTTTACGGTCCGCTTTCCCGGTTCGCGGGGCACACCGACGTTGAATGACGGGAACCTGTATTACTCCGGTGCTCATGGCGATGCTTTTTGCCTGGATATGAAAACCGGCAAAACAATCTGGCAGGTCAATATTTTTGAAAAATACAACGGGGAACTGATTAAGTGGGGCTACACCGAATCGCCACTAGTATATCGCGATCTGGTAATTTTGCAGCCTGGCGGACCGGACGTTTCCTTATGCGCGCTAAATAAACACGATGGGTCGGTGGTGTGGGAAACGGCCTTGGACGGGAATGCCAATGCCTACTGCTCGCCCAAATTAATCGAACATAACGACGATACGCTGGTCATGGTCAACCTCGATTTCAACCTGGTTATTTTTGATCCCAACACTGGCAACGTGAGGATGAAGCACCCCCTCACCGAAAAACGCGGAAACCACTCCAATGAGCCGGTTTATAAAGAAGGTCAGATTTTCTATTCATCAGGCTATGGGGAAGGTTCGGTCATGTTTCAAATAAACGATGAAAAACAGCGTTTGGACACGTTGTGGCAAAACACAAATTTCGACTCAAAACTAAGTGGCATACAAGTGGTTGACGGACTCATTTACGGAACATCCGACCAGAAAAAACATTGGGCAGCCATTCGTTGGGATAGCGGCGAAGAAGTATTTACAACCCGCGAAATCAAGCCTGGGTCTTTCGTAATGGCCGACGGGAAATTTTTCATTTTCACGGAAGATGCGGAAGTAGCATTGGCCAAACCTACCAGCTCCGGGTTCGACATCATCAGCCGCTTCCAAAGCCCTGCCCACCCGGCAGTTCATGCGTATGCCCACCCGGTAATCTGGCAAGGCGATTTGTTTTTACGTTTTAACGATCACATTTGGAGATACCGGATTGCCAAATAGAATTAAATTCTGCATAACAGAAAAATCCATCTGCCCTACCGTTTGGCCAGATGGATTTCTTTTCAGGAAAACAAGTTTATAATCCCAACACTTCCGGGCCTTGTTCAAAAACGATATCAACCGGAATTCCGGCTTCGGCAATCCGATCCAGGTCTTTTTGCAGTTCCTCGCGGATAAAACCTGATTCCTCAATCATTTTCTTTGCCAATTCGTAATCGCCATCTCCTTGAATGGTAAGAACAAGACGGGACAAATCGAACATGGCCTCCTTCATTTTCTCAAAATTTACCCGGTAAGTCCCAGCTACAGGGTCGCGCTCAAAAGCACCTTTTTCCTGAAAATAGTAAAACCGGATCATGTTGGCTTTGCCATGAGCGCTGGCTGCACCAAAGCGCACCGAACGAAAAATGCCCGCCATAAAGGTGACAAAGTTGTCCATCATCTCTTTATCGGCGAACTCGCCCCGTTCGTTCAATTCATAAACGGCCCAAAGTCCAAGAATATCCGCTTTGCTTTCCTCGATCGAGGTATAGGTTTCTTTTAATGCCTGCCGGATAGTTTGGTTGCCGTCCACCGTTTTTCCCAATCCCAGTCCGTGGGCCACCTCGTGAAACATGGTATTTTCGAAGAACGCTTCAAACTTGACATGGTTGCGCTGATCTTCGGCAATCAATAAATCGGCGATGGGTGTCAAAATTTTGTCGAATTTGGCCTGCATAGAGTTTTTTAGTTGCAACTTTCGGCTTCCTTTCTCTGACTGCACTTGCTCATCGTTGGGTAGGTTGATGGCGATGGTTTTGCTACCGGCATTGCAGTCGCCCGCATAATAAACTACATCGTAAGCATTCATGTCCGAATCGGAGCCCGGTGTTTCATTTTTATAGGGCGCATCGCAGGGCAGCGCCTTTTGCAGATCGGGTAATAACGCGGCAAATTTTTCCAGCTTGCTGCTCCAACCTTTGTCTTTTATTAAAATGAAGGCCTCGTGGGCCGCCTTGTAGCCAAACAGCTGGTCTTCGTAGTTTTCAATCGGGCCGACCACGAAATCAATCGTATTGGTTTTCATCTCCATCCAGGCCACATCACTCGGATAATAATCATCGGTAAGGAGCGCATCGGCCCGCAGTTCCAGGTATTTTTTCAGTCCGGGGTCTTCGGCCAATTCAGCCGCCTGGCGAATATAGCCGGCAGCTTCTTCCAGCTGGTTCTTAAATGCCTCATGATAAGGCACGGCAATCAACTGCCCGTTTTCATCCCGCCGGATCAGCGTATATAAGCTCGATTTTGCCGACTCATCCCAAGTGTCAAACTCCGACTTGGTCATGTCAACCGGATAAAAACCTGCACCTGCCGGCTTCTGTCCGTATCCCTCCATAAAAGGTTGGTTACCGTTTAAGCGTTCCCAGGGCCCATAATTAATCCGGATGAACTTTTCCATAGCCGGACTGGCAGCTTTGGCCAGGATTTCATTTTTATCGCCGTAAGCTTCCATCCAAAAAATGTCGTCCATGAGTTGGGCTGCCTGAAACAACAGCGGCAACATTTTCCGCTCGTTTTCGGTCAGAACCGATAAATCGGTGGTCAGTTTAAACGAGGCAAATGCCTCCGCTTTTGCATCAATGTCAGTCATCACGGGTTCTTGTACTTTCGGTTTTCCGGTGCAGGATGACAAAACCAGCCCGGCTCCGGCAATCATTAAAATCAATAAATTCTTCATGGGAATCTGTTTTCAGTATCTATAAAGCTTGTTTTATAAAAAGTAAGGTTCAGCCAGTCCTTTGGCAATTAGCAAATCATTAATGCAGTAAAAATCACCAATAGACCGGATATTAGCATGGCCTTCCCGTATTTCAGGTGCAACCCGAACATACACCACGCCCAGGTAGCGGCCAAATTTCTCTTTGGCATCTTTCATGGTTTCGATAATCGCCAGATCGCCTTTTTTGATGACGGTCTTCACAAAGTCGGAAGCCTGTTTCCCGGCCAGATAATCATCCGATCCTTTCTTGACGCCGTAAACTTCGGGCGTGTTAACGCCATACAACCGGATTTTTTCATTTCTCACCCACACGGAGAGCCCCAGGTCGATGTCGATCTCATAGGTGTCGCCATCCACCACACGCTCTATTTGTGCCTGATACTGATACATAAGTAAAAAGTTAAAAGGTTAAAGGAAAAAGCAAAACACGGTGCGTTTACCAAGAAACCAGCCGGTAAAAAACACAGGCAAAAAGATACAAAAAATGCCGCCCGAAGGCAGCATTTTCAGAATATTATTTTGGAAGTTGAACGCCCTTTTCTTTGGCCATTCGTTCGAGCCGCTGCTGAAATTTCGATTTCACTACCGGCCCTTTCTTTTTATTGGCATGAAGCTGTGCCCTGATTTTTTCTTCGTCAATCAATACCCGGAACAAGTACATTTGACCGATGGTAATCAGGTTGGCCAGAAAATAATAGTAACTCAACCCTGACGGATAGTTGTTCAGAATAAACAGGAACATAACCGGCATCATGTACATCATCGTTTGCATGCCCGGCATAGCCTGACTACTGGTTGCCTGCGAGTTCAGCTTAGTCGAAATAATGGTGGTAACCGTCATCAACAAACAGAACAAACTCACATGGTCGCCATAAAACGGAATGGTAAACGGCAGGTTCAGGATCGAATCATACGACGAAAGGTCGTTTGCCCACAGAAAGCTTTCCTGGCGCAACTCGATCGATGTGGGGAAGAAAAAGAACATGGCAAACAAAATTGGCATTTGCAACAGCATGGGCAAACATCCGCCCATTGGGTTCACGCCTGCTTTTTTGTACAAAGCCATCGTTGCCTGCTGTTTTTCCATCGGCTTATCTTTCCCGAACTTCTCGTTAAGTTCATCAATTTCGGGCTTTAAGGCCCGCATTTTAGCTTGCGAGATGTATGATTTGTACGTGAACGGGAACAGGATCAACTTGATGAATACAGTTAGTAATAGGATGATAATTCCAAAGTTACCGATATAATTACGCAGAAAGTTGAACACCGGGATCACCAGGAACCGGTTTACCCAGCGCAGGACCGAATATCCCAGGTTAACCAGCTGGTCGAGTTCAATATCGTATTGTTTTAAAGTATTATAATGGTTGGGGCCGAAATAGAATTTCATGCCATAGGCCTGATTGGGATCTCCTTCGTATGGGAAAGCAATGTCGGCATAAAAATCGCCCACATATCGTTTGCTGTCTTCCGTATAGTTAAACTTAACGTCAGCTGTTGGAAAAGCTTCGTCGGCAATAATGGTCGAGTTGAAAAACAACTGTTTGAAACTGATCCATTTCACCTTGGTTTTCAAGGTTTCTTCGCTTGACTTGGCCGGACTCAGTTTATCCACTTCATCTCCAAGATATTTATAGTTTACCGATGTATAGCGATCTTCACCATATTGAGATTTCCGTTCGAGGCGCGGGCCGGCAACCGCCCAGTTGAAGTTCAGGTAATTGGTATTGGTCGAAATCAGGTTGTTCATTCCAACCGCTTTCACATGAAAGCCAACCATGAAGGAGTTGTGACTCAGTGTGTATTGGTACTCCAGATAACGGCCATCGCCTGCCGGAAGCTGCATAGCCAAAACTTGCGAACCTCCGCCATGTTCCTCGTTGAATTCCTCATTGCCCTCCTTGCCTTTCCGCACTTCATGTCCGCTCACGCTCAGCAGTTCCTGATTGACGGACGGCACAAAAAACAGGTCGTCGGTGCGGATACTCCGGTTTTGCGCGAAAAAATTCAGGCCAAACAAATTTTCCGGGCCATCGAACAAAATCAAGGGCAGCGAATCGTAGGTCTGGTAATTTTTCAGTTCAACCGAATAGATTTTCCCTCCTTTGGTGGACACTTTCACCTTCATGAGGTTATTTTCGAGTGTGATGAATTTCTCCTCACCGGTTGCGGCAGGTGCAAAAACGCCAAAACGATCCTGTACCGCAGTATTCATTTGGCCCGAATCGGAAGCCAAGGTTTCCACCTCAGGAGTGGCCATCTCTGTTATTCTGACTTCTGCCTCCTGACGGCGCTCCGCTTCAACCTGGGCAATGGAATCCTGACGCCTGCGGGCAGCCTCAATTTCATCCTCCGAAGGTTTGTTCAGGTAACTAAAACCAATCAGGATGGCAAAAATCAACACCATCCCGACAATCGTATTTTTATCCATAGAAATTTATTTTTTACGAAAATTAAGGTCACCGACCTACTAATTTTTTCTTGATCATTTTTATCTCAGGACATGTACGGCTCAACTCACGATGTTACAGCGCATCTTTCTATTTCATGGCTGCTTTTACAAAAGCAACAAACAAAGGATGCGGCGCCAACACGGTACTGCTGTATTCCGGGTGGTACTGAACGCCCACAAACCATTTGTGAGTTGGTATTTCAACCACCTCCACCAGATTGGTATCCGGATTCAGCCCCACAGGCACCATTCCTCCCTTCTTAAAATCTTCGAGGTATTGATTGTTAAATTCGTACCGGTGACGGTGACGTTCCCGGATTTCGGCTTTTCCGTAAGCTTTATACAGGTTCGATTTTTTGTCGGTAATATTGCAGGCATAGGCGCCCAGGCGCATCGTCCCGCCCTTCTCGGTAATACCTTTCTGTTCCTCCATCAGGTCGATAACCGGATAGGCTGTTTTCTCGTTCATTTCGGTTGAATCGGCGCCTTCAAAACCCAACACATTCCGGGCGTATTCAATCACAGCGATTTGCATGCCCAGGCAAATTCCCAAAAAAGGAATATTATTCTCGCGTACATATTTGGTGGCCAAAATCTTCCCTTCAATACCACGGTGCCCAAAACCAGGAGCAATGATCACTCCGCATAACCCCGACAAGGTTTCGGCAACATTCTTCTTGGTAATTTCTTCGGAATGGATCCATTTCAGGTTCACCTTTACCCGGTTTTCGGCGCCGGCATGGATTAAAGCCTCGGCGATGGATTTATAGGCATCCTGCAACTCTACATATTTACCAACCAGACCAATATTGACAGTCGCCTCCGGGTTTTTATGCTTTTGAAGGAATTCGTTCCAGTCATCCAGCTTCGGCTCGTTTTTATGCGGCAACTTCAGTTTTTTCAGTACCGTAACATCCAGCTTTTCTTCCAGCATTTTGTTTGGCACCTCATAAATAGTAGGAACATCGATGGATTGCACCACGGCATCGATATCGACATTGCAGAAAAGCGCCACTTTTTTACGGATGCTGGTATTTAAATCGTGTTCGGTGCGCAAAACCAGAATGTCAGGTTGTACCCCGTTTTCGAGCAATAATTTTACGGAATGCTGCGTGGGTTTGGTTTTCAGTTCACCTGAAGCAGCCAGGAACGGCACCAGGGTCAGGTGGATGACCAACGCACTGGAACCCAGTTCCCATTTCAGCTGACGAACAGCTTCGACATACGGCAGCGATTCGATGTCGCCAACAGTACCGCCAATCTCGGTTACGACGATATCGTAATTGCGCTTAGTCCCCAGAAACTTGATTTTTCGCTTAATTTCATCGGTAATGTGCGGAATGATTTGTACGGTTTTGCCCAGATAATCACCGCGGCGTTCTTTGTTGATCACCGATTGGTAAATGCGCCCGGTGGTTACATTGTTTGCCTGCGAGGTAGGCACATTCAGAAAACGTTCGTAATGGCCCAAATCCAAATCGGTTTCGGCCCCGTCTTCGGTGACATAACACTCCCCGTGTTCGTAGGGGTTTAAGGTTCCCGGATCGATATTGATGTAAGGATCCAACTTTTGAATGGTCACGGAGTAACCCCTGGCTTGCAATAACTTAGCCAACGATGCGGCTAATATTCCTTTTCCTAAAGAGGAGGTTACACCCCCTGTCACAAAGATGTACTTGGTTGCTGACAAAATCGTAAATTTTAATATTCCTAAAAACGCACAAAGTTAAGCAATAAAACTTATTGCGCTCCAAAAATGTGCACGATATAATATGAACAAATAATTAAAAGACCCGCTAAAAGTAGCGGGTCTCCCATTTTCTTTGTGGTTAATCATCGTCTTCCATTGCATCGATGATCCGTATCTTCTCTTTCAGGAACTCAATCTTCTCCTGTGTGGTCTGTATTTTTTTATTGACGTCATCAATCAGCGATTCGGCATTCTTGGTGTTGGCAAAAAAGCCAATGTTATTATTGAGCAGAGCCAGGTCATTTTCCATTTGCTTCAGCTTGGTCACATACTTGTCGCGTTCAAACCGCATCTTGTTCTGACCTCTTGAAGAACCAGAAAAATTAGTCATTTTGCTCTTAAATTTCAGCAAATTGCGTTTTTGATCATCAATTTTCAGATGGTCAAAATGCAGGTTAATGGCATCGCGGAACTCATTCTGGATTTTATCTTTTTCCTTGAACGGGACATGGCCAATCTCGGTCCAGCGGCGCTGGAAATCCCTCATTTGGGCCAAGTCTGCATCTTCATCCTTTGTCAGTTTGTAGTTTTTAATTTCTTCAATCAGGGCCTTTTTCTGGCGCAAATTTTCATCCTGCTCATGATCAACTGTTGAAAAATGTTCCGATTTTTGCTCAAAGAAATAATCACAAGCGGCCCGGAACCTTTTCCAAATGGCATCAGACTGTTTCCGGGGCACCGGCCCAATTTCCTTCCACTTCTTTTGAATACGTATAAATTCGTCGGTGGCTTTTTTCCAGTCGGTGCTGTCTTTCAGCGCTTCGGCCTGGATGCACAAATCGGCTTTCAGTTGCAGGTTATTTTGCTGCAATTCTTTATTTTGGGAATAAAACTCACGTTTGGCATCAAAAAATTTGTCACAAGCGCTGCGAAACCGTTCATAAATCCGGTTATTGTCTTTTTTCGGTGCAAAACCGATCGTTCTCCAAACTTTTTGCAGTTCGATCAGTTCCCGCGATTTATCATCCCAGTCTTTATGATTGGGCAATTCCATCGATGCAATCTCCTCTGCCTTTTCGCATAATGCGGTTTTGGCGTCCAGGTTTTTCTTTTGTTCATCCTTGCGATCGTCAAAATATTCCTGGTGCTTTTTATTGATGATGGACGTAGCCGCTTTGAAACGCTCCCAAAGCTCATCCTTTTTATCGCGCGGAACCGGACCAATTTCGCGCCACTGTTCGTGGTATTTTTGCAGAATATTGAATGCTTTGATGATGGATGGCTCCACCAGCAATTCTTCCGTCTTTTCGCACAAGTTGATTTTGGCCTCCAGGTTCTTCTTCAGGTCAAGGTCGCGCAGTTCCTTGTTTATTTTGATGTAATCGTAAAAATTTTCAACATGGTGATGGTACGTTTCCCAAAGATCCTTCAGTTTTGATTGCGGCACCAAGCCGGTATCACGCCACTTTTGCTGCAAATCGCGGAATTCCTGAAACGTTTTGTTGATCGACTCTTTGCGGTTGACCAGCGACTTGATTTCCTCAATGATATCGTATTTGATCTGAAGGTTTTGCTCCTTTTCTTCCTCCATGTGTTTCTGGTGGTCATTTTTCAGTTGATGATATTCCCTCAGTAGGTTTTTCAAATCATCTTCATAAGGTGCATTACCGGGAACAAATTCATTTTCATCGCCTCCAGCCTCCAGATATGCCTTTTTCTCAGCTTCAACATTGGCTTTATGCTTTTTGTAGAAGTTGATTTTGATCCGGTCAACTTCCTCTTTTATGTCTTCATCTTTAGTTTGACTGATCAAATCACGCAGGGCATTGATCAATTCCACTTCGGAGTAACCCGAATAGTTGATTTTACCTTTGGCGATCATCGCTTCGGCTGCCTCTTCATCCAGCTCTTCATCTTCGCTACCGGCCGATTCAGCCTCATTGGATTCAACCGCTTTTACCGGTTCTGCATCGGGACTTGCCGTAAAATCGGGTTCAACTTCCTCCTCGACTTCCACTTCAGGAGCCGGATTGGACACTTCGGTAACAGCACTTGCTTCAGGAGCAATTTCATGTTCGGCGTCAAGCTTCTGGCTTTCGGCAGGCGTAGCAGCAGCGCCGGTTTCCTCCGGAGTTGCTTTCAACTCATCTGTTGAGTTTTTCAGATCTTTAGGTTCCATGTGATAATTGTTTAAATTACTGAGTAATTTTCAGAGTTTTAGGTCTTGCACCAAGTTACGAAAATATAATTTTCGGTACGAATACTCAAGGAAAACCACGATTAATTCTGAAAAACATGGACATAGACATAAAAAAAGCCGCTCCCTGAATGAAAGCGGCCTGTAATTTAAAAAGCACTAAACTCCTTAAGCAATCTCTATTTCACGACGTTGCGAAACGGCCTCTTCCTTTTTGGAAACGACCACTTTCAGGATACCATTCTTAAAAGCAGCTTCAATTTTATCGTCATCAAGCTTTTCCGAAAGCTTGAATTTCTTCTCAAAATTCTGCGGCTTGAATTCCACCCGTGCATATTTTGCTGTTTGTCCCTCTTGTTCTGCCACTTCGCCTTTGATAACCAACAAGTCTTTTTCGACGGAAATCGTTACTTGTTCCTTTTCAAAACCGGGAACCAGCAATTCAATCTGAACTGATTTTTCATCTTCAAACAAATTGGTAGCCGGTTGCCACGAAAGCTCCTTTTTTGCATAACGATCGGAACGGTACTCCTGCGCAAAAAGGTCATTCAATAAACGATCAACTGCATTGAACGAATAAGCCGGATTTACTTTTACTAGTCTCATAATTATTTTCCTCCTATAAAATTTTATTGTTTTTCATTGTTTTGCCGATCAATTTTCAAGTTCTGTTCCAACACCAAAAACGCAGACAAAAATTTCTTCAAACCAAGAAATCAGTGCCAATATTTCCGAATCAACCAAAATTAACAAGTCAATGTGTCATCTTATGTAAATACATCGATGTGTTTCGAATGCCAATTTTAAGCGGGCGATCTGGTAAATGTTGCTACTTTTGCAGAAAAAATTTCGTATGCGTATCGATATCCTCACTGTTGTTCCCGAGTTGCTCGAAAGCCCGTTTAAACATTCGATCCTGAAACGGGCACAGAAAAAAGGCCTGGTGGAAATCCACGTTCACAACATCCGTGATTTTTCGACCGACAAACACCGGAAAACTGATGATTACGCCTTTAGTGGCGGGGCGGGCATGGTGATGACCATTCAACCCATAGAAGCCGCCATTGAACATTTAAAGGCACAACGCGAATACGATGAGGTCATTTACACCAGCCCGGATGGTGAAGTTTATAACCAACAAACAGCCAACAAGTTATCCTTAAAGAAAAACATCATCATCCTTTGCGGGCACTACAAAGGTGTTGACCAACGCGTGCGCGACCACCTGGTCACCCGCGAGATTTCGATTGGCGATTACGTATTGACCGGAGGCGAAATGGCCGCCGCCGTGATGGTTGACAGCATCGTCCGGCTGATTCCGGGTGCAATCTCCGACGAAACCTCCGCCCTTACCGATTCGTTTCAGGACAACCTGTTGAGCCCGCCCGTTTATACCCGGCCGGCCGACTACAAAGGCTGGAAAGTACCCGAAATCCTGCTGAGTGGAAACGACAAGCAGGTAAACGACTGGAAAGAAAAGCAAGCCTACGAACGCACCAAACAGCTGCGTCCCGACTTGCTCGAAAAACATGATCGCGAATAGTTGACTAACGATTGCCGATTTACGAACGATGAAGTAAAGATTACACCATTGCCATTTTAGCTGCGGCGACAAATCAGGTTATACGGACAAGTTTGGCATTTTCGCACCTCCGCTGTTTGATCATACACATTTGAGTAGCTGAACATTTCCAATAACAATTCATCCAGACTGGCAACAAATTCATCTGCAATACCCAAATAGTTTACCGGTTGGCCGTTTTGCATCACAGAAGGCGAAAAATCTTCATCAAAAAACTGGTCGATTTTATAAATGGTTGGCAAGATGGGAAGATTCCCCTTATTACGCCGGTAAATCTCGGCATAAACCAAGGTTTGGAAGATTTCTTTCGGACGTTTTGATTTTTCGCGATCGTAAAATTCCGAAAATTCTTTAAACTTCAATTCCAATGCCCGCCCGGTTTTGTAATCAATAATCCGGACACCGTCGCGGGTTTGATCTATCCGGTCCACGATTCCGCCCAACTTTATTTTTCGTGGCACTCCCCCGATGGGCAGAACAAATTCAGCCTCGAAATCACCCTCCAGCTCCAACACCTTAAACGGGGTAAAAGCACGGTCGTTTTCCAGCATCCGCTCCAGGTAAGTTTGCAGGTTTTCGGCGATCAAAATATTCTTCCCGGTAATTTTCACATCTTTCAAGGCTTTGTCCTTATAATATTCGCGGGCAAAAGCCGAATGAATGGCCTTGCCGATTTTATTTTTGTTGACAGCTACCGCCTTTAAATCCTCTCCACTGACCTCTTTCCCTTTAAATTCGGTGTAAATGAGCTCCGCGGCGTAATGGAACAAATTTCCAAACAGACGCGGATCAACATCTTCCAGCAGTTCATCCGCTTCCTTAATATTGGCCACATGCCGGAAATAAAATTTCAGCTTACAATCCAGATAGGTATTCAATGCACTCGGGCTGAGGCGCTTTTCGGCGTACCGCTCCAGCAAGCGTTGCTGGTGGGCAGCAGTTCCCGGTATCGAAATCGGCTCCGAACCGGATGCTTTAAAATCAAAATCGAGGTGCCAAAATTCAGGTTTTAGGTCAGAATCATACATCATCTGAAAAAGATAACGGCTCATTTCCCCGGTGTTCAGCCCATCACTCGACGAATCGTACACCAACACCACCTCTTCTGCCCGGTGCAGCAACCGATAAAAATAATAGGCATACATGGCATCCTGCTCTTCGTAGGCCGGCAGTCCAAAAGCCTTTCTCAGGTTGTATGGAATAAACGAATGGACCGCCGACGTTTTGGGCAACTTTCCCTCATTCACCGAAAACAGCACCAGTTTTTTAAAGTCGAGGTTCCGGGTTTCCAGCACGCCCATTACCTGCAAGCCCGATAGTGGCTCACCCTCGAAGGGAATGGCAATTCGCTGCAGGTGCTGCACCAGAATGCGGTAAAAAAGCGATAACGAAATTTTCTCCGGATGAAACTGCTCCAGCGTATCCACCAGCCGCTGAACCGCCAAATATACCTGGTACAGATATTCGGCCTCCAGATGAACAGTTGCCTCCCCGTTGGACTGAAAACGGGCAGCCAGTAACCGGACAAGCTTCATAAAATAATCGGCGCACCCGCGCCATTCTTCCTGTCGGGTAAACGCCAAACGGAGCAATTCATCCTTTTTCAGATCAGACGTACGCACATATATTTTGTTTTGCTGATGAATCTCGCGCACCAGTTTTTTACCTTCCGGGCTGGCCAGCAGTTGATGGTTCAGCACCGCCAACACCGGACGGTAATAAAAGGCCTCATCGCCATCCAGCCTGCGGAAATTTTTCTGCAACTCGATCAACTGCGAAATCAAACTGTAAACAGGCGTATTTTGCAATGGGTAGCCCATCGTGATATTGATGCTATTGAACCTACAGCCGGCAGCCGACACCACCGGGATCAACAAATTCTCGTCGGCCAGCACCAAGGCGGCATCATCGAAATAGGTTTCGGCACCCGGATTGCCCAGAAATTGCTGTTGGTTGACCACCTGCGCCTGTGCCACCTGCCCGGGGACCGACACGACCTGAATCTTTTCAGCCGGCAAGTCATCTTCATCCAATACAAATCCGGCGGGCATGGGAAATTCAACCAGATTTTGGCGAATAAATAAACCAGCCTCATGGGTGGGATCCTGCACAAACGCTACATCGTAATCCCAAAAGAAATCGGCAATGCCAGCTGACTTAAACCGGCGGAACAAATTATTTTCAGCCGCATTCAATGCGTTAAAGCCAACAAAAACGTACCGGTCGGATGGCATATTGAGTTCCGGCTCACGCTGTAGTTTTTCAACCAAATCGCGGTACACCAGCCCACTGTACCCCACTTGTTCGGCCAGCAACTCGTTCCGAAAACGATGATAAACCGTTGCCAGTTTGTTCCAAATCGTCAGAAACTTCTCCCTGTTGACCGTGGCACCAGTTTTCCCCAAATTTCCCCAAAACAACTCAATCGCCCTTTTTTGTTCAGGCGAGAGATAGTCGAAACGGCTTTCAATTTCTTTTAAATCCGAAATATTTTGGAACAGGTCATTGGCATCCAGCAAGTATTTATCCACATCGTTAAAATCATTCAGCAGAATTTCGCCCCAAAAGAAAAAATCGTCAAGTTCCTCCAGATGACCGGTTTCTTCCCGATAGATACGATGCAGACGCAAGATCAAACTGATCTGGTCTGATATTTGCATCCCCGACAGCTGTGCCACCAGGTCGTTGATCGTGATTACTTCGGGGCCAAGTACCGGACCGGCGGCCACATCGTTCAGATAAGCATTGAAAAACACGCCCGACCGGCGGCTTGGGAAAACAACAGACAACCGACTGATGCCGGCTCCGTGCTGCTGATCTAAAAAACGGGCAACCTGTTTCAAAAATGGATCCATGAATTCGATATTTTTGTTAAAGATAATAGATAAATTTAGCACAGGCGAACAGAAAAAATCACCAAAAGAATAAGCGTTTTAAAATGAATTATTTAACAATTAAAAATCAGAAACCAATGAAAACAATTTATCTCCTTTTGTGCCTGCTGATTTTCAGCAGCGTTTCGATCGCGCAAAATCAACTCAATCCGCTGGAATCGACCCCTTACATTGAAGTAACCGGCGAAGGCAAGCTGGAAGTGGTGCCCGACGAAATATACCTTCAGTTTACGCTGAAAGAGCGATACGACGGACGCAACAAAATTGAGCTGGACAACCTGGAAAAAAAGATGAAACAACTCATGCAAAAGAATAAGTTCAAGCTCGAAGATTTATCGCTGGCCGATGCTTCTGCCGATTTTATCTCCATCAAAAGAAAAAAGAAGGATGTCCTCGCCTCGAAAGAATTTGTCATGAAAGTGTCCACCACCAGCGAACTGACCGACCTGTTGACTATTTTAGATGAAGTGGATGTGCAAAACGCCTTTGTAAGCCGGGTTGACCACAGCCGCATTGAGGAACTGAAGAAAGACGTAAAGATGCAGGCGGTAAAGAATGCCAAAGAAAAAGCATCGTACCTGCTAAGTGCCATTGACGAAAAACCAGGGAAAGTACTTTTCATCCAGGAGCGCGAAACTTACGAACCAGTTTTTACCCCCCGAACCAAAATGATGTCCACCGTCATGATGGCTGAAAGTGAGGATGCTGCGCAGCAGGAAGTTGAAATTTCATTCCAAAAAATTAAGTTGAATTATAAAGTTTTTGCCAGATTTACGGTTGATTAAAACCCAACACACTCATGAAATTCCTGCTTAACCTGGCATTAATTGCCATTGCTGTTTCTGCTTTTTCGCAAACACCGGCCTTTGAAAAGAACGCACAACTTGGCAGCGGCATCAACCTGGGCAACATGTTCGAAGCCCCATCCGAAACCGCCTGGGGTAATCCGTTCCGGGATGAATACATCGAACGTATTGCTGCTTTGGGATTCGACCACATCCGCGTCCCGATCCGCTGGGAAACTGCCGAACGAAGCCAGGCAACAGCACCCTACACCATCAAACCGGAATTTCTGGATCGCATCCGGCATGTAGTTGATTTGGCGCTGGAGCATAAATTACACGTTATCATCAACATGCACCACCACGAAGCCCTTTTCGAAGATCCGGACGGGCAGCGCGAAAGGTTTCTGGCAATGTGGCAGCAAATTGCCCAACACTTTTCCGGCTATCCCGACAGCCTCTTGTTTGAGTTGCTGAATGAGCCCAATGGCAACCTCACTGCCGAAAAGTGGAACACGCTGCTGGCCGACGGCATCCGGACGATCCGCGAAACCGACCCCAACCGCTTTCTGGTGATTGGCATTGCCGAATGGGGAGGATTGGGCGGACTGTCGAAGCTGATCCTGCCCGATGACGGGCGGCTCATCCTCACCATCCACTACTACAACCCGTTTTCGTTTACCCACCAGGGCGCGGACTGGGTCAGCAATTCCGACACATGGCTGGGTACCAGGTGGAACGATACCGAAAGCGAACGAATGGCTGTTCAATCAGAATTCTCGGCAGCCATTCAATACCGCAGCGCCCACAACGTCCCCATCCATATTGGCGAGTTTGGCGCTTTCAGCAAAGCCGACCTCGCGTCGCGTTCCCGTTGGACAACCTACCTGGCGCGGTACTTCGAAAGCCAACAATTCAGCTGGGGCTACTGGGAATTCAGCGCCGGGTTTGGCATCTACGATCCGGCAACCCAAACCTACACACAGGAATTGGTTGACGCCCTTTTGCACAATCCCATGCCCGAGCCTGCCGCGGTCAACCGAACAGAAATCATGAAAACTGGTTTTGAAACGGATGGCGACCGTGAAGGCTGGATGCTGAACAACAGCAGCGGCGCTTTGTCCACCGGGAATGTCAGCGGGGGATTGTTTACCATCAACATCGCCAATGGCGGGACACAGGGCTGGCACGTTCAGCTCGCCTACCCAAATCTTTTGTTTGAGGAAGGGAAAGATTACGAAATCCAACTACGGGCGAAAGCCTCGGCAAACAGGCCGGTTTCGGTGTATGCCGGGATGAATGCCGACCCGTGGAGCGCATACAGCGGCTATTCGGGCTATACGTTTGAGAGTGAGATGGCTTTATACACACTGAGTTTCCAAATGAAATACCCAACCGATGCACAAGCCCGGCTGGTTCTCGATCTGGGAAACTCGACCAGCACGGTTATTATTGATGAAATCAGCATCTATGAAGTCAGTCTGGCAACAGCTTCGCCCGAATTAAAAACAACCGCAAGCAACTTCTATCCCAACCCGACAAACGACATCATCTATTTTTCAACGACTGAAAAAAATAGTCCCGTATATGTTTATTCACTTACGGGACAACTTCTTTTGCAAAAAAACACGACCGGCAACCACCAACTCGACCTGAGCGCTTTGCCAGCCGGGCAATACATTCTGAAATGGCAAAACGGGCAATCGATCTGCAGCGGCAAATTACTAAAACTTTAGCAGCTATTTATTCCTCACGGCTGCCACTTCTTCAGCGGTAACCGGGTCCAGTTTATTCCCAAAGTTGGAACGGACATACGAAATAACGTTGGCCAGCTCCAAATCGGTGAGATGATCGTGGGGAGCCATCAAGCTGTTGTATTTTTCACCATCCACCTCTATTTCCCCGGTCATGCCGTGCAACACCAGTTCGATCAGCAGTGTTTTATCGGCAATGTATTTATTGGGTGTTAGTGGCGGGAAAACCCCGGACACCCCTGCCCCGTTGGCCTGGTGGCAAACCTGGCAATATTGTTTATAAACTTTCTCGCCGGGATGAGGCAAGCTTTTCGCTGATACATCAATTTCAGCCCCGTGCTTTTTTGCTAACGCTGAAGTTTCAAGCGCTTTTGGCTTCTCCTGGTTTCCGGAGCCACAGCCAGTGATGATGATAGCAGTCGCTACAACCAGTAGAAAAAATAACTTAGTCATATGTTTTCCATCTTTTATTTTGAATGAAATAAACGCTGTTTAAAAACCATTCCGAAGCATACTTGCCAACAAAAACGCGGTCTGATGCCAAAGGTTTAGCGTATCTCTCACTTTTTCCCTTCCGCCAAATACGCGATGGCCTGCCGGATCAGTTTCCGGTAATTCTCATCCTGGTAGGCATGATGGTCGTGACCGGGTTGTAAATAAATGATCGTCGAAGATTCATAATGGTTTTCCCAGCCAATGATGGGTGAGCTTTCGGCATGCGTTGTTTTGAGCAAAGGAACAACAGTAGGCAACACACGAAAATTGCCGTACACCTCATCGAACATGATAAAATCGGCCAATCCCTTCGTTACAGGATGATTGTCCTGCACAATCTGCACCGGCACCGGGGTATCGTGCCGATACGTTGAAAATCCGTTTTCGAGGGCCATTGGATAGCGTTTTTCATCGAAATAACGCCCGCCAATGATGCGCTCAAACTCATCCCAGGGTTGATACGAAACCAACGCATGGTGCAAAAACAACATGGGTTTGCCCGCTTTCAGCAAACGTAAAAAGGCAGCCTGCTGTTCCTGACTGATTTCCTGATACATGTCGTAAAAAACAAGCACATCATAATCGTCAAGCTGTTCATTCTCCATCAACCGGTTGGCTTCCGGCTGGATAGCTTCTTCCCAGTTTACACCCTCCAGAGCATCGAACAGGGCAAAAAATGGTTCACGCTCAAAACTGTGCCCGCCGGTAACCACCAAAACTTTCGTGTTGTCCGAGATACCGATAACTGGCAACAACATCACAGCAAAAAAAGACAAGAATCTTTTCATCATCGCACAGGTTAGTTTCATTTAAAAGAATATTCAATGCACGTTCGCTGACAAGATGAACAAACCGACAAATTACAAAGTTTATTTGTCATCCAAAAAGCACCCAACAAATTGTGCATCAAAACAAACAGGCAAGCAACCTGTTTTCTTTTTAAAAGCCGGGAACAGAAGTCCAAAATATTTCCGCTCGTTTTCTTTGACGAAGCAACTTTTTTCGCAATTTTTAGCTCTTATTGAATAAAACAATTTTGTTCTTAACCGATCAGCATGACTGCAAAGTACACATCCAAAAAACGGCTTCTTCTTCGCTGGGCAACCTGGACGATGCTTGCCCTAATGGTTGGATGTGCCGCCTATATTTCTATCAAATCCGCCGAATTTGTTCAAAAAGGCATCAACAATTACCTGGCCGATGCAACCGGAAACGAATATCGGCTCACCTTTTCGGGCATTCAGGCCAACCTGTTTACCCAAAGCGTTTCCCTGGATTCGGTCCGGCTGGAATCGCTAAAAAAAGAAGGTACACACTACCGCTTTACGTCACTTTCACTTCGTGCCGGTGGCATTTCAATCAAGGCGTTGCTGCTGGACCACAAGTTGAAGGTTGACAAGCTCACCCTGGTTGAACCGGCACTTGAGGCTTACAGCGCCGAAGGACTAATCCAATCGGAAACCGACAAAAACGACCTGAAAAGAAAACTAGTGCCCTTTTTCGGAAACCGGCTCAAAAGCCTGTCCATAAATGAAATAAAACTGCACCGAGCAAAAGTAAGTCATTACAACCTGACCGAAAATGCCGTGTTGCCCGATTCGCTTTCCAATTTTGACATTGGCATTGATCATTTTTTTATAGACCCCGTGATTCTGTCCAGGCAGGAAGAATTGTTCCAGGCAGATGAAATTTACTTCCGGATACGAAACCTCAAACGCATGCTGGGCGACAGCCTGCACCGCCTTTCGGTAGATGAACTGACCTATTCGGTGAGAAAAAATAACATTACCGGAAGCAACATTCGCCTCGAACCGGTTGGCCCGTCCGAAGTGCCGGGCACCCGCTACTGGATTGAGGTGCCCGAAGTGAGGCTGAAATCCGGGAACCTGCGTTATGTTCTGGTTAACGACACGATCCGGATCGACTCGCTGGTCCTCCGAAAAAGCAACATCCGTGTCCAACCTTCGGCAAACAAGGAGGGACTGAACCTGCGCAAAATCAAAGAATACGACCTGTACCAGCTCATTCGCAACGACTTCACACAAGTCAATATCGGCCACCTTTCATTCGAAGGGCAAAAAATGCGGATTGAACCGCGCACGCAATCAGAAAATTCATTTCAGGAATTTCGACGGCTACAGGTGGAAGTTGATCAGTTCCGGCTGGATTCGACCTCAGGAAGGGAGCCCGCGAAAGTCCTGTATTCGGATGTGGTCAGCCTCCATATTGAAACGTACCTGCTGCAACTGAAAGATGGGGTACACCGGTTTGAAGCGGAAAATATTTCAGCTTCGAGCCAGGACAGCCTGATCCGGGCCGATAATCTGCGCCTGGCACCAATCACCAAAGAACATGAACTTCCGGCAAGCGTACAACTGCATTGCGACAGTATCCGCCTGCTTTCGGTTGATCTGTCACGTTTGTTCCACCAGCGGGAAATGCCCTTACAGGAAATCGCTGCTTTCAAACCCGAACTCAAGCTGCAACAATGGCGCAACCCGACCGACAAAAACCGAAACAACAACAGCTTACTTTATCACTTTATCGGCGACTATATCAAAGGCGTGTATGCCAATGTGGTAGCTATCGAGGATGGGGGGTTTCAGGTTGACGACCTGCGCAACAAGGCCGACACGGGAACTATTACAGCCAATTTCGACTTCCGCCTCACCGATTTTTCACTCGATTCGGTGAGCGCCCGCAGAACTGACAAACTTTTTTTTGCCACCAACCTGGATTTACGGTTCAGTAATTATCGGATGAAACTGGCCGACCAGCTCCACCAACTGAAAATAGAGGAAATTACCGTGTCAAGCCAGCAAAGGCAAGGCGCCATCAAAAACCTGCAACTTCTCCCGGATGACAATCAGGACACAGAAACCCTCATGAAACAGCTCAACCGGAGCGAGCGCTACCGGATCAACATCCCGCAATTGTATCTGCGCAATACGGACATCCATCATGCTTTTTTCAATAAAAGACTAAATATCAACATATTTTCCATTGTCCAGCCGGAAATATATTTCGAAGTGTTTGCCAATCCGCGCCGGGGCGAAAAAGAATTCAACCCGGAAGAGTTTTATGAATTACTCAACAACTACATCGCCCATATCGAGATCAATAAAATAGACCTGTCGAACGGAAAAATCCGGTTGGTAAGCCACAGCAAAAAAGGTCGCACGATTGACCTGTCCAACAAGTTCAACCTGGAACTTGATCATTTTGTACTGAATGACGACGAACTGAAAAAAGACCGCCTGCTGTTTGCCGACCATTTCGACCTGAGCATCAAAGACCACCTGTTCAAGTTGTCGGACAACGTGCACTTTCTGCAAGCCAGCGAGATCAGCATTTCGTCGCGAACCTCCCAGGTATCGATCACCAAAGCGCTGCTATATCCCGATATTACCAGCCCCGACTATCTGAAACTGCCGTGGCACATCCAGGTAAGCGCACCCGGGATCAGCCTGGAAAACGTAGATCTTCACCAAGCCTATTTCAACCAGGTACTCGATGTGGGAAATATCCGGCTCAGCTCCCCGGTCGTCGAAATCTACCGGAACAGCAGCGGTACGGGAAAATTCAATTTCAGCGACATCAGTGTGCCGTTGCCCGAAGAATTGAAAGAGCTGAACGTGCAGAAAGTGGCCATGAACAAGGGACTGCTGAAAATTTACAACATGGATGGCTTTCAGAAGAACCAGACCGTGAGCGCCACGGTCGATTTTGAGGTTGAACAAGCTAACCTGAAAAGACCGGCGAACGATAAAACCGCCCGGTTTACTTCGTCCAACATCAAAACCCTGATCTCACGCCTGCACCTCACCCCCGAGAAAGTAGCTTACACGATGGATGTGGAAAGCATCAGTTATTCATCGGCAGACAAGCAACTTACCTTTGCAGGGTTGGATATCCGTTCGAACCGGGAAAACGACCGGCTGGCACTGGCGGGCATCAGCATGCCCTTGCTGCGCTTCAACGGGCTTGACCCCACGGAGGCCTTTCAGCATAACCGGTTTCATGCCGAAAAGATCCGGATGAGCCAACCCATTTTCAAACTGAATATAACCGAAAAGAAACGAAGCAACAATCCGTTGTTCATCAAGTTGCCTCCCGACCTGCAAATGGTGATGGACGAACTCTCTGCCCGCGAAGTATCGGTGGATGGAGCAACGTTCATTATTCAAAACAAAGGCGAAATCACCCTGCATGATCAGGTTGACCTAAAGCTGGAACAATTCAGACTGGACAGTACCCTGTCTGAAAAAACACTGGGGGCCGAAAACCTGGTAATCGTCAAAAACAACCATCATTTCTCGGATAAAAAGAAACGTTACAACCTGGTGGTTGACCGCATTGCTTACACGGGCAACAAGCAACAATTAACTTTTTCGGGCATCCATATCCAACCGAAATACTCCCGTGAGAGTTTCCAGCAGGCTATCCGCTTTCAAACCGATTATTACTCCGGTGATATCGATCAGCTGGCATTTACCGGAATCGATACCGATCGTTGGTTTGCCAAGCGTGAATTTACCGGTAGCCAAATCCTGGTTAAAGGCGCACGCGTGGACATTTACCGGGACAAACGCACACCTTTCAACGAAAAACAACGTCCGCCCCTGCCCCAGGAACTAATCAAAACCTTTGACCTGCCGTTCTATTTCGATTCGGTGAAACTGATCGGTTCGGAGGTTAGTTACTCCGAGCAATTGGAAGGAATGCCTGCCCCCGGCTACGTGAAATTCACCCGATTGAACATGCGTCTGCACCCGTTCACCAACCTCACTTACCTGCGAAACCTGTCCCCAACCCTCCGGATGGCAGCATCGGCCAGGTTGATGAACGTAAGCGACCTGAACGTGAATATGACCTTCAATATGAATTTGCCAAACTATCCGTTTACTGCCACCGGATCACTTTCACCATTCGACATGACTGTGCTGAACCCTATAACGGAAAACAATGCCAGCATCCTGGTACGATCAGGGCAGCTCAACCGCTTCGATTTTGAATTCTCGGCCGATGCCGAAAAAGCGAACGGCAAGCTCCGCTTTGCCTACGACGATCTGAAAATTGCCATCCTCGAACAAAAAGACGGCGACACCAAAGAGGCCAAGTTCGCCAGCTTCCTGGCCAACAGCCTGATGCTGAAATCCAAAAATCCGCGTACCCGGTTCCTGCTGCCCGATGATATTTACTTCAGGCGCGACCAAAAGCGGTCCATCATCAACTATTGGTGGAAAACCATTTTCAGCGGCGCAAAAAACACCTTTGGCATCAAGGACGAAAAAGAATAGTGCAGCATCGTCCATACCCGGACCAACAACGCCGTGAAATTCAGAAAAAAGAGAATTTACTCGCTTTTTACCGGAGCTACTTTCCGAATGCTGTAGGGTTTTTTGTTTTGCGACTCAAAGTAGGTACGCATTTGCATTTCGGCCACAATCCCGATGGTAATAAACTGGATACCTGCCACTACCAGTAGAAGCCCCAAAATAAGCAGTGGTTTCCCCCAAATGTCGTTGCCCAATATTTTCAGCACCAACAGGTAAGCATTAATGAGGATTCCCAATCCGAAAGTGACAATCCCCAAACCACCAAAAAAGTGCATGGGCCGTTGCATGTATTTCTTGAAGAAAACCATCAGCAACAAGTCGCTGAACACACGCGTGGTACGGCTCAGATTATACTTTGACTTGCCAAATTCCCGGGCCCGATGGTTCACATCCACTTGGGTCAACCGGCTGGACCCTTCGAGGGCCAGCAAAACGGGAATGAAGCGGTGCAACTCACCGTAAATGTGTATGCTTTTTACAGCTTCGTTTGTAAAGAGTTTCAGCGTACAACCTAAGTCTTTCATCTGGGTGCCGGTAGATTCGCGGATGATGTAGTTGGCTATTTTACTGGGAATTTTACGCAAGAAAGCGCCGTCCTTCCGGTTGGCTCTCACACCGGCCACCATGTCCCATTGGCCATCTTTGCACATTTTCAGCATCATCGGGATATCGGCCGGATCGTTTTGTAAATCGCCGTCCAGCAAAACAACATAATCCCCCTGCGCTTCGTCGATCCCTGCCTGCAAGGCCGAACTTTGCCCGTAATTACGCTTCAGTTCTACCAAAATAAAGCGTTCGTCATTAATCGCACGGATTTCATCGCGGGTCTTGTCGGTTGAGCCATCGTCCACAAAAATGGCCTCAAAATCTAAATTGGCCAGAGCGGCTTTTATCTGCTCACTCAGTGGTTTTATATTCAACTCTTCGTTGTAAACACAAACGACCACACTTAATTGTTTCATAATTTTTCGTTTATCAATCGTTAAAAGATTTTTTACTTATTTTGAAGGACGAAATTAAGAAAAGTGACCAAACAATTCATTCCCTCACGATTAAACTTTCAGTAAGTCATGATCAGGAAAATCCATGATTTCAGGTATTTCTCCCTCCTACTGTTTATTACGGCGGTCCTGCTTTATTCATCTAACATTAGCGGAGTCAGCATCTACATTCTCGATGAAGCTAAAAATGCCGGCTGTGCCCGCGAAATGTTCGAACGCGGCGACCTGATCGTGCCCACCTTCAACCAGGAACTGCGTACCGACAAGCCACCGTTGCATTATTTTTTCATGATGCTCAGTTACTCGCTTTTTGGCGAGAATGCCTTTGCAGCCCGGTTCTTTTCAGCGCTGTTTGGCGCCCTGACCACCCTGATCACCTACCGGTTTGCCCGGAAATATGCCGGAGTGGAAACCGCCTTTTGGACCGCCGCCGTGCTATTGGCATCGGTTCACCTCAGCATTCAGTTCCACCTGGCCGTGCCCGATCCGTACCTGATTTTTTTCTTTACGACCGGCGTGATGTCGTTTTACGCGGCGGTAAAAGAGCGCAAACCGCTTTACCTCCTTTTAATGTACATCGCCATTGGGTTTGGCACCTTGGCCAAAGGGCCGGTGGCCATCGGCCTTCCCGGGCTTATTTTTCTGCTCTTCCTGATTTTCAGCAAACGTTTTAGCTGGAAGGAAATACGCGCCCTAAAGCCACTTTGGGGCGCTGCGCTGGTGCTGGTAATCGCGCTTCCCTGGTATATTTTGGTGCACCTGAAAACAAACGGCGCCTGGACGGACGGCTTTTTCCTGAAACACAACCTGGGCCGCTTTACCGACGAAATGGAAGGGCATGGCGGTATTTTTCTGCTAACAATTGTTTTTGTGTTGATTGGCCTCTTCCCCTTTTCGGCCTTCGTGGTGCAGGCCGCCAAACAAGCCTGGAAAAACCGAAAAGATGATTTCACCCGGTTCAACTTGGTGGCCGGAGTGACCATCGTGGCGTTTTTCTCGGTGTCGCGCACCAAACTGCCCAATTACACCGTACCGGCCTATCCGTTTTTGGCCATGATGCTGGCGCAATACCTTTCAACGATCAGGATGAACCAGCCTAAAAGCAATATTTCCCTGCTTCTTTTGTTGTCTTTCAGTTTCATTCTCGCCCCCGGAATTTTCCTGGCCCTGAAACTGGACCCGGCGCTATCCCATGTAAATCATATTGCCTGGTATTTTTTGCCGTTCCCGGCCATCATGATGGCAGCCTTTTTCCTGTGGAAAAAAAAGAAGCCGGAACCGGCGCTCTGGCTTGTGACAGCCGGGGGAATGGCCACGGCCATCCTCTTTTTTACACTGGCCTTTCCCGTCATCGACCGGCAAAATCCGGTGGCAAAAAGCCAACATCTGCTCGACGGGAAAGAAGTGAGGTATTTCGAAAAGTTTAACCCGGCCTTTGGTTTTGCCCTGCAAGAAGAAATACCACCCATCCAACCGGACGAATTTCAATCCTTCTTTCAGCAATACCCAAACGGAGTGATCATTTCAACCCGGAATAAATTGGACCAGATTGAACTTCCGGAAGATTTGGAAGTCAGTTTTTCGGCACGCGACATCCTGGAAACGCCTACAAGCGTGCTGATTACCCGTAAACCCTGAAATTATTTGAATGAAATGCGGTAAATAGGCTTTTGAAAAATTTCGCCCTGATCAAATCCTGGTATCCGGCTGCTCACCCAAAGGGTAATTGCAGTGGCCAACATACCGAAAACCGAACCAAAATAAACATCGACAATGAAATGCTGGCACAAATAGATACGGGAAAAACCTACTGCCAGCGCCACAAAAAAGAACAAAACACCTGCCCATTGTTTACCTGTAAAGTAAGCTACCAGGCTCAGAAAACCGAAGATGGCCATGGTGTGCCCGGAAGGAAAACTGTTGAAATAATTAGGCTCTGCCGTGGTTACCAGCCGGTAAAATTCGTCGGCGCCAAAATAGCTGATTGGTCGCAGGTAGCCCTGAAAAAACACATTCTTGAACAGGCCGGTCAGCAGACCTACCATCGCCAGGTTGAACAAGCCCATCAGGGCATAACGGATACGAAAAAAAGCAAGCAAAACAGCCACCACAGCAATAGTACTTCCCAGACCAACATCCGACAATAATAAAACGGGCAAATCAAGCCATTCTGCTGAATATTTATTGATCAGCATAACCAGGCTCCCATGCCTGAAAAAAAGCAACAGCAATAAACCCAAAGACAAAAAAAGCAAATAATACCGCATAAAACCGCGGAGTCCTTTATTGGGGAAAAGATACCGCATGCTACGTTTTAACTTCATTCTCTCCTTTTTTCAAGAAGCTGCTTGAGCTCCCTAATTTTTTAAGTTTTAAAGTTAAAGCAGTTAAATAAAACAGAACGTTATCCGAATATTAAGAAAAAGGCAAGTAAAAGTAAAGATAATCCGCGCCACAACAAATTGACTAATTGCTAATTAACAAATCAAAAATAAATTTCAAAAAGATCGCGGCCGCAAATTCCTTAGAATTAAATAACCGAAAAGAAACAATAAGACAACCTTCCATCCACACGAAAACAAGCAAACACTGAAACGCAGGAAGCACCGTTTCCGGTTATCCGGCAAACGTTCTGATCTGCCCAAACAGAGGAATGGACAGCGATCTTTTTTCTGAAATAAAATTGGATTAACTTTGGCGGCAACTAAAAAAATGCAAATGATCAAATCGATGACCGGCTACGGAAAAGCCGAATTTGAAACAGGGAACAAAAAAATCACCCTCGAACTGAAGTCGCTCAACAGCAAACAACTGGACATCAACTCGCGGCTGCCGATGCTGTACCGCGAAAAAGATCTGGTTATCCGCAAGGAAATCTCGGAAAAGCTGGTTCGCGGGAAAGTTGATTTCTCGCTGTATATCGAAAACCTGGGGACCGAAAGCAACTCGGCCATCAACGAAAGTATCGTAACGGCCTATTTCAACCAGTTGAGCAACATACAGGCAAACCTGGGACTACCGGTTACCGAACAGATTATGCAAAACATCATGCGCCTTCCGGATACCGTGAAAACGGTTTACGAAGAGCTGAACGAACAGGAATGGGAAGACATTTTCGATAAAATAAAGTCGGTCATCCAATCGCTCGACCAGTTTCGCACACAGGAAGGACAGGCTCTCGACCGCGACATCCGCTCGAACATTGCCGATATTCAGCAACTGCTGAAACAGATTGAACCGTTTGAAAGCACCCGGATCGAAAATGTTAAATCGCGCATCCTGGACGGACTGAACGAAATCAGCATCAATGGCAATATGGATAAAAACCGCTTTGAGCAGGAGCTGATTTATTACCTCGAAAAGCTCGATATCAACGAAGAAAAAGTACGCCTGACCAACCATTGCGACTACTTTATGGAAACAATGGACAACCCGGGCGACGTGGGTAAAAAGCTGGGATTCATCGCGCAGGAAATCGGGCGCGAGATCAACACCATCGGCAGCAAAGCCAATGAAAGCAACATCCAGCGCCTGGTGGTGCAAATGAAAGATGCCCTGGAGCGCATCAAAGAACAATTGTTGAACGTACTTTAAAATAAAAGGCAAAAGTAAAAAGTACTTGGGTAACCAAAAATGAAAGATCTTCGATCACGACTATTTGATTTTGCCGTAAGAGTTATCAAATTCTTGCGAACTTTGCCTGTAAACACTGAAAACAAAGTAATCCGCTACCAACTGACAAAATCATCAAGCTCGTCGGGAGCAAATTATGAAGAAGCACAAGCGGCAAGTTCGAAAGCTGATTTCATCTTCAAAACAGAGTTGGCCTTGAAAGAAATGAGAGAAAGTAATTATTGGTTACGACTTATTGAATCCATCCATGAAGGAAATAATATTGATGTAATGGAATTGCATTTTTTGCAAAGCGAATCGGATGAATTAAAAAAGATACTTGCTTCTATCATCAAAAAAACAAAAGACCATCTTACAGGCAGCTAAATTATTTTTGACTTTTGACTTTTGACTTTTGACTTTTGACTTTTGACTTTTGACTTAAAAATAAAATGAAAGGAAAACTCATCATATTTTCAGCCCCATCGGGTGCCGGCAAGACAACCATTGTGAAGCACCTGCTGCAACAGGACCTGAACCTCGAATTTTCGATTTCGGCCACCAGCCGGGCAGCACGGCACACCGAAACAAACGGGGTGGACTACTATTTTTTAAGTCCGGAAGCTTTTCGGCAGAAAGTGGAAGACGGCGAATTTTTGGAATGGGAAGAGGTTTATCCGGGAACCTGCTACGGAACCTTGCTGTCGGAAGTGGAGCGAATCCGCAACAAAGGAAAGCATGTTATTTTTGATGTGGATGTGGTGGGCGGAACCAATATCAAAAAGTTTTACGGCGACGAAGCGCTGGCCGTTTTTGTGCAGCCCCCGTCAATCGAGGAGTTGCGCAACCGATTGGTTGGCCGTTCGACCGACTCGGCCGAAGTGATCGAAAAACGCGTGCAAAAAGCCGAATACGAACTGACCTTCGCCGCCAACTTCGATGTGGTGCTGGTGAGCGAAGAACTAAACGTTACCCTGGCCAATGCCGAAAAACTGGTAGGCGATTTCATCAACAAATAAGCGGAACACATGAAAGTTGGGCTTTATTTCGGAACGTACAACCCCATTCACATTGGCCACATGGCCATTGCCAATTACATGGTTGAATTCACCGAAATTCAGCAGCTTTGGTTTGTGGTGAGCCCGCAAAATCCCTTCAAAAACAAAAAACACCTGCTCGACGACTACCAGCGCCTGGAACTGGTAAACCGGGCTATCGAAAACGATGAACGTTTCCGGGCCTGCGACATCGAGTTCCGGCTTCCGCGCCCCTCTTACACCATCGACACGCTCACCTACCTGAAAGAAAAATACCCCCGGCACGAGTTTTACCTGATCATGGGTTCGGACAATCTGGAACATTTTCACAAGTGGAAGAACCATGAAATGATCCTCAACCACTATCAGCTGTTGGTGTACCCGCGTCCGGGCTTTCAGCCGGAAAACATCCAGCCCCATCCGAACATTCACCTGGTAGAGGCACCGCTGATGGAGATTTCAGCCTCGTTTATCCGCGAATCTATTGCTGCCGGTAAAAACATCCGCTTCTTTGTTCCGCCAAAAGCCTGGCAATACCTCGAAGAAATGAATTTCTACCGGTAAAAACCCACCCGATCTATTCGCAAAAAACGTTTCAGCTGCTCTTAAACAGTTGGACGAAAACCAAAAAAATCATTTTCATCTAAAAACAAATGCAGATATTTATATATTTGCACAATCTTATTAAAAAGCAGGTATGCCGGAAGCGGCAGCTTTAAAATTGGCTCGAATTTGTATTAGTATAGATTGCCTGAAATTCCCCGTTTCATAACGATGAGGCGGGGTTTTTCTTTTTAAGTTCTCCCGCCGGTTTATAACCAGGGTTTTAAAAGGTTGGACTTTTTTTATAATTTCAGCCCACCAAACGAAAAACAATGGTCGAAAACTCCAGAATCAATTCCGAATCAGAAGTCCCGCTGTACAAACAGGTGGAAGATTTGATTATTTCGGACATTGAATCCGGAATTTTTAAACAGGGACAGCGGATCCCGTCCATCAACGAAACCAGCGAAGAGCTGCTGCTTTCGCGCGACACAGTGGAGAAAGCCTATGTTCATCTGCGTAAAAAAGGCATCATTTCGTCGGTCCGCGGCAAAGGCTATTACGTCAATAAAACCGATGTGGGCAAAAAGCTGAAAATTTGCCTGGTGTTCAACAAGCTCAGCAACTACAAACGAAGCCTGTACAACTCATTTGTACAAACGCTTGGTCCCAAAGCCAGCGTGGACGTGTTCATTTATCATTACGACCTTGCCGAGTTCGAAGACATCATCGACAACAACCTCACCCACTACGATTATTTTGTGATTTTGCCCCACTTCCGGAACGAAAATGCTGACATTGGCAGGGTCATCAAAAAAATACCGACTGAAAAAGTGTTGATTGTTGACCGGTACCTGGATGAGCTGAAAAACTATCCGGTAGTTTATCAGGAATACGACAAGGACATCCAGGACGCGCTTGCGCAGGCGCTGGACTTATTACGAAAATATGACCGGCTGAACCTGGTTTTTCCGGCCAACGAATATTATTCACCCTATATCCGGAAAGGCTTCGCCGTTTTTTGCCATGTACACGAGTTTGATTACCGCATCATCGATACACTGGACGAAACTAACATTTGCCGCAAAGAAGCTTATATTATCATCTCAGACAATGATTTGTACAACCTCATCAAGTTCATCAAAACTGCCGGGTGGACGGCCGGCAAGGATATCGGCCTAATTTCGTACAACGAAAACCCGGTAAAAGAACTGCTTTGCGAGGGCATTTCCACCATATCGACCAACCATGACGAAATTGGACAGAAAGCAGCGGAGATGATCCTGAAAAAAGATTTCAAGCACATAAAAAGCCCCTTTGAATTTATCCGGAGGGCTTCGCTGTAAACAAACAAAAGTTATCAACTTCCGGTCAATTTATCAACAAAGCAGCCACTCTCATCAGATTGATTTTTATCTTGTGAGGGAAATTGCGTTTCATCATGTTAAAGCTTAAATGCATTTGTACCATGTACGAGGAAAAAGAAAATCCCACGGATTCAAAAGCCGAACTAAACATTTTGATCGCTGAAGACGAAGAATACAATTACCTGTTTCTGGCCGAAGTGTTGGGCGATTACCAGGTCAACCTGATCCGGGCTTACAACGGGAAAATGGCTGTTGACATCTGTGCAAAAGACGCAACCATTCAACTCGTTTTGATGGATATCCGCATGCCGGTAATGGATGGCTATCAGGCCACACAGCTCATAAAACAACAACGCCCTCACCTGCCGGTGATTGCCCAAACCGCTTATGCCATGGAAGCAGACCGCAGCCGTGCCCTGGAAGGCGGTTTCGACGATTACCTGTCGAAACCCCTGCGAAAAGCCGATCTACTGAAAATCATCGCCCATTATGCTCCTGAAAATTGCCCGCTAAGGGAGAAAACACCCAGCACCGTTAACGGCCGGGAAGATCGGGAGTAGCCCGGGCAGTAAAAATCGGTTAGCAATAAATCATCTTTTTGGTCATTCCACCATCGATTACAAAATTCTGTGCGGTGATGAAGTCGTTTTCAGGCTGAAGCAGGAACAACACCATATTGGCAATGTCTTCGGCCCTGCCTACCCGTCCGACCGGGTGCTGCGCATGATCCTCCGCCGACAGGTGAACCGGTCGTTGCTGCGATTTCTTCTTTAAGGCTGACACTTCAATCCAGCCCGGGCTGATGGCGTTTACCCGCACATCGGGCGCCAGGCTCATGGCCAGGGCGTGGGTCAAGGCGAGCAAGCCTCCTTTGGAGGCCGAATAAGCTTCGGTGTTCGGCTCCGATTGCAACGCGCGGGTAGAGCAAAGGTTAATGATGGAACCTTTGTGTTGCCGCAGCTCGCTGGCTGCATATTTGGCACACAAAAACGGACCGGTGAGGTTGACAGCCAAAACACGCTCCCACTCGGCCACCGGCAATTCGGTTATCGGCTTGTCAATCTGCACCATCGCATTGTTTACCAGACCATCTATCCGACCAAACGTTTCGAAGGCAAACTCCAGCGCTGTTTTTACCTGAATCTCGCTGGATACATCCGTTTCCACGACGAGCAGATCTTCGGAAGGGAAAATTTCCTTCAACTCGCGAATGGCTTCTTCGTCCACTTCGAGCACCGTTACCCGAAACCCTTTCTCCAGTAACAGCCGGGTGATCATGCGGCCAATTCCCTGACCGCCGCCGGTAACAACAATGTTGCGTTTCATACAATCGATTTTCAATGGTTGTCTTGTTTCAACCGTAAAGGTACAAAACCGACAGTTCTTCACGAAGAATGCCGGCAAGCCCGCAAAAAAAAGCCTCCGTTTTCAGGAGGCTTTCAGCTTATAAATTCAGTTTTTTGCGAATCGTTTTCGGAATGGCATCCTTGTGTACCATGATGCTCATGGTTTTGTATTTTACGTAAGGCTTGGAGGCATAGAAATAGCCATCATAATCATTGTAGTTGCCCCACGAGTTTTTCACCTTATAATACGGATTGCCGTTTTGGTCTTTGGCCGTACCGGTGATCAACATCCCGTGGTCATCGGTGGTTTGATAGTTGTCAAAGTCGATCTGCCGCAGCTCTTGGGTGATGAGTTTTTCTTTGCCCGGCTTGTTCAACGCATACAGCTGTTCTTCTTTTTCTTTTTCGGTGAGTTTTTCCCATTTGCCGATTTCGGCATCTGTCATGTCAGCTTTGTCAACTTCGGGAACAACAGCAATACCTTGTTTGGAGGTACTGAACCCTTTTTCGCTCACATCGGCGGCCCAGGCTACCGTATAGCCGCTTTCTATGGAATAGTCAATAATCGCTTCGAGTTCTTCCATCGGCACGTTATATACTTCACCCCACAACCAGTTGTCGGGCACCTCAATAATAAATTTCGAATAAAACGGGTGATGGGTATAGGAGCTGATTTGGATGTAATCGTCCATGTTCAGGCCAACGTAATCGCGGGCAAAACTTTGCGGCGTATATTCCGTGCCCTCGTACTCAAATGTTTTGGGCAACTCGCCCAGGTACGAGTTCAGCGTTCCGCGAGCAATTTCTTCCCAGGCCGTACTCAGCTTTTTATTGCGGTTTTCCACCACGGCTTTTACCTGTTCTTCCAGCAGGCGGTCCATTTCGCCATGCACATGCTTTTCTTCACCGTAATTTAAACCGTTGTAGGCCGATTCGGGCACGATGCCGTATTTTTTTATCATGG
>JBFXGM010000002.1:0-198799 GCA_050178015.1 Mangrovibacterium sp.
GGAGGCCATTCGTCGCATGAAGGCCGAGTCGGTGCTCGAAGAAAAAGATGAAGTGCGCGATGCCGCCCTGCGTTCGGTATTTTTCATGGTGCAGGGGATGATGTATCACCCCGACCCGGCTGTGAAAACCGCCGCCGAAACGGTTAACAAAGTGCTCGACCACTATGGCATGTCGATTTTGGTGGAGAGTTACGCCATCGAATCGTCGCTGATTGGCTCGCTGCTGGGCGACCTGGCCAAACCGGAGGTGCAAACGGCCATCGCGGCCCTGTCGGGCCTGGCCGAACTGGTGGCTGCTTTGCAGGCTGCGCAGGACGATTTTGAGGCTGCCCGCATTGCCTACGAAGAAGAAAAAGGACAGGAAACCACCCAGCTGAATGCCACCGCCCTGAAACGGGAAGTGGTGGGCATCATCAACAACCAGCTGGTGGTGTACCTGCGCGCCATGGCCCAGGTAAACGACGCGATTTATGGCCCTTTTGCCCGCACGCTGTCCAAAATTATTGCCGATAACAACGAGGCGGTGAAACGCCGCAGCAAAAAAACAGAACCGGCCGCCTGATGCCGTTCGCCTGTCAAAACTGCCCCCTCCGGCGCTGGCCGAAGGGGGCAGTTGTTTTCTTTTCAAAATTCACCTGGTGACTTGAAGTCACCAGGTGAATAAGAGGCCCTGTCCTATCCCTCGTTTGAGCGAAGCGGAAACGAGGGGTTCGCTGGCTGTCGTTTGTAACGCCCCCCCGCTGCCGCACGATTGTATCGTGTGGCGATGTATTAGCAAACCACGCGAAGGGATTCGCGCGGTAGCGCGGTAGCGTGGGCTAAGACAAGGGGGAGTTGAGTTTGCCTCAGGCCGTTTTTCGCAGTGGGCGCAGGCGTTCGTTCAGCAAGGCTTCCCACTTTTCGGCAAGCTGCAGTTCGCCAGTCAGCGTCAGGCTGTCGTACTCGGTGTTGTAAACCTCCACCACTTCCACCGGCCCGCTTTTGTCGAGCGGGTAAAAACAAAGCTCCAGCTTATCGATCACCAACAGGCGTTCCTTCCCCTCGCCCACCGTCCGGCTGGTGGTAAGCAACCGGCAACTTCTAAACGAATTGAGATCAACCTGCCTGGCCAATTTTTGTTTGTTCATTTCTTTGTAAAAGTAGAGGTGGTTGGTCGCCTCGTCGAGGCCAATGACAAAGTTGCTGCTAAACTCGTGCTGGCTGATGGCGCCATGTTCGTTCCCGGCCAGCTGGCTGAGCTGACGGAATAATCCATTTTTTGTTTTCCTCCTGCTATAACCGGTCAATGCAAAAGGCAGTACGATAACTGCAAGAAATATAAGGGTGACGAAAATTGTTCCTTTTTCCATGTTGAAATTTATTAAAATAAGACATAACAAAACAGCCGCGCCGTAACTAAACGGCCAGCTTTTCTTACTGATGCGCACTCAGCAACAAAGCTTGCGGGCTTTAAAAACCAGTTACCAGAAATAATGGAAGGGGAACAGGAAATCGGCTTTGTGCAGGCGAACCGGAAAGTTGATCTCTTGAGATGTATAATTCACAAAGCGGACAGCAAGCAGTTTCCCGGTCTGCTTTAAGATGGCCGAAAAGCTGTTGTGCTGAAATTCGGATTTGGAATGCCGGGTAGCAGAAAGCAGGTTGAAACAGGTTTCGGGGTTCAACGGTTCGCCCAGCAAACCGGCCGGGCCAACTTCGAAGTAACTTCGCGTTTCGATCGTTTGTGTTTCGGAAAGCGGGGAACCCTGGCGGGGGGAATGATCGGGCACAAAAAAAACGGCCAGGCTGTAAAGCGCAGCAGCTAATAAGATTACCGACATTTTTATACCCTGTTTCATGGGGACAAAGATAGATTGGATTTTGACAGCTTATTCCGGCAAATGAATATATTTTTTCAGCTGGCGCCGGTTGGCATCTGGTGCCACGCCTGTACCGCGATTTTGGCACATCCAGAGCAGCGTACCCCCGCTGCCGCACGATTGTATCGTGTGGCGATGTATTAGCAAACCACGCGAAGGGATTCGCGCGGTAGCGGCGATCATGCTGAACTTGTTTCAGCATCCATTGCCATTTGCCGCTTCGGCAATTAGCGACAGAGATCCCGAAATAAATTCGGGATGACGCTTTCAAAGTTAGGGGATGCCGGAGGGATCGAATGTTTATCGGAAAAAGGAGCCATGCTTCAGGTTCGACTGCCTGTTGCCTTACTTGCAGGCAACCTTCACCCGCCATAGTCCGGTTCTGACGCCGCCGCACCTGATTAAATCGATATTTTCGGGTCTATTAGTCCGGCGGTGAGTAACTCGCGCAAAACGGTTTCCGTCATCTCACTTTTGAACTGAAACTCGTAGCGAATGTCCATCACATAAGCTTTCAGACGCATTTTGTAGCAGAGTTTATTGCGCTTGATATCATTAAAAAAGAGCACCACAATTGGCTTGGCCAGATACACGAAGCGGGATGTTTGGGCTGCTTCGATGGCAATTTGCCTGACCTGGTTGGTGTCGATCGTAATGGGCAGATAAATCTCGGCCACCACCTGGCAATTCGACTCGCCCGAGTTGGCATTGGAAATAGGCTGGTTCAGCAGGTCGCCATTGGGCAGGGTCACCACCGAATCGTCGGGCGTATGGATGCGGGTCGATCGCAACGACATGTCGATTACCTCGCCGTACACCTGCCCCACTTCAATTTTATCGCCCACCTTAAACGGACGGTCGATAAGAATGACAAAGCCGCCAAATACATTTTTCAGGACATCCTGCGAAGCAAAGCCTACGGCCACCCCTACCGATGCGCCGAGTGCGATCAGGCTTTCCACGGGAGGTTGAAAAATGCCACGAATGATGATGTAGCTGACAATCATCCAACTGACTATTTTAAAAACCGGGAGGATCGCCTTCCACCGGATACGCCTTTCTGCATTCTTCTCCGACCAGGTTTCGATGCTCCTGGAAAGGAAACGGATGACAAAATATCCCACGGCAAAAAACACGATGGCCCAAAATATCTTTGAAAAGGAAAAGATTTGCTTCAGTTCTTCGCCGGGCATTTTTCCAACGGCCTTCTCTACCGCACCTTGCATTTCCGGAATGGTATCGGCCACTTCGGTTTGGGTTGACGCTGCCACTGCCGGGTCAGGGGTTTGTGCCAGCAGCCACCCGGATAAAAGCACCAGTAAAACAGACAAAACAACATTTTTCATCACGCTAATAAATAAAGTTTAACGACTTCAACCGACTAACCAATGTACGGTACAGCAACGGATTAATTACATATTTCCCATCCTGCCAATCCAGCAGGCCGTCATCATCCAGGATCATCAACTGGCGAGCGCTTTCCTCCTCCGAGAGATTAAAGACAGCTGCATGTTCACTTGCTGTCAGTCCCCCGTGTACCAGAATGCCGTGCAAACTGGTCAGCTCCCAGGTTTTCAGCGAATTTAAGAACTGAAAACTGAGGTACTTTTGCTGAATAAACAAGCGGTCGTCCTCCACCTTTACAATGGCCCGCAACCAGTAAATAAAGGCCAGGTTGATGTTCCCTTGCGCATGTTGCCACAAATCATCAAAAAATACATCCACCAGGTATTTTTGCTTTTCCTCCGTGCTTAGCTTCTGATAGCCCCGTTTCGGTGAAAAGTTTTCGGGCTCGAGGAACGTCAGGTTGAAACCACTCACCAAATGACGTTTTAAGATGGCCTCCCGCAGCAAATCAACCGACGACTTCTCAAACGCCACCACGTAGGCAAAATAGCCGGAAATATCGAGGGTATAATCCAGCAACTTCCAGCTGTACAAAAAACAGCTGCTCAGCCAGAAGATTTTCCGGTTGGTTTGGCTCATCAGCTTAAACAACAAGCGGAGGTTGCCAAAAGCGCCATTTTTCCGAATAAACAGATTATGAATGTTTTCGAGGATGATAACTTTTTGCTCGGGTAAGCTGTTGATCCCTCTCACCAGGCCATCAAAATCATCAAACGTCAGGCTCGGGAACACCTCCCGGAAAAAGTCCAGGAAATCAGCTTCCGTGTAGCGGTTCCGGCGGATGAAGAAATGCCCCACCGCAATTTCCTGATAAATGGAATAGATAAAAAAGTTGAACACGGTAGTGGCGCCGCTTCCCTGTTCGCCCACCAGGCAAGCAGGAGCAAAATTGCCGCGTTTCCAGCTTTCAAAGGCCGCGGTAAGCTGATCCAGTTCGGCCTTTCGGGGCATATAAAACCGCTCTTCGGTAAGTGGCGTATTCTCGAACAGCTTTTGGTACATCAGCGGCAAACGGCCAATGGCCTGGCGGGTTTCCGACAAGTAATTGGAAAGCTCGGTACTGATTGGCTCTTTTTGCGGGGCAATGCCCAACAAGTTTTTCAGGTTGAAATACTTATCGCTGGAAAGCACATACATATTTCGCGCCCACTGAACTCCCCTTATGCAAAACAACAATGCCAGCCGCCAATATTTCAGCACGGTTTGCTTTACTTCGCGGATCAGCGCCTGCCTGCGGTTAACTTTTTCGGAATGGTGCAACCACACCGGCTGAAAGTACTTCAGGGTGCGGCGGGTAAAATCCGAACCGATCTTACCGAGGGCGCCATCCGCAAATTCGCGCAATTCGTCCAGCCGGTCCAGGTTCTCTTCGGCCTTCCGCACAGCCCGTTTCACACCTTCTGCCAGTTCCTGCAAATCACGTTCGGCTTCGCCCCGCTCCAGAAAATAATCCACAGTATATTCCAGGGCATGGTGTATTTCATCCAGGTTTTTGGTCAGCTGCTGTATGCGCGAAGCAAATTCCTTTTGTTCGGCCGCAAACTGCTCTTTTAGTTTCTGAAAGATGGCTTCCTGCATCAGTTGGCGCACCCTTACCGCCCGGAATGACGTTGGCTTAACCCGTTTCTCCTGAAAAGCAGCCGCCGCGAACTGCCGCACTTCCGGTATGGATTGAATGGCGTGCTCCAGCGACAGCAGCGGTTTATCAAAAAAATAACCCACCTTCGATTGCACCAGCAGATCGATCAAGGCCGGGACACGCTCTGCAACAAACGATTTTATTTCAAATGAATTTTTCTCGGTATCATCTGCCTCCGCCCCCAGGCTTTCCGAAAAAGCCTGAAGCTTATCGCGCAATTCCTGAAAGGCCGGCTGCATGTTCTGGTCAAGCTGCTTGGCCATGTCGGAGATATTTTGCTCCCGACTGGCTTGCATGCCAACAATCAGCTTCCGGTTGTGCAATTTCAACCGCCAATGCTCGGCCAGGGCAAAGCATACGCGGTGTTGCTGCTGGTGGGTCGTTTCAATCGGGCTCAGTTCCAGTTGGTAAAGCCGCGCCAGCCGTTCTTTGCTCAACCGGCTCACCGGAAACTCCAGCGTACCGGCTTTGTCGCGCAAATCGGTAAAACTACCTTCCAGTTCCGTCCCCACGGAAGCAAAAAAATCGGCCAGTTCTGTTTTGTCGTTAGCGATACCTTCACGCAGATCGTCCAGTTTCTCCTCCATATCAGGCAAATCGGCCATCAAAAACAGGTGTTCTTCCAGCTGACGGTCGAGCTCGTAAAACCGGCGCAAGCGATCTTCCCGGTTATGGAGCAACCGGCTGTACTGTGGAAACAACTGAGCAAGAAACTGATCCAGAAATACAAATTCGGCCAGCGCAGCCTCTGGCACCTGGTGGTCCCAATACTTTTTTGCCGACTTATTTTTTCGGAAGATATTGGCGATACCGGTCATCAGCCAATCCAATTTCAGCAGGAAACGTTTCCCGTTTTTCTTCAACCGAAGCGAAAAAGCATCGCCTGGCAAGGCATGAAAACGTTCCGGCGCCTGATTTTCGGAGAATAGCTCGCGGTAACCTTCAACAGAACGGCGAACCGCCTGGAAATCACCCATCACCTCCGAAAACGGAACCGCCTGAACATCAACAAGCCGAGTCTCAAACAGAACGGCCAACTTGCGGGATAGCTCGGCATAAGCTTCGGAATCAGGTAACTTTTTCCGGTACTGATCGAAAAGGGCAAGCAATTTATCTTCCGTTTCAAACGAAGCGGCTATCACCTTTTCAACAAGTTGATAGTTAGTTTGGATTTTCTGTCCCATAGAAGAAGGCTTATTTTCTGCGAATCAATAAGACACTAAGTTAATGCAATTCTGCCAAATTCATCCCCCCCGAACCCTCCGGGACAGGGAAATCGCCTTTAGGGATGAATAATGCTGTCCTTTCTTGTCGAATATATTAACCTGACCTTTTAAGCTTCATCACTATCCGTCCGGCCACGGCATACCGTGTCCTTACACGTCGGATAAAATACGAAATGCCACGAAATGGGAAAGCCATGTACGGTCACGACACGTCGTGACCAACATGCTATTGCCCCGTGGGAAGCCCATATGAACTTATCTTGCATCTAAGGGAAATGCCTCTGGTATTTGGAGTTTTTGAGCATGTGCGCATCGAACCGGGGAACTATATTTTAAAGACGATTTCCCTACCCTCCGGGACAGCCATAAAACAAAAAATGAAGGTGTCCAAAAAGCCATTCCCAGTTGGAACCAATCAGCCTGAATTCATTTCAGGGTCTGTTTCTCAACGGATTGAGATCCCGATCCGGTAATTGCCGGATCGGGATGACTCGTAAGAGCTTTTTGGACACCCCGTTAGGATAGTCCGCAATATCCCGGCAGTTTTTTATTAGCTAAACCGTAGCCTTGGCCAGCTTTTCTTTCAGTAACTGCGGAATTTCGGATGGTTCTTTGGCTACCGGCACGCCGGCTGCAGCAAAGGCCTTGATCTTTTCTTCGGCCGTTCCCGAACCGCTGGAAATGATAGCCCCGGCATGCCCCATCCGTTTTCCCGGGGGCGCGGTTTGCCCGGCAATAAAGGCCACCACCGGCTTCGTCACGTGTTTGGCGATATACGCGGCAGCCTGTTCTTCGGCATCGCCGCCAATCTCGCCAATGAGCACGATGGCTTCGGTTTCCGGATCGTTTTGGTACATTTCCAGCAAATCGAGGTAGTACAGCCCGGCAACCGGGTCGCCGCCGATACCAACAACTGTACTTTGCCCCATCCCACTATGGGTAAGCATATTCACCACCTCGTAGGTGAGGGTGCCGCTGCGCGACATCAGCCCGATATTTCCTTTTTTGAAGATCATGCCCGGAAGAATGCCGATCAGCGCTTCATCAGGCGTAATCAACCCCGGGCAGTTCGGGCCAATCAGTTTGGTGCCGTTTTGTTGCAGAACCGGGGTAATGCGGATCATATCCAGAATGGGAACGCCTTCGGAAATGGCAATCACCAGGTCGATCCCGGCGTAGGAGGCTTCGAGAATAGCGTCGGCGGCAAAGGGGGCCGGCACAAAAATAATGGACGTGTTGGCGCCGGTGGCTTTCACAGCCTCGGCAACCGTATTGAAAACCGGAATGCCCAGAACGCTGGTGCCGCCTTTTCCGGGCGAGGTTCCGGCAACGACCCGGGTTCCGTATTCTTTCATGCGGGCGGCATGAAACTGCCCGTCGCGGCCGGTAATCCCCTGTACCAGCAGCTTGGTATCTTTATTTACAAGTATGCTCATGATTGATGATTTTTGAATGATGAATGATGAATGATCAGCGCCTGCTCAGTTCAATGGCTTTTTTGGCGGCTTCGCTCATGGTGCTCACAGTTGGCAGTCCGGTTTGTTCCAACAGGGCCAGCCCTTCCTCAGCGTTGGTGCCCGACAGTCGGACCACAATCGGGATGTCGGTTTTGATGGTGTCCAACGCTTCAATCAGGCCACGGGCCACATCGTCGCAACGGGTAATCCCGCCAAAAATATTGATCATCACCGCCTGTACGTTTTTATCCGACAACAGGAAATTCATGGCATCCACCACCTTTTGCGGGTTGGAGCTGCCGCCGATATCCAGAAAATTGGCCGGATTGCCGCCATACAGCTTGATCATGTCCATCGTGGCCATTGCCAGTCCGGCGCCATTCACCATACAACCAATGTTGCCGTCCAGCTTGATGTACGACAAGCCTTTTTCTTTGGCATCAATTTCTTTCAGTTCATCTTCGTCGGCCTCGCGCATGGCCAGGATCTCCGGCTGACGGTAGAGCGCATTGTCATCGAAGTTCATTTTACCATCGATCGCCAGGATTTGCTTGTCCGGGGTCAGCACCATCGGGTTGATTTCGGCCAACGTGGAATCGGTTTCCAGAAAAAGGCGATACAGCTTCTGAAAAATGTCGGCTGCCTGACGCACCAGTTTCATGTCGTCAAACAACTTCATGGCCATGTCACGAGCCTGAAAATCGAGCAGCCCGGTAAGCGGGTTGATCGGGAATCGGTGGATCAGCTCCGGATTGGTTTGGGCCACCTCTTCAATTTCCACACCGCCCTCGGCGCTCACCATCAGGGTCACCGACTTGGCGTTCCGGTCGTTGATCAGGCCAACGTAGTATTCCTTTTCAATGTCCACAGCATCGGCTACAATCACTTTTTCAACCTGGCAGCCTTTGATGTCCATTCCCAGGATCTGTTCGGCAGCCGCAACAGCAGCGTCTTCGGTTTTGGCCAATTTAACGCCACCTGCTTTTCCGCGTCCACCGACCAGCACCTGCGCCTTCACCACAACGAGCCGGTCGAGGTTTTTCACGGCCTCTTTTACTTCCGCAACCGAATGGCAAAGCACATGGTTCGGCACCGGAAGGCCATATTTTTTGAAGATTTCCCTGGCTTGATATTCGTGTATCTTCATACTGATTAAAATTAGATTAAAAGGTTAGTATCCTTATTTGTTAAAACTATCAAAACATACAGATAAATAGAAGTGTTCATTCTAAACTTTTGGTCTATTTTAAAACATACTAACATCAGTCTTGCCGAATTGTTTGGCCAATAGTTCGAAAGTGGTTATTACCGAGTACTTCCGCTCAAGGGGAGGCTGACGAAAATATTAGCTAATTCATTGGACAATCACTTATTCACTCTTCAGCGCTTCAATCGGGTCGAGTAAAGATGCTTTGCGGGCCGGATATACGCCAAAAAACAGACCTGTTGCCAACGAAAATAAAAACGAATAAACGATTGATGGAATGGAAATGCTCAAGGTCCAGTTGGTGGCATAAATTATGATCACTGCGGTTAGTATTCCCAGAATGATACCGATACTCCCTCCTCCAATACTGAGGATGGAGGATTCAATAACAAACTGAAGCAATATATCTTTTCTGCTGGCCCCAACTGCCATGCGCAGGCCAATCTCATTGATCCTTTCCCGGATAGCAATCAACATAATAGCAAGAATTCCAATTCCGCCAACAAGTAAAGAGATACCCGCCGTACTTACGATAAGCGCTGTAAAAGTATTGGTTGTCTCCTTCTGGGTTTCTAAAATCTCTATCTGGTTTTGTATGGTAAAATCATCGGGTTTGTCCAGTTTGTTTAAGCGATGTTGTTCGCGCAATACTTCAGCTATTTGGCTGATGGCATCGTCCATTTTTTCGATGGAAGTTGCCTGAATATTGATTGTATTGATGTAATTCAGGTTAAAAACCCTGCGCAAAGCTGTTTGAATGGGAATAAAAATCTGGTCGTCCTGGTCCACGCCGTTCAAATCGGTCCCCTTGCTTTCCATCACCCCGATAACCGAAAAAGGGATTCTTCCAATCCGTATTGTTTCCCCAATCGGGTTCCTTCCGCCAAATAAATTATTTACAATTGTCTGGCCCAACACGGCATATCGTAAGGATGCTTTATTTTCTTCTTCTGTAAAAAAATGTCCTTTGCCAACCTGAAAGTTTCTGATGGTTGGGTAATCCGAAGTTGTTCCGGTAACGGTTGTGTTGGTGCTTAAATTTTCCCATTTTACCTGCATTTTTTTTGTCTGCACAGGAGCAGCCCTGCGTACGTCAGGACATTCCTGTGTTATCATGCCAACATCCTTAAGGGTCAGGCTGGTAACCGTTCCCCTTATTTGCTGCCTGCCCGCGGTTTTTTGCACCTGGCCGGCATTCACGATAACAAGATTGGTCCCCATCGATTCAATTTTTTCCAGTACCTCCCGTTGTGCCCCGTTCCCAATGGCAACCATAATAATCACGGCCGAAACACCAATTATTATTCCCATTAGTGCAAAAAATGTTCTTAACTTATTGGACAATAATTGATTGCGTGATATTTTTATACTTTTCGATATTTTCATAATAATTAAAAGAATTCATTAGCCCAAAATACCGAATGTGTACCGCTATTTTAATGCTTCAATGGGATTCAACCGGGCTGCTTTTTTGGCGGGTTGTATCCCGGCAATAATTCCGATAGTACCTGCCGAAATAACTCCGGTTAAAATACTTTCCCAGGAAACAGAAACAGGCATTTGCATTACAATTCCCAGTATCATTGCGCCGGCGCCACCGAGAACAATGCCAATTATACCCCCTGATATGGTTATTGCAAGCGCTTCAAACAGAAACTGCATAACAATATTTTTACTGCTGGCGCCTACGGCTTTTCTCAATCCAATTTCTTTTTTCCTTTCATTTACAGAAATAGTCATGATGTTTGCGATAACAAATCCTCCCGTTATTAAGGATAAGCCGGCAAGCAGGGCAAGAAATATATTGAAAGTACCTGAAACTTTCTCAGCCATTTCTGTTACTTCGGTAGGAGTGATAACGGTAAAATCATTTGGCACTCCTTCTGCAAGGTTGTGCCGTTCCCGTAAGACCTGGTTGATTTTTTCAACGGTTGTATTTATTTCGTTGGGACTGTGCAGTAAGACTTTGGTTCCTGCTAAATAATCAACGTTGGCAACGCGCCTCATGAAGGTGGACAGTGGAACCATAATACGGTTATCCATATCACCACCCCCGGGACTCGTTCCTTTGGCTTCCAAAATACCTTTTACTTCAAATTGAATGTTGCCAATTCTAATTTGTTCCCCTATGGGATAATTATCTCCAAAAAGTTCTTTTTGCACCGTTGGCCCTATTAAACAAACCCGGTTGAGTGTTTTCATATCCTCATCGGTAATAAATTCGCCTTCTGTAACGTCCCAGTTCCAAACAGGAGCATAAGAAGGTGTGCAGCCAAAGACTGTAACTGTGGTTGACTTTTCAAAATATTTTACGTCAGCATTTCCTTTCCGGCTAAAAGGGGCCACACCTTTAATTTCGGGGATTTCACGTTCCAGATATTCAACATCCTCCAATTTCAAAGTGGTACTTCCCTGAGCTCTATCCATTTGTGACAGTTGCACACCGCCTCCGGCAAATATCATCAGGCTGTTGGTTCCAAATTTATCAACCCGTTCCATCACCAGTTCTTTTGCGCCAAAACCAACCGAAACAATGAGGGTTAAGGCCAGGATGCCGATAATTATCCCAATCATCATCAGGAATGAACGGAGTTTATTTTTCCCGAGGCTTTTCAGCGCATTGATAATTATTCTGTTAGTTTTCATTTTTTCACCTCCTATACTAATTTGTCGAGTTCGGCTTTTGCATTTCGTGGCGACTTGTTCAGTTCATCGCTGATAATTATTCCATCGGAAATTTTAATGATTCTTTTCGCGTGCTCGGCGATATCCTGCTCATGAGTCACAAGAACGATTGTCCTGCCTTCATCATTTAGTTTTTGGAATAATGCCATAATCTCATAGCTTGATTTTGTGTCGAGGTTCCCCGTTGGCTCATCGGCCAAAATTATGTCCGGATCGTTCACCAAAGCACGGGCAATTGCGACGCGTTGTTGCTGTCCCCCGGACAATTCGCCGGGATGATGGTGCATTCTGTCTTCAAGGCCTACGGCAATCAACGCATCTTTGGCAAGCTTTCTGATATTGGCCCGGTCGGAATAAATCAACGGCAGTTCCACGTTTTCCAGGGCGCTTGTCCGCGCCAGTAAATTATATGACTGGAACACGAAACCAATTTTTTTATTCCTGACCGAAGCAAGTTCTTCATCGTCCAATTTATTTACTTCAGCTTCATCAAAATACAGAGAGCCGCTTGTGGGCTTGTCCAGACACCCAATGATATTCATTAAAGTGGACTTACCCGAACCGGAAGCGCCCATGATTGCAATGAGCTCGCCTTTATGTATTTCAAGCGACACGTTGCGTACGGCGACCACTTCGCCGCTGGCTTCCTTGTTGTAGATTTTGCTTAGCCTTTCGGCTTTAATAATTACGTTATTCATCTTTTCTTTCCTCCTTTTATAACGTTGAATTTTTTGCTGATGGCTCACTCGATTGCCTGTTTACTAATCCGGTAAAAGGACAAATTCGTTTTCCCTGAGCCCTTCCGTAACTTCGGTGTAACTGTTATCATACCAACCGGTTTTAATTTTTTTCTTTGTCTGCGTTTCACCATCAATCACCGTAACAAACCTCTCGCCCCGCTCTCTTGCAATAGCCCTTGAAGGAACTGTCAGAACATCTTTTCTGGTTTCTAAATGTATGATTACCGTGGTCGTCATTTCAGGCCTGAGTATTTTGCCCTGAAAATCTTCTATCTCTACCACAACAATGTAATTCACCACATTATCCTGAATAACTGCCTTTGGATATATGGCTGTTACTTTACCTTTAAAATCAGTGTCGGAATAGGTATCAACCGTAAAAGTTACTTCTTGTCCTGTAAAGATTTTCCCGATATCCGTTTCATCCACGTAAACCTGTACTTCAAGCCGGTCCAAATCAATAATGTTAACAAAAGTAGGAGCTGCCAGCCCTGCCAAAACGGTTTCGCCTTCCTGTGTGGAAACAGAAGAAATAATTCCTGATGTCAATGCATAAATAGTAGTGTAGGAGAGTTGTACTTTGGCGACTTCCACGTTTGCTTCAGCCTGTTTTAACTGGGCGCCTGTAATTTTGAAGGCATTTTCTGCTATATCAAACTGCTGCTGTGAGATATAGTTTTGTTCGAGCAAAGACTTTTGCCTTTCCATATTAAGTTTTGCATACTCAAAGTCAGCCTCGGCTTTACTCAAAGCAGCAAGGTTTTGATTTAGTTTTGCCTGGAGTTCGGCGTTGTCAAGTTCGGCGATAACCTGGCCAGCCTGTACATAATCGCCGATATTGGCCCGTAGTTTTTTGACAACCCCCGAAACCCGGGAGCCGACTTTTACCTCAGCCCCAACCTGCGGCTTTATTATGCCCGTTGCAAGTACAGTGGAACCAATGTCTCTTCTGACAACCTCTGAAGTTTGACCGTTTTTTCCATTTTTATCGCTCGGTTTAAAAAAGTAAAACCAAACCATAAACGAGGCTGCAATTATTAATAGTGATCCAATTATCCAAAATAATTTTTTCATGTTATTACCTTGTTGTCATGTATTTATAAATTCCCGATAGTTCTTTTCAGTTCAGCAAGCGATATTTTATAATCGGCAACAGCTTGAATATAATTTTGCTCGGCAGCTACAAATGTCGTCTGCGCATCGGTTAGTTGAATGATTGAACCGACACCTTCTTTGTATTCGCCTTCTGAAATGGACAGGTTTTCCCGGGCGCTTTCCAGTCCTTTAGAGGATGTTTCAATTTTTTCGAAGGATTCTTTAACCGCAAGGAATGCGTTCCATACTTCCTGCCCGATTTGTTGTTTCAAAGCTTCAAAATCTTTTTCCAGTCCTTTCAGTGCAAGTTCTTCCCCGGTAACCCGGGCTTTGGTTGAAAAGCCTTTAAAAACAGGTATTGTAAGTGTCATTCCCAGCCACCAGTTTTGTTGCATGCCCGTAATTTCTGCTCCGGCAAAATTGTAATTCGCGTTTGCGTTAAGCGACGGGTAGTATTCACTTTTTGCAACCAGGATGTAGTTTTGCTGAGCATTCAATAATAATTGAAATCTTTTGACTTCGGTTCGTGAATTCATTGCTTCAGCAAGAAGTAAATCATAGGATTTCCTGTTTCCATCCAATTCAGAAAGGTCGTCAACGATTTCTATCGCATTGTTTGAAGCCAATCCCATTAATTGATTAAGGTTTCCTTTAACAGCAAGCAACGAGTTGGCTGCTTTAATTTTATTCAGTTCGGCATTCGAAAGCTCCACTTCCGATTTCAGGATGTCTGAACGGGTTGCCATTCCAGCCTTTTGCTTGGCAATGGCGAACTCCAGGTGCAACTTTGAATTTTTTACAGCTTCTTCAGCGCTTGTTAAAATACGTTCAGCCTGTAAGGTTTTATAATACGCATAGATAATATTGAGTGTTAAATCCTGCTTATTCGATTCGTGCCGGTAAGTATTGGCATCGTAATTATTTTTTGCAGCATTGTAGGTTGCTTTTGTCCTATATCCATTAAAAATAGTGTAGGATGCCGAAATGCCTGTATTGTAATTTTCATATCGCTGGTTACCATTGCTTTTTGAATAAGCGTCTGCATCTGAACTGATATTTACCGCGGGATAATACCCCGAATATGCTTCGTCGACTTTTGTTTTGTTTTCTTCAAGGAAAATTTGAGACGATTGAAATCCGGGATTGTTTTGAAGTCCGGCGTTAATACACTGTTCCAATGTTAAAGTATCGGGCAGTATATTTTGTGCCGATAATGTCAGAACAGGTAAAAAGGTCAATAGCAATAATAAAATATTACCGTTCAGGTATCGTTCCCACGAGCGAATCGGATATTTATTTGCTGGAATGGCCAATTTCATAATCATGAAGGTTTTAATATTATCTTTAATGCATTAATCAACTCATCGCCTTTTTGGATTAAGTCAAAGGAATAATCCGACATTTTCCATTGTTTCACAAACATCCTGATGGTTCCTAAAATCATTGTCGCAAAATGTTCCGGCACTATTTCTCCGCGTATTTCATTTTGTTTTTGACCTTCTTGAATTACTGCGGTCATATCGGCAATGCTTTTCTGAATAATTTCCTTTGTTTTTTCAATTAACAAGTCTTCGTTCTGAAATATATCTTCAGAAAAAACCACTGCAACCAATGCAGGGAAGGAAGCAAACGTTTGAAAATGATTTTTAAGTTTTTGTTCAATTTGCTCTATTGCACTGCCAGATGGCTGTGTATTCTCAGTTTTTGGATTCCCCTTAATTGAATCAAGAATGGCAATTAAAATCCGCGTTTTGTTTTCGAAATGCCTATAAATCGCCGACTCAACGACCCCGATTTTTTTTGCGATATTTTTAATGGTCAATCCTTGTATCCCTTTCTCCGAAATAAGCTCCAGGGAGGCTTTAATTATCTCTTTTTGCCGTTCGGATAATTCATTATTCATGATATATAACATTTAAAAGAGTGAATGTTCACTCACAAAGGTAAGTCTTTTTTTTGATACTGTCATCCATAAAAATTTTAAAAATATTCCAACCAACAATTTGGGCCGAATGTTACTCTTGATTTCTCAAAATCCTTGAAATCCCTGAAAAATGAAGTAGTTTTGCAGCAATTTCTAATCCATAAAACATGATTGAAGAAGTTCAGAAACTAATCAAGCACGAAGCCGAGGCCATCCTGAACATCCCGGTTACCGCCCAGTTTGAGAAAGCCATTGAGCTGATTAACGAACGGGTACACCGGCAAAAAGGGAAACTGGTTGCCAGCGGCATGGGCAAAGCCGGACAAATTGCCTTGAACATTGCCACTACGTTCAGCTCAACCGGAACACCGGCCGTTTTTCTTCACCCGAGCGATGCTCAGCATGGCGATTTGGGCGTAGTTCAGCCCAACGACATTTTGCTGCTGATCTCCAACTCGGGCAAAACCCGCGAGATCCTGGAGCTTGTTGACCTGGCCGACAACCTGTACCAAGGGCTGCCCATTATCGTCATCACCGGAAATCCCGAAGGCGAACTGGCACAGCTGGCCGATGTTACTTTACTCACCGGCAACCCCGCCGAAGTGTGTATTTTGGGACTCACGCCAAGCACTTCCACCACCACCATGACCGTAATCGGGGATATTCTGGTGGTCCTGATGATGAAGCAAATCGGTTTCAGCAACGAAGAATACGCCAAACGCCACCACGGCGGCTACCTGGGCGACAAATCGCGCAACCAGGCCCGGCTGAAGAAATAACTTTGAAGGATTAGTAGGGATTGGCCACTATAAATTGGTCATTAGGTCATTAGTAAAAGTGTCCCTCAAACTTGGAATTTGAAACTTGGAATTTGAAACTTGAAACTAAAGAATATCATGCGCATTACACGAGAAAACACCGTTGGATTGGTGATCGACATTCAGGAGCGGTTGCTCCCGGCCATGGCCGAACAGGAAGAATTGCTCCACACCTGTAAAATTTTGGTTGAAGGCTTGCAGGAACTGGCCATCCCGCTGATCGTTACCCAGCAATATACCAAAGGACTGGGCGAAACCGTTGAGCCGATCCGCTCGCTGATCAACGATTTCAACCCCATTGAAAAACGCGATTTCAGCTGCTGCGACGAAAATGCCGTGGTGGAACAACTGAAAGCGAAAGATGCCAAAAACGTGATCATCTGTGGCATCGAAAGCCATGTGTGCGTGCTGCAAACCGCCATCGACCTGAAAGAAGCCGGTTATGTGCCGGTCGTGGTGATGGACTGTGTTTCGTCGCGCTCGCTCGACCATGTTGACCTGGCGGCAGAACGATTCCGCCACGAAGGGATTATGATGACTTCGTACGAATCCATCTTGTTTGAGCTGACCCGCTCGTCGGCAGCTGCCGAATTCCGGGCGATCTCCAAACTCGTCAAATAAAACGACAGAAAGCGGGTGTCTAAAAGATTGCCGGCCAACGTAAGTCATCCTGAACTTCCTGCCCGGCGATCAGCCGGGGTTTCAGGATCTGTAACAGTTACAGCGCCAAACGAAACAGATTCCGAAGCAAGTTCGGAATGACGAACCATTAAATTTTTTCAGACACCCGCTTTCTCGTTTCTTTCGCCAACAATCTCAGCCAAAAAACAACAAGCCTGGAGATTACTTTGTCACCATCAGCTTTTTGGCCAAGACGGTCCCATTCAGTTTCACCCTGAAAAAGTACAGCCCGGCAGGCCAACTGGTCAGGTCCACATCCACGGTATTTTCGTTAGCCGCAAACGAAACCGACCGGGCAAACACCCGCTGCCCCGTCATCGAATAAACAGCCAGTTCCACCGTGCTGCCTTCCACTTCACCCAAGGTAAAATGAAACAAACCGGTTGACGGGTTTGGATACACTTCAATGGTTTGGCTGATCAGGCTGATGGCCATTTCTCCGTAATCTCCGTTTTGGCCGTCCACTTGCAGAAAGTACGTTTTTGAAGGATCGACGGCCAGGTTTTCGATCACCGACGCTGTTCCCAGGCTGGAATTATCGTTGGCCGCCAGCAACGTGTACCGGGCTGCAACCCCCGAAACAATATCGGCAGCCGATTCGGCCTCATAAACGGCAATCTGCGTGTCGAAGCCCGAAGTTTCAATCGAAATCAGCCCGCTTGATGTTCCCGGAAAGGTGAACCAAACCGAGTTGTCGAGTACCGGGCCGGAGGCTGGCACACACCACGCGTTTGGCGCATTGCAGCCGCTTCCCGTCGGGTACGGCTCCCGTGTTTCCACCGTTGCACATTCATTCGTGAAATAGGCATTCCGGCCAAGCTTCAGGGCAATGGACTGCGACACATCGTCGTTCTCGGGCATCACCACCTGCAGCAGCACACTATCGGCTGACGAGCAATTGCCATGAGTGCCGGTAACTTTCACATACGTTTCAAACGAACCAAACTTTCGCGCTTCCTCTTTCAAGGTTAGAAACAACAAATTGCCGCTCACCTGCTTGTCAAAGAATTCATCAGCGGTGACTTTAAACTCAAAAAAATTGGCCCCGGAAGCGCTGAACTCATAGTTCTGAAGATCGGAACCACACAGGCTCATCACCTCCGGCATATCATCCAGCGCTACCGGCAACTCCTGAAAAGTGGTGATCAGGTCCTCAAAAACCACCTGATCGGTGCCGTTTTCGTTGCCCACTGTAAGGGAAACGGTGTAGCTGCCCTCAGCCGTAAAAATGATTTCCGGGTGCTGCGAATTGGCCGAAGTGCCGTTCACAAACGCAAAGCCTGCGGGCTGAATTTGCCACAGCCAGCTCTCCGGCTTGTTGCGCGAAAGATCGGTCAACTGCACCGGGGTTTCCAGGCAGGCCACCGTCACATCGGCCTCAAAATTGGCCCGCGGAACACTGAAATAGTCCCAGCCGTCGAGCTGCAATACGCCCGTATTGTCTGGGTCCAGCCACTTTTTCAGCTGCCTGGCCGGATCGGAACTATACTCCCACGACAAGGAGAACTTGCCGAAATACGAGTTCACATCGTCGCCGCCATGTAGCTGGCCGATTACCCGCTTATTACCGTCAAAAAGAGGCGAACCGGAAGAACCCGACTGATCGAGGCCGACATCGTAGGTTACTTCCCAGTGGGTGTTGGCTTGCGACGTGAAATTGCCATCCCAGATGATAGGGGCCGCATAACTCACCGGAGGGTCCTGGTCGAGAGCAATGTTTTTCGGCCCGCCTTCGGGATGATGAATACAGGTGCCCGAGGCCGGTTGCTGTCCGCCAGCATCCCATCCCGCGAAATAGGGCGCGTAATCCTCCGTCGGATATTCGCTCAGCAACAAGAGGGTAAAATCAGTATAGTTGTTGGTCGCCACCAGGCCGGAGCCGGAAAGGGTCTGTTCCAGGCTGGCATCGTTGCTGGTACAAGTCGAATTTTCGTAGTTAAAATAGGTGACCAGCGTGGCCGCCTCGCCTGCGGTGCTGAGGCAATGGTTGGCGGTAAGAAAGTAAGGTGTGCCGTCGGCGCGCACATTGTTCACCAACGCGCCGGTGCAGTAATAGCTGAACCGGGCATCCTGGTAGGTCATCAAACATACCGAGCGCTTTTCCTCCTGCCAGTCGGACCCTTCGGGACAATTGATAAACACTTCGCTCCGGGCCACCGATTTAACATCGAGGTAGGCCTTGCTGACGGCACCAATGACCAGCTGGCCGGGAAAGTCGGCCTCCAACGGCTCGTTGTATTCCACAATCAGCTTGTTGTCCGGAAAAACAGCCAGGGCCAGCTGCCCGTCGTCTTTGTTGTTGATGTGTGTAAACCCGCCGCGAATTAAAGTCTTATCCTTGTTGTAAACGTACACCGCCGCCCCTTCGGGCAGTTGGAAGGTTTCGAAAAATACGCCCAGCGACAGCGCATCGGGACAGCTGATTTCGTATTGCCAAACGGTTTGATCGGCCAGCTCGGTTTTGACGCCTTTTTCCCGGATATCCACCGATAAGGCCTGTACCAGTCCAAAACGGTTGGGGACACCCTCGCGGACATCTTCGGCCAGGCGGTCGGCCACCTGCACCGAATCGAGCCGCGACAACGGAATGATCTTGGCCTGCTTCTCGGTAATCCCAAAACTGGCCGGAAGACTGTTGTCTGACAACTGGCCAAACGCAAACGCACTCACCAACAAAAAGGCCAGCAGCAAGCCCCCCTTCTTCAACCGATCCTGTAAACTGAAACACACCTTCATAACGAACGTTATCCTCCACTCCTTTTATAAATATTTGGCAACCGCTGCCGGAACCCCGTCACCGGAAAGCAGCACGCAAACAACGAAATTTTTTTGAGAAAATGAAAAAAGATTCACGTCGGCAAACCACATAAATCATTCCAACAATCTACCCGGAATTTCTTGTGCCAAATGCTTTGCGTTTATAAACAAATCAGGCATGGAAAAAGATTTTGGGATTTGCTTTTGCCCTGTCAGGACAATGTCTCCTATTCATATCAAGTCCCGGGGCGTTACCTTGGGCTTCTATACTGACCAGGTGACTGGCTGTCACCTGGTCAGTAAGGTCCTATTTTCACTGAACAACAATGCTTTCCGGTCTTATCTGTTGAGCACTTTCAGCAGCGTGGCATTTTCGATTTCCAGCTCGCGCAAGCGTACCCGGGTGGCTTCTTCAAGGGTGTATTTGGGCGGATGGTTCAGTTCCAGCTGGTCGGCCAGTGCCCTGAGCAAGTTAAACTCCAGGATAACCGATAACTCGGATAACCGGTTTAGCCTCAGCTGACCTTCTTTCAGCATTTTGCTTACTGAACTCGGGTGCATACCCATTTTTTTGGATAGCTGACTGCTGTTTAAGCCTTTCTCTTTCATTTTTTGCCGTATCAACCGGATGGCTTCCTGTTCGATGTTTTTCATATGCCTTACAAATGGTTTGTTTATCAATTAAATATAGCCTTTTATTCACACACACAAGCCATAAAGCAGTTATTATATTCCTTAAAGCAATAACTAATAGCATAAAACAACATTCTACTAGCAGTAAAAAAGATAATAATCGTATTTTATGCCTTACATATCGAATTAATAAATACATATATCGACTTCTATCATACATACGTCGTCTTAAATCAGACATAAATCGTCTTCAATCAGACATATATCGACATAAATCATACATATATCGACATAAATCATACATACATCGACTTCTATCATACAAACATCGTCTTAATAAATGATAGTCTATCCTTTTTAAAACATTACATCGTTTTAAACGCAATCTGACAGGAATTAAACGCACCCCGCATATTTCAGGCCTTTACCTGAATTCCTGTAACCGACCAATATGTCCGCCGGAATCGCAGATCCGCTTTTCAGAAAATAGCCTTCCTCCCCGGCTCAGGCTCATATTGTTTACCTTCAGCACTAAACACCGTCATTTGTTATCACTCAAAATCACTACACGATACTCTCTCAGCATAAAAAAACCCACCAACATTCCACAGAACAATAAATAAAATACCTTACATTAGCATTTCAAGAATCAACCAAACAACCTACCTGTATGAAACGCTTTTTGCTTTACATCCTGCTTTTCGCGGCCCTTCCCGCTTATGTCAGCGCGCAGGTCCAATCTTCCGAAACATCGTTAAACCTTTCCCAACACAAAGATTCGCCCAGGCTGGTGTTATCTGCCAGGGGCGGGTTGTCGTACCTGACCGCCAGCGCCAAAGAGGACAAGAAAACACTTCGCAGTTACGGGCTCAGTGAGGATGCCGCAGATGACTACTACCGCGATTATAAGCTGGGGTACCACAGCCGGGCCAACCTCGGCATCATATTCCCCTCGGGCATGGGCGGGGGAATTGTGCACCGCTACTTTTCGACCAGCGCCGGACTAACCGGCTTCTTCGATCCGCAGGACGGGGTACACCTGATTTACGGAGAGATAAGCGAACAGGTCCACATCAACTTTTACGGGGCCACCTTCGACATGCAACAAGAGCTTAGCCCAAAACTCGCCGGAAAATTGAGCTACGGCATCGGCTATACCGATTTCAGGGACGAAATGATCATGATGAACCAACCTGTGCTGATCACCGGAAACAACCTCGGCCTGGATATGGCTTTCGATTTGCAATACCTGCTGTTTGGTAAACTGGCCCTGAACGCGCAGCTTTCGTATTTTGTTTCCTCCCTCAATAAAGTGAAGTATGACGACGGCTACAACAGCGAAAGCTACGAGCTGTCGGATGACGAAAAACAAAACCTGTCGGCCCTGGACCTTTCGGTAGGGCTTTCCTACACCTTCTAAACCAAGGATATGAAAACAATCATCACCATCATCCAACGAGCAAGCCTGTTGTTGCTTCTCTGCGTTCCGTTTCTGTTTGAAGCCTGCAACGACGAATTTCTGGAGGAAAATGCCAGCCAGTCATTTCTCTTGCAAGACACCCTGTATGTAACCGAAAAGACCATCGCGCAGGAAATAACCCTGGGCATCCCGGAAGCAAAAAATGCCAATTACACCATCCGGGTCATCCCCAAATGGCTGGAGATTGCCGAGATGGAAGGAACCTTCGACAACGGCTATGCCAAGCTTTATGTCTCGGTAGTCGCGTTACCCGAATTCAACGAGATCGGTTTTTACGAGGGCGCCCTTCATATTTATGTGGAAGGAAAGGGCACCTATTACGGCACCGTTTTTTATGCCCGGCTGGGCGATCCAACCATCACGGTACAACCCGCCATCGTGGAATTTGGAACAGACGACTATGCCACCGTAACCGTTTCGAATACCACTGCAAACAGCATCCTGCTTTGGGAAATACAGGAACTGCCCAACTGGCTGAACGCAAATGCGACGAATGGTATGGCCGTACAGAACGGGAGCAACGTTATCTCTTTTTGGGTGAACCGCAACAACCTGGAACCGGGAGTTTACAACCATAACCTGGTGCTGTGGAACAATTCGTCCAATGAAAAATTCATTCTTCCGGTGAGCATGAAGGTTGTAGGCCCCAGCATGAGCGTATCGCCCGCCCAGGTTGATTTGGGCGCAAGCGGAACCGTAGCTGTTACCATCAGCAATGCCACTGAAAACAGCACCTTGCACTGGTCCATCAAAGACCTCCCGCCGTGGTTGCTGGTTAGCCAAACCGACGGAACAACCACCCGCTACCAAAACAGCACGATAACCTTCAGCGTGAACCGCGAAAACCTGGACCTTGGTGTTTACACCCATGACCTGGTGATTGAAAACGATTCGGAGAACAAAACGTTCGTCCTTCCGGTGAGGATGGAAGTGGTTGATTTTATGGACGACGCATTGACCACTCTTCTGGAAGGCCATATTGTGGATGCCGAATACCACGAAGGCAGCGGAATACTGGCCATCATTACCCAAACGCCCAAACTCTTGCAGCTCTTCCACACCAACACCAACACGCTGGAGTCGTTCGCCCTGGAAAGTGTTCCGGCTTGTATCAGTCTGGCTGAAGACGGCAGCGAGCTTCTGATCGGCAATACCAATGCAACCATAAGCCGCATCAGCCTGGCAAACCCAACCGTTCATCAAACCTTTGAAATCGACTGTATTCCGTATGACATTGTTTTCGGGAGCAATAACTGGTGCTACATCACCCCCACCCTCGATCAGTGGGTGCATTTCCGCAGTTTGAACCTGCAAACCGGGGAGCTTGTTAAATCAAGCAGTTCAAGCGCCATCTACGAAAAAACCATCATCCGGAAAATCCCGAACAAAGACATGCTGCTGGGCACCCGCACCGGCTTAAGCCCCTCGGGCATTTTGCTGTTCGATACCAGCCAGGGCATCTGCAACGAAAACATCAACTATTGGCATGAAGGGATCGGCAATTTCTGGCTGACGGAGGACGGGTCGAAGTTTGTTTGCTCAACCGGGCGCATTTACCGCACACCCGACTATACCGACGATTACGTACACAGCATCGACATATCGCCCATCGGCGACCTGGGCACCAACTGGGACGCCCCCATAAAATGGACCGACCACAGTGCTGCCGCCAACACCTTATTTGTGCTTCGGGCCGCTCCGGACTACTACACCAACAACAACGATTCGTGGATTGAAAGCTACGACGCCTACAGCTACGAAAAACTGGCAACCTACCGGCCCATGCCCGTCGTTTTAACCATCGGTGGGGTACGGAAGGAATACGAAACCAAAGCATCTTTTGTATTTGCATCGAACGATGAAACGGCCATCTATGTGCTGAAAAATGTGAATCAAAGCTATTCCATTGGCAACCAATGGGCCATTGAGAAGATGATTACGGGCGATTAACTTGTTTCAGGATCTGTCAATAACAGGTGCCGAACTTGAAACAGATTCCGAAATAAATTCGGAATGACAGCTCCGGAAATTTTGCACGATCCTTAGGATTTTGCCCGGCTCATCCGGATTTGCAGAAAAGTCATTCAACGCATACCCGGAAGAGTCGGGTCGAAGTTGATACTGACCAGGTGACTTGGAGTCACCTGGTCAGTAAAACCCGTTTTTCACACCGGCTTATCGGGATGTGCAGGGACATCATTCAACGCGGCTGGAATGGATAGCCGATCCAACCGTTCAGCGATTTTCGGATATCGGGAAGAGCAAGTTCACATGTTGCCCCGATTCTCTTTTCCCTTGCAAATCAGAAATATTTGATGTATATTAAACTGGTGATTCATAATTCGCAAATGATAATTGCATTTAGCCAAATTATCCCTAAGCCACCATTAAGGATGGTATTTTTAGTTTTGATCTTTCTTTTTACATCAAAACTAACCAAAGCTTTGAGTGTCACAGGCCGAGTTATTGACCAAACGGGTAGCCCAATAGAGGGATTAGTCGTGAAACTACCGAATTTAAATCTGACTGACACAACCGACCAAGATGGCTATTTTAGACTGATAGATGATCCAAATACTGGCATCTACTCAGAGAATAAAATGCCTGAACACTCGATAAAATTACTTGGCTCCCGACTATATTTTTCTGTCAATCACATAAAGATGCAGGTTAAAATCGAAATGTTTGACCTGATGGGACGACTTCGGGCTGTAGTTTTCAATGGAGAAAAGAATCCAGGGCAGTATGAGATTGATATTAATCCACTGGTTAACTGCAAAGTAATAATTCTGAAAGTTAGTATTGGAAATAAAACTAGGAGTTTCAATATTTTCCAAAATCTCATTTCTACAGGAACGAAAACATCAAGTGATATCAAGCGAACATCAGCCGAGGAGCAAATTACAGATTCACTTCAAATTATTTACTCCGACAAGATCGTTTTTACGACAATCATAAACCTTCAAGAAATGCCAGTTGTGATTCCCGACATAAATTTGATACACTTTTCCATTTCTGGTTCAATTCAAGTCCCTTTAGCTAACAGTGCCCAAATTCGAAGCATAACTGATTTATATCCACCAGACAATCAAACCCCTAGACCGATTCAACTTCCCGACACTACCGATCTATCTTTAGCTGGATTGAATTTCTATGGAAATCTATTTTTCCCAATGTCCACAAACATGGACTCATGTTCAATTTATGCAGAAATACTTAATGATAAAGGACAATGTACAGGGATAAGCCCATTGAATATTATTTCGACCAATGCAGTTCAAGTGACTGTCCCCTCTTTTCATCCCGAAAACAATATCCCCAAAGTATCAGCAGGCAATGATACCACAATTAGTATATACGATGTTGTTACCCTCCGAGGCACTGGAATAAGCGAGAGTATAAGTAAAATCAACTTATTGGAATGGAGCATAGGCGGTGGAGCCTTCACCTCCAATGCTGATGGCGATTCTACCTACCAAGTACCCGGGACTCCTGGCGATGTCCTTTGCATTTTCCGGGCGACAAATGACATGGGCAATACAGCTATAGATACACTTATTGTTCATGTGATTACAGACCTTCCCACAGCCAAATTAACATCCCCGAATTCAGTTGTTATAGACAGTTCCTATACTGTAAGTTTTGCAAGTAGCAGCTCTGGCGATTTCGGTAGTATTGCATTATACGAACTAAGCATAGGCACCTTTAATGACTTCTCCTTGATTTCGGGAAAGGATACTGTGTTAACCGCACCTTCAACGATTAAAAGTGACTTCCCCCTTGTACTTAAGGTCACCGATGATGACGGCAACACAAGTTTAGATACTCTCTACATTCAGATAATAAATTGGTGGGACACAGGAGATCTAAACGCTTTTGACTGGCGAGACGCGATAATCTATCACATCCTTATCGATCGGTTTTCTGACGGCGATGGGTTAAGTGATCCTTTGCCTGGTGCTGCTGGCGATAACGGATATGGTTGTAGCGCTCAATATGAGGGGGGCGATTTTTTGGGGATCATCAGCAAAATGGAATCTGGCTATTTTGAAACACTTGGAATGAATACGCTGCAAATCTCTCCTCCTGTGGATAATCAGAATACTGTGGGTGCTCAGAACGACGATCATTTATACGCCCCTTTTCTCGGTTTTTGGCCCTCACCTGAAAACATAGATTATTCCAGCGGCACTCCTTCCCCGACTCCTCAGCTGGAAAGCCGGTTCGGAACCGCTTTGCAATTCACCAACATGATTAATGCCGTGCATGGAGTAACTGCATTGAACGGTCATTCGATGAAGCTTATTATGGATTACACCATGAACCATGTGTCCATATACAGCGGTCTTTACCAAACAAAAGCAAGCCAATGGTTTATTTCAGGAAATCCTGTTTGTGGTATCGACATCTGGTGGGATTCACCAGATGTCGTTTATTGTAGTCTGACCGATTATCTACCGGCTTTCAACTTTGATGTGCCGGAAGCCCGGAACTGGTCACATGATGACGCTGTCTGGTGGGCAAACTACGCAGAAGCGGACGGTCTTATGCTTGATGCAGTCAATATGGTGACTGAGTCTTGGCTCACCGAGATGCGCACCAAGTTGACTTCTAGCTTTCCTTCTCCAGCAGGTGGGCGTTTTCTCATCTATAGCAATCTATATACTATGGATGAAACCTTACGTCTTGCCGCTTACATCGATCCGGTCACAAAACTAGACGGCCAAATTGATCTTCCAAACCGAAAGCGGCTGATAGAAACCCTGTTTACCGGCCACATGGGCATGAAAGATCTGGCAAACTGGATGGATGTCTGTGATACCATCTATGGGGAGAAAGCGCTAATGATAAAAACAATAGGGACCATGAGCACACCCAGAGCAATCCACTATGCCAATGGAGAATTGGATATATTTTCATGGACGTCGGGGTGGACTTCTATGTATCCACAACCTACTTCCTTTATCCCCTATGAGAGACTGGAGCTAGCCTATGCTGTCATCTTTACCAATCCCGGAATTCCCATGATATATTATGGCGATGAAATCGGCCTTGCTGGTGGAGGAGCACCAGACAACCAGCGAATGCTGCCGGGAGAAGGATCATTAAATCCCTTTCAACAAAAATTGAAAGAAGGACTCGCCAAGTTAGCAGGAATTCGCAATCAACAAAAGAGCCTAACAAGAGGTTACAGAACAACATTAAGCGCCGATAATGAAACTTGGGTATACCGCATGGGAGGATTAGCTGGCGTAGCTGCCGATATCATTATCGCTATCAATCGTTCCGATGGCCAGAAGAATGTGACCATACCCGAAGGCAGTTATAAAGACCTAATCAATAGTGGAGACCTATCTGGAGGTAACATTACATTAAACGCACGCAGCTATATAATTTTAGAAGAACAATAACAACAACCCCGGCTCATCGCTATTTGCAGAACCGCCTTTCAACGCGGCTGGATTCCATCCTCTCTTTGTCGTTAAAAACGACCACCAGCGTCCCCTCATAACCGCTCCGCTACGACCAGGAGCGGGCAGTGAAGTAGAGGTGGACATTCTCTGTGTAAAAAACAGAAAAATGCTCATCTGCCAGGAATCGACCCGACTTAAGGGTTGTATTCTGCTGAAGGCTGTGTAACTTTGCTATTCACAAACATCCAAACGATTGATTGTTTGTGGAATTGATTGAATGATGCAGAATGAAATTTTCAACCAGAAAAAAGCTGAGCTATGACACAGGAGAATTTTGTTACCGATAAAAACGGACGAAAAATAGCCGTTCAAATCCCCCTTAAGACCTATCAAAAATTACTGGCCGATTCTGAGGAATTGGAAGACATCAAAGAATATCGTAAGGCCAAAAAACACAAAGGAAACCCAATCCCATTCGACCAGGCATTCCGGGAAATTGAAGATGAAAAACAATGAAATATACCATTTTCATTGAGCGTCATGCCCAAAAGCAACTGATGAAGTTAGACAGAAAGGTAATTCCTGCACTAAAAAAGGCCATTGCCGAACTAGCAGAGAATCCGAGACCACCAGGCTACATCAAACTCAAAGGAGAAGATGCTTACCGCATCCGGGCCGGAAAATACAGGATCATTTATGAGATTGATGACGACAAAATTATTGTAATTGTTGTGGCTGTCGGACATCGAAAAGACATCTACAAATAAGCAGGCACATTCCGTTCTGCAGTGTGTCGCCATAAGAAAAGGCTGTATCATTTGATGAAACAGCCTCTTCCGGATCGTTAAAAACTATAACTACTCTTCGATCTTCTCAAATACATCGTTGTATTTGTTCATCACGTATTTTACCAGGTACCACGACAGCACGACAAGTGCGGGCCAGGTGAGAAACAGCAGGATGGATGTCCAGTACATATTGTTTGTTTTTTCGGTTAATCATTAATATACATGCGATTCTTCGCTCATTTCTTTGGCGTCGATCTTTTTCGTGTTCATGGCGCGCCAGAACCACCAGATGTAGGCGATGACAAAAGGCACAAACAACGACACGTAGCTCATGGCCGTAAGCGTGAAGTGGCTGGACGAAGCGGTTTCGATCGTTAGCGACGATTGCAGATCGTAGTTTGACGGGTAGAAAGCCGTATGGTTAAAACCGGCCAGCAGGAACAACATCCACACCACGAGCACGGTGCCACCCCCGGCAAACCAAATGCCTTTTGAGCTACCTTTGAGCAGCGGCAGGGCAATGCCCCACAGCACACCAACCACGCCAACCAGCAACAGCACAGTAAGCAATGGCATGGCAATCAGGTTGTGCAGGTATTTGTACTTTTCCATAAACACGTTTCCGGTAGCCGGGTCGTACGCGAAACCTTCTTTCAGCAACAACCAGATCAGGAAATAGAGGAAGAAAACCAAAAACGGGACGGCGTTGTAAAGCACTTGCTTTTTGGAGCGGGCCAGCACGTTTTCGTCGTCCACCGAATTGATGAAGTAAAGGGCGCCCAGGATGCGGGCCAGGAAGAACACCGACAGCCCCAGGGCCACGTTGTGGAAGGTGAGCACGGCTTCGAGTCCGCGGAACGGGGTTTGCCAGAGCACATTGTTCATGTCGTTGAGGCTGAACATGGCGCCGTTGAAGAACGTGCCCACGGCCGTTCCCACCAGGATGGTGCCGAAAGCGCCGTTCAGGATCAGAAAGATTTCGTAAGTTTTTGCGCCCAGCAGGTTGTCGGGCTTTTTACGGTACTCGTACGAAACGGCCTGAATAACAAAGAAGAACAGGATGGCCATCCACACCCAGTAGGCCCCGCCAAACGACGTGGCGTAAAACAACGGGAAGGAGGCAAAAAAGGCGCCGCCAAAAGTAACCAGGGTCGTGAAGGTAAATTCCCATTTGCGGCCCAGGGTATTCACCAGCATGGTGCGTTCGGTTTCGGTTTTTCCGATGGTGTAGATCAGGGTTTGCCCACCCTGCACAAAGGTCAGGAATACAAACAAAGCGCCCAGCAGCGACACGATGATCCACCAATATTGTTGCAATGCCAGATGTGATAAACTTTCAAACATTAGTTGGTCCCTCCTTCATTAATTTTAGGCCCGATCTTAATTTGCCGGAGCATGATTTTAATTTCTGCGATCAGCAAGATGGTAAAGATGGCGGCAAACAGCCAGAATGTCACCTGTACGGCGCTGGTGCTTATTTTGGTTACAGCAGCCAGGGTTGGCATCAAATCCTGGATCACCCAGGGTTGGCGCCCTACTTCGGCCACAATCCATCCGGCCTGCGACGCGATGTAAGCCATCGGGATGGTCCAAATGGCCAGTCGCAAAAAGCCCCGCCGACGATCGAGTGTTCCCTTCACCACAAACCAAAAGGCCAGGATGAAAAACAAGATGAAGTACATACCCAGCCCAACCATCAGGTGAAAACTGTAGAACGAAAGCGCCACATTGGGAATGAGCATATTGGGATCGGAAATGTAACCGTAACCAAAATACTTGAAGTAATTTTCCTGAAAGTCGGGGCTGATAAATTCGGCTTTCAGGCTGGTAGCCAAGGCTTCATCGCCCGACTTTTTCGCTTCCTTAAACTCCTTAAGTTTCTCGATGGCAACCCGTCCGCGTTCCATTTTCTCGGTGGCCGCCATGATGCCGTACTTTTCGTTCCCCCGGATCAGGTCGTTCACTCCCGGAACAAAGGCGTTCCAGTCCATGTAAGCCATGTACGAAAGCACATTGGGAATTTCAATTTTCATATTGAAGTCCATCAGGTTTTCGTTGGACGGGTCAGTATCAGTTGTTGACATTACGCCAAGCGCTATTAACCCTGCGCCTTCGCTACCGTTGTACAAACCTTCGAAAGCGGCAAATTTCATGGGTTGGTTTTGGGCCACATTACGGGCCGAGCTGTCGCCGGTAAAAACCAGGTAAATCGACGAAACAAACCCAAAAACAGCAGCAATAGCAATGCTCTTCCGTGCAAACACGATTTCGCGCCTTTTCAGCAAAAACCAGGCGGATATGCCGATTACAAAAATGGCGGCCAGCACAAAACCCGATGAGGTGGTGTGCAGAAACTTGTCAACCGCCATGGGCGAGAACAGTACATCCCAGAAGCTCACCATCTCGTTGCGGGCTGTTTCTGGGTTGAACTGCATGCCCACGGGCATTTGCATCCAGGCGTTGGCCACCAAAATCCACAAGGCCGACAGGTTGGCGCCAATAGCCGTCAGCCAGGTAGCCAGCAAGTGTACTTTTTTGCTCACCTTGTTCCAGCCAAAAAACATAATAGCAATGAAGGTCGATTCCATGAAAAAAGCCAAAATACCTTCGATAGCCAGCGGAGCACCGAAAATATCGCCTACAAACCACGAATAGTTCGACCAGTTGGTACCAAACTCAAATTCGAGGATAATGCCGGTAGCAACCCCAATGGCGAAGTTGATGCCAAACAGGGTCATCCAGAACTTGGTGATTTTCTTCCACTCCGGGTTGCCGGTTTTGACATAGATGGTTTCCATGAACGCGATGATGAAGGTGATCCCCAAAGTCAGCGGCACGAAAATCCAGTGATACATGGCCGTCAGGGCAAACTGCGCCCTCGACCAGTTTACTAAGGATAAGTCGATTGATTCTAACATGAATTTTTTATTTAGTGTTTGTCAAATTATCCAAAACGTGTTCACTGCGTTGTTCATCTGTCTCAAAGTTTGTTTTCAGGAAGTTTGGGAAGAAAAACAGCTTCAGCACAAAAAACATGATAAACAGCTTCACCAAAATCACAATCCAGACTTGCTTTCCCCATCCGCTCATATTCCGGAAACCTTCCAAATAAAAACGTCCGATCCGAACAAAAACATTTTGCTTCATCATCCTACCTTTTTCGTGTCAATTGGAACAGAAACAATCATTCTGCAACATTGTTGAATGCCCGCAAATAGCGGACTTTTAAACCTTTTTTTCGGTTTCCGCATTAATAAGCTGAATAAAAAAACCTTAAGCCAGTTTCAACTAAAAAAAGAATTGAAAAAAAATTACACTTTTTTGGCGAATAATATTTCCGCCGCTGTAAAATTGATCAAAAGATAGGCAAAAGCCACCTGAAAATGAAGTAAGCAGAGGGGTATTTTACAACACCCGCAATACGCTTTCCTTCAAATGGCTGGCAGGTTAAAATTCCCGTGATGTTCAATTTGGCAACTATTCAATTTCCTGGTTCTCCAATTTTTCATTATTACACAGGCTTGGTTTCGCCCAACGCTTCAGCGTCACCCTATAAAATTAACCGGTTTATTAGTTTTTTTAAACATTCCGTACAGCTTGGCGGTTTCTTACTAAAAATTAACAGCCGGTTACTCAGTTGAATCATAATAAAACCAATATGACTAAAGTTTTTCGGCAGTTTCCTAACTTACTGCTCGTGCTGCTGGCAATAGCCCCGGCTATCACTACCAGAGGCCAGTCTTCGGTAGTGGACGACCGGACAACGTCTCCGGAAATAGGCGTGATTGAACACCTGGATGAATACCTGCCTGACGGCATCCGTTTGGTGGGGGAAGATTCGGTGAGCGTACAGCTGACCGATTTGATCGACAAGCCCACCGTCTTGAATTTTGTGTATTACCGTTGTCCCGGCATTTGCAGCCCGCTGATGGAAGGCCTGGCCGAGGTGATGGACAAATCGGACCTGAAACCGGGCATCGATTACCAGGTGCTCACGATTAGTTTCGACCCTTCGGAAACGCTGGACCTGGCACTTCGAAAAAAGTCAAATTACCTCAACTTGGTCAATCGAAAAGATGAAATTGCACAGGGCTGGAAGTTTTTCATTTCCGACAGCGCCAGCATTGCCACCGCCACCAACGCGGTTGGCTTCAAGTACAAAAAGATCGGCAATGATTTTCAACATGCCGCGTCGGTGATGATCATCAGCCCCGACGGCAAAATTACCCGCTACCTGAATGGCTTGTACTTTTTGCCATTCGAATTTAAAATGGCCATCATCGAAGCCAACAAGGGACAATCGGGTCCCACCATCAATAAAATAATGCAGTTCTGCTATTCCTACGACCCGGTTGGCCAAACCTACGTACTGAACGTAACAAAAATAACAGGAACGCTCATTTTATTCGTTGCCATGCTGTTTTTCCTGTACCTGATTTTTAAACCCAAGAGAAAAATAACAAACTGATTACTTTATGCAAGCAAGTTCTCAAATACCCCACGATGTAAGTTACCTGGAGTACAAAGGGAAATACAAAGGCCTGCTGAGCTGGATTTTATCCACCGACCATAAACGCATTGGCCTGTTGTACATGTATTCTATGATGACACTTTTTTTGGTTGGCGTAGTGCTCGGACTGGCCATGAAATTTGAATTGATCGCCCCCGGGAAAACCATCATGGATGCCCAGGATTACAACGCTGTTTTCACGGTACACGGGGTGATCATGATCTTTATGATCGTCGTTCCCGGTCTGCCGGCCGTTTTCGGCAATTTCCTGCTGCCCATCATGATTGGCGCCAAAGATGTGGCTTTTCCGAAGCTTAACCTGGCATCGTGGTACGTTTATATTGTCGGCGCTTTGCTGGTGATTTCCTCGCTGTTGTTTGGCGATGGCTCGCCCGATACCGGCTGGACCTTCTACGCGCCCTACAGCTTTAAAACCGGGGCCAATATGCTACCAGCCATTTTCGGCGCGTTTGTGCTGGGCTTTTCGTCCATCCTTACCGGCCTCAATTTTATTGTCACCATCCACCGGATGCGTGCACCGGGCATGGGCTGGACCAAAATGCCGCTGTTCCCCTGGACCCTTTACGGCACCGCCTGGATCCAGCTGCTGGCGACCCCGGTAGTGGGCATCACCCTGGTATTGGTATCGCTCGAACGCATTTTTGGCATTGGTGTTTTCGATCCGGCTTTGGGCGGTGACCCTATCCTGTACCAGCACCTGTTCTGGATTTACTCGCACCCGGCCGTGTACATCATGATTTTGCCGGCCATGGGCGCCATTTCGGAAGTGATTCCCACGTTTTCGCAGAAACATGTTTTCGGCTACAAAGCCATCGTTGCCTCTACCATGGCCATCGCCTTTGTTGGTTACTTTGTATGGGGGCACCACATGTTTACCTCCGGAATGAGTGGCACAGCCCAATATACGTTTTCGATTCTTACTTTTTTGGTAGCAATCCCCAGCGCCATCAAAGTATTCAACTGGATATCCACCATGTACAAGGGGTCGATCAACGTGCAAACACCTTTTTACTGGGCAGCTTCTTTCATTTTTGTTTTTATGATTGGCGGCTTGTCGGGACTGGTACTGGGAGCGCTGGCCACCGATGTGTATGTACACGATACAGCTTTTGTGGTGGCACATTTCCACTTCATTGTATTTGGAGGAGTAGGTTTTGCCTTTTTTGCAGCCATCCATTACTGGTTTCCAAAAATGTTCGGGCGCATGTACGATTCCCTATGGGCCAACGTGGGATGGATCATTTTCTTTATTGGGTTCCTGGCGCTGTATTCGCCCATGTTTTATTTAGGGATGCAGGGAATGCCCCGCCGGTACTACGACTATCTGGAACAGTTTCATGCGGCCAACATCCTTTCCACGTTGGGCTCGTGGGTCATGACACTGGGACTGGTGATCATCATCATCAACCTGTTCCGCTCGGCTAAAAGCGGCCCGATTGCCGGTAAAAACCCCTGGAACGGGAAAACCCTGGAGTGGACAGTTCCTTCGCCACCACCCGTCGAGAATTTTGAAACGATCCCGGTGTATCACGAAAAAGACGGACCTTACGAATACTAAAAACGAAAACTTATGTCACAAGCTATCCAACACGATGAACATTACGATGCCGAAGGGTCGAAAATTGCCATGTGGCTGTTTATCTTCACCGAGTTGCTGCTCTTTGGCGGTTTGTTTATCATTTACTCGGTTTACCGCTACCTGAACCAGGATGCTTTTCACCTGGCTGCCGAAGAACTGAACACGATCATCGGGGCCATAAATACCGTGATTCTGCTTGTCAGTAGTATGACCATCGCCATGTCCACCTCAGCTCTGCAAAAACGACAAAAAGGCACCACCCTGCTTTTGCTGGGAACTACCCTGTTTTTGGGACTGGTTTTCCTGGTGAACAAATATTTTGAATGGGGAGTAAAATTTGAGCACGGCATTTTTCCCGGCTCCGAACACATGATGGAAAACCTCAGCCAGGGCGAAATCCTGTTTTTCGGGCTCTACTTTGTAATGACCGGCCTGCACGCGCTGCACATCATCATCGGGATGATCATTATCGGCGTGACGGTTGCCAGGGTTTCCGGTGGGAAAGTCCATGCCGACCGCGCCGCCCTACTCGAAAATGCCGGCCTGTACTGGCACCTGGTTGACCTGATCTGGATTTTTCTGTTTCCCCTGTTTTACCTCATCCACTAAAATAACCGGACTATGACGAACGAAAAACACCATATTGTACCTTACAGCACCTATGCCCTCATTTTGGCTGCCCTGTTGCTGTTTACCTTTTTGTCGGTAGCCATTACCGGCATTGAGCTCGGTGAATTTACCGTTGCCGGAGCCTTATTGCTGGCAACCATAAAATCGTACCTGGTACTCACTTATTTCATGCACCTGAAGTTTGACAAAGCCTACATCCGGATTATGGTGGGATTTGTATTCCTGGTTTTTCTGGCCGTAATCATCATTACCTTTCTTGACTACTATTTCAGATAACGACTATGTATATACTTGCAAACACACAAGCCTCTAACTTTGTCACCGGTGTTGACCGGGCTTTCCTGGTCATTCTGGGCATTTCGTTTTTCTTCCTGATCGGGTTGACCCTGGTGATGATTTATTTCATCTACCGGTACAACAACAAACGAAACCCGCAAGCCACGCAAATTAAAGGAAGCAACACCCTGGAAGTGGTTTGGACCGTGATCCCGACCATCCTGGTACTGGTAATGTTTTACTACGGATGGGCCGGATGGAAACCGATGAAAAATGCCCCCGAAGACAGTTTTGAAATTGACGTGATTTCGCGGATGTGGAACTTCACCTTTGAATACGAAAATGGCAAAAAGACTGACACTCTCTTCATCCCGATGGACAAACCTATAAAACTAAACCTGATTTCGGTAGATGTTATCCACTCGGTCTATATTCCGGCTTTTCGGGTGAAGGAAGATGTGGTTCCGGGACGGGAAAAGTTCATGTGGTTTATTCCGCAGAAAGAAGGCATTTTCGACCTGTTTTGCACCGAATATTGCGGGCTTCAGCATTCGTACATGTATAACTGGGTGAAGGTAATGCCGGAGGATCAATTCAATACCTGGTATGCCGACACCACCATCCGGGTGGCCGAAACTGTAGATTCACCCACCGCTTCCGGAAAACGGATCATGACCAACATCGGCTGCCTGGCCTGCCACTCGCTGGATGGCAGCAAACTGGTGGGCCCTTCGTTTAAAGGCCTCTACGGACATGAAGTAACCGTGAAAGCAGGAGGAGAAACAAAAACGGTGGTTGCCGATGATGAATACATCAAACGTTCCATTTACGATCCGAATGCTGAAATTGTGGAAGGCTTTGCCAAAGGCCTGATGCAATCGTACCAAGGCCAGCTGACCGATGATGACATTGCGCTGATGATCGAATATCTGAAAACGTTGAAATGACAAAACCGGGCATCATCGAATATTTTAAGATTATCACGGAACTCGGGAAAGTACGGATATCGCTGCCGGTTGCACTCTCGGCCTTGACCGGTTTTGCCTTGCAAACCGGACATGTGGGAACAGCCGGCCTCTGGCTGGCCGTTGGGGTATTCCTGGTTTCGTGCAGCTCGGGCGCCCTGAATCATTGGCAGGAACACGACGAAGATTCCCGGATGCCACGCACCCAAGGTCGTCCCATTCCTTCCGGGAAAGTCAGTCCGGCATTTGCCCTTCGGGTGGCACTTGCCTATTTCCTCGCGGGAAGCCTGGTGCTGGCGGTCCACTTTCCGCTGGTTGCACTAGGGGCAAGCATCGTTACACTGATCTCCTACAATGCTTTTTATACCCCATTGAAAAAAGTAACCGCCTTTGCCGTTGTGCCCGGTTCGCTGGTTGGGGCGCTTCCTCCATATATTGGCTGGCTGGCAGCCGGCGGACAGCTCACCGATCCTGTCATTTTCTGGGTAGCTACGTTCTTTTTTATCGGGCAAATCCCCCATTTTTGGCTGTTGTTGCTGATGTTTGGTAAAGAATACAAGCTGGCTGGCTATCCGAGCCTCACCGACCTTTTCAGCGACAACCAAATCAAACGCCTCAGTTTTACCTGGATTCTGGCCACGGTGGCAGCGGCCCTGATCATCGCCCTGAAAGTCATGATCGGACGGACCGCCATGTTCATCCTGCTGTTCTACATTTTTTACCTGCTGTTCTCGCTTGGCACACAATTGCTGGTAAAAAAGAACCTGCATGTGCGCCCGGCCTTTTTCAAGCTCAACTTTCTGTATTTGTTTATGATGGTGGCCCTTATTATTGACAGCCTGTTTCACCGGTCGTGAACATTTGGCAAGTAAGGAATGTTTTACACACATCTGCATTATTGGATACGTAAGGAAATCTAATCATGAAAAAAGGTACAGCTATGTTTATAACAGGAATTATTACGGGGATCATCATCAGTTTTGCGGCAGTTGTGTTGCTGGCGCCCAAAATGATGTTTACCGTGAGCGAAAGTCAGTACGACTTTGCCAAAACCAAAGAATTGATTGAAAAGCAAACGGCCGAAAATAAATGGAGCATGCCCCATCAGTACGATTTACAGGCCACCATGTCGAAGAACGGATTCTCGGTGAGGCCGGTAACGGTATTCTCGATTTGCAAACCCGACATTGCCGTGCGTATTTTGGACAACGACACCAACCGGCACATTTCGGCGATGATGCCCTGCCGCATCGCCATTTATGAAAAAGCCGACGGCAAAACCTACATTGCTCGGATGAACGCCGGCCTGATGTCCAAATTGTTGGGCAGTGAGGTAAAAGCCGCGATGGGCGAGGCAGGGGAAGACAGCGAAAAAATATTGGCTCCAATCCTAAAAAAATAATTCAGCCTTATGAAATCATCCGTTTTCCTGTTGGCTATTGTTTTCGTCCTCATTGTTTCGTGCGGGCAAAAACAAGTTAAAGAATCTGAAGCAGGAACCCCTACAGCACCCGTCGAGTTAGTTTATCAGGTTGAAGGCATGACCTGCGACCATTGCGAAATGTCGATCCAAAAGGGAGTGAACGAGCTGAAAGGCATCACCACTGTGGAGGCCAATCACGAAGATTCTACCGTCCGCGTGGTTTTTGCCCCATCAAAAACCTCGGAAAAAGAAATTGTTTCCGCTATCGAAAAACGGGGCTACAAAGTGCTTGCCCCGTCTCATCCATAAACGAACGATTCAGTCTTTTACTTTTTTATCCGGTTCACCTCGTAAATATCTTTGCGGCGGTCTTTCAGGTTGCGCACACTGCCATACTGGTTTAGTTCGGCCAGCAAGTCGATATCCACATCCACAATCAGAATCATTTCTGTATTTGGCGTCGTTTCGGCTTTCACCCCGTTCATCGGAAACGAAAAATCACAGGGAGTGGCCACCATCGACTGGGCGTATTGAATGTCCATGTTGTGAACTTTGGGCAGGTTACCGACGCAACCGGCAATGGCGACATAGCATTCGTTCTCGATGGCACGGGCCATGGCGCAATTCCTCACCCGCGAATATCCGTTTTGTGTGTCGGTCAAAAAAGGAACAAAAATGATATTTACTCCTTCATCGGCCAGCAACCGGCCCAGCTCGGGAAATTCAATATCGTAACAAATCAGCACCCCGATTTTTCCGCAATCGGTATCAATGGCTTTTATTCCGTTGCCGCCTTGCAAGCCCCAAATCCTCACTTCGTCGGGAGTGACGTGGATCTTCTCATATCGTTCCACTGATCCGTCGCGCCGGCACACATAGCCTACATTATACAGCAAGTCATTTTGTATTTCGGGCATACTTCCCGAAATGATGTTGATGTTGTATGAAATAGCAAATTCGGAGAGTTTCGCAACAATCGGGGTCGTGTATTGCGCCTGCTCCCGGATAGCTTCCGGCTCACTTAACCGGTTGTTTTCGGCCATCAGCGGGGCATTGAAAAACTCGGGGAAGAGAGCGAAGTCGCATCGATAACCAGAAACGGCATCAATAAAATATTCGACCTGATTGATGACATCATCCAGATTGGCATACGAACGCATTTGCCATTGTATTAGGCCAATACGCACAATCCGCTTCGGGGCTTGCGGTTTTCGTGACTTTTTTTCATAGTAGATGTTGTCCCACTTTAGTAAAACGGCATACTCGTTGGATGCTTCGTCGCCTACCAGGTAATTTTTCAGGATTTTGGATGGATAAAAGTCGTTTGAAATCTGAAAGTTCAACACCGGATCATGAATTTCTTTCCGTTTTACTTTTTCGATGTATTGCTTGGGTGAAAGTCCGTCAGAATATTTATGGTAGTTTGGAATTCTTCCGCCAAAGGCAATCCCTTTCAAATTCAAACGCTCGCACAACTCTTTCCGGTAATCGTACAACCGACGCCCCAGCCGAAGTCCCCTGAATTCGGGCTTGATGAAAACTTCAATCCCGTACAGAATATCGCCATCCGGATTGTGTGTGTTAAATGTATAGTTTCCGGTGATTTGCTGATAGGTATGCTGGTCGTCAAACTTACTGTAGTCCACAATGATGGAGAGTGCACAACCGGCGATTACACCATTGACTTTGATGATCACCTGCCCCTCGGGGAAACGATTGATCAAGGTTTTGATATGTTGCTCCCGCCAATAATACTCGGGCATGGCCGGATAAGCTTCAATCATTGCCTGCTTCAACTCCTGATAATCATCCAAATGCAAAAATGACAATTCAATATTCTCGATTTCGCTCATATGGGAAGGGTTTAAATTTGTAATGAATAGTAGCCCATTTCTGACTACTATTTTTGATAAACGTACGAAGTCATCCAAAGTTGACAATCCTGAGGCTGCTTCTCAACATTCATTCCACCTGCATGAAATGATACCTCAAAAAAATAAAAGATGATAGCTAAAACCGATAATTGATGCCTGTGAAAACGCCAAAAGAATAGGGTTTATAGGTTACCGAAGGGTTATCATTTAACGAGCCCAGGTAATACTTCAATTGCGGATCGACCCGCAGCTCCAACCGATCGGTAAGCCGGTAGCCCAATCCAAAACCAAAACTGGTGGAATAACTGATCCGGTTCATGTCTTTTGTTTTGCCAATGCGGCTCAGGCCTTCGGAATTCTGCATGTAGGCATTGTTCCCAATCAGAAAGCCGGCATTTACCCCGCCCAGCAAACGTAACCGGAATGCTTTGTCCAATAACTGGTAACTGGCCATCAACGGAATTTCGATGTACTCAAACTGCTGTTCAAACTGAGAATGGCTGAGTAGCACCTCTCGGTTGGCTTGAACCGATTCGAGCGAAGTGGAAAGCCTGGTGCCTTCCGGAAGGTTATCGAGCTCTACCACGCCCGCCGAAGCATTGATCAGCATTGCCCCCTTTTCGACCATCACACTGGTGTTGAAATAATCATACTCCACGTCACCGAAGACAAAATCATATTGCTGGTTGGAAGAAGGTGTATTTCCCGACGATTCTTCCAACTTACTGTAATACAGCCCCGATTGGACACTCCACCGTTTTCCTGCTTTATATTCCAAGGTAAGCCCGCCACCAAGCTGCAGGTTGCCGCTACCACCCGACCGGGTCATGTTGCTGGCATAAGTGGCATCGTACGACGACTGATTGACGGCATAAACAGGAGTGATCATGGCGCCAACCATCCAGGAGCCATCCCGGTCAGCGGACTTATTCCCGGCTTGTTGCTTGTTAAATTCTACCAGAGCCAATTCAGCACCTGATAATTCCACCGCCAAGCCCAGCCGTTTTTCGGTCAACTTATCCAAAAGCAAATTGCGTGTCGTGGTACTTTTCAAATTGGCAGATCGTGCGCTGAGCAAAGGCAATACTTCCTCTTTTTCAGCAGGAAGAGCTCGCTGACGTTGTTCCGTTTCAGTTTTGCCGACAACTTGTGCCAATGCTTGTTTTGGGTGTATCACCTGCTCAACCGCACGTTCCATTCCCTGAGCCGGGATAGTTTCGGTAACTTCAATCGATTTTTCAGCAAGTTCCGGAACAGAATGATCTCCCTGCTCCTGCTGCACAATAAGCGGTTCCATTACGTTTTCGTGCTGATCGGGCTGCAATTGCCATCCCAACAAAAAGGCCAATAAAATAGCTGCCGCAACCCCGCTTGCACGCAAAATAAGAACCATCCGCCTTTTCCGTCCGGCAGCCTGTCGCTCCTGAATCCGATCCCAAACATAGGGAGGCGGACTTTGCTCGAAATCCGCCAATTTCGAACGGAACAGCTCATCCAACTGGTGATCACTCTTCATCATGCAGGATAATTATTTTCAGTTTCTTCAAAACACTTCACCACCTTTTTTTGCAAAATCATTCGGGCCCGCGCCAGGTTCGATTTGGAAGTTCCTTCCGTAATTTTCATTTCCCCGGCAATTTCCTTGTGGTTCATCCCTTCAAATACATACAGGTTGAAAACCATGCGGTAGCGGGGAGGCAATTCCTGGATGAGTTTTAACAGATCCTGTGCTGCAATCTCAGCAAGAATTTCATCCTTAAAGTCCGGGACATCAAACTTTGTCATGTCATCCACCGGATGCAGTAAATGCTGCTTGCGGTATTTTTCCAGCGACACATTCACCATAATCCTCCTCACCCAACCTTCAAAAGAACCCTCGTGCCGGAATGTGCCAATCTTCTCGAATACCTTGATGAACCCATCCTGTAAGTTATCCTCGGCCTCGGTTTGATCCTTGGAATAGCGCAGGCACACCCCATACATTTTGGGTGCGAACAACTGGTACAAACGAGCTTGCGCCCCTGTTTTCCCAGCAGCACAATCTGCTATCAGTTGCCTGAGGTCCTCCAAGGTGTTATCAATTGGTTAAGATCAAATGTAGCGAATTCGCCTAACTTCCGGCTATCTTTATCGTTTCCGGTGACAGATGAAAATACAGGTGAGAAGGTTGCGCGAGGATTGAAAAAACCTTCAGAAAGAGAGCCGGCACAAATAAAGGACCGGATTCTACTATTTCAGTAAACAATCTATGCCATCAAAAAGCAACAGGCTGACCATTTCTGTTGACCAGCCTGTTGCAAAAGCCCGACCTGTAGCCGGAATATTTTTGGAGAACAGAATTTACTCTTGTAACAATCTTTCCAGGATATTCTCATCCACCTGAAAAACCGTGCCATGCCGCGTACCCTCCGGGAAACGGATGGAATCGGTAATCACTTCCCATTTTTTCAAATACCGGGAACGCACAGCCCCCATTTGATGGCGCGTATATTCATCGTAATATACTACCCAGTAGCCATCCACATAAGCAACAGTTGGTCCTTCCACCCAATCGGGAGTGATCGGCTCACTGATGAGCTTATAGCCTTCAGTAAGGGACTTACTTGAAGCCATTCGGATGTGTTTCTTGGCCGGGTTGCGGGTTTCGTCCTTCAGAAACATGACATACTGCCCGGCAATTTTCTTAATCACGGCATCAATTACATTGAAACCATCGTCGTAAAGCAGTTTTGTTTCGCTAAAGGTGTTAAAATCGGTGGTAGTGGTGTAATACATGCGATGATTGTACTTACTGTCGCCCTGCTGCTCGCCTTCCGGGAAACGTCCGGGAATAGTCGTGGCCCAATAAATCATATATCGATCTTCGCTCTTGTCATAAAATATTTCAGGAGCCCAGCAATTCAAGGCCGTAGGTTCATGCTCCATAACCGGTATAAATTTTTGTTCCGACCAATTTATCAGGTCCTCTGAAGAGGCATAGCCAATTCCACGATCGTTCCAACTCACGGTCCACACCATGTGAAATTTCTTATCCGGTCCCTGAATAATGCAGGGATCACGCATCAGCTTATCCTCGGCAACCTGCGGGATCAAAAACGACTGGTTATTTTTCAGCACTTCCCAATGATAGCCATCGCGACTATAAGCCAGGTGAAGGCCATCTTGTCCGTTATCCATGAAATAGGAAAACAGGTAAACTTTATTGTCATTGTTTCGGCAACTGCCAAACAGAACCAAAAATAAGGCGGCCAGTAGTAGAGTTCTCATCTCAATTTGTTTTGATCAGTTCAAAAATAAGAATATTTCCGGCAAAAGTAGAAACGACTCAACTTGAATAAGACCGTGGATAGCAAGCGGCTTAAAACAAAAAAAGCAGGCCTTTCGACCTGCTTTTCCTTTTTATTATCTTTCTACTAATAGAATTTTGCTCTTTTATCCTCAATCTCAACTGACTTTCGTTGAGCTTCATAGGCCTGATAAGCTGCACGATAACCCAACGCCTGGTCCAAACGCTGCTTTTCGGAGGCCACACCCGTATCTTCGCCTTCGGTAATGGTAACTACTTTCAGCAGATAAACGCCGTTGTTGCCTTTTACCGGAGCCGAAAGCTGATCTTTTTGCAGACTGGCAACTGTACCGACAACAGCCGGTTCAACCCCCAGGGCCGGTATCGAATACATCGTAAAGTTAATTCCATTTACCGCTCTTACTTCAGTTCCCAGTTTCTCTGCAATAGCATCCATGTCATCACCGGAAATGGCTTCTTTCATTTTAGCCATCAGTGCTTTTGCTTTGTTTTCCTTGCGCACTGCTAAATCCACGCGCAATTTCACTTCTTCAAACGAAGCGATTCCTTCGGCTTGAACGCCTGTAAGCGTAGCTACAACAAAGTTGTCACCAAATTCAAAAATGGTTGAACCTTCGTTGTTCACCAAAATATCATCTACATCAGACTGGAAAGCCGCACGGATCAACGAACGTGATTGCTCCAAACCGACCACTTCGCGATCATTCTCGCCTACGCGGGCAATTTTCTTGGTCAGCTTTTGTTCGGTCACTGCATTGGCGAAGTCTTTTCCATTTTGGTTTTCGCTGGCAAATTTGCTGGCCTGGCCATAGATACGCTGATATGTTTGTGTACCGGGCTCTACATTTCGGGCCAAAACCGCCAACCGTACTTGCGTTGTTTCTTTACCTTTTTTGGTTGGTTGAATCAGGTGAACGCCAAACTGAGTGGTTGTAACATATAGTTTATTCACTTCGCCGTTGAAAGCAGCATCTTCAAACGGTTTCACCATCTGATTTCTTCTAAACCAGCCCAGGTCGCCACCTTTAACTGCCGATCCCGGATCTTCGGAATACTCTGTTGCGAGGGTCTCAAACCTGGCACCTTTTTCAATCAGGTTCTTCAGGCTATCGGCCAGGGCCAGGGCGCCTTCGTAACTACCAACAGATTCCGGGTTAATCAGAATATGACGGGCCTGCACCGAATCAGGCAGATTTTTGAAATCGTCAATTTTCACAACCCTGTAGGTATTACCTTCTTTGTAAGGACCATATATATCCCCGACGTTACCATTAAAGGCAAAGTCAGACAGTTCGGCATTCAGCTCTTCTTGCTTCTGATATACATCTTCGAAACGGATATCTGAATTTACATTAATATACTGCTCGTTATCCTGGACAGCAGCGAACTCCTCTTTGGCATCTTCCAACCACTTGCGGGTGTTAGTATCATCCTCTTCAGAGGCTGTCACCGGGAAAACAACGTACTCAATTGTACGCGAAGCTGATTGTTTATAATCGTCTTTATGAGCATCGTAGTATGCACGCAACTCTTTGTCGGTTACGGCAACGGCGCTATCCGGCATCGAGCTGTATGGAAGGCTGATGTACTGAATGTTCGCCGAACGGTTTTTTTCAGTCAGGCTGGCTTGCGCTTCTGCTTGGGTTACATACAAGCCCTGACGCACCAGGTTATTGTATTTGGTAAGGAGGCGTTCCTTTTTGATTTGGTCTTCGATATACAACCAATAAGCCTTTTGCTGGGCAGTTGCATTGCTTTCCAATGATTTCAGAAACTGCAGTACAGCCGTTCTGTCCACTTGTCCGGTATTCGGATTCGTGAAGAGTTGCTGAATGATTGGATGAATGTTTGAACCTTGTACCAAGTCGAACAATTCTTCTGCGGTAACGGTCAAACCAAGTTCTTCGTACACATCGCCCATAACGGCTTCCCGCACAATTTCCTGCCAAACTTGCTCGCGCACCTGAGTCCAGGCATTGTCGTCCAACTGGGTACGCCCTGTATTCATTTTATAGATTTCGGCAGTTTCTTCAATTTTCCGTTGAAAATCGGGGTATTGAACCGATGTTCCGTTGATATCGGCAACTTCAAGTTGTGATGGTTTTAGTAAGGAGCTTCCTGCATTTAACATGTCACCCAGGATAAAAGCAACTAATGCAAGGCCAATAATGATCGCTACTAATAAACCAGCACGATTACGTATTCTCTGTAGGGTAGCCATTTACTGATAATTATAGAATTATGTTTTTACTTATTTTTTTCGAGCTACGAAGATAATAATTTTAGGTATTAATCCTTAAAATTCAATTTTTATTTTAGAAACCCTGCAATTTTAACGCGCTGTTCTGAGCGGCAAAATCAGCCTGCGAACAGTGATTTCAACGGCATATTGCAGGAACAATCGAAGGAAGTGAAACGTCGATTTCAGCCTTTACCGCATTACACGACTTAATCGTTCTCCAAAACTTTCAGATTGACCAATTCAATGCGGGTATTGGAAGCTTTTAAAATTTTGAACCGAAAACGACCGATATTAATCGTGGTATTGATTTTAGGGATGCTTTCGTGATGAAAAAGAATAAACCCGGCGAGGGTTTCATAGTTTTCCGTCAATGGAAAGCCCAGGTTGTACTTGTCATTAAGGATATCCAGGTCGATACGGGCAGAGAAGATAAATTCCGTATCTCTTATTTTGCGGTCAACCAAATCAACCGTATCATGTTCGTCTTCGATTTCGCCAAAAATTTCTTCCAGGATATCCTCACTTGTCACCATGCCCGAAGTACCGCCAAACTCATCCACCACAATAGCGATGCTCCGGTGCTGCTGGATGAATTTACTAAGCAGCTTGCTGGCAGGCATCGACTCGGGAACGATCAGCACTTTTTTCAGGTTTGGCCGGATAGACTCAGGGTTGGTAAAAATCATGGAATGGTGCAAATAACCGATAATATTGTCGATATTTTCCTGATAAAAAAGAATGCGCGAATAGCCGGTTTCGATAAATTTCTGCCGGAGTTCATCCATGCTCGAATTGATGTCCATCGCCACCATTTCAGTTCGGGGCACCATAATCTCCCGCAATTTCACTTTCGAAAAGTCCAATGCGTTCCGAAAGAGTTTCACTTCATTTTCAATGTCTTTTTCCTGCCGTGCGGAAGGGCTGTCCAACGCATTGACAAAATGATCGAGATCAACCCGACTAAAAACGATTTTCTCTTCCTCCTTATCGATGGCCGCACGAAAAATACCATTGAGCAACAGCTTGGAAATGCCCATAGTAATACGCGTGACCGGATAAAAGAGGAAATAGAAAAGCATCAGCGGCAAGGCAAAAATGCGGAGAAAAATGTTTGGGTTGAGACGAAACAACGTTTTGGGCAGAAATTCGGCCGTAACCAGAATAATCAGGGTAGAGACTATGGTTTGGAGAAACAGCACTGCACCATCGGATGGCAAGAAACTGTAAAAAAAAGGCTCCAGCAGTTGAGCAAAAGCAACACCATAAACAACCAGGGCTATGTTATTTCCCACCAACATGGTGGCTATATATTGCCCGGGATTTTTAGTAAATACGGACAGAATCCGCGAATTCACAGAGTCCTGCTTTTTGTCGAGTTCGAGACGCAGTTTATTAGCCGACACAAAAGCAATCTCCATCCCGGAAAAAAAAGCGGAAAAAACGATTGTTAAAAGTATGGTTACAATCAGTACTTCCATGACCTATTCTGCAACATCGAGATAGAGCGTTCCCCGAACTTTCTTTATTTGCCAATTCGACATATCCTGATCCGACTCGAAGCCAACACCATTGATTATTTGATCCTTACGGATTATTTTTACGTATTGTTCGGAGTATATTTTCCCCTTCGCTTCTTCCCAGATCAGTTCTTCGGTTTTTAATGAATCACCTTCCTGATTAATAACGACTACGTTGTTTTTGGCAGTCCATTTCTTCTCGTTCGTATAATAAATGGCATAATCTGAGGTAACCACAGAAACGATCTGCATCTTTTCATCGAACTTTTCAATCTGAACGCCTTCGGGAAATTCCATAAAAGGTTCCTTTTCCTGGTCATAGTTGAGCAACCGGGGGGTGATCAATTTAAACCGAATGACCGTGGAGTCGGAATGGATCATCTCAAAATGCTCAGCCTCCATACCCGGCATTTTGTCACCTAAGGAAAACTCCTTGATTTTCTCAATTTTATTGGCACATGAAAACAAAAGCACTGCAATTCCCCCCAGGAGAATTGCAATGCTTATGCGGAAAGATTGTGCTCGTTTTATGTAATTACTTTGCACGGACTTTGGTTGATTCATTGATCCAACTTCCAATCTTGTAAGTTTGACCATCCTGGTATCCCTGGAAGAACAAAGTTTCTTTATCCGGGAAATACACTTTGTAGGTATTAATTTTTGCATTCGCGGCAGCAAAAGAGTCCGGGTCAACCCTTTTTGCCCTTTCGTAATAATCTACTGCCAACCAGTACATGGATTGATGATCGAAATCAGACTCACCGTAGTGTTTGCTGTATTGAGCATAGATATCACCAATCAGGATCAGCGTACGACCAGAGTTGGGATTGTTCTCCAACGCTTTACGGGCATAGTCACGTGCCTTTTGGAACGCATTCTCTTTCACAAAAGTGAAGATACCCAGCTCGTAGTAATATTTCGACAACAATTCTTTATCCGTTTCCGTGGCAATTGCATTCTGATAATATTCTTTTGCCCGGTTAAACTCATCGCGTTTTACAAACAAGCGGGCCATGTTGAAGGCAGCTTCTGCTGATGGCTCCAAACTGTAAAGTTTCTCCGAAGCTTTTGCAAAAAGTTCGCTTTCGGTGCAATCCTGTTTATCAAGCACACGGAGCATTTTTTTCAACGCCTCGATATCCAATGCGATTTCATCAAATTTAGGTTCATACAATGCGATAAGCGCCTCGCAATCGGCAGCGCCACTGGTTTGGAACAATTGGTCAATCAATCCTTTAGCTGCAAGATATTTTTCACTATCAGGCTCTTTGGCCAGATTGGCATCCAAAATTACCGAAGCGATCTCATAATTTTTGGCAACTGATTCTTTTGGCAGCTCACCCATGATAAACAACCGCTTGGTAGCCTGCATAAATACAACCAGAACAGCCACTTCGGTTTCGTTTTTTTCCAGCTGGATCGCTTCTTCCAGTTCACCATACCCTTTTTTCAGGATCGTTTTCAGCTCATCATCGTCCAGGTTTTCATTGGCCAACTTATATTTCAGGTAGTCGGTAGCTTTTCGTCCCAAGACAAAACCTTTTTGATCGAAATATTTGATACGACGATCGTAAACGCGCATCAAGCTATCGACATACTGGTTTTTAGCGGTCCAATCCTCAGCTGCATTGATCTTATCCTCGTACATGTTAGCACCATGAATATAGATATTCAGCGAAGATTTTGGGTATTTGCTATAAATCAACCGCCAGGGAGCCATGGCCGACTTGTAATCCTTTTGCTTATAAAATTGGTCATACATCGTGTACTGACTCATAAATTCGGTCACTTTGTCTTTTACCAATTCCTGGCTTGTCCTCAAATCCACACCGGCTTCAGCTTCATCACCGCTTGCAGCGGCTGGCAATTCGCCGTCAAAACTAAAATCAATGACATTTTTCGTGACACCTTCCAGATCAAATCTTCTGGAATCATCAATAAAAGTAAATTTCAGATATTTACTTTTTTCATCCACCGATATTTTATATTTTCCGTCAAAACTTGTCATGAAAGTTTCCGACGATTTGTGGGCTTCCACGGTAACACCGGCGGCAGGTTTTCCTTCCCGATAAATTGTGCCTGTAATCTCTCGTTGAGCAAATGCTGAGATGCTCATCACCAAAGCCAGTGCGATTGTTAGTAATTTGGTTTTAGATAGCAATGATTTCATCGTTTGAAAATGTTATAATTATACGTTTGAAATTTTTTCGTACGTTCAGTTGATCACTCAACGATATCAGAGGCCAAATATAAACTTATTTGAAATAGCTTTTACGCTAAAATTTCCCGAAAACGCCGAGTTGGGCGCCAAATTTAGCAGTTAAATTTATAATTGACAAAGAACGGGTTACGAAAACATGAGTTTCAAAACCCATGCCAAAACCAACGCGAAACTAGCAACCGCCCTACCTGCGGGGGTTACCACATGTTGAACCCCAAACTACATTTTAAAATTCTTATGAGGGAATTCGGCAGAAATTCCCTTTTACCGGAAAACTGACAACAGGCTGAGGTGAAATATCAACGCAAGAACAACGTCAATCCCGGTTATCAGAAATTAAAAGCCCGAAAGAAGATGGTTGGCTAAGTATTTTGATTGAAAAACTGAAAAATTTCAACCGTACTATTGAAATCCACATTTGTTAAGAAATTGTCATTTTCAAAATTAACATGCTATTGGGCCCCAGATTTATAGCCAGTAGAATCACGTTTAGGATCCGGGGAACCCGCCACCCTCCGCTCTCGTCGGCTATTTAAATGGAAATATAAATACGGCGTTGCAATCAGGATTAACGGGAATTATATTCCAAAATCCGGTTCAAGCCAATCATGGTCAGGTTGAAATGCACATAGATGCCCTCTTTCAGCTTTTGATCGAAAAAACGTGCATCGCCGCCGGTAATAATCACCTTCAAATCAGGATAAATTGAATTGAAATAGCTAATATATTGTTCTGTTTCGAAGATCACGCCCAATTGCACTCCGGCCCGGATGGCTGACTCCGTGTCAGTGCCAATCGCCTGGAATTCATCTTTCAACCCCACCAGTGGCAATTTACCGGTAAATTGATGCAACGCTTTGAAACGGGTCTCAAGTCCCGGAGAAATGTTGCCGCCGAGATATTCGTTGTTCGCCGACACCAAATCGAAGGTAATGGCCGTGCCGGCATCCACCACCAACAGGTTCTGCCCCGGAAACAGATCAGCAGCCCCAATGGCAGCAGCCAGCCTGTCGAGACCGAGGGTTTCGGGTGTCTGATAGCGATTAACGATCGGCACCGGAGTCAGGTGATCCAACTCAACGAACTGCTCAAACTTATCATTCAAAAAATTGCGAATTTCCGCCGGGTATTCACGCACCGACGACAAAATAGCCTTGTTCAGCTGCGGATGCTCGTCCAAAAACAACTGAATATGTTCCACTTTTAATTCGTCCAGCGGCACATTAAACATCAGGTCGCGATCGCTGAACAAGGCCAGCTTGATGCGTGTATTGCCAATATCAATTACGAGGTTCATAGCTCAATCCGCTGACTGATATCCATGGCCTGTACCGAATGGGTAAGGGCGCCAATCGAGATATAATCCACCCCAGTGGCAGCCACTTCGCGCAAACGTTCCAATGTCATATTGCCCGAGGCTTCCACCTTGGCCCTTCCATTGATTAGCTGAACCGCTTGGGCCATCGTTTCATTGGTCATATTATCCAGCATGATGATATCGGCACCGGCATCCAGGGCTTCCTGCACCTGTTCAAGAGTAGTGGTTTCCACCTCAATCTTAATTTCAGGGGCCACTTTCGCCTTAATTTGATTAACCGCTGCTGTAATTCCACCGGCAACGTCAATATGGTTATCCTTGATCATGACCATATCGAACAAACCAATCCGGTGATTGGTCGCGCCTCCGGTCTTCACGGCGTACTTATCCAGCAAACGAAAGCCAGGCAAGGTTTTGCGCGTGTCGAGTATCACGGTTTTGAAGTCACGGACAGCTTCGGCATATTTGGCCGACATGGTGGCAATGCCCGACAACCGTTGGAAAAAGTTCAGGGCGGTCCGTTCACCGGTCAGCAGGGCCCGGTAGCTGCATTCAAAACGAACCAGCACGTCGCCTTTTTTTACGTGGTCGCCTTCATTCACTTCCGAGTTCCAGGCCAAACTTGGGTCGAGCTTGCGGAAAACCATTTCGGCAATCGGAAGCCCGGCAATCACGCCATCGGCTTTTGCAACCATATAGGCTTTCTTGCGGGTTTCTGCAGGAATCAGGTTATCCGTGGTGATGTCGCCTGTGGCCACATCCTCTTCCAGAGCCAGGTTAATCAAGTGCTCTGCTGCTTCTAGTACTTTCTGGTCCATCATTTTTTTATTGAAATAAATTCAGGGTTATTATCTTTTTGCTGAACAATGTGCAGTCTGAAATCCGGATCCTCCTGTTTGTATTCTTCCCGGATATGGCCGCCCCGGCTTTCTTTCCGTAGCAATGCCGACTTGGTGATTAACGTGCAAATTTCGGTGATTTGCCAAACCTTCAGAAGATTATAGTCTTGAATCTCAACCTGCATATTTTGCTTGATTTCTGCCAGGCGGCTCAGCGCCAAGGTCAGGTCTGCTTCGTTGCGGACAATACCAACATGTTGTGACATCAGATCAGCAATCTCATTCTTTATTTCCAGAAAAAAAGCCTCGTTTTCCTGCAAATTGGTAACCGGGACAGGCTGTCTAATTTCCAGCGGTTGCTTCACACAAGCGCCAGCTTTTTCGCTGGCGCGTTTCCCAAACACCAAACATTCGAGCAACGAATTACTGGCCAACCGGTTGGCCCCCATCACGCCGGTTGAAGCCACCTCGCCACAGGCAAAGAGACCGGGAATATTGGTTTCGCCATGCAAGCCGGTTTTAATACCACCCACCATGTAGTGAGCTGCAGGGGCGATGGGCAACAAATCGGTGGTCATATCGTAACCAAACTCGGCCAGTTTCCGGGAGATATTTGAAAAGCGTTCTTTTATTTTGATCGGATTAAGGTGGCTCAGCGATAGATGTACAAATGGCTGCTGGTCTTTTTTCATCTGCTTGTAAATTGAGAAAGCCACCACATCGCGCGGCGCCAGCTCGGCCAGCGGATGAATGTCTTTCATGAAACGTTGGCCGTGTTTATCCAATAGCCAGGCGCCTTCGCCCCGAACCGCCTCGCTGATCAGAAAGGCATCCTGATTTTCGACACACAAGGCCGAGGGGTGAAACTGGATGAATTCCATATCTTCGACCTGCGCACCGGCATCAAAAGCCAAGGCAATGCCATCGCCTGTGGCGGTGTGCGGGTTTGTGGTGCGGCTAAAAATCCGTGACAAGCCGCCGGTTGCCAAAATACAGGCGGGCGCTTGAAAAATCAGGTTTTCCCCGCTGACAAAATCCAGCGCCTGCGCCCCAACACATAAGCCATCCTGCATCAGCAAACGAGTGACAGCGGTATATTCAAAGGTTTGGATATTCTTTTGTTCCAACACTTTTTTCAGCATAAAACACGTAAGTTCCTTGCCGGTAGCATCACCGCCGGCGTGTAAAATCCGGCGCTTGCTGTGGCCTCCTTCCAGCCCAAGCACCAGTTTCCCGTCGCGCTGATCGAATTGCATCCCCATATCAATCAATTCGCGGATACGGTCCTGCCCCTCATGAACAAGAATTTCCACAGCCTCCCGTTCACAGAGGCCACGTCCGGCCACCAAGGTATCCTCAATATGCAATTCAGGTGAATCATCTTCAGCAATTACCCCGGCAATGCCGCCCTGTGCATAGTAGGAGTTGCTGGTGTCGAGTTGCGATTTGGTGATGATAGCAACAGTACCGTGCCTGGAGGCATGATAGGCAGCCGTAAGCCCGGCCAGTCCGCTGCCAACAATGATGGTGTCAAAAATTTTCTTTTGCATGAAAGCTGCAACCTCTCTTGTTTATTGACCGGCAAAGTTATAAATTCTGCCCATTTGCCGTAAAATAATGTACAGGATGTTTCCATTTCTACCTTTGAAAAACTTTTAAATGCGCTAACTGTTTTTTTTCATAAACCGCGGTAAAAAAGTACCGGGCATCGCGTCAGGTTGACATCAAACCCTTGCTATTCCCGATGTTAACAGACAGAAAAGAGAAACATGTTTAGTTGACACTTATACTAATTTTATTGACGAATAAAAGGAACGACATTAAACCTACAGACCGAGAATTCATCTAAGCTGCATCATTTCTGTTAAGAAGAATCGGAGATACCGTCCCCTTCTGTAAAAATGCAGAAACAACTACATTTGCAAAATTCAAAAAAGAAGACGAGTAAACCTTATGAAAATGGAAAAAATGAGTTGGAGAAAAATCACTTTTGTAGTCATTGCACTGTTCATCTTGCTCGGAGGGTCGGCTGCCCTGTCGTGGCTTTTTGTATCCATGAAACCGGAGCCGCCGCAAGGGCCAGACACGACAATCAAACGTTTTGTAAAAGCTCAGCCGACAGCCTATACCGAAGTAGTTTCGCCACTAAAAAGAGAGGGCCGGGTTGTTTCCGGAAACGATGTCCTGCTGGTTTCGGAAGCTGCCGGGAAAATTGAAAAAGGAGCCGTTGCCCTGAAAAAAGGTACGTCATTTAAAAAAGGGCAATTGTTGGCCACCATTTATAAGGATGAAGCCGAACTAGCGCTCAAAGCCCGTAAAAGTCAATTCCTCCATGCATTTACCAACATCCTGCCCGACATGAAAGTTGACTTTCCGGATGATTACCCCACTTTCCTGGACTATTTCAACCAAGTTGATTTAGAGAACCCGCTACCCATGTTGCCAATCCCCAAAAATGAAAAACTCAAAATATTTTTGGCCAGCCGCTCGGTTTTAAATGAATATTATAGTATTCTTCAGGACGAAAAAAACCTGGAACGCCGTTCACTGTACGCACCGTTTAATGGCACATTTACCCAAGTTAACTTTGAGGCTGGCGCTTATGTGAATGCAGGGAGCCAGATTGCCCGCATGATCCGAACCGATATGCTGGAGATAGAAGTCCCTGTTGAAAACGACAATAGCAAATGGATCAGGCTGGGCGACAAAGTAATCGTCCACTCGGGCTACACCGATCAGGTATTGCCCGGCACGGTTACCCGGAAGGCCGACTTCGTTGAAGCCAATACCCAGTCGCGGAGCATTTTTGTGCAGGTACAAACCTACTCAAACGAAGACCTGCTAACCGGCGAGTACAAGGTGGTAGAATTTCCAGGCCAAAAAATCGTTGGCGCTATGGAGATCCCCCGAAGTGCGGTATTCAACTCAAACGTAGTATTTACCATTGTGGACGGCAAACTGAAAAAGGCTGAAATCAACATTCTGAAAATCAACGAAACCACCTTGCTGTTTAATGGGCTGGATGAAGGCGCCCTTGTGGTTACCGAAGCCCTGATCAATGTTAAGGAAAACCTGCCTGTTGAAGTATTGGCACCGAAACAAAATCAACCCGTAAAACTGAACTAGCATGAGGAAAATCGTCGAACTATTTGTCAGGTTCCCGTTTTACGCCAACCTGATTGTGCTTTTTTTGCTGGTTGTAGGAGGGTTGAGCCTGGCCTCCATGAAACTGTCGTTTTTCCCCGAACGACCATCAAAAATGATTTTTGTCCGGGTAGCCTACCCGGGCGCCTCGCCCGTAGAGATGGAAGAAGGGGTAACCTCGCGCATTGAAGAAGCCGTACGGGGCATCCCCGGCATTTACGAAATAACCTCTACTTCGTCCGAAAACTTTGCCAGCGTGCAAATCGAAATTACCGGCGAATTTGATATCGACGAAACACTCATCGAGGTGAAAAATGCTGTCGATGGGATTTCGTCCTTTCCAACAGCCGCCGAGCGCCCCATCGTTTATAAACAGCGCACCACCTCGCCGGCCATGCAGCTCATGGTCACCGGCGATGTGGACCTGCTCACCCTGAAAGATTATGCGCAACAGGTGGAGGAAGATTTCCTGTCATCCGGTCTGATCAGCCAGGTAAACCTGTCCGGTTACCCCGATCTTGAAATATCAGTGGAGGCCAAAGAACAAGATTTGCTTCGCTACGGCCTGACTTTCAGCGACATTCAAAATGCCATCATCCAAAACAACCGCGACGTTTCCGGCGGGCAATTGCGCTCGTTAGACGAGGAAATGCTAATCCGGTTGCGGTCGCGCAGCGCCGACCCCATCAAAATCGGCAACATCGTGGTAAAGGCCAATGCCGACGGAAGTGTTATCCACCTGCGCGAAGTAGCCATCATCAAAAAGAAATTCTCGGACCTGAGCCCAAACAAAGCGCTCGAAAAAGGAAATCCGGTCATCCGTATTTTCATCTCCAAACTGATTTCGGAAGACCTGGGCGACATCGACCAATATATCAGCACCTACGTGGCCGAGTTCAACCAAAAAACTTCCGGAGTGGAACTGGTCGTCACCCGCTCGTTCCTGGACCTGCTGAAAAGCCGCCTGGACCTGTTGCTGGTCAACGGCGGACAGGGGCTACTGCTGGTCGTTCTTGCGCTGGCCATTATGCTGAGCCTCCGGTTGTCGTTTTGGGTGGCCTGGGGAATCCCGGCCTCCTTCCTGGCCATGTTTATCGTAGCCAACCTGTCGGGCATAACCATCAACATGATCTCCCTGTTCGGGATGATCCTGGTCATTGGTATTTTGGTTGATGACGGGATTGTGATCGGAGAGAATATTTTTCAGCATTTCGAAATGGGCAAAACCCCCATCAAGGCTGCTGTTGATGGCACGATGGAAGTTATACCCGCAGTACTGACCTCTGTCACGACGACCATTGTGGCCTTCTCTCCGTTGTTTTTTATTTCCGGCCAAATGGAAATGATGTTCGAAATGGCTTTCATTGTTTGTGTGAGCCTAGCCTTTTCGCTGTTCGAATCTTTCTTTGTGCTGCCGGCACATTTGGGCAACGCCCGGGTTTTGAGTGAAAAAACCCTCCACGAGAAAGCCCATGGCCTGAGAAAATATATCGAGAAATTCTTCTCCTGGCTGCGCGATTATGCCTACCACGGCGTACTGAAACTGGTCATCGAATGGCGGTATGTTGTCATTGCCCTGCCGCTGGCCATGATTTTGATTACTTATGGGTTATTGGGCGGTCAAATCATCAAAACCACTTTCTTCCCGCGGATGGAGTTCGACTCATTCAATGTAAACATTGCCTTCACCCCCGGTTCGGGCGAGAAACAGACCATGGAATACCTGGCCCGTTTTGAGGAGGCGGTTTGGACCGTAAATGAAGAACTGAAAAACGATTATAACGATACGCTGGACATTATTGAATACTGCACTGTCAATATCGGTTCCGGTTTCGACGGACAGGAAAGCGGTTCCCACACCGGCAACCTGTTTGTGTCGCCCCGCAATTCGGAAGAAACGAATATCAGCTCGTATGAAATCATCGGGCGTGTGCGGGAAAAGATTGGCCCGGTGCCCGAAGCTGTAAAATACACAATCGGTGCGCAAAGCCGTTTTGGCCTCCCGGTATCTATTGGCCTGCAATCGCGAAATACCGAAGAACTGGAACAAGCACAGGCTTATGTGATTGAACGGCTGCAGGACATGCCCCAGTTGAAAGACGTGGTAAACAACAACGCTCTCGGGAAACAGGAAATTCTGCTCAAACTGAAACCCAAAGCTTACATGCTAGGATTCAACGAGGGAATGATCGCCGATCAGGTCCGCCAGGGATTTTATGGAGGACAGGCCCAGCGCTTGCAGGTTGGCCGCGACGAGTTGCGCGTTTGGGTTCGCTACCCTGCCCACGACCGCGAACAACTCGGACAACTTGAGCGAATGAAGTTCAAAACACCCTCAGGCGAATACCCGCTAATTGAACTGGTGGATTATGAAATGAAACGCGGCCCGGTAAATATTCAGCGTTTTAATGGCCGCCGCGAAATCCGTGTTAACGCCGACCTGGTTGACCCGGACGCTTCGGTAACAGAAATCCTGGAACAAGTCCGGGCCGAAATCATTCCCGACCTGAACGTGCTTTACCCCGGAATCCAAGTGGAATACCAGGGGCAACAACGCGAGGGCCAACGCAACATGAAAGATATGATGCTTTATTTTCCATTGGCGTTTCTGGCCATTGTCTTTATCCTGATGATCAACTTCCGCTCGTTTGAGCAACCGCTAATCATCCTGGTGATGATTCCCATTTCCATTCTGGGCGCCATCTGGGGCCACGGCATCCACGGAAAACCCGTTTCTATGCTGAGTTTGTGGGGAATTGTCGCGCTTTCGGGGGTTGTCATCAACGATTCGGTGGTTTTCCTGTCGAAGTTTAACCTGCTAATCGAAGAGGGCTTTAAAGTAAAAGAAGCCGTCCTTCAAGCCGGGAAATCACGCTTGCGCCCAATTATCCTAACCACGCTCACCACGTCGGCCGGCTTGTTCCCCATTGTACTCGAACGGAGCTTTCAGGCGCAATTCCTCATCCCGATGGCCATTTCATTGGTGTACGGGGTGGCATTCGGCACTTTGTTCATCCTGCTGTTTTTCCCGGCATTAATTGTCGTGCTGAATGATGTCCGCCGGCTCCTCCGTCAATGGTGGCATGGACGTGCCTTCAAGCCAGAGGAAGTGGAGATTGCCTACATCAATGCACAGAGACGATACGATGAAAAAACACCCGAAGAAATTAATGCAGACAAAAAAGACAGATACTATGATACGATATAGCCTGCTAGTGGCCATCCTTTTCATCACATGCTCCGGGTTTGGGCAGCAAGAGCTCAGTTTGACAAATGCCATCCGGATTGCCCTGGACAATAATTACGACCTGCAACTTACCCGACAGGACGAACAAATTGCAGCGATCAGAAACAATTGGGGAACGGCTGGACGCTACCCTTACGTAAACTTATCCCTTGAGTCGCGAAACAACATCAACGAAAATCAGGCAGAAGATTATGTCCAGAATCAATACCTGGGTACTGCCAGTGTGAGCTGGACGCTGTTTGACGGGTTTTCCGTACGTATCAATAAACAAAAACTGGATGAACTGGAAGAGCTCTCGCGACAAAACACGGGCATCATGATTGAAGGAACGATTCAATCAGTAGTGCTTGCTTATTATTCCGTTTTGCTCGAAAAGGAAAAGCTGGAAGTTTACCGCGATGTGATGAACCTGTCGGAGGATTTGTACAACAGGGCAGTGGCAAAAAAAGATTTTGGCACTGCCGTTACGTATGATGTGCTCCAGGCACAAAATGCGTTTCTGGCAGACAAATCGGCTTTTTTGGCGCAAGAGGTAGCCCATAAAAACGCCTTGCGCGATCTTAATTACCTGATGGCAGTGACCAATAATCCGGATTATCAGTTCACCAGTGAATTTTCGGCCATCCCGGTTGACTATTCCCTGGCCGAACTCTCCGAACAAATGATGGCCAACAACAAAAGCCTGAAAAATCAATACATCAACCAAAACTTGCTGAAGAATGCAGTTGCCCTGGCCAAAAGCGATTTTTATCCGTCGCTGGCGTTTGCCGGTGGCATAACCGGCTCAAGGTTAGGTACCGATTATGAAACGCGTGGTGTCAGCTGGGGCAATTCAGCCAATCTTTACGGGAACCTCACGTTGAGCTTAAACCTGTTTAGTGGCGGAAACCGGAAACGTGCCAAACAAATTGCCGAAATTGAACAAAGCATGGGCGATGTGAAACTGGAGCAGATGAAACATGAACTGGACAACCAGCTAGCCAATATTTTTGAATATTACCTGGTGCGCAAAGAATTGCTGAACGTGGCTGCCGAAAACCTGGCTACAGCCAACCTAAACCTGCAAATCAGCCGGGAAAAATTCGAAAGCGGCGCCATCAATTCGTTCAACTTCCGTGATGTGCAAAACCTTTATTTAAGCGCGGCACTTCGGGAACTGGAAGCCATTTACAACTTTATCGATACACATACCAGCTTGTTGCGGATGACCGGGAGCATCATTCAGCAATACGAGCAATAACACAAAAAGCAAATTGAAAAACGGCTGTAGCATCTCAAAAGCAGCGGCCGCTTTTCATTGCCTGTTTTTCACAACTGACATACCTTTTCCCAGACAATCGGGCTGACCGGAATTCCCAGCAACAGGTTTTCCTCTCTTGTTTTCAAAACTTGCTGTCCCGGATAACGGATTTCAGTATTTCCATCTACCGGAGTTGCCGACAGGTAATCTGAAAGGATTTGCTGAAGTGTCTTTTCAATCAACGGGTAATTGGATAAACTTTTCAGATCGATAGCAATGAAAACCTGGGAAACGCCATACTCATCCCCACCCTGTTTGTTAATGGCCGAAGTGGATAACCCAGCCGACAAAATGGTGGCCAGCAAATCAAGCATCAGCGACAACCCGGCGCCTTTCCAATACCCGATGGGCAACGCCCTTCCGGTTTGCAGAATTTCGGCGGGATCGGTTGTCATTTCACCAGCCTGGCTAAAACCTCCGGGTTGCGGTAGTTTCCCTCCACGGCCAGCCAAATCTTCCATCTTCCCATACGAATATTGCGACATGGCCATATCTAACACAATGGCTTCGCTGCCATACGGGATGCCAATCACCAACGGATTGTTTCCCAGTTTACTTTCGCGGGCGCCCCAGCCCGGCAAGTTGGCAATGGTATTGGTCCAGCCAATGAACGCAAAACCTTGTTTAGCACAGTGCCATCCATAAGTTCCACCACGCATCCAATGATTGGTATTGGCAAGGGCCACCAGTCCCAGTCCGTTCGCGGCAGCCAGTTTCATACTACGTCCTGCAGCCTGCATGGCATTCAACGGGCCAGGGCCAAGTTGCCCGTCCCATTGTTCCAGATTACCCATGCCCGAAACTTTTCGGGGTTCTGCCTGAACATGTATGTGTCCCTTTCGGATATACTCCACAAAACGCGGGAAACGGTTGACGCCGTGGGAATAGACACCATCCAGGCTGTTTTCTGCGAAAATACGGGCACACAATTCCGCCTTTTCCCGTTCAAAACCCAACCTCTGCAAAACAGCCTGAAACTGCTCGTGCATTTCGGCAAATGAAATTCGAAGCATTGTCATTCCCGTTAATTTTAAGTTTGTTACAAGCCAATTTTACGGCAACCCGCGCATGAAGTTCAACGGTTTTAAAAAAGGCCTGCCACCGGCAAACCTTTTCGTTCTGTTTTCTGAATGAATGCGTTAGAAATTGATGAGACTAATGCCAATACTGAAGGGGAATAGCTCGGGCCCTTTATCGTCCTTGAACAATGGCGCGAGACTGTAAGTGGCGTATAACGAAATGTCTTTCAACCCCACCCGTGCAACTGCGGCATATTTAAACGGGTTGATATTGAAACTTCCTCGATCTTTGATTTTTGAGTTATCGGCCTTGATTTTGGTATGCGACCCCAGGTTGATCCCGCCTACCATTCCTCCGGAAATAAACAACTGGTTGGACTTCCCGTTCACCGGGACCTGGAATTCGAGCATCAACGGAACCGTCAGGTAGGAAACTACCAACTTTGATTTTTCAAAATTATCATCCGCTACCGGGAAAGGCCGGACCAGTCCATCCTCGGCTTTATCAATCGTAAGTTGATTGTCAAAGCGATAGTTATTCATCGACAAGCCCATGCCGGTTACCAGGCCAACACGTTCATCTTTCAGACTAATATTATACTCTATGAAGTTCAGGTTGACTTCCAACGACTTGGGCTGGTCGAGGTCCATAAATTCTTCAGTCCCGGCTCCGTACAGGCTGTAATCGGCCTTGGCCAACCCATTCACGCCCAATTCCAGCCCCGACCAATGCCCGTTAAATCGTTTGCGCTTGTGGTCGCGCCATTCCGAATCATCATCCCAACGATCCTCCCGGCGAATATTCACATAGGTTTTGTGGTCGCCTTCCACAATTTCGATATTCCGACGGCCAACCCGGATGTTGGTCGTATCACCGTGATAATTATCGCGGATATTGATGTGGTCATTCAGTAAGCTAACCTCGGTGTGTTCAGCATCTTCGGTAACTTCAACCAGTTTCTTGGTCAACACTTTCACATCGGTTGTATCCTGCGCCTGCACGGCCAAAACAATCAACAGGATCAGAGAAAGAGAAAGTAATCGTTTCATAGCTTTATAAGTTAAATTTTGACGTATGACGGGCAGCTGTTCGCGAAAGTTACAGGTGCTATTTATTTTTTCGGACAGGAATGGAAAACGCAATCAAACGGCTTTGAAAGCTGATTTCGGAAATTTGTCCTTGCCTGTTGGTTTCAACCGAAAGGCGGTCGTTACTGATATTTTCGGCGGCCTGAATCCCTGCCCTGGCCAGGTTCGAGAACGTGAAGCTTTCCCCTTTTGGCGCCTGAATCAGCTTGTGGGCCAGGTATTCATCCAGGCTCAGTGTTTCAATTGCCGGTTTCGGTTTTTGCTCTATTTTCAGCAGGGCAATAGCGCTTGTATTTTCGGGAATCCGGAGGCGGGCGTCCAGCGGGGCCAGCAGTTCGGGAACTGTTTCCCGATCGTGAGCAGCCAAATGGTTATCAGCCGGCAATTCAACTTGCTCTGCTTTAACCGCCATGTCCGTCTTGTCGTGCTGCACCATGCTTTTTTCTGTCGTTGCCAGGTTCTTCTGCGTTTCCGCTTTCACATTCTCCTGAACTGTTGGTGGTTCCGGAGAATCGGTTTCGACCGGCTTTTCAACGATTGCAACCGGCTGATGGGCAGTTGGCGCCAGCGGACTGCCTGGCAAAAACACACGAATGGACAGGGCCAGCAGCAGGATGGCTGCCGCACTCCCGGTCCAAATGAGCAAGGCTTTTTTCCGGTTGGATCGCCTCAGGTTTTTCTTATCCGGGAAACGAATGCTTTCGTCAAACTGCAAACGGAGACGCATCATTAAATCGAAGGATTTTCGTTTGGCGGGATCGTCAGCCACTTCTTCCAGCAAGCGGCACTGTTCGGGCTGCGCCAGGTCACCTTCCAGGTAAGCCACGGTTCGGTAGTCAAAGTCAGCCGGTTCAATCCGTGGATCCTTCAGCAACTCTTCTTTCTTGTTAAAAAGCACTTGTTCACCGGAATATAAGCTGATATTCGATACGCCCTTCATTTCTTCGGCCAGGTCGGGGTTATTTTTCAGAAAGTCCAAAAAATCATCCACCCGGTTAGCCGGCAAGGTACCATCCAGGTAATCGAGAAAGAAAATTTCGTAGTTTGACCGGCTGATTTTCATACCAATACATCAATTTTCCCAATATAATTTTTCAAAAACACCCGGGCTCGGTAGATATACACCTTTACCTGAGCTTCGCTGAGGCCAGTAATTTCGCCTATTTCCTTGTAGGAATAACCTTCGTAATCGCGCAACATCAGCGCCATTCGTTGGTCGTCGGGCAAAAGTTTAACTGCCCGGTCAAGCACTTCACCCAAATCAGAATACTGCTCAAAATGAACATCTTCCATCGGATGATGATCGTCAATCAAACGCAGCCTGCTATCCTTCCGGATGAGGTCGATCAACCGGTGATAGGCCGTTGTGTACAGATACGGTTTTGCTTTTTCAGCAGCAAGGCGGTCACGGTGCAACCAAAGCTTCTCAAAGCTGTCCTGAACCACATCGCGCGACTTTTCTTCGTCACGCAAGTTTTTCAGCACAAATCGAAAAACTCCGTCTGCGTATCGGTTTACAGCTGTATTGTACTCTTCAACGGTCATGGGGCATACGTCTTTCCACCCGGTATGACGGTTGAGGGTCTATTTTGTTACAGCTAAAATCATTTCGATCGAATCCTGTGATTGGGAAATCTCAATGGCCTTCAACAATGTTTTGTCAATTCGCTGAATAATCGGAAAGAAACCTTCTTCGCCAATCAGGTTGCGGGCAATATAAGCCATTAGCTGGTTTTCAATAATTTCGCCGGAAAGCTTCAACCCTGTCGGGTCTTTGGGCACACCTTTGGCTTCCGCAAAATCTTCAAAACGGCTCAGAATATGTTGCCCGGAAAGGTAAGTAATAAACTCACTGGCGGTCTTCAGTTTTTTCAGTTCGTTGCGGTATTTATCGCTGTACTCGAAGGCAAAATGATAAACCAACGCCTTCTGGGTGATTTTGGAATAGTACGCGGAAAAGCCAGTCGTATCAACTGGCACGAAATAATCGGGCATGATGCCGCCTCCTCCGTAAACCACGCGCCCACTTTTGGTTTCGAACTTTAGCGAATCGGCAAACTGAATGCTGTCGACCACCTGAAACTCTCCATGCACTGCGCGATTCATAATATCATGGTAATATTGATCGGTTCCGTCCTCGTATGGCTTTTGGATACTTCGTCCGCTGGGGGTATAGTAACGCGCCACCGTCAGTCGTAGCGCAGAGCCATCGTTGAAAGGGATTTGCTCCTGCACGAGGCCTTTCCCGAAAGAGCGGCGGCCAATGATGACGCCCCGGTCATTGTCCTGGATGGCACCGGCAAAAATTTCGCTGGCCGACGCGGAATATTCATCCAACAAAACGAAAACATTTTTCCCCAGCCATTTGCCCTTGCTGGTGGCGGTGTAGGTTTTCCGGGCTTGAGCGTGCCCTTCGGTATAAACAATCAGTTCGCCTTCATCTAAAAATTCGTTCACCATTTGCACAACCGCCATCAGGTATCCCCCGGGATTGCCGCGCAGGTCAACGATTATTTTTTGCGCTCCTGCCCGGTCCAGTTTCTCCAGCGCTTCCATGAACTCGCGGTAGGTTTTCTCGGCAAACCGGCTCACTTTTACGAAACCGGTTTTCCCGTCAATCAAGTAACTGACATCGACGCTGATGATGGGGATATCGCCGCGGGTTATCTCATAACTGATCAAGTCGCTGATGCCTTTACGCTTGATGCCCACATTCACTTTAGTGCCTTTTTGGCCGCGAAGCAGGCTCAGTACTGTTTCGTTTTTTACCCCTACACCGGCAATTAGCGAGTCGTTGACCATGACAATGCGGTCGCCGGGCAATATGCCCAATTTATAGGATGGGCCGCCCGACACCACATCAATCACCTGAACGGTATCGTTGTGAACAGAGAACTGAACGCCGATTCCGCCGAAGTTTCCCTGCATTTCCTCGGTAACGCCCTGCATGTCGCGGGCCGGAATGTAAGTAGTGTGCGGATCGAGGTTCTCCAGCAGCGTAGGAATGGCCTCCTCTACTAATTTTTCAGTCGATACGGAATCCACATAGGCGTTGGCGATCAGGTCAACGATAGTGCTCAGCTTGTTGGGTTTCAAGGCTGCAAAATTCTGAAATCCCGTCTGTGGGGTTTTACCCAGGTGGTTGCCCAAAAAGATGCCGATAATTACCGACACCGCAATTAATACGGGCAAATAAATATTTATTCGTTTGTTCATGGTTTCTGTTTTCTGTTGTTATTCTTATGCTTCAATCTCAACCTGCACCACTTCAATATCGGCCCTTCGAAGCAGGTCGATGCCATCTTCCAGACGATAGTTGTCGGTAAAAACCACTCGCTTAATTCCGGCCTGAATAATCAGTTTGGAACATTCAAGACAAGGCGATGAGGTGACATACAGGGTTGCACCGTCACTACTGTTGTTTGATTTGGCAACTTTCGTAATTGCATTGGCCTCGGCATGAAGAACGTATGGCTTCGTTTTGTAGTTTTCGTCTTCGCAAATATTTTCAAAACCGGACGGCGTTCCATTGTAGCCATCAGAAATAATCATTTTGTCCTTGACAATGATGGCGCCCACCTGCCGACGCTTACAGTAGGAATTTTGTGCCCAGATGGCAGCCATTTTGAGGTAGCGCTGATCCAGTAGATATTGTTTGTTTTCCATTAGCTTCTTTTTCTTTGCCCCCAAAAGTAATAAATGATCGCGCTAAATAGCCATAGGCTGACACAAAAAACGCTCACTTCAGTCAAGAAATGAACGTTTTAGATTTTATGATGATCGATTTTTAACCGTGCAGATATTTCTCAACAATGTTGAGCAGATCTTTTGACTTGATGGGTTTGGCCAGATAATCATCGCAGCCGGCGTCCAACGCTTTTTCCCTGTCGTCGGACATCGCAAAGGCAGTTTGGGCAATAATCGGAATTTCGGGATATTCTCCTTTAATCAGCCTGGTAGCTTCATAACCGTTCATCTCAGGCATTTGCAGATCCATCAAAATCAAATCAATATCATTTTCCTGTCGGAAGATATCCACTGCTTCCTGCCCATTTTTGGCCCAGTATATTTGTGCATTGATTTTGCTTAGTACCGCATTTAGGTATAAATAATTCGACTCAACATCCTCTGCGATCAGGATTTTTGGATTGTCACTCATGATTATTCGATTTCCTGTTAATTGCGTTTGCCAACCAAAGATATTGAAAGTTTTACATAAATGCCACCCTGAGAATTATTTTTGTGAATTTTGTAAAACAAAAAAAAAGGGTTGCAACCGCAACCCTTCCTGTTACTATAACGAAGTGCGTTTTACAATTCTCTGATTTTGATATTTTTGAACCAAACGGCATCGCCATGGTCCTGTACGGCAATAACGCCTTCTTCGGCTACATTTGCCCAGTTTTCATTCAGTCCGGGAAATTTACTGTCAGCCACCATCGTGTTCCAATCATCTGTCCACAAATGATATTCGACAACGGTTTCGCCATTTTGCTTATGCACAACCGTGCCTTTGTAGCAAATAATCTCGATGCTGTTCCATTCGCCTACTTGCTTGGCATTTTGCGGTTTGGCCGGGATCAGGTCGTACAATGAACCTGCCTGGCGGTTACCGTCTTTGCCCAGCATGGCGTCCGGGTGACGTTCGTTATCGAGCACCTGCATTTCGGGAGCTGTTTTGTAAATTGGCCATTCAGGAACTTCTACGCCCAGGTAGAAAATGCCGGAGTTGCCCCCTTCAGAAATTTTCCAGTCCATTTTCAGGTGGAAGTTTTTGAACTTTTTGTCATACAGGATGTCGCCGCCGTCATCTGCGCCAGCTTCACCCTTACCCGATGCTTTGCAGTGCAGCGTACCGTCAACAGCTTCCCACGCCAGTGGTACAACATCTTTGTTTACACCGCGCCATCCGTTGGTCGTAGCGCCATCAAACAACAATACCCAGCCAGCTTCTTTTTCAGCAGCAGTCAGCGTATTGTCAGCAGCAACTTCTTCCACCGCAGCAGATTTCTCATCAGTGGCCGTTTCAGCTTTTTTTTGTCCGCTGTTACAAGCAACGGCAGCAAATAAAATTCCGGTTAATAGGAGCGAAAAAACTTTTCTCATTGGTAATAAATTTTAGGTTATCGAAATTATATGTCGGAAAATCCAACTTTTCACGAATTTAATAAAAAATCTCCTTCCCGACAGAACAAAATTCCACGGGATACATATAACTGGCATGATGACAAACGTCCGGAGAAAAAATTTAACATCTGAAATCCGAGGAGGCTGGAGCCAAAGAAATACAAGCGGGACAACTGTCTCATGAGTTTAGGTTATTCGTTGGTTGTTGTTTCTGAATTTGGTCAAAAGTATAAAAAAACAAGAATTGTTTATTATTTTCGGAAGATAATTAGTTAGATCGTAAGTCCGCAAATTTCTCAAAAATAAAGATTATGAGTGCTGAAAAACCAAAGCGAATTGGAATATTGACGGCCGGTGGCGACTGCCCCGGACTAAACGCAGCGATCAGAGGCGTTGGCAAAACAGCCATCGTTGAATACGGCATGGAAATCATTGGCTTTACTGCCGGATATTCCGGCCTGATCGAAAAGGAATACGTGGAACTGAAGGAATCGAGCCTGTCCGGAATCCTGACCTTGGGCGGAACCATTTTGGGAACATCGCGTGAAAAACCCTACAAATTTGTGAAAGAAGGTGACAATGAAAAACCGGAACTGATCAAGCAAAACTACCAGGAACTGGGATTGGATGCCTTAGTTTGTATCGGAGGAAACGGAACAATGAAAACAGCCGACCGTCTGCGCGAAGAAGGGCTGAACGTAGTCGGAATCCCCAAAACGATTGACAACGATGTTTGGGGAACGGATGTTACTTTCGGGTTTGACTCGGCGCTGATGATTGCCACCGAAGCCATTGACCGACTGCACACTACGGCAAACTCGCACCAGCGGGTGATGATTATTGAAGTAATGGGCCACCATGCCGGTTGGATTGCCTTGTATGCCGGAATGGCCGGAGGCGGTGACATTATTCTGCTTCCCGAACTGGAATACAACATCCGCTCAGTATGTAAAAAAATTGAAGATCGTTACGAAAGCAAAAAACCATATTCTATTGTAGTTGTGGCCGAAGGTGTCGATCATCCCAAAAACGTTTCGGCGGCCAGCTATCTGGCCGAAGCCATCCAGACGTACACGGGCATTGAAACCCGCGAAACCGTACTGGGCTACGTTCAGCGAGGGGGAAGCCCCAGCCCGATGGACCGGATTCTGGCGACCCGTTATGGTGCTTACGCCGCCCAATGTATTGCCGAAGGAAACTTTGGAACGATGGTGGCTATCAAAAACAACGAACTAACAACCGTCCCGCTGGCCGAAATCAGTGACCGGCTTCGCCTCGTTGACAAAAATCACCCGTTAATCCTGAAAGCGCGAAAAATGGGTGTTTCCTTTGGTGACGAATATTTGTAACCACGCGATAGCCCAATAAGAAAAGCTGTTTCTAAAAGGTAGGCGACATGGCCTTCCATTTTAGAAACAGCTTTGTATTTACAATTCCGTGTAAATTTTATCTCGCAACTTATTTTTTTTCAATTGGGGCGTTAAACCGAAAACCAATCCCGTGCAGGTTGATAATTTTGATATTAGGGTCGCTTTTCAGGTATTTTCGTAAGCGCGAAATAAATACATCCAGACTTCGCCCCAAGTAATAATCATCTGATCCCCATACATTTTTCAAAATTTCCGATCGACTTAATACTGTGTTGGAATTTTCACAGAAGTACTTAAGCAACTCAGCTTCTTTGTATGTGAGGGTACGTTTTTCACTTTTGTCCTGCAAGGTCAGGTTATCAAAAAAGAAGTCGAAGTGACCAACTTTGCAGCTGGAAATCTCTTCCGTTTCAGAGGGCTGGGGTTGACTTCGGCGCAAAAACACCCGGATGCGCATCAGCAACTCTTCCATGCTGAACGGTTTGGTGATATAATCGTCTGCACCAAGTGCGAAGCCACTGATTTTGTCCTCGGTTAACGACTTGGCCGTGAGAAAAAGAATAGGCACCTGCTGATTTTTCTCCCGCACCTTTTTGGCCAGCGAAAAACCGTCCAGGCGGGGCAACATCACATCAAACAAACAGAGGTCAAACTCATCTCCATCGAAGGCAGCCAGTGCTTTTTCTCCATCCTCGGTAGCCGTGACACTGTAGCCAGCCTCTTCAAGATTATCACGGATAATGAAATTCAGCGTTTTATCATCTTCAACCAGAAGAATTTTTTTCCCGGTAAAATCCATAGTTAAATTATTAGACGGGTATCGTGATGGTAAAAATACTGCCTTTTGGCGAATTATCAGCTACCTCAATTTTCCAGCCATGGCGTTCGGTTATTTTTTTGACGTAATCGAGGCCCAATCCAAAGCCTTTCACGTTGTGAATATCACCTGTGGGGATGCGATAAAAACGTCCGAATATTTTTCTGCGGTATTCTTTGGCAATGCCAATCCCATTGTCGGCAAAGTGAACATGAATGTGTTTCTTAATCTGCTCCACACTTATCCGAACGCGAGGCACTTCATCGCAATATTTGAAGGCATTGTCCAGAATATTGTAAATGACATTCGAAAAATGCAAAGGATCGGCTTTAACAACCATCTCCACGTTGGGTATATCCAATTCAATCTGATATTCATTCCCGTTTTGACTCGTTTTAAATTCGGAAATACTCTGCCGGATGAATTCAGCCAGGTTAATTTCCTTGGCTTGTAGCTGAATTCTCTTCTTTTCGATGGTAGCCATCTGCAACACTTTCTCAACCTGGGCCGAAAGCCGTTGGGTTTGTTCGCCAATAATCCGCGAATACTCTTCCAGCCGCCGCGGGTGCTGAATTATTTTAGGGTCGGACAATACTTTTGCTGACAGATCAATCGATGCAATCGGCGTTTTAAATTCATGGGTCAGGTTATTAATGAAGTTCTTTTGGATCTCACTCAAACGCCTCTGATTGATGATTACATATAGCGTGTACCCAAAAAACAGGATGACTATCACCAAAAAACCGTTGACCACAAACCAAGCCTGCACCTGACTGCTATAAAAACGGGAGCGGTTGGGGAAATAAACGCCAAAATAGTAAGTGTACTTTTCGCAAGTGGGAAGATAGCATCCTGTTTTTTGGGACGATTTCAACTGGTAGTGGTTTTCGAAAATTTCCTCGTCGGTAGCACAGCCCGAATTTTGTTCTGTATGGAGGGTTTTCCTTTTCAGACTGTCGTCTTCTTCCAAAACAGCAATGCCATAGGCCATTTGGCTATTTTCACAATCATAAATGGCGTACTCAAAGTCCAGCTCAATATTGTATTTCCGAAACTCTTTAATCAGGAAATGTTCCAGCAACCCCGGATTGATCTCATCGTCCACGTTCACCACGTAATAATTATTCGAGATTTGATCGACGGCAACCACATGATCGTGACTGGCAATCGTTCCCCTAATTTTGGTATTGTATTCAATTAAATTTCCGGCCACATTTTTTAGTGCCTGTGTGGCCGAATCATGAAATTTCTTCTCATTCAGATCCACCGTATTCTTAAAAAAGAAAAATTGGATCAGTAAGATACCCAGCACCGAAAAAGTGGCCAAAATAATAATAAACCGAATCGTATTCCTTCCCATATCAACTCTCTGTTCTGGCTTGATAACCACGAAACTAGTCATTTTTTCAAAGATACTGCTGTGTTAACAAACCATTAACAAATGTTTATTGCAATTAACATGGCGATCCAAGCGGCTTTTTTAGTTTTGTATCGGGCTTTAACTCTTTTGGTAAGAATATTATCTTTGTGAAACCGTTTTTAAAGCCATCAACCAGGTAGCATCTTTTTTTAAGGTTCATTGGAGATACCAATCCCCGGAAACCCGGCTGGAATGGCCAATACATAAAACGTCTTCACCTGTAAAATAAACAGATATGAAATTTAGAATTATTCTTTTGGCTCTGGCGACACTATTTATCTCAGGACATGTTGGCGCACAATCGGCGCAAGCTAAAATTGTTTTCGATCAAGTGGAGCATGACTTTGGATCATTCAAAGAAGAAGCCGGCTCGCAGTCGTTCAACTTCAACTTTGTGAACAACGGCGCCACGCCATTGATTTTAAACAATGTGCAGGCATCATGCGGCTGCACCACGCCCGAATGGACCCGTAAACCTATTGCGCCGGGCGAAAAAGGCTTCATAAAAGTGAGCTACAACCCGCAAAACCGGCCCGGGCCGTTCAACAAAACAATTACCGTATCCTCAAACGGCGAAGTTCCGCGCACCATTCTTCGCATAAAAGGAAATGTTGACCCCCGGCAAAAAACTGTTGCTGAACTTTATCCAAGGGAAATTGGCCCGGTGCGGGCAAAATCAAATCACATTGCCTTTGTGAAAATCAATGAAAACGAAGTTTTGACCGACAGCCTGGAAATTATAAACGACTCGGAGCAAACCGTAAGCCTCGATTTTAAAACCCCACCCAGCCACCTGGCGGTAAAAGTGGTTCCTTCGACCTTGAAACCACATGAAAAGGGAAATATTTTGGTAACCTACGATGCCCGCAAAATTGAAACGTATGGTTTTGTGATGCACCGGGTTTACCTGAATGTGGATGGTAAAACCGACTATCGCAATTCGATCGGAGTTTCGGCTACTGTAGAGGAAGACTTTTCTGCTCTCTCGCCCGAAGAACTGGCCAGCGCCCCGGTGGTTTCGTTTAATGAGGAAACCCACGATTTCGGCGACATCAAGGAAGGCGACCAGGTTGAATGCGTGTTCACCATTAAAAACTCGGGCAAACGCGACCTGATTATCCGCAACGTGAAAACATCGTGTGGCTGCACAGCTGTCACCCCCGAAAAGAAAGTGATTGCTGCCAACGAAACCGTTCCGCTGAAAGTGGTGTTCAACTCCAAAGGCAAACGCGGCCGCCAAAACAAAGCGATTACCGTGATCACCAACGACCCGAAAAAACCAACCAGCATCCTGCGCGTGTCAACCAATGTACAGGCAGCCGGATAATTTATTTTGGTAAAATGATATGCCAGCCGTTTCAATTTTTTTGAAGCGGCTTATTTTTTTATCGTGCATGAAATTTTACCTTCGTTAAAATTTTCAGAATGATTGTTGACAAAAACCATAAACATATTGAGAACGAAGGACAATACAAAGGTTTGACCGTGAACAGCGGTATCGAACAGCCCGAATCGTTCTGTGAAGATTCTATAAAACGTTTTCTGAAAAACAAGCGAAAAACCGCTCACCAGGCCGACCATTACGTGAAAGGGATCCGCGACGGCAACATTACCGTGCTGAGCCAGGCCGTTACCCTGATTGAAAGCTCCAAGAAAGAGCACCAGCAAGTTGCGCAGGAAATCATTTTAAAATGTTTGCCGTACAGCGGCAAATCGATACGCATTGGCATTACCGGCGTTCCTGGCGTGGGCAAAAGCACCTTCATCGAATCGATGGGGAAACACATTACTTCGCAGGGGCACAAACTGGCCGTGCTGGCCATCGACCCCAGCAGCGAGCGGTCGAAAGGAAGTATCCTGGGTGATAAAACGCGCATGGAAGAATTATCGTCCGACCCGAATGCCTACATCCGCCCTTCACCCTCGGCAGGTTCGCTGGGCGGGGTGGCCCGCAAAACCCGCGAAACCATCATCCTCTGCGAAGCAGCTGGCTTCGACATCATTTTTATAGAAACCGTGGGTGTTGGGCAAAGCGAGACGGTGGTTCATTCGATGGTCGATTTTTTCTTGTTGCTGATGCTGGCCGGTGCCGGTGACGAACTTCAGGGAATCAAACGCGGCATTATGGAGATGGCCGATGCCATCACCATCAACAAAGCCGATGGCGACAACATTGACCGCGCCGAAATTGCCCGGGTTCAATACATGAACGCCCTGCACCTGTTCCCGCCAACCGATTCGGGCTGGTCGCCAAAAGTACTGACCTGTTCGGCCGTGAAAAAAACGGGGATCAGCAAAATCTGGGAAACTATCCATGAATACCTTCGTTTGGCAAATGAGAATGGCTATTTTCAGTATAAACGAAATGAGCAGGCAAAATTCTGGATGTACGAAACCATTAACGAACAATTGAAAACGAGTTTTTACCAAAACCCGGAAATCAGACAACTGCTGCCTGATTTTGAACAACAGGTACTGAAAGAAGAAACGAGCTCGTTTGTTGCCGCAAAACAATTATTAGATACATATTATCAATTTCAAAAAGAAAAAGAATGAAAAATTTACCCCTGCTGTTTGTTGTGATGATTTTCCTGGCAGCATGCCAGAGTAATTCTTCGAAATACCGGATTTCCGGGAACATCGCCGGATTGGATTCGGGACAGGTATTCCTTGTAAAAGCTGAAGCCGGCCAGGCTGTGGTGGTTGATACCGCCAAACTGGAAAAAGGCAACTTCACCTTCGAAGGCGAAGCCGGCCCGGCCGAACTGAATTACCTGCGACTGAATGACCGCGACTACTTTGCACAGTTCTTCCTCGAAAATGCAAAAATTAAAGTTGAGGCCTACATCGATAGCCTGCGTGCCACAAAGGTAACCGGATCTCCGGCTACCGATGTTTTTAACAGCTACCTCGACGAGCTCAACGTTATGAACCAGAAAATGCAGCAATACCAGCAGGAATATTCACAAGCTGCTGCCAGCGGCAACCAGCAGGAGATGGACCGCGTTCGTATTGACGTGGATGCAGCTTCGGACAACATGATGGTTTTTGCCAAAAATTTCGTGCGCGAAAACAGCCAGTCGGTAGTGGCCCCTTTCATTACACTTACCCAATTGGCCAACCAGCTGGAATATACTGAACTGAAATCGCTGACCGACAACTTTTCGCCCAACCTAAGCGAATCGGTTTACATGAAACAACTGCAGGAAATTTTGGATATGCAGGCAAAAACAGCCATCGGCACCGAAGCGCCCGATTTTACCATGAACGATCCCGAAGGAAACCCGCTGACCCTGTCATCGCTGCGCGGGAAATACCTGCTTGTGGATTTCTGGGCCTCCTGGTGTGGTCCCTGTCGCCAGGAAAACCCGAACATCGTAGCTGCATACAATAAATATAAAGACAAAGGTTTCGATATTCTCGGCGTTTCGCTCGATCGCGACAAAGACGCCTGGTTGAAAGGTATTGCTGAAGATCAGCTGACCTGGCACCATGTGTCGGACCTGAAATACTGGCAAAACGAAGTGGCACAACTTTATGGGGTAAACTCCATTCCCCATTCGGTTTTGCTCGACAAGGAAGGAAACATCATTGCCAAAAACCTACGAGGTGCAGCCCTCGAAGAGAAGTTGAAAGAATTGATGCCTGAATAACATCCAGGATGAGGCCGGCTAAACACCGGCCTTTTTTATGGCACAACTTTCCGTTGAATTGCACACATTTCTATTCCGCAACCACCCGGCATTTTTGCAAAACTTTTTAAAAGCTGAACTGTTTTGTTTTAAATCGCATAAAAATAAAGATCCAAAAATTATGAATTACGATGTATTAGTCATAGGGAGTGGTCCCGGCGGTTACGTTGCTGCCATCCGGGCTGCCCAGTTAGGAATGAAAGTTGGCGTTATTGAAAAAGAAAGCCTCGGTGGCATTTGCCTCAACTGGGGGTGCATCCCGACCAAATCATTGCTGAAAAGCGCCCAGGCATATGAGTATGCCAAGCATGCAGCCGATTACGGCGTATCCATTTCCGGCGAGGTAAAACCCGACTTCGGGGCCATGATCGGCCGTAGCCGCGGGGTAGCCGAAGGCATGAGCAAAGGCATCCAGTTCTTGTTCAAAAAGAATAAAATTGAGGTGATCAACGGCTTTGGGAAACTTGCCGGAAAAGGTTCAGTAGAAGTTACCGGCGAGGACGGCAAAAAAAGCAGCTACACGGCCAAACACATCATTTTGGCTACCGGGGCCCGCTCGCGCGAACTGCCAAACCTAAAGCAGGACGGCAAAAAAATTATCGGTTACCGCCAGGCCATGAACCTTCCCAAACAACCCAAGTCGATGGTGGTAATTGGTTCGGGTGCCATTGGCAGCGAGTTTGCCTATTTCTACCAATCTATAGGAACCGAAGTCACCTTGGTTGAATTTCTGCCCAACGTAGTCCCTAACGAGGATGAAGAGGTTTCGAAAACACTGGAACGCTCCTTCAAAAAAATGAAAATGAAGGTGATGGTTGACTCCTCTGTCGAATCTGTTGATACCTCGGGCGATCTGTGCAAAGTAACCATCAAAACAAAAAAAGGCGAAGAAAAGGTGGAAGCCGAAATTGTGCTCTCGGCCATTGGGATTGCCCCTAACATCGAAAATATTGGCCTGGAAAAAGTTGGCATTGCGGTTGAGAAAGGCAAAATAAAAGTGGACGATTATTACCGCACCAATGTGGAGGGAGTTTATGCAATTGGTGACATCGTTCACGGACCGGCACTGGCCCACGTGGCATCAGCCGAGGCGATTACCTGTGTTGAAAAAATTGCCGGACTGAACCCGCACCCGGTTGACTATGGCAACATTCCGGGATGTACATATACTTCACCCGAGGTTTCGTCGGTAGGAATGACCGAAAAACAGGCAAAAGAAGCCGGTTACGAAATCAAAGTAGGCAAATTCCCCTACTCGGCCAGCGGAAAAGCAAGCGCGGCCGGTCAGAAAGATGGGTTTGTGAAATTGATTTTTGACGCCAAATACGGCGAATTGCTGGGCGCCCACATGATCGGGGGCAATGTTACCGAAATGATCGCCGAACTGGTAGTGGCCAAACGGCTGGAGATCACCGGGCACGAACTGATCAAATCCATCCACCCGCACCCCACCATGAGCGAAGCGATCATGGAGGCTGCTGCTGCCGCTTACGATGAAGTGATTCATTTATAATTAAAAAAACTAAAAATAGAAAAGGCTGTCCGATGGGCTAAAACCCGGGACAGCCTTTGTTGATTTTGTTATTTTCCCCTTAGCTTAAGAATGTTCTCAACATCCAGAGGCGCTTTTCGGTTTCGCCAATCATGTCGCTAAACAGAGCGTTGGTAGCTTCATCATTGTGGTCGGCAGCCAGCGATTGTAATTTGTGCATTTTTCCCAGCAAGATTTCCGATTGTTCAATTACAGCTTCAACAGCTTTCCTGCCATCCGAAACGCTTTTCACTTCAGGCAAGCTTGCTACCTGCAGGTAGTCTGAAAAAGCATGAAGCGGTTCGCCACCAATCATCAAAATACGTTCAGCAACCTCATCAGCCAATTCGGAGGTTTCGTTATAATACTCTTCAAATTTGGTGTGAAGGACAAAAAACAGGCTGCCTTTTACATTCCAGTGGAAGCCTCGTAAGTTCTGATAAAAGACTTGGATGTCGGCTAAAAATTCATTTAGACCATTCACTAACACTTCATTTTTCCTGTTGGTTTTTTCTACTGTTTTCATATTGCTAAATTTTAATGTTTGACTTTACATTTGTTTTATTTCTTATTTCAAAAATACTATAATCATTATTTATTAATTTTATATCGTCATAAGTAGAATTTATACAAAATGAATATCAACCAATTAACCTATTTCATTGAACTGGTGCGCCACCGAAGTTTTTCCCGTGCGGCAGCGCAACTGCATATCAGTCAGCCTGCACTAAGCCTGCAAATTCAAAAGCTGGAAGAAGAGTTCAGTTATCAACTAGTTGACCGGACCAGAAAGCCGCTGTCGCTCACGCCTGAAGGGGAACTATTTTATGACAAAGCCTTGAAGATCGTTCAGTTGGTTGACGACCTGAACCAATTAGGGCTTGACATGGACGAACAAGTGGAAGGAAAACTGCGCGTTGGCATCATTCCCACCCTCTCTCCATACCTGGTTCCGCTGTTTATTGATGCGCTGAACGAGAAATATCCGCGGCTGTTTTTGGAAATCACCGAGGTGAATACCGAAGATATAATTAGCCGGCTCACATTTAATGAGCTGGATCTTGGCATTCTGTCAACTCCGGTGATAGCTAAAAACATTGGTTTTGTACCCTTGTTCTATGAGCGTTTCTACCTGTACGTTTCCGATCGCCATACACTTTTCGCGGAGGAAAAAATCAGCCAGGACCAACTGCAAACCGAGGAGCTTTGGTATTTACGCGAAGGCAACTGTTTTCAAAACCAGGTGAACTCAATCTGCCAGATCCCCGATCGGAAAGAAACAGAGCTTTCCTTCCGGTACATTTCCTACTCTATCGAGTCGATAAAACGAATTGTTGAAAACCAGGGAGGTATGACTTTTCTGCCGGAGCTGGCTACCATGAACATTCCGGAAGTTTACGAAGATATGGTTAAAGAGATTGGAGAGCCTACTCCTATCCGTGAGATCAGCGCCGCCTATTTGAAGACGACCGGCTTGAAAAGGATTGCTCAACTTTTATTGGAAGTGATTTCCGAAAACATTCCGACACGAATGAAACAGAAGCCGGTGATGAAGCCACTCGATACGAAACTTAAAATCGGGTAAAAATGAAAAGCCCTGACCAGAAAATCCGATCAGGGCTTTTATTCCTTATTGTGGCTATCTTATTTTACTTCTTCAAAATCCACATCGGTTACTTCTCCGTCCTGCGAAGTTTTTGATGATTGTCCGTTACCGCCATGCGCTCCGGCTCCTGCATCGGGTCCGGGCTGCGGATTGGCTTGAGCCTGCGCATTGTACATTTCCTGCGAAGCCGCCTGGAAAACCTGGTTCAATTCATTTGTTGCAGCATCAATGGCAGCCACATCCTGGTTTTTGTGGGCTTCTTTCAGCTTGTTCAGAGCAGCCTCAATCGGCGCTTTTTTGTCAGCCGGAAGTTTATCGCCAAACTCAGTCAGTTGTTTTTCTGTTTGGAAAATCAAACTATCCGCCTGATTCAGCTTGTCCACACGCTCTTTGGCAGCTTTGTCAGCTTCGGCGTTGGCCGCAGCTTCTTCGCGCATCCGTTTGATTTCGTCATCGCTCAAGCCCGATGAAGCCTCGATGCGGATGGACTGTGATTTTCCGGTAGCTTTGTCTTTGGCATGAACATGCAAAATACCGTTGGCATCAATGTCAAAGGCAACTTCAATCTGAGGCACACCACGACGTGCGGGCGGAATTCCATCCAGGTGGAAGCGGCCAATGGTTTTGTTGCCGGCGGCCATCGGGCGTTCGCCCTGCAACACGTGGATTTCAACCGAAGGCTGATTATCGGAGGCCGTAGTAAAGGTTTCCGATTTCTTTGTCGGAATAGTCGTGTTGGCTTCGATCAGTTTGGTCATGACACCACCCATCGTTTCGATTCCCAATGAAAGCGGGGTAACATCGAGCAACAGCACATCTTTTACTTCTCCGGTAAGCACACCGCCCTGGATGGCAGCACCAACAGCAACTACTTCATCCGGGTTCACACCTTTTGAGGGAGCTTTTCCAAAAAGCTGTTGCACTTTTTCCTGAACAGCCGGAATACGGGTAGAACCGCCCACCAGAATCACTTCGTCAATGTCGGCAGCGGTCATACCGGCGTTTTTCAACGCTTTGCGGCAAGGTTCCAGGGTGGCATTGATCAGGCTGTCGGCCAATTGCTCAAACTTTGACCGTGTCAGCGTTTTCACCAAGTGCTTTGGCATACCGTTTACCGGCATGATATAGGGCAAGTTGATTTCGGTTTGTGTTGAACTCGACAATTCGATTTTTGCCTTTTCGGCAGCTTCTTTCAAACGCTGCAGGGCCATGGCATCTTTACGCAGGTCGAGTCCTTCTTCGCGCAAAAATTCTTCAGCCAACCAGTCGATAATGGTTTGGTCAAAGTCATCACCGCCCAAGTGAGTATCGCCATCAGTCGATTTTACTTCGAATACGCCATCACCCAATTCGAGGATTGAAATATCGAACGTACCACCGCCAAGGTCAAACACGGCCACTTTCATATCGCGGTGCATTTTATCCAGACCATAAGCCAACGAGGCAGCTGTTGGTTCGTTGATAATCCGACGAACTGTCAGTCCGGCAATTTCGCCGGCTTCTTTTGTTGCCTGGCGCTGAGCATCGTTGAAGTAAGCCGGAACGGTAATCACCGCTTCAGTAACTTCCTGTCCCAGATAATCTTCTGCTGTCTTCTTCATTTTTTGAAGAACCATCGCCGAAATTTCCTGTGGTGAATACTTGCGGTCATCGATCAGAACACGAGGCGTATTATTATCACCTTGCACTACCGTAAAGGGTACACGTGAAATTTCCTTATTCAGATTTGAATAGCCTTCACCCATAAATCGTTTGATCGATGAGATCGTTTTATGCGGGTTGGTGATAGCCTGACGTTTTGCCGGATCGCCGATTTTACGTTCGCCGTTTTCCACGAAAGCCACGATTGAAGGAGTGGTACGTTTTCCTTCGCTGTTGGGAATTACAACAGGCTCGTTACCTTCCATCACTGCAACGCAGGAGTTTGTTGTACCTAAGTCGATTCCAATAATTTTTCCCATTTTATCTATTGTTTTTAATTATTTCTGTTAGTGAAATTCAAAATTACGGTCTGGGAAGATCAATGATTATGCCAAGGGAGAATCTGGCGTGGCAGGTGCAAAATTGGCACAATACAAAAAATGCCCGCTTCCGGACTGACATATTTGGTGACAAAAAGACATAAATCAGCGGTGCATGCAATCTGCCTTTCACAACACAGCCAGTTTCGTAAAAAGTTACTTACTTTGTACCATTAAATAAAATACCATGTCAGTACATAAAGAAGTTAAACGCGTTACCACGCATGTGTTGTCAGAGATGAAACTGCGGGGTGAAAAAATATCTATGCTGACCAGCTACGATTACAGCATGGCAAAATTAGTGGATGAAGCCGGGATTGACGTCATCCTGGTTGGCGATTCGGCATCGAATGTCATGCTGGGCAACGAAACAACTCTGCCCATTACGCTGGACCAGATGATCTACCACGGAACATCGGTTGTTAAAGCGGCCAAGCGTGCTTTGGTGGTTGTCGATTTGCCTTTTGGCACGTACCAGGGCAACAGCAAAGAAGCGCTTAGCTCGGCCATCCGCATCATGAAGGAAACAGCAGCCGATGCCGTAAAACTGGAAGGAGGAAAAGAAATTCTGGAATCAGTTGACCGCATTCTTTCTGCCGGAATCCCGGTGATGGGCCATCTGGGTTTGATGCCGCAGTCGATTCATAAATATGGCACTTATACCGTGCGAGCCAAACAAGATGAAGAAGCCCAAAAGCTGCTCGAAGATGCCAAACTGCTGGAAGATGCCGGTTGTTTTGCGATTGTGCTCGAAAAAATTCCGGCCGCATTAGGTAAACAGGTAGCCGAATCGCTGAAGATCCCGGTGATCGGAATCGGCGCCGGCAGCGGAGTTGACGGACAAGTGCTGGTTATCCACGACATGCTGGGCATTACCCAGGAATTTTCGCCACGTTTCCTGCGCCGCTACCACAACCTGGCCGCCGAAATTAAAGGCGCCGTAGGCAGTTATATCGAAGATGTCAAATCAAAAAACTTCCCGAACGAAAGGGAACAATATTAGGTATTGGGCATTGGACATTAGTCATTGGACATTAGTTATTTCAGCGATGGAGAAAATGATTTCATCAATGACCGATTTCCAGGCGAAGACTAATATTTTGCCGGTTTTGTGGTCTGGAAACAGACAATTATCAGCTACGTATTCCTAATGACCAATTATCTGATTATCCAATTATCCATTTTATCATGCAAGTAATTTACGAAGACAACCATATTATCGCTGTGAACAAAGCCTGTGGCGAAATTGTGCAAGGCGACAAAACCGGCGATGTAACGCTGATTGATCAGGTGAAAGCCTACATCAAGAAGAAATACAACAAGCCTGGCGATGTGTACCTGGGATCGCCACACCGGCTCGACCGGCCCACCAGCGGCATTGTACTTTTTGCCCGCACCAGCAAAGCGCTTACCCGCCTGAACGAAATGTTCCAGGACAAGGATGCCATAAAAAAAACTTACTGGGCCGTGGTGGATGTACTGCCGGAACTGGAAGAAGGGACGTTGGAACACTACCTCTGGAAAGACGAAGGAAAAAATAAAAGTTTTGCCAGCTTAAAACCAAAAAAAGGCGCACGCTTTTGCAGCCTTTCCTTTAAACACATGGCCAGTGTAAACCGCTATCACCTGCTCGAAGTTGACCTGCATACCGGACGGCACCACCAAATACGGGTGCAACTGGCAAAAATGGGATGCCACATCAAAGGCGATTTAAAATACGGGGCCGAACGAAGTAACCCGGATGGAGGTATTCACCTTCATGCACGTAAATTGGAGTTTATTCATCCGGTAAAAAAGGAACCCATTAAGATTGTGGCCAAACCACCAAAAGGCGATGCCATTTGGGATGACCTGGTTCAGATCAAAGAATTGAAAGATTAAGGGAAAAAGGTGCGGATTTTATCCGCACCTTTTTTTTGAAGCAGATTCCAATGAAGAGGCTAAACTCCGGCTTTCAGGGAGTTCCCGTTGAAACTTAGCGGCAACAGACTGTCAGCATCTTGCAGCACCTCAATTTTTTCGCGGCTGTCAAGCAAAATCCGGATAGGTTGCGAAAAGCGGTGCTGGGTTTCGAGCAGCACCTGTCGGCAGGCCCCGCACGGACTTAAATTCAGGGCCCGGCTGCCCGATTGGTCAATGGCGGTAACGGCAATGGCTAGCACCGCTTTTTCCGGGAAATTGGCATTCGCCCAAAACAAGGCGGTCCGCTCGGCACAAATGCCAACCGGCGATGAAGCATTCTCCTGATTATTCCCGCAAACAATGCTGCCATCCTCCATCAGAAGTGCTGCGCCAACCTTAAACCCGGAATACGGAGCGTAAGCTTTTTCCGCTATTTCACGGGCTGCAACCACTAATTCACGATCGGTTGTTATTAACTCTTCCAGACTTTCGTACTCAGAAACAAGAATTTTGATTTCTTTTGCTTGCATAAGATATAGCCTTTCCCCAAAAGTACGTTTTTAAAACATGTATGCCAACGGGGTAAAAGGGTGGCTAATTATATTTTCAGAAAAATTGACGGATATGATCAGAAAGATTTTTTTATCGTTTTTACTCAGTTTGGTTTTTCTTGCCGGATTCTCACAACGCGTTTACACCCGCGAAGAATATATAAAAACATACCGCAAACTGGCCATTTCGGAGATGCAGCGAACCGGCATACCGGCCAGCATCAAACTGGCGCAGGCCTGCCTCGAATCGGGCAATGGCAACAGCCAGCTCAGCCTGAAATCGAACAATCACTTTGGCATTAAGTGTAAAAATGACTGGAAGGGCAAACGCGTTTATCATGATGACGATCACCGGAATGAATGTTTCCGGAGATATGGTTCGGTGGAAGAATCGTTCATCGACCACAGCAATTTTCTGACGGCAAACCCGCGCTATGGCGAACTGTTCACGCTCGACATCACCGACTACAAAGGCTGGGCACACGGACTGAAAAAAGCCGGGTATGCCACCAATCCGAATTATCCTGCCCTGCTGATTAAAATCATCGAGGAAAACAAACTATACCTATACGATCAAGGCATTGATCCGCAACAGATTGCCCGTATTGCCACACCTAAAAACGAAACCGACAATGGTTCAACCTTGATTAATCCGTACATCACCCGCAAGGTAGTTCATCGAAACGGGTTACGATCGATTGTGGTTAAAGTAGGTGATTCTCCACAGAAAATCGCCGACGAGTTTGGTCTGAAAACCTGGGAAGTTTTTAGATATAACGATCTGTCCGAAAATAGACGATTGCGCGAGAATGAAATCCTATACATTGAACCGAAACGCAATAAAGCCCACAAAAATAATGAGGTACACATTTTTGAAGCAGACGACAACATGCACTACATTTCGCAACGTTATGGTATCAAACTGAAAAAATTGTACCGCCTCAACCGGATGGACGAGAATGAAAAACCTTCCAACGGAGATGCGATTTACCTAAGAAAGAAAAAACCTCGGGACTAAGCGGCTCTGAACCAGATGCGGCAAATTGTCCGGGCAAAAATATAAAGTAAAAACAGGCCGATCATCAGATAGATGAGAAACGGAAGATAGGCCAGGTTTCCCCGAAAGGTAAATTTGTAAATGGAGAGGCTTTCGTGCAGTTGCAGACTACCAACTTTCCAGGATGGCCAAAGCACATACCTGAAAATGAACCAATCCACATAAAAGAAAAACAGGCCGAGCAACAAAAGCAACAAAGCCAACAGGCTTTTGCCCGTTTTTAGCAACAAGCGCCTCATTGCAACTGCGCATTTTCAATCCCGTGGAAACCCCGGAGAAATTCAACGGTGTTCATGCGTTTTTTACCGGCTAGCTGCAAGTCGGTAATGGCCAGCCATCCATCAGCCGTGGCTACTTTCAGGTAGTTTTTGCCGTCGGTTTGAATGGAGCCGGGCTGTGCCGATGGGCCGGTTTCCAGATCGGCCGAATAAACTTTCATTGCCAGCGTTTGGCCTTCAGAAGCTTTAAACTCTGTCCAGGCCGCCGGGTAAGGCGAAAGTCCGCGGATCAGGTTCCGGATTTGAACACCGGGTTTTGTCCAATCAATCCGGCAATCCTCTTTGAAGATTTTAGGCGCCGGTTTCAGCTCACCTTCGTCGATTGTGCCCTGTTCAACCGGAGTGTATTCACCAAAAGCCAGCGCGTCAACTGTTTTTACGACCAGGTCAGCGCCGATTTCCATCAAACGATCGTGAATATCGCCCACCGTATCATTTTCGCCAATCGTAATCTTTTCGCGGAAAAGAATGGCCCCGGTATCAATTTCGTGCGACAGCAGAAAAGTGGTAACGCCGGTTTCCTTTTCACCATTGATGACGGCCCAGTTGAGCGGGGCGGCGCCACGGTATTGCGGCAACAGCGAACCGTGCAGGTTGAAGGTCCCCAACCGGGGCATGCGCCAAACCACTTCGGGCAACATGCGAAAAGCCACCACCACCTGCAAATCGGCCTTCAAACTTTCCAATTCAGCTATAAAATCCGGATTTTTCAATTTTTCGGGCTGCATGATGTGCAAGCCTTTTTCGGCGGCATATTTCTTAACGGCCGGTTCCTGCAGCTGCCGTCCGCGTCCCGCCGGTTTGTCGGGAGCAGTAATGACCCCGACAACCTGGTAGCCATTTTCAACCAAGGCCTGTAAACTGGCCGTTGCAAAATCGGGCGTCCCCATAAAAACAATGCGCAAATCCTTTCCTGTCATAACTGGTGGTTTTGTGCAAAGATACCGGTATTGGCGGAAAAGCTGCAACTTCCGGCTTCCAAATTTCAAGTTACCCCCTGCTCCCGCGCGATTGCATGCAATGACCACTTCGACTCAAACAACAACTGCCATAACCCGTGCAATGACCACTTCGACTCAAACAACAACAGCTAAAACCCGTGCAATGAACACTTCAACTCAAACAACGACCGGTCTGTACCGTGCAATAAACGCTTCACCTGAAACAATGTCAGATAGGAGTAAAACAATGTCAGCTTTGAACGGTGCAACGGCTACTCCGGCTCGTGCAACGACTTTTTCAGTTCGTGCAATTTCTGTTTTAGCTCAAGCAAAACAAAAAATTGAGTATCAAACTTTCGTCTGATCTCTGTTAAAACCCGAATAAGACAAAAAAGTCTCTTATTTTGAAAACTACTTGTTTGCTTTATTGTTATTGATTCATTATCAGTGCTTTTTATTAAACCTTTAAAACTAACAAAATGCTACATGTAATCTTAACACACCAAGTCAAGGATTTTGCTACATGGAAAAAAGTTTATGAAGCAGGGGAACCGCTGAGAGCAAAATCAGGAATAAAAATGACAGGGGTTTATACCTCAGTTGATAATCCCAACCAGGTTACCCTTACCGGGGAATGCGCAAGTATCGATGTGATGAATAGTTTTATGAGTCAACCTGAACTTAAAGCCAACATGGAAAAGGCGGGTGTAATAAGTACACCTGAGGTGAAAGTTCTCCAAAAGGCCTGACAAAAATTAATTGTCTGATTTGGATATGCGCCTGGCGGTTTAAACCGCCTGGCGTATGGCAATTCCACAGAATGATCCACATTGCAAACGGGATATTATTTACCCCTCCGACCACCCCTTGCCAGGGGAGAAAATGGCTCCCTCTTCTGGCGAAAGTGGTTCGCATCTATCAATGATCAAAGTATCGAAAATCGAATATCCAGAATCAAAGGAAGTTTTTATTTACAAATTCCTGGAATTTGTCTTTGTACTGGTCGCTCACCGGAATATAGGTTTTCCCGAATACAATGCGGCTGCGCTCGATGGTCTCAATCTTTTCAAGATTGACAATGAATGATCGGTGCACACGCATAAACCGGTCGGCGGGTAATTTTTGTTCCAGGGCTTTCACCGAATTCAATGAGAGGATTGGCTTTACCTCGTTTTGCAAGTAAACCTTCACGTAATCCTTCAGTCCTTCGATATACAAAATATCGTTGAAGTTGATGCGGCGAATTTTGTATTCCGACTTCAAAAACAAAAACTGATTGTTGGCTTCAATGGTTGAAAAGGCCGATTGCTCGAGTTCGATCAATTTCTTCGCCTTTTGCACGGCCACTAAAAATTCCTGATAGCTGAACGGCTTAAGCAGGTAGTCCACCGCATTTACCTTAAAGCCTTCGATGGCGTACTTCTCGTAGGCGGTGGTGAAAATAATTTTGGGCGGATTCGTGAGCGTTTTGGTGAATTCAATGCCGGTGAGGTCGGGCATCTGGATATCGAGGACAATGAGGTCAACCACCTGGTCAGCCAAAAAATCCATCGCATCCATCGGGTTATCAAACTCGCCCGCCAGATCCAGAAACGGGGTTTTCTGAATATAGCCGGTCACCAGTTTCAGGGCCAGCGGTTCATCGTCGAGGGCAATGGTCCGGAGCTTCATGCAGTCAGATTTTTTGTTTCCAGTTTGAGTTCAACCCGAAATTCGCTGTCAGTTTTTACAATATGCAACCCATGCCGGTTGGGAAACAGCAGGTTCAGGCGCTTTTTCACATTGTCGAGCCCGATGCCCGAATGTTGCCCATCGCCGGCCTGGCTGCTGGCGCCGATACTGTTCCGCGCAAAAAATGAAACTGAGCTCCCCTCCACGTTCATGCTGATTTCGATGAAGGAGGCTTCGCGGTAACTAACACCATGTTTGAACGCGTTTTCGACAAAGGGAATAAACAGCAAAGGAGGAACAAACAGATCATCAACCTTTTCGGGAAGCGAAACGGAAAGTTCCACCTTTTTGCTCAGGCGGAGTTTCATCAGGTCGATGTAGTTGTGCATAAACGCAATTTCGTCGCTCAACAGCGACAGGCTCTGCTCCGATTCGTAAAGCAGGTAGCGCATGAGTTTCGACAGTTTCAGGACGGCATCCTGCGCCTCGCCGGTATCAATTCCAATCAGCGAATAAATATTATTCAGCGTATTGAAAAAGAAATGCGGGCTGACCTGATTTTTCAGAAATGCCAGTTCGGAGTTCAGCTTTTCCTTTTCCAGTTCCTTGCGTTGCTTTTCATTCTGCCCCAATTTCTCGAGCACTCCCAGCCCCAACGAAAAGCCCGAAATCAGCACCACCGTGTAGAAATAATTGAAAATCCGAAACTGGCGAAACGGTGGCCGATCCACCTCTTTCACGTTGGAAAGTTCTTTCATGATGCGCTCTATTTGCGCTTCGTGCTCGGGAGAATGAAAAAGGGATTCATTTAAAACCCAAGATACTAAGAACAAAGCGATAATAACCCCGGCTGCATATAAAAAGTATCTCAGTTTACTTTCCCTGAAAAAATATTTCGGAACAATCCAAAGATAATTCAGATAGAAAATAGCGCCGTAAATGGCCGTGTTGGCATAAAACTGATACAGGAAACCGCCACCTTGCCCGCTGCCAAAAGCACTGACCAGGTATCGCGGAATGATCACAATGATCAGCCAGGCCATGGCATGAAGGACGACCGTCAATTTTTTATTGGAAAGAAAGGTAAGATTCATTTTACAGATTTTGTTCAGATCAAATATAGCGAATTAGCCTGACAGACCAGCGTTGCCGAAGGCGGTCACAAGTGGCCCACCTTCGGCACACATACACTATTCGTAACGTAAAGCATCAATCGGGTTCAGAGCGGCAGCCTTCCGGGCCGGGTACCAACCAAAAAAGATACCGATAGCCGAACAAACCACGAAGGAGAAAAACACAGCAGAACTCATAATCACCACCGGCCAGTTCATCACCGACGATACGGCCCAGGTAGCAAGAATGCCCAGCATAATGCCAACAACCCCGCCCGAAACGCTCAGTAAAATCGCCTCAACCAGGAACTGCATCATGATATCCACCCCGCGTCCGCCAACCGACAGGCGCAGGCCAATTTCCTTGGTGCGCTCGGTTACCGATACGTACATGATATTCATGATACCAATGCCGCCCACCAGCAACGAAATACCGGCAATGGCGCCCAGCAGGGCAGTGAGCACATCGCTGATGGAGGTAAAGGTGGACACTAACTCGGATTGCGACATCACCCGGAAATCATCCGTATCGTTTTCTTTAATTTTATGGGCCTTCCTTAGCGTTTGGGTCAGCTGTTCGATGGCCAGATCGTTCATGTCTTCGGAAACCGCCGATGCAAAAATGCCCTGAATATGGGTAATCGATAAAATCCGTTTTTGCACAGTAGTGTATGGTGACAGCATCAAATCGTCCTGGTCCTGCCCCATGCCGTTCTCACCTTTTTCGGACAGCACACCGATAATTTTAAACGGAATGTTATTAAAGCGGACTGATTTCCCGATGGGGTCGATGTCCGTTCCAAAAAGGTTATCGACCACCGTTTGCCCGACTATGCAAACCTTGGCAAAGCTCCGCACCTCGGCTTGGGAAAAGATCCGGCCGGTGGCCAACGAATATTTCCGGATGTCGAGGTACTTTTCGTTCACCCCATACACGGTGCTGGGCCAGTTTTTATTGCCATACACCACCTGTCCGCGCGAGCTAACCTGTGGCGACACGGCACTAATGGCCGGACATTCGCGCTCCACCGCTTCCACATCGCTCAGTTTCATGCTTTGTGCATCGCTGCTGCCCATTTGTACCCCACCCCGCTGTTCGGAGCCGGGCATGGCAAAGATCAGGTTGGTGCCCATATCGGCCATTTGGTCCTGGATACTTTTCTTGGAGCCTTGCCCGATGGCCAGCATCGCGATCACCGAAGCTACCCCAATGATAATTCCCAGCATGGTCAGGAATGCCCGGAACTTATTCCGGCGCAAGGCATTCATCGAAATTTTTAATGTATTCCTGTAATTCATCTTCTTTCATTTTTGCGTTTAATCCTCCTCTACCGGCAGGTTTTTCAGCATTTCGGCAGCATTCAAACGGTTGTTCACCATTTCTTCCCGAATGATGTGCCCATCCCTAAACACGACATTACGGGTAGTAAAGCGGGCAATGTCGGGCTCGTGGGTCACAAAAACGATGGTCTTTCCATCTTCGTTCAGCCGCTGCAACAGCGACATAATTTCGTAGGAAGTGCGTGTGTCGAGGTTGCCGGTGGCCTCATCGGCCAAGATTACCACCGGGTCGTTTACCAATGAGCGGGCAATGGCCACGCGCTGCTGCTGCCCACCCGACAACTGATTGGGCATGTGGTGCATCCGGTCGGCCAAACCAACCGCCTCCAGTGCGGCAATGGCCCGCTCTTTGCGTTCTTTGGCCTTTACTTTTGAATTGTAGAAAAGCGGCAGCTCCACATTTTCCAACGCTGTGGTGCGGGGCAACAAGTTGTAACTCTGGAAAACAAAGCCCAGCTTGTTGTTCCGCAGTCCGGCCAATTGATTTTTCCCCAACTCGCCCATGCTCACCCCATCCAGTACATACTGCCCGGCAGTGGGCTTGTCCAGACATCCCAGGATGTTCAGCATGGTGGATTTGCCGGAACCGCTGGTACCCATGATGGCCACAAATTCGCCTTGTTTAATTTCCAGGTTGATTCCCTTCAGTGCGTGGACTGTAATTTCGCCCACATGAAAATCCTTCTTCAACCCACTGACTTTAATAATTGTTTTCGGCTTGTTCATGAGCTTGATTATTTACGGTTACTACCCGGGCGTTGCGGCATAAACGGGCTGCGGGCCGCCGACTTTTCACCTGTACCGGCAGAACTTACAGTCAACGAAGTAAGCACCTCATCGCCTTCATTCAGCCCGGAAACTACTTCATAAAAGGCTTCGTCGGTTTCGCCCAACTTCACCAGTTGTGCACAAATGACATTCCCTTTCTTCATCCAGATGGTTTTTTCGTTTTCCCCAAAGTCCGACATCGCAGGTGCCGGAAGTTGCAGTGTTACCTCGGGGTGCGCCTCTTGATAGGCCATCAGCAGTTCCTGATCGGGATTAAAATTCAACGCTTTGGCCGGCATCAATACAATATTGTTCATTTCTTTCACATAAAACGAAGCATTGGCGGTCATGCCAGGCATCAGTTTTTTATCGGGATTGGGTGCATTGATGACCACCGTGTAAGTGATAACATTGGAGGATTCTACAGGTTGCAGACGGATTTGGATCACCTCACCGTCAAATTTCAACGTTGGATACGCATCTACGGTGAATTCCACGCGCTGTCCGATGCGCACGGTACCAATATCGGCCTCATCCACATTGGCTTCCACCTGCATTTGCGTCAGGTCGTTGGCAATGGTGAACAAGGTTGGCGTGTTAAAGCTGGCGGCAACAGTTTGGCCTTCGTCCACGGCGCGGTCGAGAATAATCCCGTCAATGGGCGAACAAATCGTGGCATACGACAGGTTGATTTTGTTCTTATCGTACACCGACCGGGCATTGTTTAAGCTGGCCACCGCCTTGTTGTAATTATACACCACCAGATCGTAATCCGATTGGGCAATCAGCTTTTTTTCGATCAAAACTTTGTATCGTTCGTAAGTGGCTTTTTGGTACTGCACTTCGGACTCAGCCTGGTCAACAGTAGCCTTGCTTTGCTCCAACTGGGCCACCAAGGGGGTTTCGTCCAACCGGGCCAGCAACTGTCCCTTTTTCACCTGCGAGTTGTAATCGACGTAAATTTTCTGGATGACACCCGAAACCTGGGTACCCACCTCAACCGTTTCTACCGCTTCAAGCGTACCTGTAGCGGTAATCACATCGCTGATCTCGCCCCGAATGACCGCTGCAGTTTCCAGCTCAACCGTTTGTCCAGCTTTACTGAACGACCAAAAGGAAATAAGTCCGCCAACTATTACGCCTATGGCGATGATACTATAAATGAATTTCTTTTTCATGGTTTTCGATTTTTAAAGTGTTAATGGAATTCCTTTGTAGAAATCGAGGATTTTATAAGTAAAGATGAGGTTGTATTTCGATTGCAGCAGTTTGCTCTCGGCTGTAATCAGGTTGGTCTTTTCAAACAAATAATCCACCGAGTTCATCAATCCGAGGTGAAACTTCTCGGTGGCTACCTGGTTCGATTCGTCAATGGCCTGATATTGCTCCAGACTGGCCTCGTATTCTGATTGGGCTGCCACCACGTCCACCGTGGCCTGTTCAATTTCTTTGCGCAACTGGTTCTTTGTATTGATCTCTTCCAACTCGGCGCTGGCAATGCCAATTTGGGCCAAACTCACGCTGGTTTTTGCCTGCTTTTTCTGAAAAATGGGCACCGTAAGCGATAAGCCCAACGAGGGACTGATCTGGTTTTTCAGCTGGTCGGCATAGTTGAAGCCGCCCAAGCCGCTGGAATAAGCCGTTCCCAATCCGGCATCGAGCGACAAAGAAGGCAGGAGGCTGGCTTTGGCAATTTTTTCATCCAGCTCAGCGCTTTGCTTGTCCAACTCAGCCTTTTTGATTTGCGGTTTAATGACAAGCGCCTGCTCATAAACGTCTCCTGCATCGGGGACCAGATTTTGGTTCAGCAGTTGGCCCAAGGTCGGCGACGAAACGCCAAAGCGCTCGTCCACCGGCAACTCCATCAACTGCATTAACCCGACACGGGCAATTGACAATTGACTTTTGGCGTTCGCCAGGGTGAGTTTCTCACTGGCCAGCTGCGCCTTTATTTGCAGGTAATCCGACTGCGACACCATGCCCAGGTTCAACCGTTCTTCGGCCAACGATAATTGCTCGGTGGTGGCTTCGATTTGCTTTTCGGCATTGGTTACGTTTTCCTGCGCATAAAGCACTTGCAAAAAGGCGTTCAGGATGTTCAACTCGAGCGACTCTTTTACCGTTTCGGAGTAATAGCGACCGCTCTGAAGTTCCAATTCCGATTGCTTCAACTGGTTGGGCACCTTCATCCCATTAAATAAAACCATGCTTGAATTAACGGAATAACTGGTGCTGTTGGAGCCATCCAGGCTGCCAAACTCGCCTGTTTGAGAGTCGATGCCCTTGCTCCAGTTGAAGTTTTGCCGCACCGAACCACTGAGTGAAGGCAACTTGGCGGCCTTGGCCTGCTCGGTGTATAACTGGTTGCGGTCGGTTGACAATTCTGCCTGCTGCACCTGGATGTTTTTTTTCTGGGCATAACGGATGCAGTCTTCCAGGCTCCAGCCTGAGGTTTGCGCTCCGGCCCGAACGAAAATGGCCAGCACCAACAGGCCTGCAAGTAAAATTCTTGTTTTAATTGTTTTCATATGCTCTACTTATTTGTAGTAAAGGTATTTTCAAGCTTGCGAAGATGAAAAAGCAATCGAAGTTTGGGTAATTTTCATCGACGTTTAACCGTTATTTCAGAAGTCAGGAAAGGTTTATGGCGATACCGATCACTTTGAAAAGTATCGAAAGAATCGATGAACTATAAACGATCTTTATTGTTTTGAGGTAATCGCAAACACAAATAAATCGATATATGAAGAAGTTTCAATTAGTTGTCATCCTATTCATCGGATTGACAACCAGCTCGTTTGCTCAAAACTGGCTTACCAATTTTGATGAAGCAAAAGCCACAGCGACCAACGAACACAAAAACATTCTGCTTGTATTTTCGGGAACAGATTGGTGCGCCCCCTGCATAAAACTGGAAAAATTCATTTGGCAGTCCGAAGAGTTCAAAACATTTTCCAATGATCATTTTGTGCTCCTGAGGGCTGATTTTCCCAAATTAAAGAAAAACCAATTACCCGAAAATCAGCAGGAACAGAACAACAAGCTGGCAGAGAAGTACAATGGGAACGGATATTTTCCCCATGTCGTGATCCTAAACAATCAAGGCGCCATAATTGGCACTACCGGGTATAAAAATATCAGTCCAAAAGAATACATCGATCTGCTGGTGTCGCTTGAAAAATAAACTATGCAAAAGATAATTGTTGTCTGTGCCTTTATTCTTTCCGGGCTTTCCGGGTTTGCCGGCGAAGTTTTTACCCGGATGCTTAAGCTGATGGGCAGCCGGTTTGAAATTACCGTAGTGGCTTCAAACAAAAGTGAGGGCGACCAGTTTGTCCGGATGGCCATTGATGAGATTACCAGGATTGAGCAACTGATTTCATCGTGGGACCCAAGTTCTCAAACATCATTAATCAACCAAAATGCTGGTATCAAGCCGGTAAAGGTAGATCCTGAATTATTTCGGTTGATTGAGCGTTCCATTCAAATTTCAAGGATTACTGACGGGGCCTTTGATATTTCTTTCGCCGCGATGGACAAAATCTGGAAGTTTGACGGAACCATGACCCAACTTCCTGACAGTTCGCAAGTAAGACAATCCGTATCGAAAGTTGGTTACGAAAATATTATCCTGGACCACCAGAACGGAACCGTATTTCTGAGGCTACCGGGAATGAAAATTGGCTTTGGGGCAATCGGGAAAGGATATGCAGCCGACATGGCAAAAGCACTGTTAATGGACAAAGGGGCTGTTGCCGGAATGGTAAATGCTTCCGGCGACCTGAATTGCTGGGGTGAAAAACCGGATGGTTCTCCCTGGTTGGTGGGAATTACCAACCCGCTAAACAAGAACCATGTTTTCTCTTGGTTCCCTGTTGAAAACAGTGCGGTAGTCACCTCCGGAAACTATGAAAAGTATGTGATTTTCGACGGAATTCGCTATACACACATTATTGATCCGCGCACCGGGTACCCCACGCAGGGACTTGCCAGTGTCACCGTCTTCGCCCCCAAAGGAGAGTTGGCCGACGCCTTGGCCACTTCCATCTTCGTGATGGGCAAAGAAACGGGCCTGGATTTCATCAATCAACTAACCGGAATCGAGTGCGTTATCGTGGATGATCTGGGTAAAATTTATTATTCAAAAAATATTGAACGAAACACCACAAAAAAATGAAAAAGTTCGCAGTCATCGTATTGGCCCTGCTCGGCCTGAGTTCGTGTGTGGCGGTTAAAGAATACGAAAAAATATATATCAACGATCCTGACATGAAACTATCAGCCACGCCAAACGAACGTTTCGAGGTAAACTTCCAGGTGTATCGCGAAGCCGCGGCAGGCGCTAACGGCGGTAAAACAGGCGGCGGGTGTGGTTGTAACTAATCGTAAAAAAAATGAAGCATTTAATCCTACTATTTCTGATTGCTGGTCTTGCGCAGTCAAGCCTGGCCCAGCAAGACTCCACAAAAATCTATAAAAAACGAGTGTTGGAAAATACCGAAGTTGACCTGCTGATGAGCTACTACACTCAGGAAGGGAAACATTCACCGGTTAGCGGGGGCATTGGTACCGAGAGCCTGGATAATATCACCCCGACTATCGTAATTAACCTGCCCCTCAACGATGATGATGTGTTAACTATTGATGCCGGCTTGTCAGCTTACACGTCAGCCTCCTCAAGCAACATCAACCCTTTTAATAATTCAGGGGCCTCACGGGGAGGAGATGATGACGAAGACGAAGATGAGCACGAAGACGAGGACCGGGTGAGTGTGCCAGGCGAGGTTACCGGCAGTCCGTGGGTAGCTTCTTCGGGTGCCTCGCGAAGCGATGTGCTTGCCAGCATCAGCGCAACCTACACCCACAGTTCTGACGACCGGAATTTCATCTGGGGGAGCCACCTTTCATTTTCGAACGAGTACGATTATTCGTCAATCGGTTTTGGCGGAAACCTGGCCAGGCTCTTCAACGAAAAAAACACCGAACTTAGCCTGAAAGGACAGGTTTATCTGGACGCCTGGCGCCCGATCTACCCTACCGAGCTGCACGAATATGACCGGTATGGCAATAACTTCCTGAACTCAGGCTATTTTGAAGGAGTTCCTGTTCGGGATGAAACCGGAGCCGAATCAACCGGCTACAAACCGATCAAGTTTAACCCGGTATCCGGCAAAAACCGGAACTCCTATTCCTTTTCCTTGTCGTTTTCCCAAATTTTAAGTAAAAAACTGCAGGCCTCTGTTTTTTTAGATATGGTTTATCAGGAAGGATTGCTGGCCACTCCGTACCACCGGATTTATTTTGCTGATCGACCGAACTACTACATCGGAACGGCCAGCTACATCCCGGATTACACAACTCCGAAAAATACCGGCGTTTACCGGCTGGCCGATGATATTGAACGCCTGCCGGATACACGGGTTAAAGTTCCGGTGGGGGCACGGATTAACTATTACATCAACGAAACCCTTAAGCTACGGACTTATTACCGGTATTATTTTGACGATTGGGGGATCAACTCGCACACGGCCAGTTTGGAGATACCGGTCAAGCTTTCGCAAAGCCTTTCAATTATACCAACCTACCGGTTTTACACGCAAACCGCAGCCGATTATTTTGCACCGTTTGAAACCCATTTGTCAACCGAAGAATTCTATACTTCCGATTACGATCTATCGGACTTTCACAGTAATCAGTATGGGATCGGATTAAGCTATACGGATATCTTCACCAATTTGAAGATTTTTAAACTTGGGATGAAAAATTTAGATGTGCGGTATAACCACTATAACCGCAGTGATGGACTGAAGGCCAACATCATCTCTTTCGGGGTAAAGTTTATTCTTGATAAACAATAGCCGGACGCTATCAAAATAGTGCAAGCTTACAAAAATGGACATAAAAAAAAGCCGGACTCAACATCCGGCTTACTGATATTTGTTAGCCACATCGGGGCGTAATTTTCGGTTTCCTTTCTGTGCCTTCGGGTCGTAGGGGCAGTGTTTACACCCGTTTGAACAGCAATAGCCCCGGCGGACCAAATAGCTTTCGGTCATCACCCGGTAGCCTTCTTTGCTGAGGTAATAATCTTCTCCCTCCACAAATCTATCGTAGCTATCCGGAAACAGCTGATCGAACATCCCCATAGTTCACCTTAATCGTATTTAAACCGTTGCAGGAAATGCCCCATGCGGTCGCGCTTGGTTTTCAGGTAGCGCTGGTTGTATTCGTTGGGCTCAACCTCAAGCGGAACAATTTCGGTGACCTTCAGCCCGTATCCTTCAATACCGACCCGTTTCACCGGGTTATTGGTCATCAGCTTCATTTTGTGCACTCCCAGGTCGCGCAGGATCTGGGCGCCTACCCCATAGTCGCGTTCATCTGCCTGAAAACCCAGGTGGATGTTGGCTTCTACCGTATCCATCCCTTCATCCTGCAACTTGTAGGCAGCAATTTTATTCATCAGCCCAATGCCACGGCCTTCCTGCATCATATATACAATCACGCCTTTCCCTGCTTTTTCGATCCGTTCCATGGCCTTGTGCAACTGGTCGCCACATTCGCAACGCATCGATCCAAAAATATCACCGGTCATACAAGAAGAATGCATCCGTACCAAAATTTCTTCATCTTCGCCCCAAGAACCTTTTATCAGGGCAACATGCTCAGCCCCGTTTGACTTTTGCCGAAACGGGATCACGCGAAAATTACCATACTTCGTAGGCAGTTCCACTTCCTCGCCGCGGTCGATCAAACGGTCAGTTTGAAGCCGGAAAGCGATCAGGTCTTTAATGGAGATAATTTTCAACTTAAAGCGGTCTGCCACTTTCATCAGTTCGGGCAAACGGGCCATGGTACCGTCTTCGTTCATGATTTCGATGAGCACTCCGGCAGGTTTCAGTCCCGCCAGGCGTGCCAGGTCAACGGCCGCTTCGGTATGTCCGGCGCGACGCAACACCCCGCGCTCTTTAGCCTTCAGTGGGAAGATATGTCCGGGGCGGCCCAATTCTTCGGGATGAGTGCCCTCTGCTGCCAGCGCCTGAATGGTTTTGGCACGGTCGCTGGCGGAAATACCGGTGGTGCAGCCATGCCCGATCAGATCGACAGAAACCGTAAACGGCGTTTGATGCGAAGAGGTGTTCTCACCCACCATCAGGTCAAGTTGAAGTTCTTCACAACGGCTCTCTGTGAGTGGTACGCAGATCAACCCGCGCCCGTAAGTTGCCATGAAGTTGACCTTTTCGGGAGTAATCAGCTCGGCAGCAGCAATAAAATCACCCTCATTTTCGCGATCCTCATCATCCACAACAATCACTAAATCACCGTTTTTGATGGCTGAAATCGCCTCGGGAACTGTATTTAATTTGAACTCGGTCATTATGCTTATTTGATTTTCGAAAAATGCAAATGCAAAACTAACCAAAAATATCTATTTACAAATGACTTTGGGCAAGTTAAGCCCGCCGGGACTTTTCCCAGGCCACTTTTTGCCTGCCCCTAAAATAACGGATGCCCCCGACAATTGCTGAGCAGTTCATCATGAAAAAATATGCGGGAATATAAAACAGTTTGTACCGGGCAAGTGACTTTTCGAACAGCCAGCCTAAACCGGCCAGCAGATAGATCAATAACTGGATTCCTAAAAACAGGCGAAAGAAAACGGGCAGATTGCTTTCTGTACTCAGTACCAAACACAAATTTACAGGAGGCAGGCCAAACACGGCAATCGGAGCCAGGGTCCAGCGCAACACTTTGTGCGAAAAAAACTGCCAGCTTAACCAGCCGTAACTAACCGGGTTCAGCAAGCCATATAACCGCCCAAGCGACTGGATACCCCCGGCTGCAATCCGGGTTTTGCGTTTATATTCTTCGCGTAAGTTCAACGAGGCAGTTTCCACGGCCAAGGCAGCCGGCGCATAAGCTATCCGATGGCCTTTTTCAACCAACCGCATGGAAATCACAAAATCGTCAAGCAAGGTATCCGGCTTTACCGGTTCGTATAATTCGAGGCGGATGGCAAACAGCTCCCCCACCGCACCAATTGCCGAACTCAATTCGGCATCCAATGCTTTCACCCGGGACTCGAACTGCCAGTAAAAACTCTCACCTACTGCAGCCAGGCTATCACTCGGGCTCTCCAGAACCCGTTTTTCACCCGAAACACAGCCCACCCCGGGATCCTGAAAATGCCTGACAATTTCTAGTAAAGCATCCGGCGCCAACATCGTATTGGCGTCTGAAAAAACAACAATGGGTGCATCAACAAATTGCATCCCGCGGTTCATAGCATGAACTTTCCCGTTTCGTTCGGGCAGATGCTCTACCTGGATCCCGGGAAACGCCCGCAGCCGGTCCGGTGTTCCGTCGTCAGAACCATCCGTCAACCAGAGGTATTGTATTTTTTCATTCGGATAATTCAGTTGAAACGAATTTTCAACCTTCGCTTCCACATAGCCGGCTTCGTTGCAGGCTGTAACGAAGAGGCAAACACGAGGAAGAGTTTCGGGAAGTTCAGCTTGCAACTTAAACTTTCGGAAACGGTATTTTAATTTCACCAGCAGCCACAACACGACAGCATATCCCGGAAAGGTATATATGACGATGAGGAAAAATATCCAAAACAAGGATTCAATCATTTAAGTGCTGCTTATAGAAATCAATCAGGGAACCAACGATCGCCAGATTATCAAATTGAACCCGAATAAGATCAACAGCCTGTTTACAAAGCTTATCGAATAGACTTTTGTTTGCAACCAGTTCGTCCACCGCCCACACAAAACTGTCGGCATCGTCGGCAATCAGCACTGTTTCGCGATCTTTTGCCGGAATGCCTTCGCAGCCGATCGAGGTGCTGATAATCGCTTTCCCCAACGCCATTCCTTCTACAATTTTGATGCGCATGCCACTTCCCGAAAACAGAGGAACCAGCATAATGGCTTTAGAATTCATGAAACGGTAAGCATTCTCTATTTCGCCCAGGAAAACGACATGTTCTGCTTTCAAGCGTCCTTCGAGCCATCCCGGAGCATTTCGTCCGGCAACATAAAATCTCAGGTCCGGATGGGTTCGCCGGATTTTTGGCCAACATTGTTCCAGAAACCAAATCAAGCCTTCCAGGTTTGGCCCCCACTCCAACGAGCCGATGTAAAACAGCGAAGGATATTCCAACTCCTTGGCCGTGGGTACTAAAGTGGACAGGTCGATGCCGGTTTGTGAAGTGTGGCGTTTTTTGGTATTGCCCATCTTATCCAACATGGCCCCGTCGCGATCGGTAATGGGCACCAGCACATCATATTCATTCAGAAAAGACAACTCAAATTTTTTCAGCCGCCGTGAAAGCAACTTCAGGTAAATCTTTCGAAAACCTTTGGCCAAGCGTTCGGTGCGCTGCCAAATTTCATGTTCGATATTGTGGGCACGGTAGGCAACTAAGGCTTTGCTATGCTTACGAATGAGAGGAATGTAAGGACACAGGTACAGTCCTTCAAGCTGGATAACGTCAAAATGTTCCTCATCCAGCAAGCGAATCAAGGCACGGCTGTAATCCTCACTCAGAAAACGCCCGGCATGATATGGAAGATCAGAAAAAAGCAAGTTCGTCAGCAGCCCCCAGGGTGTGATCCGTGCAGGAACGTCCACCAGCCGAAAATCGATCTGCTGCCTCAGATGTTCTGGAATGTCGTCGGAATGAACATGGTGCTTATCCGTGTTCATCGCCAAAACCGTCACCTGGTGCCCGTGCAGAAAGAAGCCTTTCGACAGAGTCAAAACGGCAATAGCACCGCCGTCATTTGGCGGCCACGGAACCTTATTGGTCAGCTGAAGTATCCGCATGTGCAGCCTTTACATGTTTATTTTTCAGATTAATAATAAACGAGAAGAAACGTTTGAGGTTGTGCTGATAGGTTTCGATATTCATGAGTCCCGAATCATTGGCTGCCTTGTAGGTCAGGAAAAAGCCAACCGGCAAAAAAATGAAGGTGGAAAACCACATTCCCTGAGACATTCCCCACATATCTTCTCGCGCAAATTTTTCCCCGGAAATTGACACCATGTAGTAGGTGATGAACATCAGAATAGAAACAACAACCGGCATTCCCAGCCCGCCTTTACGGATGATTGCCCCCAGTGGCGCGCCAATAAAAAAGAAGATCAGGCAGGCCACCGACCAGGTAAATTTCCGGTGTTTTTCCATTGAATACTTGTTGACATTTTTTTTCAGGTTGTACAATTCAAAAACGTTCTGATCGATAATCTGCTTATTCATTCGGGCCAGGTTAAGAGCGGAAGACACAACATCGGTTTTCATCATGGGGTCCAACCGGGTGTAAACTTCGTTAAAATCAACAACGGAATCTGCTTTAAAGGGCTGATAATTCCTTAACGAGTCAACTGGCTGTGTCAACTCAACCACCGAGCGGTTCAGCGCATCGTTATAGCGCATACTGATGGCAAAGCGCCTGACCCTGTAATTAAAATCCGTATAGAGTGAGTCTTCCGAATGCTTCAGTTGTCCCAGGTTCATCATCCGGTAAGCATTCCGCAACATATTTTCATCTGTACGCTTAAACTCGAAATCGCGCAATGGAACAGTAATCACCTGCTTGCCAAAACGGGTACGACGAAACGGGTAACGTTTGTCGCGACCCCGCTCGTTCGGGTTTTCCTCAACAGCTGTTTCTCCGTCAAACAGGGTCATCACCATAAATTTCTTGTCTTCCGAAATCTTCATGTAACCTGAATCAGCCACCGTCACGGAAACATTTCCCTGGTTATTGGTGTGGTCGTAAATCAAGATTCCATAGAGCAGGTTGCTGTTACGGCTTTTGCGATCAACCTTGATGCTGTAACCGTCCATATCATTCGAAAACACGCCTTCATTAATGATCATTTCCGGCTTTTGGCGCTTCACGCTGTACATGAGGGCCCCGAATTTCAGGTTGGTTTTGGGCAAAATATTATTTGAAAAATAGAAGGCAAACAACGTTAGGCCGACTGCAATAAACAATAGTGGACGCATAATCCTGAACAAGGAAATTCCGGAAGCTTTCATGGCCACTAGTTCATAGTTCTCGCCTAAATTCCCGAAAGTCATGATGGAGGCCAGCAACATGGCAAGTGGAAAAGCCATGGGCACCAAGGCCAAAGAAGCATAAAACAGCAATTCAACCACAATGTTCCATTCGAGTCCTTTCCCAACCATATCATCAATATATTTCCACAGAAACTGCATCAGCAGGATGAAAACACAAATGAAGAAGGTCATCAGAAATGGCCCGAGAAAACTTTTTAAGATAAAAACATGTAAACGTTTCATGGTCTGTTTTTGGGAAACGATTACAAAACTAAGTTATTTTAGAGAATTTAAAAGAAAATCCTTTAGCAACCCAGCACGCGTCTCAGATCGGCTATCTGTGAATTCCAGAGGTCAATGGCCTCATCTTCCTCCCCTTGTTCGGCAAAGTCGGTCACAACCAAGGAAACGTCGCCGGTAAGTTCATCCTTATTGATCCGGAACTCGAAGTAGGTTTCATCTTCTTCTTCTTCCGGATTGATCCAATTAAAACGCACGTGCTTCCCGTCGCGGCTTTGCACCATCTCTGCCACCTGCTCCGATCCCTCCCAAATAAAGGTATACACCTTTCCTCTTACATGCACATCATCGGCAAACCATTCAGACAGGCCGGAAGCACTGCTTAAGCGATTATACAACACAGCGGGGGAACAATTGATCGAATACTCGAGTTGAATTTTTGCTTTGGTAGTCATGGTTGTTTTGTTTGTTGCAATATAGGTATTATCGTTCATTTAATCAATCAGATTGAGAACTGTGAAATAAAAAAATAGAAATTTACTTGGAATTGGTAGAAATTAAACACTATATTTGCACCGCAATTTTGGAATAGCAACAACGGTTGCACCTGCTTAATAAACAGAAATGACCTAAATTGCAAAATCAACTTAATGGCGAGGTAGCTCAGCTGGTTAGAGCGCATGATTCATAATCATGAGGTCGCCGGATCATGCCCGGCTCTCGCTACTTAAAAATCAAGCAGTTAAGAGACTTTCTTAACTGCTTTTTTGTTTTCCTACATACAATTTGCCTTAAAAAATGCCTTAAAAAATGCCATTGCAAGGCATACAAAAACAAAAAACCGCCTTCTAAAAGAAAGCGGTTTTTAAGTTCAGCCGACCAAAAAATCAGGCAACCACAACTTCACCCAAGTACGAACTGTTGGACACCTCAGATTGGTTTTCGCTTTGGAAAGCGATGTAGCAGTTCAGCTCATCCCCTGCAAATGCTGCCGGAACAGTTACAAATTGACTACCTGCGGAACGGGTGCTCCCACCGGTTACCGTTACCGCCTGCTTTTTAGTACTGTTGTAAAGTGGAAAATGACAGTTTTTGGTAAGCATTTTCCGGATTGTATTCCTTCTCCCCGCTGCTTTTTCCAAAATAAAGATTTTTGATTTGCGGTATCTCTATCTGCTGTTTGTTGATAATGATCCCTAGTTTTTCCAGCTCCTCCAACAGGTCAACGTTGTGCAGTGAGAATACCAGGAAGGGGTTGTTGTCAATTTCAGCAGAAACCTTGTAAACCACCGAGGCCAGATGTTTGCAGGGGACAGCCCAGTCGGGACACGAACATTGCATTTTCAGGTCGCTCCATTGTTTGGGAAACACCTTCAACCCAAACTGTTCGGCAAGTTGGAGCACGGTAGGGTCGAGCTCGCGATTGAGCAGCTTGGAGATAATGACCGGGCAGAGGATCAGCTCTTTCAGAAAATTGCCAAGCTCGGGGTCGAAAAACGGCGGCATGATGATGTCGACACTGTAAGGCCTCGGCCGCGAGCCACTGACTTTAGCCGCGATATGGTTCCCGCTGATCTTTATCTTTTCGACTGCTCCCTTCCGTGCGTACGAAGCACCGCGGGGCAACCGGTTACTGTAGTCGATGTTGTTGAGCGAATTCAGCCACTGCTGTCCCCACCAGGTTTTTCCAAATGCTGCCATACGTAAATCTCTTTTTTAATAGCTAATCGGACAATAAAATCTATCCGAAAGTAACCAAAATGCTACTGAACCGGCAACGAACAAAACCAACAATTTATGAACGATTGGGCAGATTTAACAAACAGGATGTTCCTCATCCCGAACAGGGCAAGGATTAATGTCATTTGGGTAAGTGTTAAGCGCTAACAGAACCTTCGGACGATATCAGGTCTTCTGCTTTTTCTTTTTGGCGGCGGGGAACAGCACATTGTTCAGGATGAGCCGGTAACCGGGTGAGTTGGGGTGCAGGTTCAGGTCGGTGGGTGGGTCGCCTACAAGGTGACGGTAGTCTTCCGGATCGTGGCCTCCGTAAAAAGTCCAGAAGCCTTTGCCGGTTTCGCCGTGGATGTAACGGGCCTCACCCGCAGCTTTGTTTTCGCCCATCACCAGCACGTTCGGTTTCACCAAACGGGCATCAAAAGCGGTGGTCTGTCCCATAAAACCTTTGATGATGCGGCTGTGGTTCTGGGTGAGCATGGTGGGTACCGGGTCCCACTTGGCCGAGAAGTCGAATAAGGTAAAGAAATCCTGGTTTTGCTGCACTTTCCGCGTGGTGGACACATCAATGTCGGAAAACTCATACACATACGGGTTCGGCTCAACGGTAAAATCGGTAAAAGCCAGGGTCTGCTCATAGTCCAACTTCTCGTTCATGTCGGGGTCGGCCGGGTCGCCGTCGTACATCGACTCGCAAATGTCCACCTGCCCGGCCGCCATGGCAATATCGTACGTGTCGGTAGCCGCACACATGGCAAAAAGAAAACCACCTTGCCCCAGGTAATTCCGAACCTCGCGCGCCACCACCTGTTTCATCTCGGACACCTTCAGAAAACCGAGCCTTTGCGCCAACGCCTGGTTCGTACGCACTTCTTCCTGATACCAGGGCATGTTCTGATAGTTTCGGTAGAACTTGCCAAACTGCCCGGTAAAATCTTCGTGATGGAGGTGAAGCCAGTCGTAATCTTTCAGCTTTCCGCCCAGAATTTCTTCATCGTAAATGATGTCGTACTTAATTTCGGCATAGGTGAGCACCAGGGTCACGGCGTCGTCCCACGGCTGTTTGTTGGGCGGCGAATACACGGCAATTTTCGGGGCCTTTTGCATGCTCACGGCATCCTGGTTCACTTCGGGACGGGCCATGTCGGCCAGCAAGGCATTGACCTGAGCATCGGCCAACTGTTCAAGGCTCACACCACGCACCAGGCATTCGTTTTCAACCCCGGCGTCATAAGGAACGAGGAAGCTGCCGCCCCGGTAGTTGAGCAACCATTTCACCTCGATGGCACGTTCGAGTGTCCAATAGGCAATTCCGTAAGCTTTCAGATGATTTTTTTGCCGATCGTCCATCGGCACCAATAGGTAAACCGCCAGGCTTTGCTGAACGAGCAACACCAGGAAGGCCAGCAGCAGGAAGGCCTTTTTGCGGCTGTCAGAACGGAACAAAGTCAGAACCCGGTTTTCCATACGAACCCACGTTTTCGGTTTCAAAACCCGTATTGGCAGGCATGGCCGGCGCGCCCGGGTCGGCATTCATTTTCGAACTGAACGTTTGGCCAACAATGCCGCCACCAATCTCTTCGGGAATAACACTTTCCAGGTCACAGAACTTGACCTGCTGTTTCTTGAAGGCCAGCTGTACATCGCCCACCGAACCGTTCCGGTGTTTGGCCACAATAATCTCGGCCACGCCCAACAAGGAGTTCCCGTTTTCGTCCTCCGTAATCCCGTAATATTCGGGACGGTGGATAAACAGCACCAAGTCGGCATCCTGCTCAATGGCGCCCGATTCGCGTAGGTCGGACAGCTGTGGACGTCTTCCTTCGCGCGATTCCACCGCACGGCTCAACTGCGACAAGGCCAGGATCGGAATGTCCAGCTCCTTGGCAATGGCTTTCAGCGAGCGCGAAATCATACTCACTTCCTGTTCGCGGCTTCCGCGTCCAACATCGCCGGCAGTCATCAGCTGCAAGTAGTCCACAATGACTACCCCTATGTTGTGCTGCATTTTCAGGCGCCGGCATTTTGCCCGGAACTCGAAGATGGATAGCGCCGGAGTATCGTCAATAAACATGGGGGCATCTTCCAGCACATTCAGTTTCCTGTTGAAATGTTCCCATTCCCAGTCGGCCAGGCGCCCGTTTTTAATTTTCTCGGAGCCCAGTTCGGTTTCGGCGGCAATCAAACGGTTGACCAGCTGCACCGACGACATCTCCAACGAAAACACGGCAACGCCTTTTTTGTGCTCAACAGCCATGTTGCGCGCCATGGAAAGAACGAAAGCCGTCTTACCCATGGCCGGGCGTGCAGCAATGATGATCAGGTCGGTCTTTTGCCAGCCCGAGGTCATCCGATCGAGTGCGGTAAAACCACTGGGCACACCGCTCAGACCATCTTCGCGCAACGACGCCTGCTCAATCAACATGGCTGCTTCTTTCAGGATGGGCTTGATCGGCAAGGTTTCTTTTTTGATATTTCCCTCAGCCACTTTAAACAGGGCCGTTTCCGAAAAGTCGATCAGGTCGTCCACGTCCATGTTGGTATCGTACGCTTTGGCCTGAATTTCGGACGACACGCGGATGAGTTCGCGCTGAATGTATTTCTGGGCGATGATGCGGGCGTGAAATTCGATATGCGCGGCTGAGGCTACGCGGCTGGTCAACTGGGTGATGTACAGGGGGCCGCCCACTTCGTCCAACTCGTTCCGGTTTTTCAGTTCCTGGGTAACCATCAACAGGTCAACCGGTTTTTCATGGGTTGACAGATATTTAATCGCTTCAAAAATTTTCCGGTGTTCTTCCTTGTAAAAACTTCCCGTATCAATGATATCAGCAACAGTCACGTATGCATCCCGTTCCAGCATCAAGGCCCCCAACACGGCTTCCTCCACATCAAGTGCCTGCGGCGGCAATTTTCCATACTGGGCATTAATTTGCTCAATTGTCGGGTTTGCTTTGGTATTTGTCCGGGTATTTTTACGCTCTCCTGCCATACTAATTCACAATTTGTCAACTGATAATCAGCGACTTAACATCAACAAAGTTTAAAAATAAAAGATTTTAAAGGTAGCCAAGGCACTTCAAAATGAAAATAAATCGACCGCTAAGTTTTAAACAATCGGGTAACTAAAATGATAACAACTTGTTCAAAAATAACCGTTCGATTTTCTCGATACGAAATACCAACAGTAAGCCTCGTCAAAAAACCACGTGTGGTTTCATCCAAAACCACCTGTGGTTTTCATCAAAAGCACGTGTGGTTTTATCGGGAAGCACGTGTGGTTTTCGTGAAAAGGAAGCGTGTTTTATCCGAGCCCGTCCAGAATGATCAGCGTGAGCATATCTTTCAGGTCCTTGCCCATGGCGGCAATTTGTTGGGGGATAAAGCTGGTGGCCGTCATTCCGGGGGTTGTGTTCACTTCCAGAAAGTAGAACTTGCCATCCCTCAAGATGAAATCAACCCGGACAATGCCCTTACAGTTGCACAAATCGTAAATACGAGAGGCCAGTTGCTGACACTCGGCAGTGAGTTCGGACGAGATGCGGGCCGGGGTAATTTCGTCGGTCATCCCCTTGGTGTATTTGGCTTCGTAGTCGAAAAACTCATTTTTCGGGAGCACTTCGGTAACCGGAAAAATAAATTCCTGCTCCTTCAGTTTAACCAGTCCGCAGGTAAACTCCGCACCTGCAATAAATTCCTCTACCAGGGCTTCATCGCTTTCTTCCCAAGCCTTCTGCACAGCCACTTCCAAGTCATCCGCCGATTTCACCTTGGTGACGCCAAAGCTGGAACCACCAGCGTTGGGCTTCACAAAAACCGGAAGTCCCAGCTGATTGGCCAACTGCACAGCATCAACCGGCTGCCCTTTCATCACCCGAACGGATTTGGCCATGGGGATACCGAAGTTGCGCAGGTAATTACTGCAAAAATATTTATTGAAAGTGAGTGCAGAAGCGTGTACGCCACAAGAGGAATAAGGAATATTCATCAACTCGAAATAGCCTTGCAGGATGCCATCTTCGCCAGGGGTGCCGTGAATAATAATATAGGCATAGTCAAACCTTATTTTCTGCCCGTTGTGTGAAAAACTGAAGTCGCCTTTATCCACATCGGCAATTTTCTGTCCGTCAACCACCACCTGCCAGGCTTGGTTTTTCATTTCTACCAGCCAGGGTTGAAACAGGTCCCGGTCGATGGATTCATACACATTTTTTCCACTCTGCACAGAGACCACAAATTCGGAAGAGTCGCCTCCGTAAACAACGGCAATATTTTTTTTCATAGAAAGTTAAGTATCGAGTTTCAAATTCCAATTCCGGATCAAATCGTTAATCTTCAATCACAAATCACAAATCATCACTCATCACTCCCCGTCAGGTTCCGGTTCGAAATGTAGTCGCGCCATTTGTTGATGGCCTCGGTCATATCGGTAGCCAGTTCCGAGTCGAACAACATTTCCTCGCCGGTTGTAGGATGAACAAAGCCCAGCGTTTTGGCATGAAGGGCTTGCCGGGGCAATATCTTGAAACAATTCTGCACAAACTGCTTGTACTTCGAAAACGTGGTGCCCCACAACACCTTGTCGCCGCCATAGGTGTCATCGTTAAACAGCGGGTGGCCAATGTGTTTCATGTGGACCCGGATTTGATGGGTGCGACCGGTTTCGAGCTGGCATTGCACCACACTGACATAACCCAACTCTTCGATAAGCTTGTAATGCGTCACCGCAGGCTTGCCGTGCTCGCCATCCTCAAAAACCGTAAACACCTGGCGGTCCTTTTGGCTGCGTCCAATATGCCCTTCGATGGTTCCTTCGGGTTCCTTCAACCGCCCCCATACCAAGGCCACATACTGACGCTTGGTTGTTTTTTCAAAAAACTGCAATGAAAGCTTCGTTTTAGCCAGTTCGGTTTTGGCCACCACCATCAGTCCCGAGGTATTTTTATCGATCCGGTGTACCAATCCAGGTCGCGGATCGCTGCTTTTAAACAAAGGCAAATCCTTGTAATACCAGGCCAATGCATTTACCAGGGTGCCGGAATAATTTCCGTGTCCCGGATGAACCACCAGACCGGCCGGTTTATTGATGACAATCAGTTGATCGTCCTCATAAACAATGTCCAGCGGAATATCTTCGGGGATAATCTGCAGTTCGCGCCGTGGAAAATCCATCACAATAGCCACCTCGTCCCCTGGTTTCACTTTGTAGTTCGATTTTACCGGGTTGCCGTTCACCAGTATGTTTCCGGCATCGGCCGCCGCCTGTATGCGGCTCCGCGAAGCGTTATCGATGCGGTTCACCAGATACTTGTCCACGCGCAGTTGCGACTGCCCGGGATCCACCAGCAATTTATAATGTTCGTACAGTCCGTTCTCTTCCAGCTCGTCCTGTTCATCAAATAGATCGTCTCTTTCTTCCAGCATTAAAATAATTCGTTTTCTGTTTCTTCTGTATCTTCTGTTTCAGGAGCAAATTTTGTGTCATCCAGGGTCAGCCACAAATCGATGGATGTTCCCAGGTCGATTTCGCCGGTAGTGGCGGCCTCGGGGCGTTGTTGCCAGATTTTTGCCTGAAGCGAATCTTGTCCTGTTGCTACTGTTCCGTCGTAAATAACGGCTCCCACCTGAAGAAACAGCGTGCCTATTTCGCCTTTGGCCTGCTCCAGGGTTACCCCAACCAGATTGGGCACTACGGTTTTTTCGCCCGAGCCTGACTTCCCGATCACCAGATCAATGGCCGATCCTTTACTGACCAGAGCGCCTGTGACAATATCTTTGCCCTCCAACTGTTGCGACAACACCAGGTTGGGATATTCGGAGAAGACATAGGTAACCTCGCCCACATTCAGCCCTGCTCCTTGCATAATATTGACAGCCTGCCGGAACGATATATCGGTCAGCTTGGGCATCGCCACCTGCTCGGGATTTTTGGCACAAATGGTCAGGAAAACCGTACGTCCTTCCTTTACCAGAAAACCGGGCACCGGCACCTGATCAATCACTGCCCCGGGATTAACGTTGGCCACGTAAAGCGAATCCACCACCTGATAGTTCAGGTTTTTTCCTGCTGCAAGTTGCACCGCCTGTTCCAGTTCCATCCCCGAAAAATCGGGGACAGCAAACGATTCTCCGTGATTGGTGTACAAGCGGATGCCCCACATGGTAATCAGCAGAACAACAACCGTAATTCCGATGGCAAGAAGCAGATTTTTCAGGAAAACCTTACTGGTAAGATATGCTTTGAAACTCATAATGAAAGCAGATTGATTCTTTAAAACAAGAAACAAAAATAGCTTAAAATTTAGTATGCGAAAGCCGGATCTGTCCCGAAAATAAAAATCTGACAGCAACCAGGATGGCACGAAGGAATGGTACAAACACACAAAAAGGTAAAGAATCGTAATTCTTTACCTTTCTATGCAGTATAACGTACCGGTTTTTCCTTAACGTTTATGTCTTGGTTCGTCAGAAACGGTCAGTTTTTTTCTACCTTTGGCACGACGTGATTTTAACACCAAACGCCCGCCCACAGTAGACATTCTTTCGCGAAAACCGTGCTTGTTTCTACGCTTTCTGTTCGATGGTTGAAATGTCCTTTTCATTGGTAAATATTTTTATATGAGTGTACTCCCGTTTATTTCGGACTGCAAAAATAAATCTTTTTTGATTCCTTCCAAAATATCACGGGTTATTTTCGGTTATTTTTCAATTCGAGGTGAATGACTTTCTTCGTTTCAAAAAACTCCTCCTCAAAAAAACCGGACAACGCGTACAGTTTAACTTGATTTTTAAAGGGTTCGAGCTCGTCGTCAAAATCGCCCCCTTTGAGATAAAGAATGCCGTTGCCCAATTCGTTTTGTTGCCGGGCACTGACTTTAGAGCGTACCAACGACACAAATTTGGGAAAAGCGGTCACGGCGCGGCTGATGATGAAATCAAACTGACCATGAACTTTCTCGGCCCGGTTTTGCTGTGCGCGGACATTTGTCAACCCCAGGCCAGCAGCCACCGCCTCCACCACGCTGATTTTTTTCGCGATTGAATCGACCAGCAGAAACTCTGTTTCAGGAAACATGATCGCCAGCGGAATCCCCGGAAAACCGCCGCCGGTACCCACATCCATGATTTTGGTTCCCGGCTTGAAGCTGATCACTTTGGCAATCCCAAGCGAGTGGAGTACGTGCCGTTCGTATAACTGATCGATGTCTTTCCGCGAAATGACGTTTATTTTTTCGTTCCACTCGCGGTATAGTCCTTCCAGCGCCGCAAATTGCTCCAGTTGTCCGGCGCTTAGTCCGGAAAAATATTTTTGAATGATTTCCATAGATTTTTTCAGTGACAATCCATTTCATATAAGGCAACAACAGCAATCCATGTTCTCCACTCAAGCTAACAGCGATGAATTACGATGCCATGCGACTAATCTTCATGATCATCCATCTCGGTGGACTCGATCATTTTGAAAAGCATTTCGCGGGCCCTGAATAACTGCGCTTTCACCGTGCCAAGCGGCAAATTTAGCTCTTTGGCGATTTCCTCATACGAATATTCGTGAAAATACCGTAACTCAACCAACGTCCGGTAGCGGGGTTTCAGGCGATGAACGATCCGGCGCAGCAAAATGGCTTTCTGGATACGAATGAGTTTTTGTTCCGGATCAGGGTCAATGGACTTCAGCTTGATAGGCGGGTCGTTGTCGCTGTTTTCCTGCGTGTTTTCAATCGAAATAAGCACGCCTTTACGCTTCCGCAAAAAATCAATACAATTATTGGAGGCAATTTTAAACAACCAGGTACTGAATGCGTAGTTTGGCGAATACTGGTGCAGGTTTTTGAAAGCCTTGCCAAACGCTTCAATGGTTAAGTCTTCTGCATCACTTTTATTATTGACCATCTTCAACAGCATGTAATAGATGGCATCCTTGTATTTGCTCAACAACTTGGCAAACGCCTTTTCTTCGCCCTGCAAGGCTGCCTCAACCAAGGCATAATCTTGCTGCGCTTTATCGGATAAGTTCGGATTTAATTCCATTTATTTCGTTGCAGGTGAATGTATATTTTTGCCCAATGATACAGGCTTACAACCGGGCTAACAAAAACGTACATTAACGAAGATAGGAAGATTTTCCGTTCATTCAAACGATTCAACAAAGTTTTAACCATAAATAGATGGATCAGCCACACGAACAAGACAGGCAAGGTGAAGACAATCCAATTTTGAATTTCTGTGACTAAAAGCCAACAGAAACCAGCGACAAGAAGAACCCCGGACAATCCATCCATCAATAACAATAACCTCCTGAACAACCCCAGATCACGCCACAGAAGGATCCGCTTGCGTACCAGATCGGTAAATTCAGGTTTTCCAAGCCACGCATTTTCGGACAACCGGGCATGGGATGTCGCAGAGGTTTCCACCTTTTTGTGAACCAAATGATTAAAAACAAGTTCGAGATGAGCAAAGTGGGCATTCATTTTCCCCCGAAAACCGTCCACCTCAAAATACAGCTGTTTGTTGAACAAGACATTTGATTGCTGATAAAACAGGGGCAGCCCCGCCCGGGAATAGGCCGCAGAACTTAAAAAAGCATAAAACCGTTCCACCCGGCACAGTCTGTTGTAGAAGCCGGGCCGGGGCAAATAGTTCAGATAGTTCAAGGAGATGTCAGCCGAATCAGATGCCTGCTCACTGAGCCGTTGCAGGAACTGCGCATCTACCCCTTCGGTTTCGGGCGACACAAAAACCACCCAATCGTATGTGGCAGCTTTCAAAGCCAGGTTCATGGCCATTTTTTCCGAAAAATGGGTTTCCTGCCGTAACGAGCTGAATTTCAATCTTGGGTATTTTTTTGCCATCACCCCGATGATGGTCAGGGTGGCATCTTCTGAAAAATCATCCACCACCACTACTTCAAACTCCGGATAATCCTGTTGAAGAAGTTGCAGCAAGAGTTTCTCAATTCGTTCCTCCTCATTCCGAATATTCATCAGCACACTGATTGGACGAAAACGATTGACTTGCGGATTTTTCATCCGGAATAATAACCGGAAATAAAACATGGATTGAAACAACAAAGTAAGCAGAAATCCGGCCAGCAGGATAGTATAGCCGGACCATTGCAGCAGGGTACGATCGAAGAAATCAGGGGCCATGGTCGAGTTTTGACCACAAAATTAATAATCGCGCCGGTTTTTAAAATCACTGCCCCATTTAATATTTTCTTTATCATACACAAAAGCAGCTTTTCCCTGAGGTATAACTTTTATAGTTATCTTTGACCACTCAAAAAAACAAACATGAATTTTACGCTTAAACACCAGGCAGTTAACTCAGAAGCACGCGCAGGCCTCCTGCAAACAGACCACGGCGCCATCGAAACGCCGATATTTATGCCGGTGGGCACTGCCGGTTCGGTAAAAGGCATTCACAAAAAAGATTTAAAAGAAGACATTGGCGCCCAGATTATTCTAGGGAACACCTACCACTTATATCTGCGTCCGGGAATGGACATCATTGAACGAGCCGGTGGCCTGCACAAATTCAATGGTTGGGATGGCCCCATCCTGACCGACAGCGGTGGCTACCAGGTTTTTTCGCTGGGCGATATCCGCAAACTCACCGAAGAAGGCGCCCGCTTTCAGTCCCATATCGATGGTTCGTCCCACCTGTTTACACCTGAGAGCGTGATAGATGTGCAGCGCAAAATCGGCGCCGACATCATCATGGCTTTTGATGAATGTACACCAGGCGATGCCGAATATTCGTACGCCAAAAAATCGCTCGAACTCACCCAGCGCTGGCTGGAACGCTGTGTCAACCAAATGGAAAAAACAAAACCGCTGTACGGGCACAGCCAATCGTTGTTCCCCATCATTCAGGGTGGCGTTTACCCCGATCTGCGCGAGGCGGCTGCCAAACATGTAACAACTATTCCCAGTGATGGTTATGCCATTGGCGGCTTGTCGGTCGGCGAGCCCGAGGCGGACATGTATGCGATGATTGAAGTGGTGAACCCCATTCTGCCGAAAAACAAACCGCGCTACCTGATGGGCGTGGGCACGCCGGTAAACATTCTGGAAGCCATTGACCGAGGCGTGGACATGTTCGACTGTGTGATGCCCACCCGGAACGGACGAAATGGTATGTTGTTCACCCAGGAGGGCATTATCAATATCCGGAATAAAAAATGGGCCGACGATTTTTCGCCGGTTGATCCAAACGGCACTTCTTTTGTTGACCACCAATACTCCAGGGCCTTTTTACGCCACTTGGTCATCTCCAGCGAAATGCTTGGCGCACAAATTGCCAGCCAACACAACCTGGCTTTTTATCTTTGGCTGGTGAAAGAGGCCCGCAGGCAAATTCTGGCCGACAACTTTAAAAGCTGGAAAGAAATGATGGTTAAAAAACTGGCCCGCCGGCTGTAAGGCATATCCAGCCAGGCCAAACAAATTTAAGTACTGAAAATTAGTCACATGAAGCTTCCGAAGTTATTCAAAATAGACATCTATATTATCCGAAAGTTCCTGGGAACATTTTTCTATTCGATCGCTCTGATTATCAGCATTGCAACCGTCTTTGACATTTCGGAAAACCTGGATGAGTTTATCTCGAAAGATGCGCCTTTAAATGCCATTGTTTTTGACTACTACCTGAACTTCATCCCTTACTTTGCCAATCTTTTCAGTGCTCTTTTCACCTTTATTGCCGTAATCTATTTCACCTCCAAGCTGGCTTACAACTCCGAGATTATTGCTATTTTAAGCAGTGGCGTTTCCTTTCACCGGCTTATCCGTCCCTATATGATCGGAGCATTCATCATCGCCGTTTTTTCGTATGTGCTGGGGAACTACATTATTCCGCCGGCCAATAAAAAAAGGGTCGATTTCAGGAATACCTACATCAACACCAACTACCGCGGGCTTGAACAGAATATTCACCGGCAACTCACCCCGGGGACATATATCTATATGAAGACCTACAACACATCGAATGATGTGGGGCACAAATTCACCATCGAAAGGTTCGATGACGGGAAGCTAGTATCAAAACTTTCGGCCGACTACATCAAGTGGGATCGTGAAAATAAAAAGTGGGAAATCAACAATTATGTCATCCGTGATATTGACGGTTACAAGGAAAGCATCACTACAGGAACCAAAATAGACACCACCCTGAATATGTCGCCCGAAGACTACCGGGTCGTTAAAAACCTGGTTGAAACACTGGCCCTGCCCAAGCTCAACAAGGAAATCAGAGACATGCAGCTGCGTGGCGTAAACTCTACCGAATATGAGATCGAAAAACACAAACGCCGGGCGCAACCCTTCTCGGCATTCATTCTCACCCTCATTGGGGCGTCGCTGGCTTCGCGAAAAGTAAAAGGCGGGCTGGGGCTTCACCTTGGACTCGGCATTCTGATCAGTTTCTCGTACATCATGTTCATGCAAATATCTACGGTATTTGCCCTTTCGGGAACGGTGCCCCCATCAGTTGCGGTCTGGATTCCGAATGTGATCTTCGGTGCACTGGCAGGGTACCTTTACAAACAAGCCAGCCGGTAAAGATAAATCAAGGTAAAAGTAAAAAGGCAAAAGTAAAAAGGGAATGGACCGCCAAACCGGCATTGTGAAGTCCGCCAATGCGCCCATGTGTTCCAACTGATGAGGCACAAGCTAAAAATTTCAAACTTGCTATAAAATTGTTCAAAACCAAAGAACTTGCAGAAAGTTCACAGAAAAGTCAAAATGTTTTATAAAACACCTTTGTCTGTGAAAAAATTATAATTTTGCCGCGTAAAACTTGCTCACATTAACGTGATTACGAGATGAAACTCCGGGCAACCGGAGCATTTTTTTAAATTAAAAACTATTTACTATGTCGCTGAAAAGGAATATCCTGGACCTCAGAAAACGCAAGGATGAGGTACTCAAGGGTGGTGGTGAAAAAGCCATTGAAAAACAAGTCGCGATGGGAAAACTCACCGCCCGCGAACGGATCATACACATCCTGGACGAGGGCTCATTCCACGAATATGATATGTTCGTGGTACATGAAGCCCGCGATTTCGATATGGATAAAATGAAACTGCATGGTGACGGTGTCATCATCGGCACAGGCACCATTGAAGGTTCGCCGGTGTGTATTTTCGCACAAGACTTTACCGTTGCCGGAGGTTCCCTGGGACTGATGCACGCCCGGAAAATAACCAAGATCATGGACCATGCCCTGAAAATGCGCGTCCCCCTGATCGGGATCAACGACTCGGGTGGCGCCCGCATCCAGGAAGGGGTAAATTCATTGGCCGGTTATGGTGAAATCTTCTTCCGCAATACCCTCGCCTCTGGTGTTATTCCACAGATATCCGTTATCCTTGGCCCGTGTGCCGGTGGTGCAGTTTATTCTCCCGCGCTTACCGACTTCGTATTCGTGGTTGAGAACATTTCGAAAATGTTCATCACCGGACCAAGTGTAATTAAAACCGTTTTGGGTGAAGAAATCTCGATGGAAGACCTGGGCGGCGCCCGTGTACATGCCGAAATAACCGGAAATGCACACTTCTATGCAGAAAGCGAATTGGAATGTTTCGAGCAAATCAAACAATTGATTTCCTACATTCCCTGGAACAACACCCAAAAGGCAAAAGCCCAGGAACCGGCGAAACCTACCTTCAAAAAGAAAATTGAAAATATTGTTCCCGGAGATTCAAAAATGCCTTACGACATCCGTGATATCATCAAGGCAATTACCGATAAATCGGAATTCTTTGAAATCATGGAGCTTTTTGCGCCAAACCTGGTTATTGGTTTTGGACGCATGGACGGTGAAACAGTCGGTTTTGTTGCCAACCAACCCAAAGTACTGGCCGGTGTGCTCGATTGCGACAGTTCGGATAAAGCTGCCCGCTTCATCCGTTATTGCAACGCCTTCAACATTCCTATCATCACACTGGAAGACCTGCCCGGCTACCTTCCCGGCGTCGATCAGGAACATGCCGGTGTCATCCGCCACGGTGCAAAAATCCTGTATGCTTACAGCGAAGCAACCGTGCCCAAAATTACCGTGATTATCCGCAAAGCCTATGGCGGTGGCTACATTGCCATGAACTCGCGCCACCTGCGTGCCGACTTTGTGTTTGCCTGGCCAACTGCCGAGATTGCCGTAATGGGCCCCGAAGGCGCTGCCAACATCGTATTCCGCAAAGAAATTGCCGAAGCCGAAGATCCGGAAGCAATGCGCCAGCAAAAAATTCAGGAATACAAAGATAAATTCGCCAACCCTTACGTGGCCGCAGCCCGTGGTTATATCGATGAGGTGATTGAACCGCAGGATACCCGCAAAATGCTGCTGCACGCCCTGAAAGTTTCGGCAAACAAATCGATTTCAGGCCCGGCGAAGAAACACGGAATCCCTCCATTTTAAACTAAAAATGACCCATTATGTCAGAAGAAAAAGTTGAAACCATTATTGTACACAGCGCTGTATATAAAACAGAATACACCACCAAATACAGAAACCGTGTAAAATGGGAAAAACCGGACGAAAACGAACTCTATTCGTTCATCCCGGGAACAATCATTGACGTGTTTGTAAAACCCGGGGACAAATTGAAAGAAGGAGATCCGTTATTGATTCTGGAGGCGATGAAAATGCACAACTTGGTGCAGATGCCCTTCAACGGCAAAATTGTTTCCGTACATGTAAAAATCGGTGACAAAATTCCCAAAAAATTCCTGATGATTGAAGTGATCCCACAATAAACAGAGCGAGGGGCCCCAACAGGCCCCTCGCTTTATATTTTCCATCCTACTCCTCATTCTTCACCGAGGGTTTTTCTCCGATTACCTCCAATACCCTTCATCAATCATCCAGGTTTCCAGCTCCAATTCAGGTTCTGCTTCCTGGTCAATCAAATAGATGCAATTGGACCAATACATATCAGCTGTCATCCAGCTTTCGATTTCCATTTCCGGCTCCAACTCCTGTATAAATAATCTTGAACTCGATTTGGCCTGGATCCCTGTGAAGGCAACTGCTGCAATGGCAAGCAAAAAAGCCAGGCGGTTTAAACGTGTTTTCATAGCTTTAAGACTTACTTGTTGTTTCTGTTTCTAATTGTTTTCAACTAAATAGACTATCAAAAACACAAACCGTTACAAGTAAACCTGTTAAAAAAAGCAAAAGCTTTCGTAACAAAATCTTAAAGCCGCTGCCGGAAGATCTGGTAATCCACCGGGAACTGGCTTTCGAGCCCGCGCTTTTCGGAACGGAAAAGCCCGTAAACCGCCGAACCACTGCCCGACATCAACGCGAACGAAGCGCCGGCGTCATAGAGTTTTTGCTTAATTTGTCCAACTTCGGGGTATTTCTGAAAAACATAAGGTTCAAACTGATTGCGGATATTGCCCTTCCACTTGTTCACCGAGAACCCGATCAACCCTTTTAGCGACAGTCGAGGGCTCTGGGGAACGATGTTCTGGTAAGCTTCCGGCGTGGAAATATGGATCGGAGGCTTGACCAAAATCAGGAAATACTCCTTCAGGTTCACATTCGCATCCTCCATTTTCTCGCCCCTGCCCGTGGCAAAAACCGGTTTCCCATGCAGGAAAAACGGACAGTCGCTGCCCAGTTGCAAGGCATACTCCATCAACTTTTCCTTCTTTATTTTCAATTTGAACAGGTCGTTCAGCAACACCAGCATGGATGCTGCGTCAGACGAACCACCTCCCAGTCCGGCGCCACAAGGTATATTTTTATGCAAGTGGACCTGCACCGGAGGCAGATTGTAGTCGGTCTTTAGGAGCTCATAAGCCCGGATCACCAGGTTTTGCATCGGATCACCCTCCAATGTCAACCCGGTCATGTTAAAACTAAAATCACCTGCTTCCACCACTTCCAGTGCATCCTGCATCTGTATGGGGTAGAAGATGGTTTCCAGGTTGTGGAAACCATCAGGGCGCTTCTCGGTGACATGCAGCCCAATGTTGATTTTTGCTATTGGATAAGTAATCATATTGATAAAGTGCTTATCCAAAGTTACGAAAACACAATCATTTAATTTGCACTTATTGATAACTCTCTGTAGAAGCACAGGTACAAACCAAATTCCTGTCGCCAAAAGCATCATCAATACGCCCAACCGGTGGCCAATATTTATTCTCTTTCAACCAGTTTAGCGGGAAGGCGGCCTGCTGGCGGCTGTACGGATGTGCCCAAGCATCAGCAGTAACTGTTTCGGCGGTATGCGGTGCATTCTTCAGCAGATTGTCCGATTTGTCCAGTTTACCGGCTATGATATCCTGAATTTCCTGATAGATAGCGTCCATTGCCTCAATAAAACGGTCCAGTTCGTGCTTGGGTTCACTCTCGGTTGGCTCAACCATCAGCGTTCCGTGAACGGGGAACGACAACGTTGGGGCATGAAAGCCGTAATCCATCAGGCGCTTGGCAATGTCAGCCTCGGTTATGCCCGATTCCGCTTTCAGGTGCCGGCACTCCAGGATCATTTCGTGCGCTACGCGTCCTTTCTCACCTGTATATAAAATACCATAGGTTGATTTAAGTGATTCGGCAATGTAGTTGGCATTCAGAATGGCGATCTCGGTGGCACGTTTCAGGCCATCGGCGCCAAGCATTTTTATGTAACCGTAGGTAATGGGCAACACCGAAGCACTTCCCCAAGGGGCTGCCGAAACAGCCGTGATGCCAATGTGCCCGTTGTTCATCACCGGGTGCGAAGGCAAAAATGCCACCAAATGTTCGGCCACAGCAATCGGACCAACTCCCGGGCCGCCGCCTCCGTGCGGAATGGCAAACGTTTTGTGCAGGTTCAGGTGACAAACATCAGCTCCAATTCGCTTCGGATTAGTCAGCCCAACCTGGGCATTCATGTTCGCTCCGTCCATATAAACCTGTCCGCCGTTTTGGTGAATGATGTCGCACATTTCGATGATAGACGATTCAAACACCCCGTGCGTGGACGGATAAGTCACCATAAATGCGGACAACGTATCTTTGTACATTTCAGCTTTCAGTCGCAAAGCGTCCAGGTCCACATTTCCACGCTCGTCGCAAGGCACAACAACTACTTCCATGCCGGCCATCACGGCACTGGCAGGGTTGGTGCCATGCGCAGAGGCCGGGATCAAAACCACATTGCGCTGTTGGTCGCCACGGCTCAGGTGATATTCACGGATGACCATCAACCCGGCATATTCGCCGGCGGCCCCTGAATTGGGCTGAAGGCTCACATCGGCAAAACCGGTAATTTCGGCCAGGTCGCGGCGTAATTCTTCCATCATCTCGTGATATCCACGGGCCTGGTTTTTCGGCACAAAGGGGTGCATGCCGCCAAATTCAATCCAACTTAACGGCAACATTTCGGTGGCTGCGTTCAGTTTCATGGTACACGAGCCCAGCGGGATCATGGAATGGGTGAGCGAAATATCGCGGTGCTCCAGCTTTTTGATGTAGCGCACCATCTCGGTTTCGGAGCGGTATTTATTGAAAACTTCCTGCTGCATGAAAGCGCTGTTGCGCATCAAATCCGCATCAATAGTGCAACCATCCGGGTACTGGCGGATTCTCGGGAAAGGCTTATTGGCCGCCTTGGCAAAAACTTCGATGATCCAGTTGATATCGTCCAGGTTGGTAGTTTCGTCGATGCTCAGGCCCACTTCCCCATTTTCAAAATAGCGGAAATTCATTTCCAATTCCAGCGAAAGCCATTCAATATCCTCGCGTTTTACATACTTGGGCAAGGCAAAACGAATGGTATCGAAATAATTCTTATTTAATTGCTGATAGCCCAACGCCGTGATTTCCTTTTCGAGGAGTGCGGCAATGCAGTGAATGCGGTCGGCAATTTGGCAGATGCCTTCCGGCCCGTGATAAACGGCATAAAAACCAGCCATAGTGGCCAACAAAGCTTGCGCGGTACAAATATTGGAAGTGGCCCGCTCGCGTTTGATGTGTTGTTCGCGGGTTTGCAGGGCCATGCGCAAAGCACGGTTGCCGTGCTGATCTTTTGACACGCCAATAATCCGGCCCGGCATGATCCGTTTGTACGTATCGCGGGCAGCAAAGAAGGCAGCATGAGGGCCGCCGTACCCCATCGGAACGCCAAAACGCTGCGAACTTCCGAACACCATGTCGGCCCCCCATTCTCCCGGTGGGGTCAAGATGGCCAAACTAAGTAAGTCGGCAGCCACCGCCACTTTGGCATCAGCTGCATGGGCCTTCTCCACCAAGCCGGCATAGGAAACAACTTCGCCGCTGGCATTTGGATATTGCACCATCGCGCCAATCACCTCATCGGTGAATTGGAAATCGGCAACAGCCTGCACTCTCAGCTCTATCTGCAAGGGGACAGCGCGGGTTTTAAGGACATCAAGCGTTTGCGGCCAAATCTGCTGATCGACCAACAACACGTTGGCGCCGGCTTTCGCTTTCTCGCGCGTACGGCCGTTCGACATCATGATCATGGCTTCGGCAGCAGCTGTGGCCTCATCCAGCAGAGAAGCATTGGCCAGGTCCATGGCCGTGAGCTCGCACACCATTGTCTGGTAATTCAACAGGGCCTCCAGCCGTCCCTGCGAAATTTCGGCCTGATAGGGAGTGTAGGATGTGTACCAGACCGGGTTTTCAAGCACATTGCGCAGGATCACGGCCGGTGTAATGGTATCGTAGTATCCCATGCCAATGTAGGTATTGAATACCTTGTTCTTTTTGGCCAGTCCCAAGATCTTTCGGTAATATTGTCTTTCGGTAAGGCCATCCTCCAACTGCAGGGGGCGCTCTAACCGGATGTTTTCAGGAACTGTTTGTTCCACCAATTCATCCACCGATGAAACACCGATTTTTTTCAGCATTTCACTGATTTCCTGCTCCCGCGGGCCAATGTGGCGTGCCACAAATTTATCACTTGCCATGTTGTTCGATTTATATCTTTTATTTTGTGTCAATAATAGGTTGAAGTTCAGGCGTAAAAAATGATATTTATTGCCCTTCATTTTTTGTTCCCAAACCCGGAAGAAGTTGAATTAATCGGTTAAAAAAGGGTTGGCATTTTTCTCGAAGCCAATGGACGTTTCGGGGCCATGTCCGCTGTAAACGAGCACATCATCGGGCAACACCAATAATTTCGATTTAATGTTGTTCACCAATTGGTCGTAACTGCCGCGCGGCAAATCCGTGCGCCCGATGCTACCGTAAAAAAGCACATCACCGGCCAGCAAAAACTTCTGTTCGGGCTGGTAAATCACCAGGCTTCCCGGCGCATGGCCCGGAACATGGATCAGCTCCAACACAGAGTTGCCGAAACGAATTTGATCACCTTCCTCGATGAAATCATCCGGCGGGTCGATCGGCTCAACCGGAACGCCAAACAAGTCGCCGTGTGCTACCGCCTGATCAACCAGAAATGCATCATCGCTGTGAGCCAGGAAAGGAATCCCGTAGGTTGCACGGCAATAATTCACACCTAAAATATGGTCGAAATGACAGTGCGTATTAACTATTTTTACCGGATTCAGGTTGTTTGAGGCAATAAAACCAGCCAGTTCCTTCTGTTCGTAATCATAATAGCAACCGGGATCGACAATTATACATTCACCTGTTTCGTCGTACAAGAGAAACGTATTTTCCTGAATGGGGTTGAATGTAAATTTTTGAACGTGTATCATCCGTAAATTATTTTTCAGTTCCTTTTAGCATGGGGACAAATACAAAGGCCCCAAAAGCTTCTTTTTTAAAATCATCATCGCCCATCCGGGTAATCACGGTCATAATCTGTTTTTCGGTCGGGCCCAGCGGGATGACCATGCGGCCGCCAATCCGCAACTGCTGTAACAAATCTTCGGGGATTACCGGGGCGCCAGCCGTAACAATAATTTTATCGAAGGGGCCATAGGTTGGCAGTCCCTTATAACCATCGCCAAAAAAGAATTTGGGATGATAGCCAAGCTCCGGCAACAACTGCTGTACCTTCAGGTAGAGCTCGCGTTGACGTTCGATGGTAAAAACGTTGGTGCCCATTTCCACCAAAACAGCCGCCTGATAACCCGAACCGGTACCAACTTCGAGTACCTTCTCATTCGGTTCCAGTTGCAGCAACATGCTTTGAAAGGCCACCGTATATGGCTGCGAGATGGTTTGCCCGGAACCAATCGGGAAAGCCTGGTCCTTATACGCAAACTGAATAAAACTGCTGTCCATAAACAAATGCCGGGGCACTTTGGCAATCGCATCCAACACCCGTTGGTCCCGTATGCCCTTTATGCGCAAACCTTCCACCAGCCTTTTGCGCAAGCCTTGGTGCCTCAACGTATCCGGGGAATCCATTCTTTTAAAATTTTCGGTAAAAATAGTTTAAAATACCTTTCAGGGAACCCCCGGGAAAAAGCACATTATCAACAAACGGCGTTGAAAAGTTCTGCCTGGGGGAAAGCCTGAAAATAGCTTTTTATTTCTAATTTGCACTATGATCAGAATGGGAATACTTTCGGCAAACAAGAACGGCGCGGATTCAGCGCCGGCGATCGGGAAATTCAAAGAACTATCGATCACCCATCAAGGTCTTTCACCCGAAAGCCTGACCGGTGACCAAACCATCAACACGGCGGCAGAAATTGCAAACACAACCGATGGCTTGTATATTGAGCTGCCTCACCCGGACATGAACCTGATCAGGCAGGCTATCCGCCGGAGCAACCACCTTTTTCTGAAAGCCCTGCCCATGCTTTCGGCACATGAAATTGAAGCGCTGATCAGCCTTGAAAATGAGGCCGGGTGCATCACCCAGATCTTCGTTCCACACCTGTTCCGCAGCAAAAACCTGAAACTGGTGGGGCAACTGGAAACGCCTGTTTTGTTTAATTTTCGGTTGGCTCCCATCCCTGCAATGAACAACCGGGAACTATTGATGCATAACCTGCTGTTTTTGGTTGTTTTGGAAAAAAGCAATTTCAGGAAAGCTGAAGTGATGGTGCTCGACGGGGGAAGCCAGATATCCGTATTGGACGTGCGCCTTTCATTTTCATCGGGAACCATTGCCCATCTTTCGTTTACCGACCAGTTTGAGGCGGATCAGTCGGTCATGGAAATCTTTCAGAAAGACCGCCCCTTGCATGTTTGTCCACTACCACTGCTCAATGGCGCCGAACTGGCAGCCTCCGAGAAGAATGCCCTCCGGCAATTCATCCTGGCCGTCAAACGTAAACCGGCAATTCTCGTTTCGCTGAACGAACTGCTGCAAGCGCGTTACATTTTCAGGGAAATTGAAGAAAAACTAACCACCAGCGGGAGTAGCCTGCCGGAATAAATGGACGTGGCAAAATAATTCACTAATCAAAGCGTTCACTCAAACAACAAAACACGCTATTCGAGCAGACTGAGACTAAACTGAGACTTGCATGAACAAAAAGGTACAAGTTGCCAAATACCTGACTTCGGACCTGTTGACGGCAACTGCCAGTTGGGGAATTTTCTATATTTACCGGAAGGTTTTTATCGAGCCACAAACCTTTGGCACCGCGGTGCCGCTGGATTTTACACCCCGATTTTACCTGGGGCTGGTTTTTGTCCCCCTGTTTTGGCTCCTGCTTTATTACCTCACCGGATATTACAATCAGGTATTCCGCAAATCGCGCTTGCTGGAACTGGGACAAACCCTGGGCACCACGCTGGCAGGCGTGACCATCCTGTTTTTTGCTTTGCTGCTTGATGACTATATTGAAACATACCAACATTATTACAGGCTCTTTTTTACGCTTTTCGGGTTGCATTTTTCGCTGACCTACAGCTTCCGTCTGATACTGACCAGTAACGTGATACACCAGATTCACACACGAAAACTGGGTTTTAACACCATCTTTATTGGAGGAAATACAAAAGCCGTTGAAATGTATCGTGAGCTGAATGAACAGATGCTCCCGGAAGGCTTCCGTTTTGTTGGTTTTTTACGTGTTGGCGACGAAGAAAGCCAACCGCTGGCAGCTTTTCTGCCGGAACTGGGAACTTGGCAGGATTTTCCGACTGTGGCCGATCAATATAAGCTGGAAGAAGTAATTGTAACAATTGATTCTACCCAACACGAATTGCTAAGTCAGCTCCTGATCACCCTGCAACAGCGCACGGTAAATATTTGGGGCATACCGGATTTGTATGATTTACTGTCGGCATACGAGAAAACCAATACCATTTATGGCAAACCCCTGTTTAAAATATCCAACGCGGTGATGCCGGTTTGGCAAGCCAACCTGAAACGATTAATCGACGTGATTTTTTCAATTGTGGCACTGATGATTTTCTCGCCGGTTATCTTTGCGATCTCGATCCTGATCAAAACCGGATCGCCGGGGCCTGTATTTTACGCGCAAACCCGCATCGGGCGGCATGGCAAACCGTTCACCATTTACAAATTTCGCACGATGTTCCGCGATGCCGAAAAAAACGGACCGGCCTTGGCCACCATCAATGACTTGCGAGTCACTCCAATTGGCCGTTTTTTGCGAAGAACCCATCTGGACGAGATCCCCCAATTTTTCAATGTCATTATTGGTGAAATGTCGCTGGTTGGTCCGCGCCCCGAACGCCAGTATTACCTTGACCAACTGGTGGCACGCGCCCCGCATTTTTCGTTGCTGCATCAAATCCGCCCCGGCATTACCTCATGGGGCCAGATAAAATACGGCTACGCCTCCACCATCGACGAAATGCTGGAGCGCTTACCCTACGACTTGATTTACCTGAAGAACATTTCGCTGTACCTCGATTTCAAAATCATGATTTACAGTATCCTGGAAATCTTTCATCAAAAAGGGAAGTAAGTCTTTTCAACTTGTTGATGTGATTGGTTAACGTTTTACGTTCCGGCTTGGTTCTACAGAAGGCTGCCCCAGGGTGAATTTTTTCAAAACAACATATTGAGGCCCGGAAGGCTTCAATACACTTTCAAAAAAGATAAGTTCCTTTACTTCCACCACTTGGGAAATTGACTGGTTTGATTGTTCCAACTGTTCTATCAGCTTGTAAAAACGGATCTTGTTGGTCAGGTACTTCACCCGTGCCAAGGTCAAATGCGGCTTAAACGGCCGGTCATCGATCGTAAAACCGGCTTCGCCCAGCATCTGTCCCAGCTTGTTGGCAAGTGCCGTCAATGGCCCGCTTTCCGGTATGGCCAGAAAAATCACACTGGGCTGCCCGTGACGTTTAAAAAAGGAAACGCCTTCCAGTTGAAACGTAAAGGGATGCACTCCTGAGACCAGTTGCGGCAAAATGGTTTCCACCACCGGCAATTTATCGTCGGGTGTTTCTCCCAGGAAGTGAAGGGTAAGGTGCAGGTTTTGCGGCGCCACCCAACTGATCTTCTCGTTCGACAGTTTTTTCTGCAGATGTTCTGCCACTTTTAACAGCTGCTTGCCCGGTTCAATGTTGATGGCAATGAATGTCCGTTTCATCAGATCATCCCAATTTCGATGTAAAAGATAATTTCCTCGATAAGCCGATCCTCAACGATGGGATCGTATTCTTCTTTCAGATCGTTCCCGAACAAACGGGCCACTCCCTGCCAGAAAAAAGCCGATACGCCGCCTTTCAGGTTTTTGATCAGTTCGTAAGAAGTATGTTTCGTTTCCCGGTCAATCAGTTTAATCAGGATACGCCCTTCCGAAATAGACAGTTTTTTCAGCTGCGGCCCATATTCATCAAACAGCTCCTTTTCAACCTCTTTGAGGTATTTCCTCCGAAGTTTCGGGTCGTTGGCAACCCGATAACGCGCATCATACGTTTGCATCAGTTCGGCAGCCTTTTTAGCGAAAGGATAAACCTTTTTCACCTTCATGGCCAGGCGCCAGTACCGGCGTTCAACCGAGCGCGATTTAAAAGTCTTCCGGGGATAGACCACGATCGGGTCCAGGTCGCGGTGGGGCAAGGTATCGCCGTTTTCCCGGATAGCTTCCAGGTAATGCACCGTATCCTTTTCCTGCGCCCTGGCCTTGGGCAACAGGAACAAGCACCCCAATATCATCAGCAACAATATCCGCATCATCCACCTGCGAAGATAGTATGTTCTTAAACCAAAACGAACAGCGCCCCGGCAGATTATCCGTCCGGGCAATGTTATTATCTTTGTTGAAATTTAAGAAAGGGTATATGATAAACAAAATGAACGTGAATGTAGCGTCGGAGTTTGGGGAACTCGAAGGCGTGATCATCCATACGCCGGGCCTCGAAGTAGAGGAAATGACCCCGGAAACGGCCAAGCGCGCCTTGTACAGCGACATCCTGAACTTGTCGGTTGCGCGCGAAGAATACAAGCAATTGAAAGGGGTGCTGTCGAAAGCCGGACTTTGCCTGGAAGTAACCGATCTGCTGGCCGAAGTATTGAAAAACGGGCAGGTAAGAACCGATCTGCTAAATGAAATCTGCAACCAGGAAAACGCGGAAAACATCTACCCGGAACTGGCCGAACTCAGCCCCGACGAGTTGGCACGGCAGCTCATACAGGGGGTGCCCATCAACCGTAACAACCTGAGCCGGTACCTGAGCAATGAGCGTTTCAGCCTGTGGCCGCTGCATAATTTTCTGTTTACCCGCGATGCGTCCATGTCGTTCCGCGATGAGGTTGTAATCGGGAAAATGGCCAACAAGGTTCGCGACCGCGAAGCCACCATCATGGAGGCTATCTTCAACCACCACCCAATGATTGAGGCCAAAACGCTGAACTCACAAAAACCGGGTAGCCTCCCAACCGGAAAAAATATCTCTATTGAAGGGGGCGATTTCCAGGTGGCCCGCGAAGATGTGCTGGTGATTGGCACCGGTGTGCGGACCACTGCGGCAGGTATCGATTTCATCCTGGAAACCATCAAAGAGAAAAAAGAACCTATCCGCCATATTCTGGTCCAGGAATTGCCCGACATGCCGGAATCGTTCATCCATCTCGACATGGTTTTCACCTTCTTGGACCGTGATGCCTGCATGGTGTACGAACCGCTCATCCTGGGCACCAACCGCTTCCATACCATCCACATACAGGTGGAAAATGGCGAAGTGACCAAAATTTCGGAAGAAAAAAACCTGCCCAAAGCGCTGCGAAAACTCGGCATGGATCTGAAGCCGATTTATTGCGGGGGCAGCAAAGATTTGTGGACCCAGGAACGGGAACAATGGCACAGCGGCGCCAACTTTTTTGCCATTGCCCCCGGACAGATTATTGGCTACGAACGCAACGTTTACACCATCGAAGAACTGAACAAACAAGGATTTGAAGTCATCAAAGCACAGGCGGTTATTGATGGGAAGGCGGAAATTCCGAAAAACAAAAAATGTGTGATTACCATTGCCGGCTCGGAGCTGGCACGCGGCGGTGGCGGCGCCCGGTGCATGACCATGCCATTCAGCCGGAAAAAGGTGGATTGGTAAGGCTTTCACCTTCATCTGCCGGGTATTGTTGTCGAAATTACGGAACGGAAGCTGGTTATCCGTTTGGAGTTTTAACTTTGCGGCCGCATCATACACCTTAAACACCAACCCGGGGAAGTTTTTCTGACCATCGTAGATCAACTACTTTTCGGAAAAACAATTACCCGGCTGTATATTTATTTATGCGAAAATTACGGACAAACGAATTGAACCGGCTCCAGGCCGAAGAGTACAAAGAAACAGCCAAGGTGCCCCTGGTAGTGGTGCTCGATAATGTGCGGAGTTGCAACAACATCGGCTCTTTCTTCCGCACATCCGACGCGTTACTGATAGAAGCAATTTATCTGTGCGGCATCACGGCCACACCGCCCAACAAGGAAATCCACAAAACAGCGCTGGATGCCGAAAAATCGGTTGACTGGCTTTACTTTGAGCAAACCGAAGATGCCATTTCAAAACTGAAGGAGGCAGGGTACCGGATTTTCGCCATTGAGCAAATTGACAAGAGTGTGATGCTCCCCGATTTTGATCCCACCGGTCATCAAAAGCTTGCCCTTGTTTTTGGGAATGAAGTGAAGGGCGTTCAGCAAAAGATTGTTGATTTGTGCGACGGGGCCATTGAGATTCCGCAGTTTGGCACCAAACACTCATTTAATGTTTCCGTCAGCGCGGGAATTGTTCTTTGGGACTTATTTAAGAAGCTGAAATATCCCGGCAAATAACAAAAGAGAGGATACGCCATGCATCCTCTCTCTTTTCTGTCGTCCTTTTTTTACCTAATTCAGACTATTGTTTGTGTCGGTAAAATTACCAATAATATTCACATTGTCCCCTTTTCGCACCTCGCCATAAACGGTGATGGACGAACCACTGCCCATAAATTCAAGTGTGGAATTGCTGTTCAGCACCAAATCGCCATAAACCACCAAGCTACCTTCAATACGCAACGTTCCGCTACCGTTAACAATCAGATCCTGGTTCTTTGCACCTTGGGCCAGAGAGCCAATCATCGTGAAAGTTCCACCCGTGTTAACCACTAAGTGTTGGCTGACAGACAATGCACCGCACCAAACCAGGCTGGCGTTCACTTCAACTTTATCCAAACTTGCCGAGCTACTGTACGCCAATTCCTCTCCGGAATTAACCGTGAGATTCTTTTTGCCGTCATATTCCGGATATTCTTCGCAACGAATGGCTGTTTCCTCTTCTACGGTCACCATCTTCAAAATTTGAAGGCCGCCGAAACCATCGGCAACGAAAATATATTCTCCGGCACTTTTCACATAATTGGCCGATCCGGGCAAAGCCAAACTAACAAAATCGACCAGCTGATCGACTTCCCCGTCCTTCATGGTCAGCACACCCACGCCCGCGGCGCCATTGGCCACAAAAATATGTCCCTCATTTACCGAAACGGCATTGCTAACCACCTCGTTCGGATCAACGTCAAGGCCTTCGGCACCCACCAAGGGAATGGTATTCCTTCGATCGCCCGAGGTAAGGTCGTAAATACCAACTCCGTGGAAACCTTCCGCAGCCAGCACATTCCCGGCATAAAAGTCGATGGTACGCTTGGCATCCTTAACATCCTGGCTTGTATCAAAATTCCTGACAGGAGAAAGGGTCGCAGCATCAAAAATGTGGATACCTTCGGTTCCACTCAATACGACTAGCCGGTTATCCGTCATACCCACATCGCGCAAATCGGCCAGATTGATGCTGGCCTCCAAAACATCGCCACTTTTGCTGAAGCTTGCCAATACACCGTTATCGCCCGACACCCCATAGTAGGAATTTTCTCCGGCAATGACACCTGTGCCAACGTATCCCGGCATATCAACCAATGTAACCTCGTCGGTAAGAAATCCCTGATCCAGGTTCATTTTTATCAGCACAGCGGGATTGGTGCCATCCTCATGCAACAATTTATTTGCCCCTGCCAGGTAAAGCGTTTGATCCTGAAGATACAACGAGCTTATATCCATATCAGGGAAGATGGCCTGAACGGCCAACTGTGGCATGTAAGGATCTGAAATATCAATCACATCGACGGCGCCCAAGTAAGGCTCCTCTTCAAAATTATACGAAACGTAGGCATAGTTGCCCGAAACAACAACATGCGTTGCGCGCAAAACATTGCCTTCAAATTCGGGGGCTGCTACTTCTGCAATTAACACTAATGGTAAATCGCTCACCAAATCTTCATCATCAAGTGAAACTGACTTCAGTCGAACCAGTGATACCTCTGAGGCAATTGACCTCGTTGCCACTACCCCGGCATTTGCAATACTCACCCGGTCTTCCAAATTTTCATGCTGAATAATTACAGCTTTAGCCAGGTTTTCCAAATCAGTTACAGTGTGGTTGTCGTCGCGTTCGCAACCAGCAAGAACAATCAATAAGCCAATTACGGCTACCAGAATTCTATTTTTCATCTCGGGTAATTTTAGTTAAAACAAGCGCCCCATCGAGCCAAAAGTCTTTCAATTAATGGATTGAAGAGCTGTACATTTAGCAAATATATAGAATTTATTCAATCGGGGAGTTTTTTTTACATAAATATGACATACCAGTGTCGTAAATTATTATCAAATCGGCCATATGCCCATACGTTCAGTTAACATTTTTTCGTATTGAAATGCATTTGGAAATGAGATCCGATAAAAGACAGGATGACTCAAAAGCTGATGACCGGGATCCAGTACAATCAGGCTTTTGAGTCATCCTCAATTTAATTTGCTTCGCTATTAACTTCTGTCGCAGGAATGGCAACGGGCCAATTCACCACGCAGCCGCTTATCAACTAATTCATCAATCCGGTCGCGGAGCGGTTCCACGCGGATTTCCTGGATTACTTCATGTGCAAAAGCGTTCATCAGCATCAGACGGGCATCGGGCTCATTAATTCCACGGGCACGCAGGTAAAAGAGCGCTTCTTCGTCAATTTGCCCCACCGTGGCGCCATGACTACATTTTACATCATCTGCATCAATAATGAGCTGTGGTTTTGTGTTCATTTTGGCCGAATCGGTCAGCAACACGTTGTTGTTCCGCTGAAATGCATTGGTTTTTTGAGCATCGCGGGCCACATGTATCCGCCCTGTAAAAGCGCCAACCGAATCTTCGTCCAGCACGTTTTTATAAAGCTGGTTGCTCAGGCAATGCGCTTTATTGTGTTCAATGTTGGTGAAGTTGTCCACGTGCTGCCGTTTGTCGGTAAACGACATTCCCAACACCTTCGCTTCGGCATGTTCGCCATCCAGGCTCACCTTCAGGTTGTTCCGTATGAGGCCGCCATGCAGGGTGGCTGTGCCGGTCAACAAATTTGAATTTTCTTCCTGTTTAAAGAAGGAAGAATTCACCGTGTTGGCATTGTTGCTTTGACTCTGAATGGTGTAAACATCGACCACGGCATCGCGGCCCACAAAAACTTCCGTTACGTTATTCACCAGAAAATCGCAGGCGCTCAGCGTATGATCGCAAAAGATCACCTTGGCCTGACTGTTTTTCCCAATGATGATCAGGTTTCGCTGGGTGGCAAAAACGGCATCTTCCGAGCGCATCAGGTTAATCACCTGGATCGGTTTTTCAATGACCACATGATCGGGCACAAACAGAAAAAAGCCGTCCTTTGCAAAAGCGGTATTGAGCGCTACCAGCGGATCGTCCGACAAAGCAGCCTGACGGTTCAGGTAATCCTGTACCAATTCGGGCCGTTCGTTGGCTAGTTGCTCCAAGCTTCCAACCACCACCCCATCAGGCAAACCGGACAGTTGCTGGTTGCGGGCATAATACCAGCCATTGATCAGCAGAACAGTAAACGTGTTCAGCTGCGGAACATCACAACGAAACACCTCATTCAGGTCAACGTCCACCTTTTCGTAGTGAAAAACCGGACGGTATTCTTTATCGAAAACGCGTTCGAGGTTGGTGTATTTATAGTCTTCGTTTTTGAAACCGGGCACACCCACCTTTTCAAATCGTTTGATCGCCACGTCACGCATCCGGTTGAGCAAAGGGGATGAACCTTCATCCAACAGCTCCCGGCTGACCTGAAACAGCGAGGTATATTTTTCGCTTACCGCGATTTTATTTACTACGGTTTGGGTCATGTTAAGCAAGTTCTTTTTTAATCCAGTCGTATCCTTTTTCTTCCAACTCCAGGGCCAGCTCTTTCCCGGCAGATTTTACGATGCGCCCTTTGTAGAGAACATGGACAAAATCGGGCACGATGTAATCGAGCAATCGCTGATAGTGTGTAATGACGATGGTTGATCGTTCGGGACTTTTCAGCGCGTTCACACCCTCGGCCACAATTTTCAGGGCATCGATATCCAGGCCCGAATCCGTTTCGTCGAGAATGGCCAGCTTGGGTTCGAGCAGCGCCATTTGGAAGATTTCGTTTTTCTTTTTTTCACCGCCCGAGAAACCTTCGTTCACCGACCGGTTGGTCAGTTGCGAATCCAGGTGGAGCATTTCCTTTTTTTCGCGCATCAGTTTCAGGAACTCACCTGCCGTCAGCGGCTCCAATCCTTTATATTTTCGATGCTCGTTCAGCGAAGTTTTCAGGAAGTTGACCATGGGCACACCCGGAATTTCAACCGGGTACTGAAAGCTAAGGAACAATCCCTTTTTGGCGCGTTCTTCGGCAGCCAGTTCCAGCAAGTCCTCTCCCAGAAAAGTTACTTCTCCCTCCAATACTTCATAATTTTCCTTACCGGCCAACACGTTGCCCAAGGTACTTTTGCCCGAACCGTTGGGCCCCATAATGGCATGTACTTCTCCCGGTTTTATGTCGAGGTTGATTCCTTTCAGGATTTCCATTCCCTCAACGGCAACTTTTAAATTCTTTATTGTAAGCATGTCTGTTATTGTTACGGATTGTGAGTTTCAAGTTTCGGGGTTAACCAAACTGACACTCTGAATTAATAATTTCGGATTTATCCAACGCTTCCTTCCAGACTAATTTGCAGAAGTTTTTGTGCTTCCACTGCAAATTCCATCGGCAGCTTGTTCAGCACCTCCTTGGCATAGCCATTCACGATCATCCCAATGGCATCCTCAGTAGAGATTCCACGCTGGTTGCAGTAAAAGATTTGGTCCTCGCCGATTTTTGAGGTAGTGGCTTCATGTTCAACCACTGCCGTTTTGTTGCCCACTTCGATATACGGAAACGTGTGCGCGCCGCAGGTCGATCCCAGCAGCAGCGAGTCGCACTGCGAAAAATTGCGTGCATTGGTGGCGCTTGGCATCACTTTTACCAACCCGCGATAGGAATTATTGCTTTTCCCTGCAGAAATCCCTTTTGACACGATGGTGCTTTTGGTATTCTTGCCGATATGGATCATTTTGGTGCCTGTATCGGCTTGCTGGTAGTTGTTGGTGACAGCCACCGAGTTGAATTCGCCCACCGAGTTATCGCCCAACAAAATACAACTGGGGTATTTCCAGGTGATGGCCGAACCGGTTTCCACCTGTGTCCAGCTGATTTTTGACGATTCGCCGCGGCAAACGCCACGCTTGGTGACAAAATTATATACGCCGCCTTTTCCGTTCTTATCACCGGGATACCAGTTTTGCACGGTTGAATATTTCACTTCGGCACGGTCCAACGCAATAATTTCGACAACGGCCGCATGAAGCTGGTTTTCGTCGCGCATGGGGGCCGTACAGCCTTCCAGGTAGCTGACATAGCTGTCATCGTCGGCAATGATCAGGGTCCGCTCAAATTGCCCGGTACCGGCAGCGTTGATCCGGAAATAAGTGGACAACTCCATGGGGCAGCGCACTCCTTTGGGAATATAGCAAAACGATCCGTCGGAGAAGACGGCCGAATTGAGCGCAGCAAAAAAGTTATCGGTTACCGGAACCGACATGCCCAGGTATTTTTGAACCAGGTCGGGATGTTCTTTCACTGCCTCGCTGAAGGAGCAAAAGATAATGCCCTTTTCGGCCAGCGTTTCTTTAAACGTCGTTTTAACCGAAACACTGTCAATCACGGCATCAACCGCCACGCCAGCCAACATTTTCTGTTCTTCCAAGGGGATGCCCAGTTTGTTGAAGGTTTCCAACAACTCGGGATCCACTTCGTCCAGACTTTCATATTGTGGTTTTGTCTTAGGAGCAGCATAGTAAATGATCTCCTGAAAATCGATCGGAGCCATTTTTATGTACGCCCAATCGGGCATCTTCATTTTTTGCCATTTTCTAAAGGCATCCAACCGAAACTGCAACATGAAGTCCGGCTCACCCTTCTTTTCCGAAATGATACGGATTACGTCTTCATTCAATCCCTTGGGTATGGTATCCATCTCAAAATCGGATACGAACCCGAATTTATATTCGCCTGAAGTTACTTCTTCCAGTATTTTATCTTGTTCTTCCATATACTTCTATTTTCTGATTTCTTACCGGTTGTAATAACAAACTTTACTGTCGCCTGTTTAAAAATAATTGCAAAGATAATGAAGTAAAGCTATTTTTGCGGCTTGATGCACTTCAATTCACACCTTTAAGTCTGATATTTAAAAAATGGATAATACTAAAAAAGCAACTTCATTATCAACGCTGGGCGAGTTTGGCCTGATCGAGCATGTCACCCATCAAATAAAACTCAAAAATGCCTCCACCATCAAAGGAGTTGGCGACGATGCGGCCGTGCTCGACTACGCGGACAAACAGCAAGTGGTAACCACCGACTTATTGGTTGAAGGAATTCATTTCAACCTGATGTACGTGCCGCTCAAGCACTTGGGGTACAAAGCCGTGATGGTAAACCTGTCGGATGTGTTTGCCATGAATGCGCAACCGAAACAAATTACGGTTTCGCTGGCCATCTCCAGCAAATTTTCGGTGGAAGCGATTGACGAACTGTACGAAGGCATTTACCTGGCCTGCGAAAAATACGACGTCGATCTGATCGGCGGCGACACGACCAGCTCGGTAACCGGACTGGTTATCAGTGTAACGGCCCTGGGTGAGGTTGAAAAAGGAAAAGCCGTTTACCGCAGCGGTGCCCGGGTGAACGACCTAATTTGTGTTTCGGGCGACCTGGGGGGCGCTTACATGGGCCTCCAACTGTTGGAACGCGAGAATGAAGTTTTCAAAGTAAACCCGAATGTGCAGCCCCAGCTCGAAGGATACGATTACATCCTGGAACGGCAGCTAAAACCGGAAGCACGCGGAGATGTCACGAAAGCCCTGAAAACAATTGGTGTATTGCCAACTGCTATGATTGACATCTCGGATGGACTTTCGTCGGACCTGCTGCACGTTTGCAAAGCCTCAAACGTTGGTTGCAATATTTACGAAGAAAAAATCCCGCTCGATTATCAGACCAAACGTTTCGCTGATGAACTGAGCATCAACCCGCTGGTAGCCGCCCTGAATGGTGGCGAGGATTATGAATTGCTCTTCACTATCCCGCTGGCCGATCACGATAAAATCAAGAATGATCCGGATATTACCATCATCGGACACATCACTGAAAAGCAAGAAGGCGCCAACCTGGTAACAGCGCTGGGCAGTGCCATCCCCTTGCAGGCGCAAGGATGGAACCCGCTGAAAGAGAATTAGAAATTGCGAAGGCAAGGCCGGTTAATAAAAAATCGTGAGGCGAGGAAACTTGACTTTCGTTTTCTAAAAAGCCGGCCTTGTCTGCAACGATTTCCGTTCAAAAAGAAACAAGGCTAAAAGCCAAAGCCGACATGCACGCCAACCGATGCGTGAGACTCCTCCCGGTCGAAACCAAATCCAGCCATGGGGCCCAAATGGAAATCGCCCACCGAAAACTCGTATGCTACTTCCAGGTGGCCCGACAAGCTCCGGTGTGCTTCGCCATCTTCCTTTCCAAAAGTGACACCCGGCCCGGCACTGATCAGAATTCGCCCCAGTTCATAACCGAGCAAGCCTGTCACCGTACTGTGTGTATGCTTATCCAGGATAGCCTCGTACCCTACTCCGAGCGAAAACGGACTATGATCGGACAGGCGGTACGAATAATGGACATGCAGTCCCGGCGCCAGGTTGTTTTCAGCAAAAATAGAAGTGGCGCCCAAGCCAAATCCAACATGGTTACGGTGATGATCGTGGTTTTCCGGATGATCTTGTGCAAAAACCAGCTGTCCCAGAAATAATATGACGGCAAGGATCGTGATTTTCATGTATTAAAGAATTACATCAGGGCATTAAAACAGGATAGAAACAAAATGGTTTAAAAAAACCCGGATGCAAGGAGTCCGGGTTTCAATTTAAATATCTTTTTTAGAGCCAATTAATCCGGGAAATACCCGCGAATAATTCCACGTTTCGAATCTTTTACAAACAGCAGGATCTCGTCACGTTCAGGAGTGGCTGCCATTTCGGCTTCAATAATTTCGATCGCCTGGGTCGTATTCAACCCTTTTTGATAGATATAACGGTAAATGTCCTGAATCTCGCGGATTTTATCGTTGTTGTAGTTTCTTCGGCGAAGGCCGATAGAATTGATGCCCACATACGAAAGCGGCTCACGTCCGGCTTTGATAAACGGGGGAACATCCTTACGGACCAGAGAACCACCGGAAATCATCACATGGGTGCCTACCCGGACAAACTGGTGAATGGCGCTCATTCCACCAATGATCGCCCAATCATCAACCGTTACTTCACCGGCAAGCTGAGTACTGTTTACCAGGATGACGTTGTTTCCAACAATACAGTCGTGGGCGATATGCACATAGGCCATAATCAGGCAATTACTCCCGATAACCGTTTTCCCGCGAGCAATGGTTCCCCGGTTTACAGTCACACATTCGCGGATGGTAGTATTGTCGCCAATTTCCACGGTTGAATATTCTCCTTTGAACTTCAGGTCTTGCGGTACAGCGCCAATCACGGCACCCGGGAAAATCCGGCAATTTTTGCCAATACGTGTTCCCGGCAGGATCGTGGCATTGGAGCCAATTCGGGTACCTTCCCCGATAACGACATCTTTGTCAACGGTAACAAATGGTTCGATCACCACATTGTCAGCCACCTGAGACTCGGGATGTACGTATGCTAATGGTTGTTTCATCTTATAATTGTTTTCAATCGTTTTTAAGCTTTTACAATCTGGGCCATGAATTCGCCCTCGGCCACAATGGTTTTCCCCACAAAACACAAACCTTTCATATTGGCAATGCCTCTGCGAATCGGACTGGTAAGTTCCATTTTAAAAATAAGTGTATCGCCCGGTACTACTTTTTTGCGGAATTTCACATTATCGATCCGAATGAAATAGGTCGAGTGTTTTCCTTCCCGGTTGTGCAAGACGTAAAGTCCGCCACATTGGGCCATCGCTTCTACCAGCAAAACTCCGGGCATAACCGGCTCGCCAGGGAAATGCCCCTGAAAGAACGGTTCATTCACTGTTACGTTTTTCACACCGACAATATGATCGTCAGTCAGTTCAATAACTTTATCGACCAACAAGAACGGGAAACGATGGGGCAAGAATTTTTTTATGACGCAGACATCCAGTACCGGTTCCTTTTCCGGATCGTACTCCGGGGCAGCGTTTTTTGATTTGCGTAGTTGAATTTCCTTTTTCAATAATTTGGCAAATTCGGTATTTACCTTATGCCCGGGTTTGGTGGCAATAATACGCCCTTTAATACGCATTCCGGCCAGACTGAGGTCGCCGATCACATCGAGCAGCTTATGGCGGGCACATTCATTGTCGAACTGAAGGTCCAGGTTATTCAGGATACCTTTTTCTTTGCTTACCTCTACCCGATCGTGATTGAACAGTTTCGCCAGCCGATCCATCTCCTCCTGTTCCACTTCACGGTCCATGATAACAATGGCATTGTCCAGGTCGCCACCTTTTACCAGGTTATTCTGAAGCAGGAATTCCAGCTCGCGAAGAAATACAAACGTGCGGCAGTTGGCCACCTCCGTTTTAAAATCGCCGATGTTTTCCAGTGAGGCAAATTGGTTGCTGAGCACGCTCGAATTGAAAGATATCATCACATTCAACCGGTAATCGTCATCCGGAAGGGCGATGATTTCGGATCCGGTTTGGGGATCTTTGAATGCCATTTTTTCCCGGATAACCAGATATTCGCGATGGGCATTTTGTTCGGTTATTCCGGCTTTCCCGATTGCATCAACGTAAAACCGTGAACTGCCATCGAGTATCGGCATTTCCTGGTTGTCAACTTCAATTAACACATTGTCCAGATCCATCCCCACAATAGCCGCCAACGCATGTTCGATGGTACTCAGCCGGGCTTCGCCTTTGGCAATCACCGTTCCTCGCGAAGTATCCACAACCAGCGAAGCATCAGCCTCGAGGACAGGTTGGCCATCGAGGTCAACGCGTTTAAATTTGATTCCATGATTTTCGGGGGCCGGTTTAAACACGGCATTTACCAGACAACTGGTATGTAAACCTTTACCGCTAAGGGAGAATTCCGTAGCTAAAGTCTTCTGTTTCTCTGTCATCTTCACTTCTGTATCCGAAGCTATTCTTCGTTCAATTTTGATTTCAATTCCTTTATCTCTTTTTGAAGCTCAATCAATTGATCGCGCATTTCCGGCAACCGGCGGTACACCACGTACGTTTTCAAGGCCCGGTCGTGATCCATGGCCGGTGCTCCCAGAACGGTTTTCCCGGCTTTAATGCTATTTGAAACGCCAGCCATGGCGCCAATTTTCACACCGTCGCCAATCGTGATATGACCGGCAATACCAACCTGACCGGCAAACATACAGTTTTTGCCCACTTTGGTCGATCCGGCAATACCGGTTAGAGCAGCCATGACCGTATTTTCGCCCACTTCACAGTTATGTGCAACTTGGATCAGATTGTCCAATTTTGCTCCCTTTCGGATAATGGTGGAGCCCATCGTGGAACAATCAATGGTGGTATTTGCCCCAATTTCAACATCATCTTCAATGATAACATTGCCCACTTGCGGAACCTTTTTGTAAGAACCGTCTTCGGTTGGTGCAAAGCCAAAACCATCCGAGCCGATTACGGCGCCAGCATGTATTATGCAGTTATCGCCAATAACCGTATCATCATAAATCTTAGCGCCAGCATATATAATGGTATTGTTCCCGATTTTCACATTACTGCCGATAAATACCTGCGGATAAATCTTTGATTGTTTGCCAACCATCGCTCTTGCACCCACATACGCAAACGCGCCCACGTATATCCCGTCTCCAATTGTAGCCGAGGAATCGATAAAGGAAGGTTGTTCGATACCTGATTTTTGCATTTTGGCCTGCTGGTACATTTCCAACAGGGAAGCAATGGACTGGTAAGGGTCATCAACCCGGATAAGGGTACAGGAAACCGGTCGTTCCGGTACGAAATTCCTGTTGACCAACACGATGGAAGCTTCTGTTTCGTAGAGGAACTTTTCATACTTGGGATTAGCCAAAAAGGCCAACGTTCCCGGCTTTCCGTCCTCAATTCTGGAAACATTGCTTACGCTGATATTCTCATCGCCTTCAACTGTACCATGCAGAAAATCAGCGATATTAATTGCTTTAAACTCCATAAATTATTCTCTTGGCGCCGTGCAAAAATAGGTTTAAATTACTTAATGTCCAATTCTTTCGGATAACAGATAAAATATTTCCTCACCGACTGGGACAAACTGGACAGGTTAATATCGGTGGCCTCGTTGATCTCGCTTACTTTCCCGTTTTTAAACAAGATATTGATCTGATCATCACCGGCTGCATAGGCGCTATTGGTGATTGAATCATGAACCAGAAAATAATCCACACCCGTCTCATCTACCCCGAAATGCAGGCGTATTTTTTCTCGAAGGGTGCTAACAGAAGCTTCCGAAAAAGGTTGCTTACTGATTTTTATCCGGTACAGCTTCCGGTTGATCAAACATCCGGACAAATAAGCCAGTATCGGATCGTCCTCGTATTGCCATTGCTTAATGGAGGCAAACAAATCGCTGTCGTCCAAACTTGCGAAGACCGACAGTAATGAACGGCCCTGAAAAGCTTGCCCGGATAAAAAATGGTCAATTGTTATTTTATTCTGAAGAAAAATAAGCAAATCGGGGGTGGCAAAAAGCTGCTTGCCTCCCATCACTAACTCTTTGGCGCGCTTCAACACATTCACCAGCAAGTACTCGGCCGACAGGACCGTTTTGTGCAAATACACCTGCCAGTACATCAGGCGGCGCGATATCAGAAATTTTTCAATGGAATAAATCCCCTTCGCCTCAATCACCAATTCGCCCCGGCGCACATTCAGCATCTTAATAATCCGGTCCGAGCCAATAACGCCCTCGGTAACGCCCGAAAAGAAACTATCACGTCGCAAGTAGTCGAGGCGGTCAACATCCAATTGACTGGCAACCAGTTGGTGCAGAAATTTTTTGGGGTATTCGTTTTTAAATATTCGGATAGCCAAATCCAGTTTACCATCAAACTCACGGTTCAAATCCTCCATAAGCATAGCCGAAATTTCCTCGTGCGAAATGCCGTCAACAATAGAATGTTCCAGCGCGTGCGAGAAGGGCCCGTGCCCAATGTCGTGCAAAAGAATGGCGGCAGTGACCGCTTCAGCTTCATCACGGGTAATTTTCACCCCTTTCAACTGAAGAACTGAAATAGCCGAACGCATCAGATAAACCGCGCCAATCGCATGTTCGAACCGGGTATGGTTAGCGCCCGGGAAGACAATACACGACAAGCCCAGTTGCTTTATCCTTCGTAATCGCTGAAAATAAGGATGTTCGATTAGATCAAAGATTAGTTCGGACTGGATGGTGATAAACCCGAAAACCGGGTCGTTGATAATCTTTTTCTTATTTGTTTTCAAGCTGTTCGGATGTCTGTTCAAAAATATAGACGCAACAAAAATATAAAACTTTTTCATTTCAGGCCGTTTGGCCCGAAAGTCAGCATGGAGGAAGCGACTTTTTCCTGAGAATCATTTATTTCCATATTTTGTGGTTTGAATAGATTTTCTTATTTTTGCGCTGACAAATAAACACAAACCGCTACATAGGGGACCTGAAGTCCCCTATTTTATTAGCCGTGTATTATGATCGACCGGAATAAAATAATTCAATTGATTGAAGAGAAACTGACTGACGATCAGTTTATCGTGGAAGTTGAAGTCAGTCCGGCAAACCAAATTTCGGTTCTGCTCGACAGCGAAACAGGGATTACCATTGACCACTGCATACAAATCAGCCGGCAAATCGAACACAACCTCGACCGCGAAGCAGAGGATTTTGAGCTTCAGGTTTCGTCATCCGGTTTGGGACAACCGTTCAGGGTACAACGCCAGTTCCTGAAAAACATTGGGCAAGAGGTGGAAGTGGTATTGAAAAACGGTCAAAAACTGGAAGGCATCCTGAAACAAACCGGTGAAGACGGGTTTGAGCTGGAAATCACCAAGGCCGAAAAAGTAGAAGGCAAAAAGAAAAAAGAATTGGTAACTCAGTTACACCGAATTTCGTTTGACGAAGCAAAAACAGTTAAAAACATTATAAAATTCTAAAAACCGGGGCAAGATGGATAATATTAATCTAATCGATACCTTTTCCGAATTTAAGGACCTGAAAAACATTGACCGGGTCACCATGATGAGTGTTTTGGAAGACGTATTCCGCAACGTGTTGCAAAAAACATACGGTACCGACGAAAACTTCGACATCATCATCAACATCGATAAAGGCGACTTTGAAATCTGGCGAAACCGGATCGTAGTGGAAGATGCCGAAATTTCGGACCCAAATACCCAGATCACGCTGACGAACGCCAAAAAAATTGATGAAGACTACGAAGTTGGCGAAGAAGTTACCGATGAGGTAAAGCTGAAGGACTTTGGAAGAAGGGCGATTTTGAACCTGCGCCAGAACCTGGCCAGCCGGATCCTTGAACTCGAAAAAGACCATATCTACAACAAATACAAAAACAAAATCGGCGACATTGTAACCGGTGAAGTTTATCAAGTGTGGAAAAAGGAAATCCTGATCCTGGACGATGAAGGTAATGAACTGATCCTGCCCAAACAGGAACAAATACCCACCGACTATTTCCGGAAAGGTGATGCCCTGCGCGCGGTAGTTTACAAAGTTGAACTGCGGAACAACAACCCGCTGATCATCCTGTCGCGCACCTCGCCGGTGTTCCTCGAACGCTTGTTCGAGCTGGAAGTACCCGAAATTTTCGACGGGTTGATTACCATTAAAAAGATTGTCCGTGTACCCGGCGAACGGGCCAAAGTGGCCGTAGAATCGTACGACGAACGGATTGACCCCGTAGGCGCCTGCGTAGGGATGAAAGGATCGCGTATCCACGGCATTGTCCGCGAACTGCGGAACGAAAACATTGACGTGATCAATTATTCTTCTAACCTGCAACTTTTTATCCAGCGGGCACTCAACCCGGCCAAAGTTTCCTCTATCAAAATACACGAGGACACCAAACGGGCTGATGTTTACCTGAAACCCGACGAGGTTTCGCTGGCCATCGGAAAAGGTGGCTTGAATATCAGGCTGGCCAGTCAACTGACAGGTTACGAAATTGATGTTTACCGCGAAATGGCAGCCGACGACGAAGACGTTAACCTGGATGAATTTGCCGATGAAATTGAAAGCTGGGTAATTGACCAACTTAAGTCGATTGGACTCGACACGGCCAAAAACGTACTAAGTATGAGCCGGAACGATCTGATTAAACGTACCGACCTTGAAGAAGAAACCATCGATGAATTGATACGCATCCTTCGGTCGGAGTTTGAGTAAGTATTAAACTAAAAATAACCTTTCGCCTGTCAGGTTTTAAATAAATTGAGTAAAATTGCATGATTTTCTCAACAACGCTTAAAGAAGATTAAAAAACAGATTGGGTATATGACAATTGGCAACAAAAATACGCGACTTAGTAAGGTAGCACGAGACTTTAACGTTGGACTTTCAACCATTGTAGAATTCTTACACAAAAAAGGGTTCGATGTTGACACTGATCCAAACACAAAGATTTCGGAGGATGCCTATCACTTGCTCGAAAAAGAGTATAAAAGTGATATCAGCCTCAAAAAAGAATCAGAAAAGATCAACCTGAAAAGCCAGCGTACAAAAAAAGAAACAATCACTCTGGACGACCTGCACGAGGAACCGGACACTTCGGATGAAGAAGAGGATGATTACCCGGCGGACGAAATCCGTATTACCGATTTGAGCAGCTCAAAAAGCGAAATCATTTCGTCAAAGCACCCAAAACCTCACGCCCCGTCTGAACAAGTTGAAAAAACACATGCTCCACAGATTGAAAAACCAAAAATATTGGGGAAAATCGATCTGGACAACCTGCATAAAAAGAAAGAAGAAGCTCCGAAAGCAGCCGAAAAACCTGTAGAAGAAGCTCCGAAAGAAAAAGTTCAGGTGATCAAAAAGCAGGCGGAAGTTCCTAAACCGGAACCACAAGCTCCTAAAGCGGAAGAAAAGAAACCAACCGTAGCAGAACCAACCCAAGAAAGCGTGGCCACAAAACCGGCAGAACCGGAACAAATGCCAACCAATATTCCTAAAGTTGAAGAAGTTAAGGTAGTTGGGAAAATCGACCTGTCCACCCTGAACCAAAAAACACGCCCGGCGAAAAAAACCAAAAAGCAAAAAGAGGACGAGCGCCGCGAACGTGACAAACAAAAAAGACAAACACCTCAGGAGCAGCAAGCTGCACCTGAGAGCCAGGAAATAAAAACCCGGGTAAATAAATTGTCCGGGCCAACGGTGGTTGGAAAGATCGACCTGCCCGAAAGAAAACCGGTGGCCTCATCCAGCGACGACTCGGCACAAAACCAGAAGAAGAAACGCCGCCGGATCCAAAAAGACGGCAGTGGCCGGATCAACGTGACCAAACAGCAGCCCGGTGGCCCGCAACAAAAGCAGGCACCACAAGCTGGAAAAGGCAAAAAGCGGGTAATCAAGAAGGAAGTCAGCGAAGAGGATGTACAAAAACAGATCAAAGATACGCTGGCCCGGTTAACCTCCACCAAAGGAAAATCTAAAGGATCGAAATACCGTCGTGATAAACGACATGCCGCCAGCGAGCGCGCGGCCGCTGAACACGAAAAACAATCAACGGAAAAGAATATCCTCAAGGTTACCGAATTTGTATCGGTTTCTGAATTGGCAACCATGATGGATGTTGGTGTTAACCAAGTTATTGCCTCCTGCATGAGCCTTGGGCTGTTCGTGTCGATCAACCAACGGCTCGATGCCGAAACCATGTCCGTTGTAGCCGATGAATTTGGCTACAAGGTAGAATTTGTAAGTGCTGACATTCTGGAAGCCATCGAAGAGCATGAAGACCTGCCTGATAAAGTACATCCGCGCGCACCTATCGTTACCGTAATGGGGCACGTTGACCACGGTAAAACTTCGCTGCTCGACTACGTCCGCAGCACAAACGTAATTGCCGGTGAAGCCGGGGGAATCACCCAGCACATTGGCGCTTACCACGTAACGCTCGAAGATGGCCGTCATATCACCTTCCTGGATACTCCGGGACACGAAGCATTTACCGCCATGCGCGCCAGGGGTGCTCAGGTAACCGACATCGCCATCATCATTGTTGCTGCCGACGACGATATCATGCCGCAAACCAAAGAGGCCATCAACCATGCCCAGGCTGCTGGTGTGCCGATCGTGTTTGCTATCAATAAAATTGACAAACCCGGCGCCAATCCGGAGAAAATTAAAGAAGGACTGGCCAACCTCAACTTCCTGGTTGAAGAATGGGGCGGTAAATATCAGAGCCAGGACATTTCAGCCAAAAACGGCACCAACGTAGCCGAATTGCTCGAAAAAGTATTGCTCGAAGCCGAAATGCTGGAGCTGCAAGCCAATAAAGACAGACGCGCTACCGGAACCATTGTTGAATCGTCGCTCGACCGCGGTCGCGGTTATGTTGCCACCATGCTGGTTCAAAACGGAACCTTGCACCAAGGCGACATTGTGCTGGCCGGGCAGTATTACGGACACGTAAAAGCCATGTTCAACGAACGGAACCAACGGATCCAGGAAGCCGGGCCATCTGAACCGGTTATCATCCTCGGATTGGACGGTGCACCACAGGCCGGTGACAAATTCAACGTGCTTGAAAACGAACGCGAAGCCCGTGTGATTGCCAACAAACGCGAACAATTATCACGCGAACAAGGGCTCCGTACCCAGAAACATATTACGCTGGATGAAATCGGTCGCCGAATTGCCATCGGTAACTTCCAGGAGCTGAACCTGATTGTCAAAGGTGACGTCGACGGTTCCATCGAAGCCTTGTCAGATTCATTGATCAAGCTATCGACCGAAGAAATTCAGGTGAACGTAATCCACAAAGCAGTTGGCGCCATCTCCGAATCGGACATCATGCTGGCAACTGCCTCCGATGCCATCGTGATTGGTTTCCAGGTGCGTCCTTCGCTGCAAGCACGCCGTTTGGCTGAAAAAGAAGAAGTTGATATCCGCCTGTACTCCATCATCTATGATGCCATCAACGAAATCAAATCGGCGATGGAAGGGATGCTTTCTCCGGAAATCAAGGAAGAAATCACGGGTACAGCCGAAGTACTCACCGCTTTCAAAATTACCAAAGTGGGTACCGTGGCCGGTTGTATTGTCCGCGACGGAAAGATTTTCCGCTCGTACAAAGCGCGGATCATTCGCGATGGAATCGTTATCTACACCGGAGTACTCGGATCGCTGAAACGCTTTAAGGACGACGTGAAAGAAGTCGCCAAGGGGTATGAATGCGGGTTGAACATCGATGGGTACAACGATATCAAAGAGGGCGACATGATCGAATCGTTCCACGAGATTGAGGTAGCCAAAACGCTATAAGAAATACCTTAAAACTGATATAGAAAAATCCGGCCATTGAGCCGGATTTTTTATTTTGAGCAGTAAATTTTCAGGGAAAACCACACAATGTATAGCAACAAAAATCCCCGAAGTATGCACTCCGGGGACATGTTATCAAGCTAAAATTTCTTTCGGTTAAGCTTCGAGCATAGCCTTATAGGCAGCGGCGTCCATCAGGTCATTCAGTTGCGACGCATCATCCATTTTTATCTTAATCATCCAGCCCTCGCCATAAGCATCTTTGTTGATCAGCTCCGGGCTGTCTTCCAACGCAGGGTTCAGTTCAAGCACCTCGCCACCAACCGGCATAAACAAGTCCGAAACGGTTTTAACAGCTTCAACAGTACCAAAAGTTTCACCCATTGCCAGAGTTTCCCCTACTGTTTCAATTTCAACAAAAACAATATCACCCAGTTCGCCCTGAGCGAAATCGGTAATGCCGACCACTGCGACATCACCTTCAACACGAACCCATTCGTGTTCTTTTGTGTACTTTAAGTTTTCAGGCAGATTCATAATTGCAAGTTTCGTTGTATTTTTTTCAAATGTAACACATTTTTTCCAAACAAAAATTTAACGAACGGCAGGCAAAAGTTTTTTAACGGAAGTTTCTTATTTTGCAGGCAAATTCAGGGGAATCATGCTATCCATTCAAGTCAATTCGGTAGATGGGCTGAAGCAGGCAGCCAGGCAGCTTTTAGAAGTTTTCAAAGAAGACCGCATCTTTGCCTTTTACGGCAAAATGGGCGCTGGAAAAACGACTTTCATCAAGGCTTTGTGCCGTGCCATGGGGTCGGTTGACAACATCACCAGCCCGTCTTTTGCCCTGATAAACGAGTACGACACAGCAGGCGCTGACAAAATTTACCACTTCGACTTTTACCGCATCAAAGATGTAGGCGAAGCCCTCGACATTGGGTTTGACGATTATATTTACAGCGGCCAGTATTGTTTTATGGAATGGCCCGAAAAAATTGAGCCCCTGCTACCCGAACACCTCGTAGAAGTGCATATTGAAGAAATCTCGCCCGCGGCCCGACTGATAAAAGCTTTCCGGGTTTAGGACGTTTTGATTATTGCCACAGAAAGAGTAACTTGGACGATCAATCCATCGGTAAATGACAGAAAAAGAACATGCCCCGGAACTGGCAACCTTGTTTGTCCCCAAAGAAGAAATGCTGGAAATCCGCCGAAAAGGAAAGAAAATCACCATCGGCATCCCGTCCGATTTTTCAAAGGTGGAATACCGGATCCCGCTGACCCCGGAGGCTGTTGAACTGCTCGTTTCGTACGGTCACGAAATCTACATAGAAACCGATGCCGGAAAGGCTGCCAATTACACTGACGAAGAATACCGGAAAGCCGGCGCCGTGGTGGTCGATAAAAAAGCCGAAGTTTTTCAGTGCGACATTGTTTTACGTGTTTCCCCGTTTGACCAGGATGAAATTGAACTGCTCCGGGGCAACCAAACCCTGATTTCGAACTTGCAGCTACACACCCATTGCAGCGAATCGATTCACAACATGATGCGGAAAAAGGTAACTTCGATTGCCTACGAGTACATGGAAAATGAAGAAAACTGCTTACCGGTTGTGCGGTTGATGAGCCAAATTTCAGGTGCAACAGCCATCACCATTGCCAGCGAATACCTGAGCAATTCCCGCAACGGGAAAGGGGTCCTGCTGGGCGGGGTCACCGGAATTTCACCCACCGAGCTGGTAATCCTGGGGGCCACCACCGCTGCCGAATTCGCGGCCCGTGCGGCACTGGGACTGGGGGCCACCGTGAAGGTTTTTGACAACAACATATTCGAACTGCGTCAGCTGGAAGAACGGCTTGGACAGCGCATTTTCACGTCGGTGCTGTACCCAACTGTTTTAAAAAAAGCATTAAAATCGGCCGATGTGGTTATGGGGGCTATGTCGTTCAACTCAAGCCCCAAATTCCGGGTTTCGGAAGAAATGGTACAACGGATGAAAAAGGGATCCGTGATTATCGACCTGAACATCAGCCAGGGAGGTTGTTTCGAAACCAGTCAATGTACCGATCTGAACAATCCAACCTTCGTGAAACACGGCATTGTTCACTATTGTGTACCCAACATGTCGTCGCTTGTTGCGCGAACAGCATCCATTGCGCTCAGCAATGTACTGACACCGGTCATTATCTCCATCGGCGAAATTGGCGGCATTCAGAACTACATCAAAAATTCGAAAGGATTCCGCAGGGGCATTTACATTTATAACGGGATTTTGACTAACCACGATCTGGGCGAAAAACTCAATCTGCAAGCCAAAGATATCGATTTGTTGCTGGCTGTATTTTAGTGCGCCAGGATCATCATGGAAACCGGAGGAACCATCACTGTATTAGTTTCCAGCCGGCGGATGCCCTGCATGTCAATCTGGTCTTCAACGCAGAGTACCGTCCAGCGCCCATTCTGCGGCAGTTCAACTTCCACTTCGGTTTCCCTGGCATTAAAAATCAGTTGCATCCTCTGCCAATCGTAATCATTAAACACACCTTCAAGACTATACGAAACAATGCCTATTTGATAAACGGGTGAAAATTTGAGATGCCTGTGAACATCTGAAGCTGATCTTAGCCTGAAGCAGGGAAAACTTTTCCGAAATTCAATCAGTTTTTTAACATAGGTAAAAACATCCTGATATTCCATCTTTCGCGACCAGTCTAATTGATTGATCTTATCCGGTGACTTGTATGAATTGTGATTTCCGAACTTGGTACGGCAAAATTCAACCCCTGCATGTAAAAAAGGAATTCCTTGAGAGGTGAGCACCAGCGCCACTGCCAGCTTGTGCATTCGTTTAATCCGTTCAGGCGATGCTTCCGGGCAACTATGGGCGAGCTTGTCAAACAAGGTGTAATTGTCGTGGCACGATACGTAATTGACACACTGCCATGGCTCCTGCGCCCAGGCATGCGAAGAGCTTTCAACATAACTGTAAACGATCTGCGGATGATAACAAGCAGCAGCGATGCCAAATTTGATGGCCTCTTCGTGCAGTGTTTTTCCATTCACAAAACCTTTTCCGTTACCGTCAAAGTTGTTCCCTTTCAGTGCATCCCGAAAGTCGTCGTTAAAGCAGGCCACCCCGTCGAGTTGGGAAACATTCGCCTTCACAGCCCGATACTGCTCGGCCAAAGGGCTTTGATCAGCCGTCCATCCTTCGCCGTACAAAAGGATACCAGGCCGCAACACATTCAGAGCCGAGCGAATTTCATTCATCGTCTGCGTGTCGTGAATTCCCATCAGGTCGAAACGAAACCCATCGATATGAAATTCGGTTGCCCAATAACGAACAGAGTCAACTATGAACTTCCTAACCATCGCACGTTCGGAAGCAATTTCGTTTCCGCAACCACTCGCATTCGAGAATCCACCGCTCCGGTTCTGACGGTAATAATACCCCGGCACCGTTTGGTTGAACCACGAGCGGCGTGTGTAGCCGGTATGATTGTACACAACGTCCATCACCACGCCAATTCCGGCCTCGTGAAGAGACATCACCAACTGTTTAAATTCGGTAATACGCGAAGTGTTTTCCGGATTGGAAGCATAACTGCCCTCCGGCGTGTTGTAATTCAACGGATCATAACCCCAGTTGTATTTCTCATCCGGACGAAGTTCATCCACCGAATAGAAATCGGCCACGGGGAGCAAGTGTACGTGGGTGATTCCCAACTCCTTCAGGTGACTGATACCTGTTGCTACCCCTTCGGAGCTACTCGTTTTCTTCTCCGTAAATGCCAGGTATTTCCCCTTGTTTGTCATTCCCGAATTGGAAGCTATCGAAAAATCACGGACATGCAGTTCGTAAAGAATGGCATCCACCGGATTTTCCAAGGCAACAGGTTTGTCGTTCTCCCAGCCTACGGGATTTGTTTCTTCGGGTCGGAAAAAAAGGCCTCGCTTACCGTTACCGCCCACCGCACGGGCATCAACTCCCGGCGTTTCGTTCAGCCAATCACCATCATTCACCCGAAAGGTATAGTACAGCCCTGCAAGATCGCCATCCAATTCAAGTTTCCAGCACCCCTGCTCCGCAGGGACGAGTTCATCAATCCGAATGGGGGTTCCGCCATGGCTCTGCCTGTAAACCAAAAACTGAACCGCCTGGGCCGTGGGTGCCCAGATTTTGATACTGGCTCCTTTTTCGGTAAGGAAAACGCCAAGATCATCGCCGCCATAAAACGGAAAAGTTGAAAAGTCGATATGATTAAATTTCCAGTTGCGCATTATGAAAATAAACTTTTACGAAGCGTGATAAACCTGGACGTATATTTTCGTCCGCGGGTATCCTGCACAATTACTTTTGCCCAATAATAGGTAGCCAGACTGCGATCGTGTTCATGGAAAACACCCAGGTTGATGCGAAGTTCATGGGTTTTACCGGCCTCCAGGTAAAGCGGGTAAATTACGTACCGGTCCATCCCTTTCAGCTTAAACTTACGGACCGACCATAGCTTACGGAACATCAGAACCGGTGCTTGCACGTCCACGTCTTTCCGCTTATTGTTTTTTACCCGCAACGTCAACGTTCGCGGTCTGTATTTCCGGTCCTTCAGCAACTCAACCTTTAGCCTGCCGAAGGAAAAAAGGGAACGATTTTTCGTGGTAGCCGCTTTTTTATTCCGTAGTTTGCTCAGCAGAAAAAATACCAAGGGCAAAGCCAGTATGATTAAAATAATCAACAGAAGCTTGCCGGGTTCGGCGCCAACTTCGGTTTGAGAATACGAGAGCACCGGGGAAAAAAACAGGACCAATAAAAAAAGGTTCTTCATGTTAACAGCTTTTGCCTGTAAAAGTAAAAAAAGTACGGTGTCATGGCACCCGTGTTAACACTTTACCGAAAAGAAAATCACCGCATTCCAATCCATTAGACCGGTTAAAAATTGAGCGTGTCCTTCAGGTTTTTGTAGCCCGATTTGCTCACCTTCAGTTTCGTCTTGTCTTTCAGGATGACCAAGTAGGACTCTTTTTCGTATTGCTGGATTTCGGCAATGTGGGCTACATTTACGATGTAGGACCGGTGAATGCGAATGAAGTCATTCGGATCGAGGTTGGTTTCGAAGAACTTCATGGTCTTTTGCTTCATGTGCCGTCCATCTTCGGTGTAAAGCATCACATAATCGTCAAGTGACTCAATGTAACGAATTTGCCCCGTCAGAATGATGCTGATTTTGTGCCGGTCCTTCACCACCACGCGGTCCAAATACCGTCCGGTAGAAAATTCGCTGAGGCGTTCCAGTTTTTCGGCGTTGTTTTCCTGGCTGGCCACGCGGCTGGCAACCTTGTCAATGGCTGTCAGCAACCGATCTTTGGAAAACGGTTTGAGCAAATAATCCACCGCGTTAAACTCGAACGCTTTCAGTGCAAACTGGTCGTATGCGGTGGTGAAGATAATTTCGGGCTTGTGGTCAAGCAATTGCAACATTTCGAACCCGGTGATCTTCGGCATCTGAATATCGAGAAAAACCAGGTCGGGCTTGAGTTCATTAATTTTTTGGACACCCTCGAACCCGTTCTCGCATTCGCCCAGCAAATTGATTTGTGGATGATCTTTCAGGTATGATTTCAGCAGGCCGCGTGCCAGCTCTTCGTCCTCAACAATTAAAACATTCAACTTTTCGCTCATGGTTTTTATTTTTTAGGGAGCATTAATTCTACCTTATAGCTTGTCCGGTTATCGGTAATCCGAATCAGGTTGGGATTTCCGTAGATCAACTCCAGACGTTGCCTGATGTTACGCAGGCCGATCCCTTCACCTTTGCTTTTTACCGATTCCGGATCGTAATCGTTTTCGATGGTCAGATGAAAATAAGCCTGTTCGGGCCGACAGGAAACGCGTATGGACACAGGGCTTGTGGCTTCGTAAACGCCGTATTTGATGGCATTTTCAAGCAAGGGCTGCAGGATCATATTCGGGATCCGGGCTTGCAGGCAGGCTTCTTCAACCTCAAAAACAGGGAGCAGCTTCTTCCCGAACCGAACCTTTTCAATTCCCAGGTACCGCTTGATATTTTCCAGCTCGTCGAGCAACGACACCGTTTCCTCCCTGTTATGTTGCAAGGAGTAACGCATGAAGGCAGATAAGTTAATCACCATTTCCTGCGCTTTTTGAGGGTTGCTGATGGTTAACGAAGAGATGGAGTTCAGGCTATTGAATAAAAAGTGCGGGTTAATTTGAGATTTAAGTGCGTTCAGCTCGGCATCGCGGACCAGCGATTTCAGTTCGGCTTCGCGCTTAATTTTTTCTTTTAACGAATCGTAATATCCTAATGCATAGAAAAAGACCACATAGCCGGCATACATTAAATAGCCAGCCAGGATATTGGATGGAAGCGCCCTATAGAAATTATCCAGATAAATTTCGTTTACCATTCCCACCGCAACGAAACCCATGTAAAGCCAGATGGCATTGAGAATTGATGCCGCAACCAAGTGGAACATCACATTCCACAGCCAATCATTTTCATTCAATCCGTTGTAGCGGATCAGGTACCAAATACTGGCGCCCAGAATAGGATACAACAGGAAAAGGTGCACCGATTCCAGCAAGGAGGCTTCCAGGTTCATATTGTTCCAAAAGGCTTGCAACAAACTGTTTCCCAGCCCCATTACCAGCCAAAACAGCCCGTAATAAAGAATCAATATCCGGTTATTAAAAAACGGGTGCTTCACTCGTCCAGGAATTATCGGTTATTATTAAATGCTGAAGTCCTTTTACACATGTTTTATTTCCACACCGCCAAACGCCGTAATTCCCTTAATGACGATTGTTTTTGACGGATCGTAATTGCCGGTTTGGAATGTATCGCCGCGCTTGTCGGTAAAAGCGCCGAAAATGGTGGTCACCTCGTTGCGCACATTCCAGTCGAGCGGCACCTTCATCCCGGTTCCTCCAAAAATGCAAATGCAGTCGATAATAGCGCCTTGCGGGGCAAGTTTGGCCTTGCGAAAGTCATACTCGATGCCCCCGAAGATTGACGTGGACCGTCCGCCTTTCAATTCTTGCGAGTTGATAAATATCTCGCGACCGCCAAAGATGACAAAATCGTCAAATTGGTCAATCGACTTGTCAACGGGCCCTTGCTCAATTTGCCGGGTACAGCCTTTCTGCCTGTACAACAACGCCACGCCAACGGCAACCAACACCAGCGGCCAGTAGATGCGCCGCACCTCGCGCGGAACAACCACCAGTTCGGGCAGAATGAAAAAACCGCCAATTGCAATTAGTACTACCCCACCCACACGGTTTCCGGCAAGCAAGGAAAATATTCCAATTGCGATTAACAGCATTTGCCACGAAATCAGTAAATCAGCAATTCCCCAGGGAATAATATTCAGCCGCTGCAAAATCAAAATGCCCCCGATCACAATCAGCACAACCCCCAGGTAAAAACGTTTATTTCCTCTTTGTTCCATAATCTAGTATCTTTCGTTGGCAACAGGTACTCGCTGCCGTTCCGTTCCCGAATTTAAAAATAATCCACAAAAGCACACCATCTTTTCGCAAGCCGCTTATAAAAGCTTTGTCAAAAGAATTATCCCGACAATAATCAGCAACACGGGGAAGAATATGATAGCCAAAATACCGGGTATTATCAGATGTGGCATAAAGAGCAACACGGCAAACACCAACAATAAAATGCCAATTCCACGATGACCGATGACCAGCAGTACACCGGCAATCAGCAAAAGAACCGGCAGGCCAAATGTCCAGGCATGGACACGGAAAATTGTAAATATACCGGCAATTGCATGACGAATAGACTCCACAGCCGGAAACCCAAGCTGCCAACCAAATTCTTTCAAGATCCAAAGCAACCCAACAATGATCAGGATGGTGCCTAAAAACGAACCGCCCCGCCGCTTTTCCGGATTGGATTGCGAACCATATTGCCTGCTATTTTGCTGTCTTTCCATGATTTTACGTTCTAATGAATTCGAAGTAAAGCTAACACTTCCGCCAAAAACAGCCGAAAACAGATCGGTTAACGGAAGTGATTCATCGGTAAGACCAACATTCATACGAATCAGGCAAGGGCCTGCCAAATCGAAAAACCGGTAATTATCTGATTTTACGGGCCGGTAGATCCGGCCTGAAAGTTCGATTCGATTTTTGAAAAATAGGAAAAGAGGTTATCCAAAAACGATTTTTGAATAACCTCTTTCAAAACAGGATTAGTATCACGTTCTTACGAACAGTGTGTTGTTTCTCGCAAAACTTGCTGTACTATTTATGTTTGTGCTTGGCCCAGGTGTCGCGTAGCTGTGCGGTCCGGTTGAAAACCAATTTTTCTCCGCAGCTGTCCAGGTCAACATTAAAATAGCCCAAACGCTCGAACTGAAACGAGTCCAATGGCTTGGCCCCCTTCACAAACGGCTCGATATAACAATCGGGAAGAACCTGAAGCGAATCCGAGTTCATGAATTCTTTGAAATCGATATCTTTGTGCCCATCCGGTTCTTCATCCGTAAACAAACGGTCGTACAGGCGCACTTCTGCCTTCACATTCTCAGTAGCCGACACCCAATGCAAGGTTGCTTTTACTTTTCGACCGTCGGGTGAATTTCCGCCGCGCGAAGCCGGATCGTACGTGCAGCGTAACTCGATAACCTTACCGGTTTCATCTTTCACCACTTCGTTGCAAGTAATAAAATAGGCGTAACGCAGGCGCACTTCGGTCCCCGGCGACAGCCTGAAAAATTTCTTCGGCGGGTTTTCCATAAAATCATCGCGTTCAATATAAAGCTCGCGGGTAAAGGGCACCTGGCGCGTACCGGCTTCGTGGTTCTCAGGGTTGTTAATAGCTTCCATCTCTTCAACCTGACCTTCGGGATAGTTGGTAATAACCACCTTCAACGGATCGAGCACGCCCATCACACGTTGAGCATGTTTGTTCAGGTCTTCGCGCACGCTATGTTCCAATAAGGCGACATCAATCACGCCGTCCACTTTCGTAACGCCAATGCGGTCGGAGAAATTACGGATTGATGCCGGAGTATAACCACGGCGGCGCAGTCCCGAAATGGTCGGCATACGCGGATCGTCCCACCCTTTAACATGCTTATCTTTCACCAGTTCCAGCAGCTTGCGCTTGCTCATCACCGTGTATGTCAGGTTCAAACGGGCAAACTCAATTTGCCGCGGACGGTAGTCGCTGTCCATCAGCTGGTCGATAAACCAGTCGTACAGCGGGCGGTGCACTTCAAATTCCAGGGTACAGATGGAATGGGTAATGCCCTCCCAAAAATCGCACTGCCCATGGGCAAAGTCGTACATGGGGTAAATGCACCATTCGTCGCCGGTGCGGTGGTGCGGGGTTTTCATGATCCGGTAAATGATCGGGTCGCGCATGTGCATGTTGGGCGATGCCATATCAATTTTGGCACGAAGGACGCGGTCGCCTTCATTAAATTCACCGGCTTTCATCCGCATAAAAAGGTCGAGGTTCTCCTCAACCGAACGGCCCCGGAACGGGCTTTCCATCCCCGGCCGGGTTGGCGTACCCTTCTGGCTACTGATGGTTTCAGCGTCCTGATCGTCCACATAAGCTTTGCCATCGCGGATCAGTTTCACGGCAAAGTCAAACAGTTTCCCGAAATAGTCGGACGCATAATATTCGCGGTCTCCCCAGTCAAATCCTAGCCAGCGCACATCTTCCTTGATCGAATCCACATACTCGGTTTCTTCTTTGGTGGGGTTGGTGTCGTCAAAACGCAGGTTGGTCAACCCATTGTATTTCTGAGCGGTCCCAAAATTCAGGCAAATCGACTTGGCATGTCCGATATGCAAATATCCGTTGGGCTCGGGCGGGAAACGGGTATGCACCCGGGCCCCGTTCTTTCCGGCTTTTATTTCCTCTTCAACAATTTGATGAATGAAGTTTTTCTTGACCACCATTTCTTTTTCAGGACTACTTTCGCTCATATAACTCAGTTGTTAAATTTTCAGTAACAATAAAAAACACATCTCAACATCTCCGATAGTTGCAAAAATCAAGAGCTTATGATGATGTTTGTCCACGTGCCGGATTGCCGGCCCTCCTTGAATAGTTTCGGGCAGAGGTTCTTTTGGATCAGCACAAAAGTATAAAATGATTCAGCATAAAAGGATTTCATCCCCAACAAAATGACCACCTGAAAAAGAAAAATTAATTTTACCGGGCAATAACCCTCAGTGATTGAAACCTCAAAAAAAAGAAAGATGTCCGGACTGATTGAAATTGAAGGAATGGAATTTTATGCCTATCACGGGCACTACCCGGTGGAAAAGCAAGTTGGCACGCGATTTATCGTTTCGGTACAACTGGTAACCGACTGTGAAAAAGCGGGACGGACAGACCGGCTGGAAGATGCTTTAAATTACCAATCTGTTTATGACCTGATTAAGCAGGAGATGGCCAGCCCTTCCGATTTATTGGAACATGTCTGCACCCGGATCCTGGATGCGCTCTATGCCAGTTTTCCAACGTTGGAGCAAGCAACCATCAAGCTATCGAAGATGAACCCACCGATGGGCGGACAAATCGGAAAGGTGAGCGTAAGTTTAACACGGTAGTAAAATCGTTGCGCTGGTTGTTGCAAAGCTGGAAAATTTATCTAAATTTGCAATCCCGAAAAACAAGGTCGGTTGGCCGAGTGGCTAGGCAACGGTCTGCAAAACCGTGTACGGCGGTTCGAATCCGCCACCGACCTCAACCTACGAAAAAAAGCTGTTCCGCAAAAGAACAGCTTTTTCTGTTTATATCGGCCAATCTTAAATTTCAGCTATTTCCAAGGCCACTTCACACATTCTTTCACCTCGGGAAAAAGAACGTAATCGGCTTTTCCTTTTAGTGCAAAAGTTTGAATATTCGGCAATCCCAAGGCCGAGATAGCTTGCTGCATGGTTTTCCCGGATACGGAAACATCATCCACCAACAGTATTTTTTTGCCTTTCAGATCTTGGCCCGGCGCTAATCCCCGAATGACCAACGGTTCTTCGCGCTGTGGCGTATTTGTTTCGTCGCGGTAGTTCAGGGTGATGATTTGCAGGTCACAATTCAGGTGAAAAGCCACCAAACTGGCAGCCACCACCCCTCCGGTCCCGATGCCAATCACCAGGTCCACCTCCGGCAAATGCTGCTGTCGCAGTCTTTCGCTGATTTCCTGAAAAGAAAGCGGGACCATCTATTTTCCGATCTTCAACAATACGAAGTTAAACATGGCCAGAACCAGGATTCCGGGGATACCAACCACGATGGCGCCCATCCAGAACGCAAACGGGGAAGCAATCACACCCAAAACGCTCATGAGCAAGGCTGCCACCAATGAAGCGCCAATAAAAGCCAGCGGGGCTGCCAGATAGTTTACATGCCGGACATCCTTCAACCAGCTGACCACCAACACAAAAAGAACAACCTCCACACTCATTATGAGTACCATTTCGGGGACTGGCCGACCCAAAATCAGGTAGTTGAGTAATGGGGCTGCCAATCCGGCAATCAGGGCAACGTGTTTGCGAAAAAAGAACACTGCCACCAATGGGGCTATGAAGATGGGCAAGAACACTTTACCGGCCAGGTTGCCGCCAATATCCGGCAACAGGTGGACCAAAAACGGAATCAACATGGTTGCGCCAAGCACGATAAGTGTTTCGACAACCTGAATTTTTTCGATGCGAAAAGCGCTGACTGGATTATTCATATCTCTATCGATTTAGTAGAATAACAAAATTATACGTTTTTGTGTTTAAACAGCGATTTTATGTTTGTCAGTGGTGAAATAATACGTTTCAGCAAACACTATTTGTATAGCGGAATCTCCATAAAGAAAGTTGTTCCGTGTTCAATCTCAGTTTCGAACCAGATTCGGCCGCGAAACGTTTCCGTAATCTTTTTAACGATGGCCAGCCCCAATCCCATACCGCTGGTTTTGGTGGTAAAATTGGGTTGGAACATCTGCTGCCGGATGGCCTCCGGAATACCAACCCCATTGTCCTCCACCGAGATGATGGCAACCTCATCGTCCTTTTGAAGACTAACCGTAACTTGTCCTTTTCGTTTTGGAGGAATGGACTGGATCGCATTCTTAACCAGGTTTACCACAGCTCTCGAAACCTGTTCCTTGTCGGCAAACACCAGCACATAATCAAGCCCGTTTAGTTCCAACAGGAACTTTATTTGATGGCTCGATTCGAACAACTCGGCCACATGCCGGAGGCGTTCGGACAGGTTAAAGACCTCATTTCTGGCCTTGGGTATTTTGGCAAAGTTGGAAAACTCGGTGGCAATATCCGAGAGGGTGTCAATTTGTTCGATCAAAGTTCGCGTCACCCGGTCAAAATATTCGCCGTAATGAGCGCTATTTTCGGCCTTTGCCCGCTGTAAGTATTGAATATTCAACTTCATGGGGGTAAGCGGATTCTTGATTTCGTGAGCGATCTGCTTGGCCATCTCACGCCAGGCCAGCTCCCGTTCGGTACGGGCCAGCAGTTCGGCGCTGTCGGCCAGTTCTTCCACTTTCCGGTTATATTCCTGCACCAGGGCCCCAATTTCATCGTCGCGCTGGTAGGTAATTTGTTCATTTTTCTTATCCAGCTGAATGCCTTTCAGTTTTTCGCGGATCAAACTAAGCGGACGGGTAATTTGGTTAGCCAACAAAACCGCCACAAGCACACTGGCAAAAAAGAGCAAAACATACAGGTTGATAAAGGCTACGATAAAGGTGGAAACCTCTTGTTTCAGCTTATCGCCACGGGTAAAATACGGCAGGTTGATAAACCCAAGGTACTCGCCTTTATTATTGATGATGGGTTCGTAAATCGACAAAAAAGAAAGATTGCCAATCCTTTCCGGCTGCATGTAGCTAATCTGATAATTCTCCGTTAGCTCGTAAAAAGCCTGCGCATCCATGCGGGTCGAAATAATCCCCCGGTTAATAATTTCGGGTCGCGAGGAAGCGATCATTTCCCCGTCGATGCCATAAATATTGATATCGGTCCGGAAAATATTAGAAAGGTCATTCAGCTCGCGCCACAGCCAGCCTTCCACTTCCACGTTAAACTCATCCACCTCACTCAACCGAAGGTTTATTTCTTCGGCAATCGACTTCATCTTTTCATTCAGGTCGTCCTGGTGCTTATTTTCGTACTCACGAATATTGTAATAAATGGTACCACCTGCCACCACCAGCAACGAAAGCAACACCACCGCAATAATGGAAGCCTGGATCCGAAACTTCAGGTCGTAAATTAAGGCCTGCCTGCGGTAATTGGCGTTACCGGCAAATACGACCACTAAAATAAAAACGAAGTAGAAGACAAATAAATACGGAAACGAAATCAGGTAATCGATAAACTCGAACGAGCTGGTGCTGACCAGGATGTAGTTATTATTATCCAACCGGTAAATCAGATGGTCATAACCATCCCACTTTTTTAAAACGAACTCTTCCTTGCTGTTCCCAAGGTCATAGGTATTGATGTAGTAATTGTACTGATAGTCACCACTTAGGTACACCAGGTCGTTATTGAAATATTTGGCATAGGAAAACTGCCGGTAACGTTCGGGCTTTTGCAACGACCTGTCGAGCAATAGTTCGGGAAACCCGGCGCCCTCGGGCAATAATTTCGACTTCAGTTCAATAAAAACCGAGATACCCAGCGAGTCGGACGAAAGCGGGTAAAATAATTTTCCAAAGTACGAAATTCGTCCGTTCATGTTATCCAGGTAATAAAAATTGGTACCCGGAATTTGCGTGCCATAGTCGGCAATCATTTCATCAAAAAACGGGAAGCAAGGCACCAGCCGGTTGTCTGGCTGCACCAGCAAACTATCCGATCCGTCGCAAACGGTAATCTGACTGTCATATTTCCGGAAATAACCACTGAAATATTGGTGGACAACATATTCCTCGAGGTGCGAGTAAGACGATGACAACAGGTAGGGAATCACCGAATCCGTACTCATTTCCTGCTGCATCTCGGTTAAAAAAACTTCGGCAGCCGGGTCGTGTTCCGAATACAAATTAATCGCCATCAACTGTTGAATTTGTTGCCGCCGGTTATTGTTATGATTTTGGATGATAATCAGCGTAAAAAAAGTAAACAACGATACGAAGTAAATCAGGAAGGAAAGCGAAAAGCGCTTTAGCTGGGTTTTTTGCAGGACTAAAACCGAAAAATTGGTGATCAGAAACAGGCACAGCGCATACAGATTGACATTCCGAACCCAAATGGCCAGGATAACCGAACCTATAAGCAGAAAGGCATGCGCCAGCAGAAACCGTCGGCGGGGCAGATGAACTTCGCTTGCTTCGACCACCTTCAGGTTGATAATGAAAGCTGAAAAAAACAGCAAGGCAATAATTAAGTAGCCCACCAGGCTGTATTGATTGATGTTGTCGATCCGGTTAAGCTGAAACGAAAAGCTGCTGTTCCGGATCAGATTCTGTACCAGGAAGTTGACCAACAAATAAAACAAGGCAATAAATCCATAAGCCACCACCAGCTCGTAAATTTGTTTCTTTTTCGAGAAGACAAAATCCTTGGCAAAATTGAGGCTCCAAAAAAAGATCAGGATGGTGAACAACAATAAATCGCCCAGCGAGGGCAACCAAAAAGAATAGGCGTACAAGGCAGGTGAAAATACGTCGAAAGCATAACAAACATTCGGGAACCGGAACAGAATATGAAGCCAGTAAAACCCAAAAAGCGATAATCCCAACACCGCCACCCGTAATATAAAATGTTCGTGCCGGTATTGCTTGAACATCACCCGGGCAAAAAGAAACAAGGCCAGCAGCCCAAGCCCGAACAAAACAGAAGGCAAATAAAGCCGCCCGAGCGGACAGTGGATTTTACCCGAAGGTACCAGCGAAAGCAGGAACTTTCCGTCCCGATCATGCACAGGAAGTGCATACGAGGTGTTCGTTAGTCTGATCGCGTAGTTTGCAGGTGTTGAAAACGCTTCGGCAAACTTATTTTCGATAAACTTGTTTTCGATAGCATAGCTGTCTTTTAAATGAATCAGCCCAATAATCGAATAACCTCCGGCCTTTCGCACCGCACTGTAATAAATGCCATTCGGCAAAAACTGGACGCTTGCATCTCTCAACTGGCCGATAAAGCGCCCGGCAAAAGAAAATCGGTTGTTCGACCAGAACAACAATTGACTCTCATCGGTAATTAAAAATCCCATTCCTTGCTCGCCAAACAATGGCAACAAGTCGTTAAAGGCAGTCTGAAAATTACCGTCAAAATCATCCCGCTCAATCGTTGCGGTAATTTCATCCAGTTTCTCGTCCAGCGAAATTTGTTTCTGGTGCAGCCGTTGCTCGAAATTTCCCGCCACCTTGGTTTCCTGTTCCGGATGGAGCAAGCGGTTTTCGACGATAAAACCCAACACAAAAAATGAGGCGGCAAGCAAAAGGAGCAGGTATTTTTTCAGTTTTTCCATGAGTTGGCCCGGTTATTATTCGTGGTGGTACGGCTCACCTTTCAGGATCGACAAGGCCCGGTAAAGTTGTTCGCTAAAGATCAACCGCACCATCTGATGCGAGAAGGTCATCTTCGACAAACTAATCTTCCCGGTGGCTGCTTCATAAACCTTTTCCGAAAAACCGTATGGTCCCCCAATGGCAAATACCAGGGTTTTTGATCCACCGAGCATCTTCTTCTCCAAAAACCGTGCAAATTCGGTGGATCGGAACTGCTTGCCGTGTTCATCCAGCAAAATCAGCTCATCGCCGGGTTTCAACTGGGCCAGCAACAGTTCACCCTCTTTTTCTTTTTGCTGATCTTCAGATAACTTACGGGTATTCCGGATATCGGGCAGCGCCAGGTATTCGAAAGGTAGATAATGCGGAATACGTTTGTGGAAGATGTCAATTCCTTCCTGCAAATAGTCTTTGTCTGTCTTCCCGATCACAATTAGCCTAACTTTCATAGGGAGTTTCTAAGTCGATTTTTGTTACCTTTACAAAGTTATGCAACCAGAACCAGTATCCTTCCGATAATTGGTACAATTTATGCAGGTTGCCATTGTGTCCCTAAAATAGTAAAAATGAAAAGGATAATTTACAGGACCCTGATTTTTACACTCGCATTTGTTTTTGCAGGACTGCAACTTTTTGCTCAAATACCCGATGAGGTGGTGTTGAGCCTGAAAACCGGCAACGCCAGCACCCTGTCGTCTTATTTCAACCAGAACATTGAAATGGTGGTGCTTGATCAGGATGATGTGTATAGTAAAGCGCAGGCACAGCAAATTGTGACCAATTTTTTCAGTCAGCATAAAGCACAAGGGTTCAGCATCATTCACCAGGGAGGAAAAGAGGGCGCCAAGTACGCCATCGGCAATTTAACCACCAACCAAGGCACCTTCCGGGTGTATTTTTTACTGAAGAATGATGGAGGGAAAGCGTACATCCACCAATTGAGAATTGAAAAACAATAGTGCCAATGGCCAATCGTTATCACCGGGCAAAACGATTTTCTCAGCGATTGATGATCCGGGCGCGGAAAGTAAGTTTTCCCGGATTTGATAAAATTCCGTTGTATGATGTCCTTCTTTTTTTCTACCGGAGCATCGTCAACGGGGCCATCACTACGCGTGCATCGGCCATTGCATTCAGCTTTTTTTTGGCGCTCTTCCCGGCTATTATCTTTCTGTTTACGCTTATTCCGTACATTCCTATCGAAGATTTTCAGGATGAGCTGTTTCTGCTGATTCGCGATTTTCTGCCGCCCCATACTTTTTTGGTAGTTGAAGAAACCATTCAGGACATCCTCACCCGCCAACGCGGTGGCTTGTTATCACTGGGTTTTTTTATGGCGCTGGTTTTCTCCACCAACGGTCTGGCCTCCATGATGAGCGCTTTTGACGCCTCGCTGCATAGCTTCGAAAGCCGCACCTGGTACGGACAACGCCTTGTTGCCCTGCTGCTGCTGGCCATCCTTTCGGTATTGCTCACCATTGCCATCTCGGTTATTACAGTTGGCCAACTGGCTATTAACTACCTGGACCAGCACGGCCTTCTCGGCAGTCATTTCACCTACTACCTGCTATCAACAGGTAAATGGATTGTCGTGGTGGCGCTGTTCTTTTTTGCCTATTCGTCACTCTATTTTTTCGCGCCGACCAAAAAAACGCGCTGGCGGTTTATCTCGGCGGGCGGGACCCTGGCCACCATTCTCAGTCTTATTGTATTGATTGGATTTGGGTACTACATCACCAACTTCAGCCAGTATAACAAGCTTTACGGCTCCATCGGAACCCTCTTGGTGGTACTGTTGCTGTTCTATATCATGTCGCTGATTTTGCTGATCGGCTTCGAACTCAACGCCAGCCTGAGCGCGGCCCGCCGAAAAGCCACCACCCTACGTAAAGAAATGGAAATGCAAGAGTTGGAGGAACACCTCGATTTCTAGTTATTTGCCCATCTTAAAAAGCAGCTCTTTTTCTTCTTTGGTCAACGAGTCGTAACCCGATTTACTAATTTTATCGAGCACACGGTTGATTTCTTCCTGTTTCAGGTTTCTCTTCCGGTTAAACTCCAGGTCATCATGTTTGCCCCGGTAGCTCACCTGAATCCGTTGTTTGGGCTTGAACAATTTCACCAACGAATCTGTCAGGCTGGTAAGCCATTTGGTCAGGTCCGTTCCGTTTCGGTAAGCCAACACGAACACAAAACCAAGGAAGGCCCCGCCCAAATGCGCCAGGTTTCCGCCCGCGTTTGACGAAGCAATCCCGATCACATACATCAGCAGCGAAACCAAGGCCACATGCTTCATCTTTACCGACCCGATAAACAGCAGGTTGATGGTATGGTTAGGCGCATAGGTGGCCACCGCAGCAATAATCGCCAGCACTGAAGCCGAGGCGCCCAGCAATTGTGAGAACACAACCACTTCGGTAAATGCCGGAAACAGGTTATAACCAATCAAGAAGAACAGGCCACCGGCGAGTCCGCCAAGCAGGTAAATACTCAGTAATTTCTTCTCGTCGAAATAGAACAGGAAAATTTTTCCCATCCAGTACAACCACAAGACGTTGAACAGAATATGCAAAAAGCTGAAATGCAGAAACATGTACGTAACAAGAGTCCACGGACGGGATTGCAGTTGATGCATGTCGGCAGGCAGAGCCAGCCAGTTCAGCAGTGAGAAGTCTTCATTCAGCAAAAAGAAGAAAACATTCAGAATACGTATAAACAGGAAAACGCCGATGTTGACGTAAATCAGCCGGGTGAGCACTGATCCCTTTTTGAAAGATTCCTTTATTTCGTCAGCAATATTCATTGGTTAGTAGAAGTTGCGGCTGTTTTTGTTCCAGTATTTTATTAGTAAGAAGCCAAACAACATGCCACCCAAATGGGCGAAATGGGCAACGTTGCTTCCCGGGCGGGCCAAACCGAGATAAAGTTCCAGCAAACCGTAACCGATGACAAAATACTTGGCCTTGATCGGGATGGGCGGGAACAGCAGCATCAGTTGCGTGTTGGGGAAAAGCATCCCAAAGCCAAGCAACACCCCAAATACAGCGCCCGAAGCTCCCACGGTGGGAACGTTCAGCAGCATATTCAGCTTTCCTGCCAGGGGGTCGGTAAAGTTTTTCCCTTGCAGCCACACATCGCGCCCCTGTTGCATCACCATATCAATCTGCTCCGGGTTCATCTTCGAAATTACCGACTGATATTCAATAAAGTTTACAAACATGTGCAACGCGGCGGCCCCAAGCCCGGTAACAAAGTAGAAAATAAAAAACCGCTTCGGGCCCCAAACGCTCTCCAGAATCCTTCCGAACATCCAAAGGGCAAACATATTGAACAACAAGTGGGTAAATCCTCCGTGCATAAACAAGTGCGTAACCAACTGATACGGTTTAAAAGCCGGCGAAGCAATATAGTGCAACCCCAAGGTGGAGGTCAGGTTGATACCGCGCATACTCATGACGTAAGTAGCCAACAGCATGAGCACATTGATGATGATCAGGTTTTTTACAACCGGTGGGATATTCCCAAACATGGGTCTGTTATTGTACATAGTCGAAATTTTTAGTTGTGCCCACAAGAGCTACGCCAAAATAACTTATCGCGGCAAATTAAACAAATGCCGTCAAATTGTCACTTCAGCAGCTTTTCAAATTGCTCCACCGGCATGATGGTCAACACGTGCTTTCCGGCGGGCGAAAAGTTGGGTGTTGAACAAGCAAACAATTGATCGATCAGTTGGTTTATTTCTTCCGGTTTCATCGCATAGCCATAAGGAATTGCCGAAGCACGTGCTAACGACGCCGCCACTTTTTCGCGGGCCTTTTCTTTTAAGTCCACGGCGGTGCTTTTCATATCCTCCAGCAAGCTTTCAATAATTTCGAGGGGCGACGAACTGTCGAGCATGCCGGGCGTTCCGTTAATGATGAAGCTGTTGGCGCCAAACTCGCGCACATCAAACCCCAGCGATTTCAGGTCATCGAGTACCGAGCGCAGCAATTCGGCATCAGCTGCATTCAACTCAAAGGTATGGGGGAAAAGCTGCTGCTGGCTGGCAATTTCGTGGCTGTCCAACACGGCCATAAAATTCTCAAAAAGAATGCGTTCGTGGGCCCTTTTCTGGTCAATCACCATCAAGCCCGATTTTACCGGGGTCAGGATATATTTATTTTTAAACTGAAAGCAGGTCTTTCCCGAAAATGCTTCCTCATGTTTAATCTCAATGGTTTCTTCCTGCTTTTCTTCCGGGATGACGAGCGGTGTAACATCTTCCTTGTCGTCCTCAAAATCCCGGTAAAGCTTTTCCCAGTATTTCACCTGTTCCTGTTTGGGTGAAGCGTACGAACTACCTGCGGAGAAATTTACCAAACTTCGTTTTTCAACTTCAAACGGGTTGTAGGTAGGATCGACCTGTATTTTCGGCGGAGCAATTCCTTCACGGCTCTTGGGAGCAATGGGAATATCAATGCTGCCTGCCTGATCAAAATCAATTGACGGCACGACATTAAACTTGCCCAGCGCTTCGCGCACCGAGGCCTGAATGATTTGCCAGATGGCCATTTCATTCTCAAACTTGATCTCGGTTTTCGTCGGGTGAATGTTGATGTCGATGGATTCGGGATCAACATCGAAATACAGAAAATACGCAGGAAAACTTTCAGGCGGCAAAATCTTTTCGTAGGCTTGCATGATGGCCCGGTGAAAAAACGGGTGTTTCATAAAGCGATTGTTCACAAAAAAGAATTGCTCACCAAATGTTTTCCGGGCATATTTGGGTTGACCGATGTAGCCTTTTATCTTGACCAGCGATGTTTCCGTATCTACGGGAATAAGGCTTTGGCTGATATTTTTTCCGAAAATGGCGACAATGCGTTTGCGGATATTGTCACCCTTCCCTAATTCGTAAACAGATTGCTGGTTGTGAATCAGCGACATGCCGATCTCTGCGTTGGCCAATGCAATACGCTGCACCTCGTTGATGATTTGTTTCAGCTCGGTTGAATTGGCCTTTAAAAATTTGCGCCTTGCCGGAACGTTGAAAAACAGGTTTTTCACCAAAAAATTGGTGCCCGCATTACAGCATTCGGCTTCTTGGGCCAACACTTTCGAACCATTGATGTGGATGAAGGTTCCGATCTCCTGATCGTGTTGCCGGGTATGCAGTTCCACATCAGCAATAGCGGCAATGGAAGCCAGCGCCTCGCCTCGAAAGCCCATGGTGCGGATCGCGAACAAATCATTGGCCGATCGGATCTTCGAAGTCGCATGACGTTCAAAGGCCATGCGGGCATCAGTGTCCGACATGCCACAGCCATTGTCGCTGACCTGGATCAGCGTGCGTCCGGCATCTTTTATATTGATTGTGATTTGCGTTGCTCCTGCATCAATGGCGTTTTCAACCAGTTCCTTCACCACAGAGGCAGGCCGTTGAATGACTTCACCCGCGGCAATCTGGTTGGCTACCGAATCAGGAAGCAGTTGAATGATATCTGGCACGGAATTGCGTTAAAATTTTAAAATCAGGTAAACAGCCAAGCCCAAAATGATAATCAGGAAAATTAAACGGGTATTGGAACGTTTTCTGGCCTCTTCCGCTGTTTTGGACGAGCCCCCCATGGCCCGCCGGAACTGGCCGCGAATATTGGGCCGTCGATTGGGGTTCCATTCCTTTTTTTCGTGAATCCCCAATTCCCGTTTAATGCGGTCTTCCCGGTTCTCCATCTCTTCCTTTTCCGGATCGTAATAGCGGTAAGGAATATTGAAACGGTGGGACTTGGGCGTGTGGAAAAACTTTCCGATCATGGCTACATTTGTTTATTGACCCACAAAAATACAAAAATCGAGCCACATAGCGAAATAAGCTTCCGGTAAAAACCGGCCTGCAACCCAGGAACCAGGCCAGCCTCAATTTAATTGATTTTATGCCCGCATTTCTTGCAATACACAGCGTCGTCATCGTGCTGGTCGTACAGGCACTCGGGGCAAACCTGCGTATTATTGCTACGGGAGGTCCTTATCATTTCGGAGGTGACAATACCCGTTGGAACGGCAATAATGGCATAGCCCACAATCATCACCATACTGGCCAAAAACTGTCCGGTAGCGGTTTGCGGCGAAATATCGCCGTAGCCAACCGTGGTCATGGTTACAATGGCCCAGTAAATGCCTGTGGGAATACTTTTAAACCCATTTTCGGGACCTTCAATCAGATACATCAATGTTCCTACAATTAACACCATGTTGATGACGGAAAACAAGAATACGAAAATCTTTTCCCGGCTATTCCGTAAAGCTCTGGCCAGGTTTCGCCCGGCTAAGGTGTAGCGGTTCAATTTGAGGATACGGAACACCCGGAGCAAACGGATGGCGCGGATGACCATCAGACTGTGACTGCCAACAACAAACAAACTCAGGTAGGTGGGCAACACGGCCAACAAATCAATCATCCCGTAAAAGCTGAAAATATATTTCTGCGGTTTTCCCACAATCGACACACGCAAAATATATTCGAGGCTAAAAACACCGGTGATCACCCATTCCAAGACATTTAATACGTGCCGGTATTCTTTGCTGATTGCCGGTACGCTCTCCAGCATTACGAGAACAATACTGGCCAAAATAATCAGCAACAGACTGATATCAAATATCTTTCCACATCTTGAGTCCGCCTCAAAAATAACCTCATATAGTTTTTGCTTTGCCAACATACGACCTACTTTTATTCAAAAATAGCGAAAAAACAAAGTAACAGGCTCCATTGCTTGCACGTTAACAATCGACGGTGTAAATTTATGTTTTGTTTAAAGTCAGATAAAACCGTTTGCCCCATGATGATCAAAACTTTCGCCTCCGCCGTGCATGGCATTGATGCCACCACCATCACCATTGAAACCGATGTATCGCAAGGGATCCGGTTCTTTTTAGTCGGGCTCCCCGACAGCGCGGTGAAGGAAAGCCAGCAGCGCATTGAGTCGGCGCTCCGGCTGAACGGCTTTAAATGGCCGCGGCAAAAAATCATCATCAACATGGCTCCCGCCGATCTGCGGAAGGAAGGTTCTGCCTACGATTTGCCGTTGGCTGTTGCCGTGCTGGCCGCCTCGGAACAGATTTCCGCTGAAAAACTGGAGAAGTATGTCTTAATGGGCGAACTCTCGCTCGACGGCACTCTGCAACCCATAAGAGGCGCTCTGCCCATCGCGATTAAAGCACGGGAAGAGGGTTTTGAAGGATTTATCCTGCCCAAACAAAATGCCCGCGAAGCCGCTGTGGTTGACAAACTGAAGGTTTACGGGGTGGAAAATATCAAAGAAGTGGTCGGTTTCTTTAACGACCAAACAGAACTGGAACCAACCCTGGTGAATACCCGCGAGGAATTTTACAAAAAGCTAAACAGTACCGACGTTGATTTTTCGGATGTGAAGGGGCAGGAAAATGTAAAGCGGGCGCTTGAAATTGCAGCGGCCGGCGGCCACAATTTGATAATGATTGGTCCGCCAGGGGCCGGCAAAACCATGCTTGCAAAACGAATTCCTACTATCTTGCCGCCATTCACCCTGCACGAAGCATTGGAAACCACCAAAATTCATTCAGTAGTGGGCAAAATCGACAAAGACACTTCGCTAATGACCGAACGGCCTTTCCGGGCGCCGCATCATACAATTTCTGACGTAGCCCTGGTTGGTGGCGGAACGTATCCGCAACCCGGTGAGATTTCCCTGGCCCACAACGGCGTACTTTTTTTAGATGAACTGCCCGAATTTAAACGAACGGTTTTAGAAGTGATGCGCCAACCGCTGGAAGACCGGAAGATCACCATTTCGCGGGCCAAGTTTTCGGTGGAATACCCGGCCAGCATGATGTTGGTGGCCTCCATGAACCCGTGCCCCTGCGGGTATTACAACCACCCAACCAAGGAGTGTGTTTGCGCCCCGGGCATGGTCCCAAAATACTTGAATAAGATCTCAGGCCCGCTGCTCGACCGGATTGACATTCACCTGGAAGTAGTACCGGTGCCTTTCAAAAAATTATCGGAATTGAGTGAAACAGAAAACAGCCATGCCATCCGCGAACGGGTCATCAAGGCCCGTGAAATCCAGTCGAAACGGTACCACAAAACCGAAGGAGTATTTTGCAATGCCCAAATGTCGTCCCGGCAAATACGCGAATTTGTACAACTGGATCCGGCCAGCAATACCTTATTGAAAAATGCCATGGAAAAACTGGGGCTCTCGGCACGCGCTTACGACCGCATTTTGCGTGTTGCCCGCACCATTGCCGACCTCGAAGGATCGGAGCCGGTTGAAAGCAATCATATTTCCGAGGCCATCCAGTACCGGAGCCTGGACCGGGAAAGCTGGGGCACCTGAACAGTTCACGCACGCATCATCCAATCATTTGCAACTACCATAAAACATTGCACCCTGGCATTCTGCCAGCACAAAAGTTCAATCCACGTTATAACCGGTTCATTATGAAACTAGCAGTTCGTCTGGCTGTTATTCTGATTACAGCCCTTCACTTTCTTCCTTCCTGCGGAGATAAAAAGCCCAAACAAACAATCGAAGTTGACAACGGGTTTACCCAGTTTGTCAGCAGTTATACCAGTGGGGTAATTTCATGCAAAGCGCCCATTTTGATTACATTCAGCCAGGAGCCTCAAAACCCGGGGCAACCGGGGACGGATGCACCGGCAGGATTGATCTCACTGTCGCCATCCGTGAAAGGAAAAATACAATGGATTGATAACCGCACCCTCGCCTTTTTGCCCTCCGAACGGATGAAATCGGATGCAGCTTACACGGTGACGGTAGCTTTGGGCAAAATCCTCGATGTACCTTCCCGGTTCAATACCCTGCAATTCCAGGTGAAAACCATTCGCCAATCCTTTAGCGTGAACAACCTGGCCATCCGGGCTCACGACAACGAAAACCTGAAATTGCAGTTTTTGTCGGGCCAGGTTTACACGGCCGATTTTGCTGACGAAAAACAGGTAGAAGCGTTGATCCGGGTATTGAAAAACAATCAAACGTTGCCCTTGAAATGGACACATGATACGGACGGCAAAAACCACATCTTCCGGGCAGATAGTTTAGTAAGAACGGGTGAATCGCAGAAATTGAGCGTAAAATGGGATGGAGGGGCAATCGGCGATGCTAAAAAGGGCACGGAAGAAATAGAACTTCCGGCACTGGATGTTTTTAAGGTAGTTGATGTCCGGGTATTCCAGCAACCCGAGCAATATTTACTGATCCGTTTTTCCGATCCGTTGCTGGCCAATCAAAATTTGGAGGGCTTGGTTTCGATCGACAAAATCGACCAATTGCGCTACCTGGTTGAAAACAATGAACTGAAAATATACGTGCCCTCCCGGTTGGCCGGCGAGCACGATGTCTATATTTCGTCCGGGATACGAAATGCGCTCAATTTCAAACTAAAAGAACCAACCACGCTGCAAGTGCGCTTCGAGGACCTGAAGCCTGCTGTCCGCCTGGTTGGGAAAGGCAGCATTGTTCCCTCGTCAAACGAACTTATTCTCCCCTTTGAGGCGGTAAACCTGAATGCGGTCGATCTGCGCATCATCAAAATATTCACCAATAACATTCACCAGTTCTTTCAGCAGAACAACTATCCGGATAACTCAAACATCAAACAGGTGGGGCGGTTGGTTTTTCAGAAGAAGGTTGACCTGAATGTGGCCTCATTTTCTCAACTTAAAAACTGGAATACCTACACGTTAGATATTGCCAAACTGGTAAAAATAGAGCCAGGCGCCATTTACCGGGTTCAGTTGCGTTTCAGGAAAGATTATTCACTTTACGGTTTGGAAAAAATGCCCCCGGCTCCCCAAACTTCACCAATCGATCTGTTGGAAACGGCACAAAAGTATGAAGACGAAATGGATGAATGGAACCATCCGGGTTGGTATTCAGACTACTACTATCCGGACGATTACGAATGGGAGGAGCGCGAGAACCCGGATGAAGCATCTTATTACAATTCGGGACGATTTGTTGCCCGAAACCTGTTTGCAACCAACCTGGGCATCATTACCAAAGGCGGCAGTAACCAACAACTAAATTTTGCTGTCACCAACCTGAAAACCACTGCCCCCGAAGCTGGTGTCAACCTGAAAATTTACAGCTTCCAGAAACAATTGATGGAAACCGTGGTCACCGGAGCGGATGGGCTGGCCAAAGTGCAGCTGAAACACAAACCTTTCCTGCTCGTTGCCGAAAAAGACGGACAACTGGCTTACCTGCGCCTGGATGACGGGTCGTCCCTGTCGCTCAGTAATTTTGATGTGTCGGGCGAAGTGGTTCAAAAGGGCATCAAAGGTTACATTTACGGCGAACGCGGCGTGTGGCGTCCCGGTGACAAAATCTTCCTCACCTTCCTGTTGGAAGACAAGCAAAACAACCTGCCCGACAATCACCCGGTGATTTTTGAACTGATCAATCCCAAAGGGCAAACCGTCAGCCGACAGGTAAAAACCGCCGGGATGAATGGCTTTTACTGCTTCACGTCCGAAACCAATCCCGAAGCGCCAACCGGGAATTGGAATGCCCGGCTTAAAGTAGGCGGGCAGACCTTCTCCAAACGCATCAAGGTGGAAACCGTAAAACCCAACCGCCTGAAAATCGACTTGAAGTTTGAAGCCGACCCGCTTTCAATTTACCAAGGGTATGCCAAAGGAACGCTGAAAACTGCCTGGCTCCACGGCGGCACGGCCAAAAACCTGAAAGCACAGGTTTCGCTCAGCTTTTCAAAAACAAAAACAACCTTCGCCGGATTGTTCAATTACATTTTTGACGACCCGGCCAAAGAATTTTATGCAGAAGAGCAGGAGGTTTTCAGCGGGAAAGTGAATGAGCAGGGAATTGCCACTGTTAATCTCAAACTACCTCAAATAACTTCGGCACCTGGTATGTTGAATGCCCATTTTAGTACGCGGGTTTATGAAGAAACGGGCGGTTTCAGCATCGATGTGCAAACTGTTCCGTACGCACCCTACTCATCTTTTGTGGGTGTTAAGCTACCGGCCTCCGATTCAAACTGGTACAAAACCGATACATCGTATCCGCTCGATATTGTCACCGTTGACTACAAAGGCCATAAGGTTGACCGTAAAGAGTTGGAAGTGACCGTTTACAAAGTGGATTGGCACTGGTGGTGGGATGCCGGCGAAGATAACCTGGCCCGCTATGTGAACAACTCTTACAAAAAGCCAGTCATGCGCAAAATGGTGAATACCGTGAACGGTGAAGCCAGCATTCCGCTTCAACTTAACTATACCGACTGGAATGACAACGGACGCTACCTCATCCATGTGAAAGACCGGGAAAGCGGGCATAGCACCGGGATCACAGCCTATTTTTCGAAGTGGGGCCACTGGGCTGCGGAGGGGATGCAGGGTGCAGCCACCATGCTATCCTTCAAAACGGATAAAGAAAAATACCATACCGGCGAAAAAGTGACGGTCACCATCCCGTCGGGCAAAAACGGGAAAGCGCTGGTGAGCATCGAAAACGGCTCGGAGGTACTGGATTTGTTCTGGGTGGAAACAACCGAGAAAAACACGGTTTTCAGTTTCGGCACAAAACCCGAAATGGCCCCGAATATTTTTGTGCACATCTCGCTGATCCAGCCGCATGCCCAAACTGAAAACGATGCGCCCATCCGGTTGTACGGAGTCATTCCCGTGCTGATTGAAGATCCAAACACACATCTGACGCCGGTCATTTCAATGCCCGATGAACTGGCGCCTGAAAAAGAATATGAAGTGAAAGTATCGGAGAAGAACGGCAGAAAAATGACCTATACGCTGGCAGTGGTCGATGAAGGCTTGCTGGACCTGACCCGTTTCCAAACACCCGACCCCTGGCCTGCATTTTATGCCCGCGAAGCGCTGGGCGTGAAAACCTGGGATTTCTACGACGATGTGATTGGCGCTTACGGCGCCCGACTGGAACGGGCTTTTGCCGTTGGTGGAGACGAAAACCTGGCCGCTGCAAAACGCAAAAAAGTAAACCGTTTCAAACCGGTTATTTCATTTATCGGCCCGTTCACCCTGGAGAAAGGGAAAACCAGCAAACACAACCTGCAAATGCCAAATTACGTGGGCGCGGTGCGGGTGATGGTGGTTTCAGGCAACAACGGCGCATATGGGAATGCGGAAAAATCGGTAAAAGTGTTGAAGCCATTGATGCTGCTGGCCACCTTGCCGCGCGTGCTTGGCCCGGGTGAAGAAGTGAAACTTCCGGTAAATGTTTTTGCCATGAAGCCCGAGGTGAAAAATGTGAAAATCAGCATTCAAACCAACGAACTGTTAACACCCCTCGGCGGAAGTTCGCGGCAAGTTCAGTTTACCGAAGTCGGCGACCAGCTGGCCGGGTTCGACCTGAAAGTGGCAGAGAAAACCGGCATTGGCAAAGTGACGGTAAAAGCAGAAAGCGGCAGCCACAAAGCCAGTTACGACATTGAAATTGAAATCCGGCCTTCCAATCCACGGGTCGTCAATATGCTGGAAACCATCATTCAGCCCGGGCAAAAATGGGAAACAGCGGTGCTAGCCCCGGGCATGGAAGGCACCAATACCGCCCGGCTCGAACTGTCGGGCATCCCGCCGATCGACCTGGGCCGCCGCCTCCATTACCTGATCCACTATCCACATGGCTGCATCGAGCAGGTCACCTCCGGGGCTTTCCCGCAACTAATGCTCAACCGCCTCACAGAAATTTCAGCCGGACAAAAACAAGAAACCGAAAGCAACATCCGGGCAGCTCTCAATCTGTTCAACCGTTTTCTGTTAAATGACGGAAGTTTTGCTTACTGGCCCGGCTCGCAGCATTCGTCCTTGTGGGGGACCAATTATGCCGGCCATTTTATGCTGAAGGCCGAAGAAGCAGGTTATACGCTTCCGTATGGTTTGAAAGAAAAATGGCTGAACTACCAGAAAAACGCAGCCCGGAATTGGCAGATGACGAACGAATACGAACGCTCGCCGCTTATTCAGGCATACCGGCTATATACGCTGGCGCTGGCCCAATCGCCCGATTTTGGCGCCATGAACCGTCTGCGCGAAGAAAAAGAGCTGGACCAATTGTCGCAGTGGCGACTGGCAGCAGCCTATGCGGTAGCTGGCCAGCCGGAGGTGGCCGAAAAGATGATCAGCAAGCTTAGTAAAACCATCAAGCCATATTGCGAACTTTCAAACACCTATGGTTCTGACACACGCGATCGGGCAATGATCCTGGAAACGCTGGCCCTGTTGAAAAGGCAAACGGAGGCATTCCCGCTGCTGACAGAGCTTTCGGCCCAACTGTCGTCGGATGAGTGGATGAGTACGCAAACGACGGCTTACGCGCTGGTGGCCATTGCAGAATTTGCCGGTGACGGCAAGCCGGACCAAACCCCACTGAACGCGAAAGTTTCTTTCAACAAATCAACGGCTGAAACAATTTCCGCAAACAAACCGGTTTGGCAAGGCATGGTGGCGTTGAAAAATAATAAGACCGCCCAGGTGCAGGTCGAAAACCAAACCGGCAAGGTGATGTATGCCCGCGTAATGAGCGAGGGGATTCCGGTTACCGGCGATACCACTTCAACCCAAAGCAACCTGTTTATGGAACTGCGTTACACCGACATGCAAGGCCAAAAAATTGACCCGTCCAGGTTGGCGCAGGGAACCGACTTCGTGGCAGAAATCAGCGTTCAAAATCCCGGACAACGCGGAATCTACACGGAAATGGCGCTGACCGCTATTTTCCCGTCGGGCTGGGAGATTATCAACACCCGGCTGAATGATGTGGACAGCCCGCTGAAAAGCGATGCCTTCGACTATCAGGACATCCGCGACGACCGGGTGCTGACTTATTTCAGCTTGAACCCGCATGAGATAAAAACGTTCCGGATCTTGCTGAATGCGGCCTACGAAGGTAAATTTTACCTGCCGTCCGTTCAGTGCGAAGCCATGTACGATAACCGCATCAACTCGCGCAAACCGGGCAATTGGGTGGAAGTGGTGAAATATGACACATATAAATAAATGAGCCTACGTTTTTTATTGCACGCCAAGACGCCAAGACGGCAGGAAAAAATCTTAGCGCCTTTGCGCCTTTGCGTGAACATATTGTATTTCGCACAGAAGAAGTTTTTGAACACCAGGTCGCAGAAATGCCAGGAAACGAAAGAAAATGACTCTGCGTCTTCGCGCCTTTGCGTGAATTGTGACACATATAAATAAATTGCTTATGACTGAAAATGAAATTTCAAGGATAATTGTTGATGCTGCCTTTGCGATACACCAACAATTGGGACCCGGTTTATTCGAATCAGTCTATGAAGAGATTCTGGTTTATGAGTTGATTGAGCAAGGGTTGCTGGTTGAACGGCAAAAAGCGGTTCCGGTAATTTGGAAAGAGAGAAAGCTGGATCATGGATTCCGGGCAGATTTGGTTGTGAACAACAAGGTTATCATCGAAATAAAATCGGTTGAAGCACTTGCGCAAGTGCATTACAAACAGCTTTTGACATACTTGCGATTGACCTCCATAAAGCTTGGATTGTTGATCAATTTCAATGAAACTCTGATTAAAAGCGGGATACACCGGGTAGTGAACAACCTATAGAAAAATGAGTATAAGTTTTTTATTTCACGCCAAGACGCCAAGACGGCAGGAAAAAATCTTAGCGCCTTTGCGCCTTTGCGTGAACTTTCCAAAAAGGGGGAAATTCTTAATTACCATCTTTCTAATCTTATTTCTCTTTTGGTGGTTCAGCCTGCCCTCACCTTTGTTTTCCGATCCGACATCATCCGTGATTGAAAGCCGGAACGGCGAACTGCTGTGCGCTCATATTGCTCCCGACGGGCAATGGCGTTTTCCGGAGGTGGAGGCCGTTCCCGAAAAGTATAAAACCTGTGTGCTGGCTTTTGAAGATCGCCATTTTTATTACCATCCCGGATTTAACCCGGTTTCGTTGGCCCGGGCGCTGCAACAAAACATTCGCAATGGACGGGTGGTCAGTGGCGGCAGCACAATCACCATGCAGCTAATCCGCCTTTCGCGCAAAGGAAAGCCCCGGACCATTTGGCAAAAACTGATTGAGCTTTCGCTGGCTGTCCGCGCCGAACTATCTTATTCCAAAGAAGAACTGTTGAAATTGTACGTTTCGAACGCTCCGTTTGGCGGCAACATTGTCGGACTGGATGCCGCAGCCTGGCGTTATTTTGGGCGCAACGCCGAAGATCTTTCCTGGGCCGAATCGGCCACGCTGGCGGTGCTGCCCAACGCACCCTCATTGATCTATCCAGGCAAGCAAAACGAGCTGCTGCTAAAAAAGCGCAACCGCCTGCTCGACCGATTGGAAAAGCAAGGAAAACTGGATGAAACGACTTGTAAACTAGCAAAATTGGAACCGCTTCCAAAGCAAGTGTATGCCATTCCGCAAATAGCGCCGCATTTACTGGGCCGGGTGCTGCAAGAGCACCCCGGCGAGCGGATTGTCACCACTGCTGACCGGCAATTACAGCAGCGTGTGAATGATCTGGTCCGGCAACACTTGGTGAACCTGCGGGCCAATGAAATTCACAATGCGGCGGTACTCGTGATGAATGTAGAAAAAGGTGAAGCACTGGCCTATGTGGGAAACTCGCCCGACCCGGGAACCGGGCTGCATGGAGAACAGGTAGATGTGATATCCGCCCCTCGCAGCTCGGGGAGCATCCTGAAACCATTTCTTTACGCTGTTATGCAAGACGACGGGCTGATTCTGCCACATACGCTTGTGCCCGATATTCCCACCCAAATTGGCGGATTCAGCCCACAAAACTTCAACCTGCAATTTGAAGGGGCTGTTCCGGCGTCCAAGGCCCTGTCCAAGTCGCTTAATATTCCCGCCGTGCGCATGTTGCGCGATTTCGGGGTTGACCGTTTTCATGCGGTTCTGAAGAAGCTCAATTTCTCGAACCTGAACAAACCGGCCGGTCATTACGGACTATCGTTGATTTTGGGAGGGGCCGAAGTCAACTTATGGGATTTGGCAGGCGCCTATGCCTCCCTGGGACGCTTGCTGATCCATTACGAACAGGAAGACGGCGCAGTTTTTCAAGACGACTTTCGGAAACCCATTTATCAACCCAAAATATTTCCAAAAGAAGAAACCCAAATAAAACCAGTTTCCGCCGGAGCAGCATGGCTTACCTTGGAAGCGTTGCTGAAAGTGAACCGGCCGGATGAAGAATCGGGTTGGGAGTCGTTTTCGTCGTCGAGGCAGGTGGCCTGGAAAACGGGTACCAGCTTTGGCTTTCGCGACGGCTGGGCCGTAGGCATCGACCGGAACTTTGTAGTTGCGGTTTGGTGCGGCAATGCCGATGGCGAAGGCCGGCCGGGACTAACCGGGACGGCTGCCGCAGCTCCCCTGATGTTTGACGTGTTCAGCTTATTGCCGGTTGGTAACTGGTTTACCCAGCCGGTGGATGAAATGGTGCAAATCCCGGTTTGCCGGGAAAGTGGTCATCGGATCGGGCCGCACTGTGTAAACGCCGACACCACCTGGGTGATGCGAAAGGGGCTCAACACACCGCCTTGCCCATATCACCGGCTGGTCCATCTCGATCCGTCCGGGCAGTGGCAGGTCACCACCAACTGTCTGTCGGTAACCGAAATGATTCATCAATCCTGGTTTGTATTGCCCCCGGTGATGGAATGGTATTACAAACGCCGGAATCCGTTCTACAAAACCTTGCCCCCATTTCGTGCAGGCTGCCAGGAAACCACGCAGGCCGTAATGGAGATGATCTATCCGCGCGAAAACAACCAGGTTTTCGTTCCGGTCCAGCTGGATGGGACCCCCGGCCAGGTTATTCTTGAAGCGGCACACTCGTCACCCGCCGCAACCATTTTCTGGCATCTGGATGAAGCCTATCTGGGGCAAACTGCCGGAAATCATCAAATGCCGGTGAACCCGCAGCCCGGCAAACACCTGATCACGTTGATTGATGATGCCGGCAATTCCTTCAGTAAAAAAATGGAAGTGGTTTTGAAGAATCAGAATTAAGGGAAACAAAATTTTACATGGTCTTTCTTTTCGATGAACATATCGTCAACCATTTCACATTATTTCGTTGTAACTTTATCCGACAAATCAGCAAGCGATGGAAAAAGACAAACCCTTCCAACTGAACCGCAGGAACTTTATTAAGATTTCTGCTGCCACAACTGCCGGTGCGACCCTCCTTCCTCTCGATAATTTTGCTATCGACAAGCTTCCCGCCCCCATGAAGCGGAAATTTGGAAAAATTGATTTTGAAGTGACCACCCTCGGGTTGGGCGGACAAGCTTCGCTGCAATGGACCCCCGAAGACGTTGACCCTGTTCCCATCATCCTGAAAGCCTTTCAAATGGGCATCAACTACTTCGACACGTCGAACCTGTACGGGCCCAGTCAGATGAACTTTGGAAAAGCCTTCCGCACACTAAACCTGGTGCCCGGCGAACCCGGTTATGAAGAGGCTTTGCGGAAATCCATCTTCCTGACAACGAAAACGCACATCCGCTGGGGGAACAACAACTTCCCGCCAGATAGTGAAAAGGTCCGTAACTGGACAAACGGCGATCATGGCCTCGGCGCCATAGGCGACCTGAAACGTTCGCTTTCGCAGCTATTTGGCGACGGAAAAGGGAATTATCCGGATGGCGCCTATGTGGACATGATTTTGGCGCACAACCTGAATTTTATGGAAGAGGTGGACGTACTCTTCAAAGGACTGGAAACACCGCTCGACCCCAATGGCGGGTTTGGCGCTTTTGTAGCCCTGCGCGATTACCGCGATGGCACCAACCACACCGGCCTCAACCCGAAACATGAAAAACTGGTGAAACACATCGGTTTTTCGGGTCATTACAGTGCCCCGGTGATGATGGAAATGATCCAGCGCGACCAGTACGGAATTCTGGACGCCATGCTGGTGGCCATCAACCTCAACGACCGCCGCATGTTCAACATGCAGTACAACGCTATTCCGCTGGCCAAGGCCAAAAACATGGGCATCATTGCCATGAAGGTGTTTGCCGATGGCGCTATGTACGATAAGGAAGCCAAGTGGTCGAACAACCCAAGCGACGTGGTGCGCCGGGTTGGGACAGCCGCCATTCCCAGCCGCCCGTTGGTCGAATATTCGCTGACAACGCCGGGGGTACACACCGCCATCATCGGCATCGGCCATATTGACGACGATCCGATGAAATGTCAGCTAGTGCAGAATTTTTATGCCGCTCAGGTGGAACCCGAATCGCTGACAGAAGCCGAACGCCGGAGGATTGAAGAACTCGGGTTGAAGGCCAAGGACGGACAGGCCAACTACTTTCAAATCGAAAAAAATGAATTGAGCGCTCCCAATGATGTTTCGTTTCAGCAAAATGGAAATGCAGCAGAACTGGCATGGGGCATGGCCTTTGCCGGCGACGAACCGGTCAGCCATTACGAAATCCTGAAAAACGGAAAAAAAGTGGACGAGAAAAAACATGTGCCTATCCTCACAAAAGACAAGCATTTGTACCGGGATGCCACCTCCCAACCGGGCGACGAATACCAGGTAGTGGCTGTTGACCGGATTGGCCGAAAAGCGGCATCACAGCCATTCAATGTTTAAAAGAAACCAGGAAGCCTGTTTGTTATTTCCAAAAACCAACAGGCTTTTCTATTTTTACACAGAAATTTGGGACTCACGCCAACCTTTTTGTTGAACAGGGGTTCTAGTAAAAGCTTTAAAGTTAAAATTATGGTTGACAGATTGTCTGACCCCATTGGGCGATTGATGGGACTTCGTTACAAATCGCATCCCTGGCACGGTATTGCCATCGGGAAAGGTGCCCCGGAAAAAGTTACTGCCTTTATCGAAGTCGTTCCGACCGACACGGTGAAATATGAAATTGACAAGGACAGTGGCTATTTACGCATCGACCGGCCACAAAAATATTCAAACGTGGTGCCTGCCTTATATGGATTTATTCCGCAAACGTTTTGCGGCGACTCCGTGGGCGAATATTGCATGGAAAAGACCGGAAAAGAAGGAATTCGCGGCGATGGCGACCCGATCGATATTTGTGTGCTCACCGAGAAAGACATCACTCACGGGGATATCCTGGTGCATGCCCGGCCCATTGGCGGTTTTCGCATGATTGACGGTAACGAGGCGGATGACAAAATTATTGCCGTACTCAACAACGATGTGGTTTATGAAGGTTATAAAGATGTGGCCGACCTTCCATCGATTGTGGTTGAGCGTTTGAAGCACTACTTCCTTACCTATAAAGATATGCCGGGAAAAGATAAGGACACCGAAATTACGCATACCTATGGAGCGGCAGAGGCTTTTGAAGTCATTCAGCGCTCGATGGATGATTACCAGAAACGGTTCGACAACCTGGGAAAATTGCTTTACTAAATACAAAAAAGTCCGGCTCACACCGGACTTTTTCATTTTATACATCAAGCAGTATCCGTTCTAATTTTCCTCCCAGTTCAGTTCAACTTCAACACTTTCTCCGTCTTTCGAAACCACCACGTTATTGTCGCAAGTACCGTCACCATAATCTACCGTGATGGCAGTTTCCCCGTTTTTCACAATTTCCAGGATTCCGCTAACAATATGCCGGCACGATCCCATGATAACAAGCGGCTCAATAGTTTGTCGCGTGTAGCGGTCACCTCCGGGAAAGGTAAGGGTGGCCGTTCCTTCTGCCTCGATTACATTATCCGAAATGTCGAGAGGTGTATTAAATCCCGCCACCAGCGAACGGGTGATGTCAGCTGTACGGTTCAGGCTGAGGGTTTCGTTCCAGGTAAAGGTAATGTTGCTGACCGTGCGGAAAGAAACCAGGTTTTGCTGAAACGCTTCGGTCGTAATTGTCATGCTACCGGAAACCGCCACCGTGTCTATGACAAAATTTTCGAATTCGATGATACGCTCCGCTCCTTCCTGGAACCAGGGAGCTGTTTTGGTGATGACGATCGTCCCGCTTTTGCGGTGTCCCCACAGCCCGTCGCATCCGTCGCCATAGTCAACGGTAACCACGACTGGGAAAATTGTTTCTTCCGTAACGTCAATCGTTACCGTAGCGCAAGGCCCGCCAACCTGAGCTGACTTCTGCATGTTCGAGGACTCTGATGAAGCAGAGAAATAATCAACCTCGCCTTCCAAATCTTCCAGCAAGTTTGTTGCTTGGTTTTCAGCCAGGATAATTTCAACAATTTCGTCAGTTACCCCCTCGGTATCATGATCGTTTTTTTGGCAAGAGGCCAGGGACAACAAAAAAACGACTGGCAATAAAACGTTCCATGTTTTCATACTCGCTTGTTTTTCAATTGTTTTATCAATGTTCAATATAAGAAATTCAGCCTCAATTATAACTCATGCCTGTCCAACTAATTGCCCAAGCCTTCTATTTTCTTTTCAGGTTGATGTATGAATAATCAAACCCATTTTTTTCGTCGTGAAAATCTTCGCGGCTGAATTCGGCCCAATCCGTAAAATTGATTTCCGGGAAATATACATCGGCATCAAAATCCTGATGCACCACCGTCAGGTACAATTTACCGGCAAGCGGGTAAAACTGGCGGTAGATCATTCCGCCACCAATGATGAACGCCTCCTTTTCAGCCTTCACTTTCGCGATGGCCTCTTCGATGGAGAAAACCGTTTCGCACCCTTCAAAATGATCATCCGGGTTGTCGGTAATCACAATGTGGCGACGATTGGGCAGTGGCCATTTAGGCAACGACAACAAGGTATTTCGCCCCATAATAATCGTGTGGCCCGAGGTAATTTCTTTGAAATGTTTCAGGTCGTTGGGCAAGTGGAACAATAAATCGTTGTTTTTGCCAATGGCAAAGTTCTGTGCAATGGCAACAATGATGGAAATATTTTCGTGGATCATTTTCTTACTGGTTAAACAGATGAGTATTTTAAATATTGAGGGCTTCACATGATGTGAAACCCTCAATCGCTTTTATCTTTAAACAGAAACTTTCCCCGGGATATGCGGGTGAGAATCGTAATTTACCAACTCAAAATCTTCGTATTTAAAATCGAAAATAGATTTCACGTCCGGGTTAATTTTCATTTGCGGCAGCGGTTTGGGTTCGCGTGTCAACTGAAGCTTCACCTGCTCCAGGTGGTTTTGGTAAATATGCACATCGCCGCCGGTCCACACGAAGTCGCCGGGCTTCAAGCCCATAACCTGGGCCATCATCAGGGTCAGCAAAGCGTAGGAAGCAATGTTGAACGGAACGCCCAGAAAGACATCGCAACTGCGCTGGTATAGCTGGCACGACAATTTGCCGTTAGCCACATAAAACTGAAACAAAAGGTGGCACGGCGGCAGGGCCATTTTATCCAACTCGCCAACATTCCAGGCGCTGACCAGATGGCGGCGCGAATCCGGATTGTTTTTTAGCGAGTTGACCACCTCTGAAATTTGGTCAACATGTCCGCCGGACGGTGTTGGCCACGATCGCCACTGGTACCCGTAAATGTGGCCCAGGTCGCCGTTCTCGTCAGCCCACTCGTTCCAAATCCGTACCCCGTTATCGGTGAGGTATTTGATATTGGTGTCGCCGGCCAGGAACCACAACAGCTCGTGAATAATCGACTTCAGGTGCAATTTTTTAGTCGTCAAAGCGGGAAAACCTTCTTCCAGGTTAAAGCGCATCTGGTGTCCGAAAACACTAATAGTCCCGGTTCCCGTACGGTCTTTCTTTTCCGCACCGTTTTTCAGGACATGATCCAGTAAATCAAGATATTGCTTCATGGTAAACTTCCTTCAGGAAAAATCAAAATTGTGCGGAAAGTTACTGGTTTTAGCCTGAATCGCCAAGCGGGAACAGAAAAGATCGGAACATACCGAAAGGCTAAACACAAAAAAGAAGCGCAAGCCAGCCTGGTTGCGCTTCCATAAAGGGTTTTGGAAACATAGTATTATTCAAATATCTCCTGTTCGGCAACAAACCCTTCAGAAATGACGGTCATCCGGATATTTTGTTTGTTCACCACCTGGCCACTGAGCAGAATTGCCGGCACCAGACGGTGTCCGTTGTTGATGGTAAAACTCATATTATCCGACGGCTTTTTCCCCTTCGCCATTTTTACAGCTGCATCAGCCGCATTAAAGGCGAGCGACTCAATCGGTTTATAAATGGTGATGGTTTGATTTCCGAGAATGATATTCCGGATTGCCGTAATGTCGGCATCCTGCCCGGCAACCAAGGCCTTACCAGCCATACCATGTTCCGCCAACGCATCGATGGCTCCCTGGGCCAAGGCATCATTGCCCGCAATAACCGCATCTACTGTATGCCCTTCATTTAATACCGATGACATCAACTGATAGGCATCATGTGGCTCCCAGTGTTCCACAAATTGATGGCTGACCACCTTGATATCCCCTTTGTCGATTAGGGGCTGAAGCACGTTCATCCAGCCCAGGTGAAGCTGGAACGAGTTATTATCGGTGGTTGGGCCACCAATCAGGACATAGTTGCCTGTAGGGCGGACGGTAGTTAGAAAGCCCGCCATCTGTTCCCCTACATCGATATTGTCGGTCGAAACATAAAAATCGATGTCACTGTCGCGGATCAATCGGTCGTATGAGATGACCGGGATATTTTGCTTCTTGGCCATTTTCACGATACCAGCGGCAACGGTCATATCTACCGGAATAATTACCAACACATCGATGCCGGCGTTAATCATTTCCAGTGCCTGTTGAAACTGTACGGAAGCATCTGAGTCGGCTACTTTAACGGTAACGGACCCTCCGAGATCGTTTACTTTTTGGACAAATGCGTCCCGGTCTTTCACCCAGCGTTCCCTGGCGATTGTATCCATCAACAACCCAATTTCGGGTTTTTGATTGCAACCGGCTAACAGCAAAAAGACCAGCAAAATCTGAAAAGTTAAGTTGATTTGCCTCATGACGGAGAGTTTTTGATTAATACTAATATTGATTACGTATTCATCTCTAATTAGTTAAGTATTCAAAAACATCCTTTTTGCTGTAACAAAAAGAGGACGAGCATTGCGGCCCCGGCATCGAGACGGCCGATCACCGTTGCTGAATAGGCACGAATCATCCCCAAACAGCCGCCCACTGGCAAACAACCGGCACCAGGCGTACATCCGAAAAAGAAAAGAATTTGCGATTCAACAGGTTGAAAAAAAACCGATCAACCCAAAATCATCCCGATAATAGTAGCAGACATCAGCGAAGCCAAGGTTCCGGCAATCAAAGCATGCATCCCGTATTTCGAGAGGACAACCCGTTTATTTGGAGCCAGAGCGCCAATCCCCCCAATTTGGATTCCGATGGAGGCAAAATTGGCAAAACCACATAAAATATAGGTAGCCATTATGATGGACTTTTGATCCCAAAAAGCTCCGGCAGCTTTTAATTCCGAAAGGCTGATATACCCGATAAACTCGGTCAGGATCAGTTTTTCGCCCAGCAAACGCCCCACCAGCAGAATGTCTTGCGGGCAAATTCCAATCAGCCACATAATGGGGGCAAATAAGTAGCCCATCAAAAATTGCAACGACAATTCGGTAAAGCGTCCTTCGGTACCGCGGGCAATCAGTTCATTCAACCCGGTCCACCCGCCTACTTTGCCAAAAGTAAAATTGAACATGGCGATCAGAGCCAGGAAAGCCAGTAACATACCAGCCACGTTTACGGCCAACTTAATACCGTCGGACGTTCCGTTTGTAATGGCATCCAGCACATTGCTGCCAATTTTATCTTTACTGACCTCCACGTCTTTATTCACCACATCCGGGTTGGGAAGCATGATCTTCGAAAAAATAACCGCACCCGGAGCTGCCATCACCGAAGCAGTGAGCAGGTGCTTGGCAAATTCCAACCGCAACATTGGGTCGTTACCTCCCAACATGCCAATGTACGCTGCCAGCACGCCACCCGCCAGGGTAGCCATCCCTCCGGTCATCACCAGCATAATCTCAGAATTATTCATTTTGGGCAAATAGGCCTTAATCATGAGAGGTGATTCGGTTTGTCCCAGAAAAATGTTGCCGGCCACCGAAAGCGCCTCGGCGCCCGACAGTTTCATTAACCGGGTGAATACCCAGGCCAGCGCCCATACAATACGCTGGATAATTCCCCAATAAAAAAGCAGGCTGGTAAGGGCCGAAAAGAAAATAATGGTAGGCAAAATCTGAAAGGCAAAGATGGATCCGAATGTGTTCATATCAATCAGCTGCCCAAACAAAAACTCGCTGCCCACTTTGGTGAAATCCAATATTTTGACAAAAATACGCCCGAAAAATTCGAAACCGGACCGGATAAACGGCACATACAGCACCCCAATCGCCAGTACCACCTGGAAGGCCAATCCCACGCCTACCGTTTTCCACGGAATATGTTTACGGTCTTTCGAGAGGAGAGCGCCCAAACCTACCAACACCAGCATCCCGATCAGTCCCCGCAAAATGGTCATCAGGCTGAAGGGCCGCTCCCGGTCTTTCGAAATCAGGATATTTGAAGTGGTGGAAGGACTATCAGCCTGTTTGAATTCTGCAGATTGTGAGTTTGTTTCAGGCTGGATCGTTGTGTCCGTTTGGAAAGATTGTTCGGACAAGCTGGCGGCTGATGTTACCAATGAAAAGGGGCTGATTACGGCAGCCAGCAACAGGAGCCTGAAGATAAGCTGTTTCATTCGCAGGGGTTATTTTTTTCTTCGGTTGATTTCATCGCGTATTTTGGATGCCCGCTCGTAGTTTTCGTTGTTGATGGCCTCATTCATCATGTCGGTCAGTTCGCTGACGGTATAACGGTCGAACTCCGACTCCCGCTTTTTGTGCCCCCGCTCCGGCTCTTCGCCAAACTCGCCACCCGATGCACTTTCCAAATCCAGGATAATACCAGCTTTGCTCAAAATATCTTCCGTGGTATAGATGGGGCATTTAAAACGTAAGGCCAGCGCCACGGCATCCGAGGTCCGCGAGTCGATCCGGGTTTCGTGAGAACCCATTTCACACACCAATTCGGAATAGAAAATACCTTCCTCCAATTTGTAAATAATAACTTCAGAAATATTGATATCGAAAGCCAGGGACAAATTTTTGAACAAATCGTGGGTAAGCGGACGGGGCGGTTTCAGGCCTTCCAGTTGAATAGCAATTGCCTGGGCTTCAACTGGGCCAATAATGATGGGGATCCGGCGATCCCCGTTTTCCTCGGCCAAAACCAAAGCATAAGCGCCTGATTGTGTTTGACTAACGGACAGCCCCAAAATGTTTAAACGTACTTTCTGCATATATCAAGCATCGGCGGTGTGTGAAGCAAATATAATAATTGTTTGACGGAATCAACAGGATTCCCACTGTTTATTGCCCGAATAATGAATGTCTCCGTGTGTTGTATAGCCAGCCAGCATTGCTTTGGCAAACATCTGTTCAGGTTCATTTTAACGATTGACAGGGCGCTTCGTCTGTTACAGGTTTTCCGGGAACACGAAAAGGCAAAATGCTGCACGCCACATCATTCAACTAAAAAAGAAATGTAATTCTTTGGCAGTCATTAAAAAAAAGCTACTTTTGCAGTCCAAAGTTTTCGAGTGGGCTCAACAAGCGGAAGTTCAGAAGATTTCCCGCCTTCCGGAAGAAATTGAAAAATCGTATAAGATGTACGCTATTGTAGAAATTGCCGGACAACAATTCCGTGTTGAAAAAGACAAAAAATTGTTTGTTCACCGCCTCGAAACAGCAGCAGGCGAGAGTGTAGAGTTTGAGAAAGTTCTTTTGGTTGACAACGACGGCGCAATCCAAATCGGTACCCCGGTTGTGGAAGGAGCCAAAGTAACCGCTAAAGTACTGGACCACCTGAAAGGGGAAAAAGTAATCGTCTTCAAAAAGAAAAGAAGAAAAGGTTACAAAAAGAAAAATGGTCACCGTCAGTACCTGACTCAGATTCAGATTGAAGAAATTATTGGATAACCCTAAAAGCATTAATTAACCATGGCTCATAAGAAAGGTGTCGGTAGTTCGAAGAACGGACGCGAATCGGAAAGTAAACGACTTGGCGTAAAAATCTACGGCGGTCAGGTTTGCAAAGCTGGCAACATTTTGGTTCGTCAGCGTGGAACTTCTCATCATCCTGGTGATAATGTTGGTCTGGGAAAAGATCATACTTTATTTGCCCTGATTGATGGTACTGTTGTTTTCAGAAAGAAAAAAGACAACAGGTCGTATGTGTCTGTTGAACCCGTTGTGGCAGCAAACTAAGACGATCTAAAAATAGCATTGGAGAATCTCCTGTCTTGTTTGAGGCAGGAGATTTTTATTTTATAACTTTGGCCCGCAGAAACAAACAGCTCAAAATACGATTCGTAATTTCGGCATGGGTTTCTGTTTTTAAGTACGATTTAAGAAATAATAAATAGGTCCGCGACCTCAAAATTTGTGCAACATGCTCAACCTACGATTTATCCAGGAAAACCCGGAGTTGGTGATTGAAAAACTGAAAAAGAAAAACTTCGATGCAGCCGGTATTGTTGGCCAAATCATCGACCTCTATAAAAAGAAAAATGAAATTCAGGCCAAAGCCGACCAGGTGAAAGCCGAAATGAACAAGCTCTCGAAAGAGATCGGCCAACTGTTCCGCGAAGGCAAACAAGCCGAAGCCAATGCCGCCAAAGAACGCACCACCGAACTGAAAGACACCATCAAACAACTGGACGACAGCTTCGCAACGATCGACGAGCAGGTGTTCGAATTGCAAGTGCAGCTGCCCAACTTGCCAGCCGATCTGGTACCTGTGGGCCGGACCCCCGAAGACAATGTAACCGTAAAATCGGGTGGCGAACTTCCGACCCTGGGCGCGGATAAACTGCCCCACTGGGAACTGGCCGGCAAATACGATCTGATCGACTTTGAGCTGGGCGTGAAGCTCACCGGCGCCGGTTTCCCCGTTTATAAAGGCAAGGGCGCCAAACTGCAACGGGCGCTGATCAACTTCTTTCTGAATGAAGCTGAAAAGGCTGGCTACCTCGAAATTCAGCCGCCGCTGATGGTGAACGAGGATAGCGGCTTTGGAACCGGACAGCTGCCCGACAAAGAAGGCCAGATGTACCACGTCACCGAAGACAACCTGTACCTGATCCCGACCGCCGAAGTGCCGGTAACCAACCTGTACCGCGACGTAATTGTGGAAGCCAAAGACCTGCCCGTCAAAAATACCGCTTACAGCGCCTGCTTCCGCCGCGAGGCCGGTTCGTACGGCAAGGATGTACGCGGGTTGAACCGCCTGCACCAATTCGACAAAGTGGAGATTGTGCAGATTTCGCACCCGGATAACAGTTATGCCATTTTGGAAGAAATGGTGGCCCACGTGGAAAGCCTGGTGCAAAAACTGGGACTTCCCTACCGCATCCTGCGCCTCTGCGGTGGCGATATGAGCTTCACGTCCGCGCTAACGTACGACTTTGAAGTTTACTCGGCTGCCCAGGAAAAATGGCTGGAAGTGAGCTCCGTGTCCAACTTTGAGTCGTTCCAGGCAAACCGCCTGAAACTGCGCTACCGCGACGAGCAAACCAAGAAACCGGTGATCGCCCACACACTGAACGGCAGCGCCCTGGCCCTGCCGCGCATTGTGGCCGCCCTGCTCGAAAACAACCAAACCCCCGAAGGCATCCGCGTGCCCGAAGTATTGGTTCCGTTCTGCGGATTCGATCTGATCAACTGAGATCAGGGCAAAAGTAAAAAAGGCAAAATTTAGAATACGCTGTATAAATACGAAAGGCTGCTCGTTGGAGTAGCCTTTTTTTGTTTCAGGCCACTGAGGTTTTCATTCAGTTGAAGTTTCCTCAAGAAAAAGCCTGAGAAATCTTTCGGCTCATTCGACGGTACAACCTCCTACTAACAAGAAAATAAATACTGAATTTCAAGATACCGATGCAACTTTCATCGGCATCTCAATCGTACATCAACATTGTGGATACAGACGCGATAATCGGGTATGTTGCCGGAAAGCTTTTCAGTCTGTTCTGTCACCAGGATCCATCAATCTTACTCCAAATTGACGGTAAATATCTTCTACTGTGCCCACGATGTTGCGGCTTACATCTTGGATTTCTAATTAGCTTGATTTTCTTTTCTGCGGGGCAAGTAAAGCGGTCCCGTTTTGCCGGGCCAATTCCGTTTGTAATGGTGGTGGGTGGATTTTTGTGGCTTGCCCTGGATTGGACGCTGGGGCAAACCTCGTTTTACCAGGCCAGCACCTTGAGCCGTTTCGGAAGCGGAATAGCGGCGGGTAGCAGTTTCTCGGTCTTGTATCTGGTTTACTTCCGAAATTACCTCAAGCCAACTGAACATTCAGCTCTCTTTACCGTGCGCTCTTTGCTCGGTACCATTTGTCTGGCGCTGGTCGTCAGCTGGGTCTTGTTCCTGACAAAAAGCTGGCGCTTCATAACTATTTCAATGGTTGTGGTATTTCTGATAAACCTCCTGCTTGTGTGTTACGCTGTATTCCAACGATTACGTTCATTGCTGAAGATAAACCTAAAAATGAACATGCCATGAAAAATTCACCACGTTTAAACTGGGCTGACCTGCTCTTCCTGCCGGGAACAGCCATTTTCTTTTTTAGTTGCATTTATTCAACCCTGCAGGTAGCCAGAACACTGGAGCCAAAACAGGGAGAAATCAGCGCGGGTTACCTCCAGGGAAGAAGCTTTGTTGATTTTGCCTCAGACCCGGTACAACTGATTGGCCTCAATGGTAGGCTTGGAGTAGTCAATAACCTTGACGTCGGTGTGGAACACACGTTCGATGTTACCGCAGATAACGAAAGTGATTTTAAGACGGCTTGGGGAGATGTAAAATGGCAATTATCGAACAGGGAAAATATCCCAAAGAAACTGACTTTCTCAACCGGTTTGATGAAGGGCTATGCTTACGACAGCGATGCTAAGTTCCACTTCACATCGCTCCCGTTGTATTTTAGTTTGCCGGCGAACGACCGCTTTACGCCAACGCTGATGTACCGGTATGAACTGATTAGCGATGATTTATTTCCAAACTCGGATAGTTTTGATGATCCGCGCCATTCATTGATCGTGGGAATAGAGTATGGCTTAAAACCATATGACCCTGCCAAATGGACAACAAAACTCGGATTTAGCGCCGGTTATATGAATTCGCTGACAGGCGATCCGGATGGTGAGGACCTGCTCATTCTCAACTTTGGATTGAAATTCACCTCACCGTCGAAATAAACCAGATAGCTGAGTCATTGCTGTAAATCACGGAACAAGCATGTTTTGTTCCGTCACGATGCGGGAATATCTCCATCTAGATGAAAATTTATCTCCGTCTAGATGGAATTTTATTTTCTCTTAGATGAATATTTAACGGCATCCATACGAAAATTTTGCGCGATCGGGAAGGAAGTTTTGTTGCTGTTTAACCAATATGAAAGGTTTCTTCGCTACGCTCGGAATGACGGGGAAACAGCGTCGTAAGTCATCCCGAATTCATTTCGGGACCCTTACCCAAGAAAACATTGATTATAAATGGCGACAGATGCCGAAACGAGTTCGGCATGACACAAACCGGATGTTCCGTCATTAAGAGGAGGAACGTTGAAGTAATCTGCAAAGATTGATTTCTATTTTCTTTCGTCTGCTTAACCTATTGTTTTTGTATCTTTAAAAGAAAAAATGACTGAGAAAGAAAGAGATAAACTTGAGAAGAAAACACTGAAATATGGTTTGTTACAATTCAGAAAAGTAGATGAGTACCTTCTAGAAAACCTCTTAGAGAATACCATTTCATTAGGACACAAAAAGTATTTTAATGACCCATTTGACTGCTCACTTCCCATGAGTTCAGAGGCCTCATATGACACCATATCAAAATATCTAAAAGCCATGAACCCATCAGTTTGCCCAGAAAATCTCAGTAATAAGGCGAAGGAAATTTTTGAGAACAAAGAACAGCATTTAAAAGAAATAGAAAGCCTTATTTACAATCATCGTCGATTTTCATGTTTTACAATTGCAACACCAGACAAGCATCTCACAAACTCTTTATTTTGGGCAAACTATGCGGACAAACATCAAGGAGTTTGTATAAAATATTCTGGAGAATTGTTAAAACATCAATACAACACATCCGTGGCAAAAGCGTATCTCCTACCAGTTGACTATACCAAAAATAATAATATTCCAGTAATAGACTATTTCCAAAATAAATTAAAAGGAGATAAAAAGTTCTCCGAATATTGTATGCTTACCAAAGGAAAGAGTTGGAGACATGAAGAAGAGGTCAGAATGATATATTATTCAAAATCAACAATTAATGCCCCATACGTCACTATCCAAGTCCCTCCGAGTTTCATCGAAGAGATATATTTCGGTTGCAATTTCAACTTCGACGGTGTGTTGGAGCAGGAAATTTTAAAAGTACTTACCCGTCCCAAATATTGGGGTATAAAGCTATTTCGGCTTTTAAGGAATGAACAGAAATTCACACTGGATCGAGAAAATTACAACAACCAGTTCTCTTCACTTCGTTCGGAATAACCCTTTTGCTTTCAGCGGATCTATTCGCCAATTCATGCGCGGTTACAAACCGCGCCACCCAACGAAAAAAGCCACCCCCGAAACGGAGATGGCTTTTGGTATTTTTACTCCCTCCCCCTCGGGGAGGGCTGGGAAGGGGCTTTCTATTCTTCGTGTGCAGCAATCAAAATCTCCAGGATTTTCTTACCGGCAGCAGCAACGCTCGAGCCTGGTCCGAAGATAGCTACAACGCCTGCATCGTACAGGTATTGGTAGTCCTGGGCAGGAATAACACCACCGGCAATTACCATGATGTCTTCACGGCCCAGTTTTTTCAGTTCTTCGATAACGGCTGGCACCAGTGTTTTGTGACCGGCAGCCAGTGAGGAAACACCCATCACGTGAACGTCGTTTTCAACGGCTTGCTTAGCAGCTTCTTCCGGAGTTTGGAACAGTGGTCCCATGTCCACGTCGAAACCAAGATCGGCATAACCGGTTGCAACTACTTTAGCGCCGCGGTCGTGTCCGTCCTGACCCATTTTGGCGATCATGATACGAGGTTGACGGCCTTCCAGCTCGGCAAATTTCTTCGCCAGCTCCTGAGCTTCCTGGAAGGTTTTATCGTGTTTACTTTCTGCTGAATACACGCCTGAGATTGTTCTGATTACAGCTTTATAACGTCCGCAAACTTTTTCGCAGGCGTCAGAAATTTCACCTAATGAAGCACGTTTTTGTGCCGCTTTAATAGAGAGATCAAGCAGGTTGCCTTCGCCGGTTTCGGCGCATTTTGTAATGGCAGCCAGGGCTTCCTGTACATCGGCTTCGTTACGTTCGGCGCGCAGCTTTTTCAAGCGTTCAACCTGAGACAAACGTACAGCAGTGTTATCAATATCCAAAATATCGATCGGATCTTCTTTCTCCAAACGGTATTTATTAACACCTACAATCGTTTGAACACCGCTATCGATACGTCCCTGAGTACGTGCCGCAGCTTCTTCGATACGCATTTTAGGCACACCTGTTTCAATCGCTTTCGACATACCGCCAAGTTTTTCAACCTCCTCGATCAGCGCCCATGCTTTGGTGTACAGTTCTTTTGTCAATGCCTCAACGTAGTACGAACCGGCCCATGGGTCAGCGCCACGGCAGACTTCAGTTTCCTGCTGAATGTACAGCTGCGTGTTACGTGCAATACGGGCTGAGAAGTCGGTTGGCAATGCAATCGCTTCGTCCAATGCATTGGTGTGCAACGACTGGGTGTGACCCAAAGCCGAAGCCATCGCTTCGATCGCTGTGCGGCCAATATTGTTGAACGGATCCTGCTCGGTTAACGACCAACCTGACGTTTGCGAGTGTGTACGCAAAGCCATTGATTTTGGATTTTTCGGGTTGAACTGTTTCACCAGTTTCGCCCAAATCATACGTGCAGCACGCATTTTGGCGATTTCCATAAAGTGGTTCATACCGATAGCCCAGAAGAAGGACAACCGTGGTGCGAACGCGTCGATGTCCATTCCGGCATTGATACCGGCGCGGAGGTATTCCAACCCGTCGGCCAGCGTGTAAGCCATCTCAATGTCGGCAGTAGCACCGGCTTCCTGCATATGGTAACCCGAAATTGAAATCGAGTTGAACTTCGGCATCTTTTGAGAGGTGAACTCGAAAATATCGGCGATGATCTTCATCGAGAATTCCGGTGGGTAGATGTACGTATTACGCACCATAAATTCTTTCAGAATGTCGTTCTGAATCGTTCCTGAAAGTTGTTCCAAAGTAGCGCCTTGTTCCAAACCGGTTACGATATAGAACGCCAAAACCGGCAAAACTGCACCGTTCATGGTCATGGAAACAGACATTTTATCCAATGGGATTTGGTCGAACAGGATTTTCATATCCAGGATCGAGTCGATGGCCACACCGGCTTTACCCACATCACCCACTACACGAGGGTGATCGGAGTCGTAACCACGGTGTGTTGCCAGGTCGAAAGCAACGGAAAGCCCTTTTTGACCTGCAGCCAGGTTACGACGGTAGAACGCGTTTGACTCTTCGGCTGTTGAGAAACCTGCGTACTGGCGGATTGTCCAGGGTTGCATGGCATACATGGCCGAATAAGGTCCGCGAAGGAAAGGTGGCAAACCGGCCGCATAGCTCAGGTGCTCCATACCCTCAAGGTCGTCTTTGGTGTAAACCGGTTTCACCGGAATCTGCTCCGGAGTCACCCAGTTTTTCTCAATTTTATTTTCAGCGGCCCAAGCAGCAGCATCCGCTTTTGCCTGTGTCTCTTTGATATTTATGTTTTTGAAATTCGGTTTCATATTTTTTTGTTTTAAACACGAAGACACTAAGTCACTAGAAATTATAAGTAGCCGTTTATTTTTCGGTGTATTCCAATTTTTATAAGAGAAACATTGAAATTGATTAAGAATCCAAGTTTTTTATCTGCAAGTTTCAAATAAGTCACTAACTGTACTTCATGAACCGGAAGCAAAACTTCTACTGCCTTAAGTTCAATTATGATTGAATTTTCAACTAACAAATCGACTATGAATTCCTTTTCTAATATTTTACCTTTAAAAACTACAGGAATTTTAACCTGACTTTCAACATAAAGACCACGATTTCTTAGTTCTTCAACCAGACAGACTTCGTAAACCGATTCGAACAAACCAGGTCCTAACTCTTTGTGAACCTCAAAAGCGGCATTCACAATGTGTTTAGCGATTCGTTCATATTCGATTTTAGAAATCATCCTGGTGCCTTCGTGACTTTGTGTTTAAATTGATAATAGATTTTGGTATCGCTTCAGCTCTTCCAGCAAATTGCTCTTCACATGAATGAAGTTTTCAATGCCTTTAGCTTTCAACTCGTCAGTGCATGCAGGAGCGCCGGCAACAACGAAGATCGCTTCACCTTTAATGGCTTCGAAAGCGGAAGGAGCATACGCAGCATATTCATCATCAGAACTACAAAGCACCACGATTTCGGCACCGGCAGCTTTTGCAGCAGCCACACCTTCTTCGATGGTCTCAAAACCGTTATTGTCTTTTACCTCGTAACCGGCAACAGCAAAGAAGTTGCAGGCAAACTGGGCACGGGCCTTGCGGAAGTTCAGGTTGCCAATGGTTAACATGAAAGCCAACGGACGTTTACCGGCTTTGGCAAACTGATCGGTAGCCACGCGCAGGCGTTCAAAAGCCATGGCGCCACGATATGGTTTCAGGGTTTCAATTTCGGCGTCCTCTGCGGTCAGGTCTTGTGCTTCAAACGTTGCAGCATCCAATTCCTTTTCCAGTTTTTCGGTAAAGTTCGGGAACTGGTTTACACCCAGCAGGTTTTCGCGACGGGTAGCCACGTTCAAATCACGTTTGGCAGCCATTTTTTTCACTTCAGCCTGAATAAAACCTTCTTTGGCAGCCGCCAGGAACCCGCCTTTATCCTGAATAGCCAGGAACAATTTCCAGGCTTCATCAGCGATTGAAGCAGTCAGCTCTTCCACATAGTATGAGCCGGCAGCCGGGTCAACAATCTTGTCGAAGTTTGATTCTTCTTTCAGCAACAACTGTTGGTTGCGGGCAATACGATCAGAGAAAGTTGTTGGCCCTTCGTAAATCGCGTTGAACGGAAGTACCGTGATGGAATCGGCGCCACCCAAGGCAGCGCTCATGGCTTCGGTTTGGGTACGCAACATGTTTACGTAAGGATCATAAACTGTTTTGTTCCAGCTGCCGGTTTCGGCATGAGCATTCATCTTGCAGCTGTCATCGCATTTAGGCTCGTAAGCTTTTACGATTTGCGCCCACAACATACGTGCTGCACGAAATTTCGCGATCTCCATGAAGTAGTTGGCACTTACGCTGAAATTGAATTTGATATTTTTTGCGATCGCGTCAACCTCCACGCCTGCTTCGGTAACAGCCGAAAGGTACTCGGAACCCTGCGCCAAAGCAAAGGCCAACTCCTGCACAACCGAAGCACCGGCATTTCCGTAGTTTTTAGCATTCACCGCAACCACCCGGAAGTTTGGTAAAGCAGCTGTTTTTTCGATCAGTCCTTTTACCTGGGCCACCGAACCATCTTTGCCGTTTTTCATGCGGCCATACAGCAGGTAGTTCCCGAATGAGTCGCAAGCCACGGAAGCCACGATCTTTGCCGGGTCCCATTTGCCGGCCAACACATAATCAGCAAATGCTTCTGCAATTTTATTGCTGTAACATTTGGCCGCAAAGTTCACCTCAACCGATTCCAGGCAGATGTCTTTCAACAAAACGCCCATGTCGGCCACCGTTACTTCGGTACACTCATTAAAAACAAAGCCCAACGAAGTCACACCTTTCATCAAAACGTCAAGTGCTTTCTTGTTGGCCTCTTCCAGATCTTTCACAATGATATTCTGGCGAACATACCAGTCATTGTTGTTAGTTTTGGTTCCGCGCACATACGGGAACTCTCCGGGAAGGGTATCCAGATACTCCAGCTTGGTCAGGTCTTCCTGACGATAAAACGGTTGAACTGAAAAACCTTCATTTGTCCTCCACACCAGCTTGCGGTCAAAATCGGCGCCTTTCAAGTCGGCAACCACCTTTGCTTTCCACGTTTCGGTGCTAATAGGAGGAAATTCTTCAAAAAGTTTGTTATATTTTTCTGCCATAATGTAACTGTTAAGAAAATCAGGGGGCAAAATTAGCTGTTTTTAATCAGCTACATCGCAAAACCTTCAAGTTTTTAACCTTTAAGTAACAAAATTCCCGATTTGATTTTCAGGCATTTAAATATACAGCAGTTTAAATATATAGTTTTTACTCCTTATTTGTAAACAGTATAAATAAAAAAGTGATTTTTGATAGTTTTTCGAGGAATTCGGAGCAAAAAAATGCAGGAAGACCAGACGCACCCTTTAGTGCTTTCTCGCCAAAAAAACTTGTATTCCCTGAGAATAGGCTACCTTTGGCTACCGAAACTTCAAGAAAACCGGATTGCATACACATCAACACCGATAAGGACAAGAAAGGCAAGCAACTTTTGCCTGGCTTTCTCCGAAGCAAACCGGGACAAAAACCGTATTACGAAATATGAAAATTAACGACGAAAAATATACCCTGATAACCGGCGCCAGCACCGGACTGGGAAAAGAATTTGCCATTGAATGTGCCCGGCGCGGTATGAACCTGATTTTGGTTTCGTTACCGCATGAAAACCTGGAAGAACTGGGGCAGGAACTCTCGGCATCTTACTCGGTCAAGGTGGCCTGCCGCGAAGTTGACCTGACCCACCGGAAGTTGTTGGAAGAATTGACAACCTGGATCACTGAAAATTTCTCCGTCAACATGCTCATTAACAACGCGGGGATCGGCGGCACCCAGATTTTCATCGACTCGCCGATCGATTACCTCGACAACATGATCCAGCTGAACATCCGGGCCATGACCCTGCTTACCCGCCTGTTGCTGCCGGAACTAAAAACACATCCGAAAGCTTATATTCTGAATGTTTCCAGTCTGGCGGCCTTCTCGCCGGTACCCTTCAAAACCATCTATCCGGCTTCCAAGGCTTTCATTCATCATTTTACGCGTGGACTGAAAGCCGAATTGAAAGACACGAACATCCGGGTTTGTGTGCTGAACCCGGGACCGATCATGACCAACAAGGATGTTACCAAACGGATTAACGGTCAAAGTTTCTATGTACGCTTGTCGATTATGAGCCCGGAACGGATTGCCCGCATCGCTGTGCGCAAACTGCTACGGGGCCACGCGGTAATCATCCCGGGCTTTATGAACCGGTTCAACGCTTTTTTCATTCGCTTGGCGCCCGTTAGCTGGCGCCTCAACGTGGGCACATCCATCTTCAGGCGCGACCTCCGAAAAGCTGAACACCAACGATGAAGGCGCTTATTACCGGGGCAAACGGACTGTTGGGCAGCAACCTGGCCCGGCAACTGCTGAAAGCAAACTACGAGGTGCGGGCCATGGTTCGAGAAAGCAGCAACTTGCTGTCGTTACGCGGATCTGATGTTGAGTGGTTCCGGGGAAATGTGCTGGATGCCCGCGACCTGAAAAAGGCGCTGACAGGCTGTCAGGTAGTTGTCCATGCAGCCGCCAATACCGCCCAATGGCCATCGGATTACAGCTTTTACCAACCCATAAATGTTGATGGCACCCGTTTGTTGCTGGATGAAAGCCGAAAGGCTGGCATCGAACGGTTTATTTACGTGGGTTCGGCCAACGCCTTTGGGCCGGGAAGCAAAGAAAAACCTGGCACCGAGGAGTCTCCGTTCACCAACATCCAGCGACAATCGGGCTACATGCGCAGCAAATACGAAGCGCAACAGCTGGTGCTCGAATTTCATCAACGACACGGTTTCCCGACACTGGTGGTCAACCCCGCGTTTATGCTCGGAAAGTACGATGCCAAACCAAGCTCCGGCCAATTGTTGTTGATGGCCCACAAAAAACAGCTGATGTTTTATCCTACTGGTGGGAAAAACTTTGTTCATGTGGAAGATGTGGCTTGCGGCATCATCCGGGCCATCGAAAACGGGACACCCGGCGAATGCTATTTGCTGGCGGGACAGAACCTAAGCTACCGGGAATTTTTCATGAAGATGCAACACGTTTGCGGCTACCCAAAGCAATTAATCCACCTTCCCAAACCGATCATTTTAGCGGCAGGATGGGCGGGTACTTTTTACGAACGGCTTACCGGAAAGCCAGCCAGGCTAAACCGCACCAATGCCCGGCTGTTGATGGCCGAAAACTACTACTCGCCGGAAAAAGCTATACATGAACTGCAATTACCACAAACGCCCGTTGAACAAGCAATTACGGATGCATTGGAATGGTTTGGGGAGATGGGGAAGCTACCGTAAATTGAAAATTTGGCAAGTCTAGTTTCCATTTTAGCTAAATTTGGCAGGTTTCCGGTACAGGATTACCTCACAACGAAAAGGTTTATTTCGCCTTTGGGCCACGCTCAGTCCATTCAACCGTAGCACATTCATTAAAAAAATCGTACTCAAATAACCAGAATGATTTTTTTCAAGGGCTTCTTTTCGGAAATTCAGTATGCCGGGATAATTCTCATAGTTTTTGCCCCGAATGTTTATCTTTGGACTTTCCGTAAACAGAAGGGATATGCACATTCATTTTATTGCCATTGGCGGAAGCGCCATGCACAACCTGGCTATTGCCCTGCACAAGAAAGGGTATCAGGTTACCGGAAGTGATGACGAAATTTTTGAACCGTCGCGCAGCCGACTAGAAAAATACGGTTTGCTCCCGGCTCAAACAGGTTGGAATCCCGAACTCATTTCAGCTAAGCCCGACGCTATCATCCTGGGCATGCACGCCCACCCCGACAATCCGGAGCTGAAACGGGCACAGGAACTGGGTTTGAAAATTTATTCGTACCCTGAGTACCTGTACGAGCAAACCAAAAACAAAACCCGCGTGGTGATTGGCGGTTCGCATGGGAAAACCACCATAACCTCCATGGTGATGCATGTCCTGAAATCCAACCATATTGACTTTGACTACATGGTTGGCGCTAACCTGGAAGGTTTTGACACGATGGTTTCTTTAAAGGAAGACACCAAAATCGCTGTTTTCGAAGGCGATGAATATTTGTCGTCGCCCATCGACCGGCGACCCAAGTTTCACCTCTACCACCCGCACATCGCCCTGCTAAGCGGCATTGCATGGGACCACATCAACGTGTTCCCCACGTTTGAAAATTACGTGGCCCAGTTTCAGATTTTTGCGGACCGGATTGAAGAAAACGGGGCACTAATTTATTTTGAAGGGGATGAAAACCTGCGCCGGATTGCCGGACGAAGTCGCAAAGATATTGACAAAACACCTTACCGCGAACACGAATCGGTGGTTGAGGGGGGTGTAACTTATCTGAAATACGGCGACCGGAAAATTCGCCTGCATGTGTTTGGCGATCACAACCTGCAGAACATTGCCGGAGCCAAGCTGGTGTGCAGCAAAGTGGGCATCAGCGACGAGCAATTCTACCGGGCCATGACCAGCTTTAAGGGAGCTGCCCGCCGGTTGGAAATTCTTTCCGAAACCGAAAGATGCACTGTTTATTACGATTTTGCCCATTCACCTTCCAAACTGAAAGCCACTACGGCTGCTGTTAAAAAGCAATTCGACAATCGCCAATTGGTGGCCGTGATGGAACTGCACACTTACAGTTCGCTGAAAAAGGAATTTCTCCCCCAATACGGTGGTTGCATGGATGAAGCCGATGAGGCGTTTGTTTTTTTCAACCCCAAAACAATTGAACACAAACGTCTGGCACACATCTCAAAAGAGGAAGTTGCTGCCGCCTTCAATAAATCAGGTTTACAGGTTTTTACCGATCCCACAGAACTGTTTGACCTCCTTCGGCAAAAAGATTGGCAAAATAAAAACCTGTTAATCATGACTTCAGGAAATTTTTCGGGGCAGAATTTAAAAGAATTTGCAACCGGATTGACCGGAAACCCGATCCGATTTGGAAACGAGAAATGGCTTAAACGACAGGGTACAACCATGAATTAAACTTATGTCCATGAAGAAATACCTCGTCTGTTCACTGCTATCGGGCATCATGCTGATTGGTCACGCACAGGATAAAAACCAAAAGCTTTGGAAGAAAGTCCGAAAGATACACGAACAAACCCTGACTATCGACACGCATTCGGATACACCGCTGCTCATGCTGAAAAGCGGGTTCGATTTGGGTGTTAGCCACGAAAGCGCCGCCAGCCGGGTGGACTTTCCCCGGATGAGGGAAGGCGGACTGGATGCCATGTTTTTTGCCGTGTTCACCGGACAAAAACCACGCACACCGGAAAATTACGATCAGGCTTACCGATTGGCGCATCAGATGCTCGATTCAATTTATTCAGCCGTGGAGCGCAACAGCAGCATGGCGACTATTGCCCTTACTGCCGATGATGCTGAAAAAATTGAAAGAACAGGCAAACGTGCCATCTACATCGGAATGGAAAACGGCTTTCCGCTGGAAACCAATTTGAACCGGGTGCAGGAATTTTATAACCGGGGTGTTCGCTACATTACCCTCTGCCATTCGTTTCACAACGATCTGTGCGACTCGTCGAGCGATGGCGAAAAGCCCGAGCACAACGGGGTGAGCGCATTTGGCCGTGAAGTTATTGCCGAGATGAACCGCCTGGGGATGATGATCGACTGCTCTCACATCTCAGACGAATCATTCTACGATGTCATTCAGCAAAGCAAAGCGCCGGTAATTGCCTCGCACAGCAGCGTTCGTGAGGTTTGCCGTCACGACCGGAACATGAATGATGACATGATCAAAACGCTGGCCCAGCACGGTGGCGTCATCCAGATCTGCCTGTTGGACGACTACGTAAAAACACCCGACACAACGACTGTCCGCTACCGGAAAGCGCAGGAATTTTACCGCATTTACCGCCACGAACTGAAAAATATGACAGACGCACAACGGTCGGACTTTTACCAATCGTGGGATGAATTTGAGCAGCAATACCCCAAAGCACTGCCAACAGTAAGCGATTTGGTGGACCACATCGATCATGTAACCAGCCTGGTTGGTGTTGATCACGTGGGCATTGGCAGCGACTTTGACGGTGGCGGCGGTTTGGCCGACTGTACCGATGTAAGCCAGTTTCCGAACATCACCTTCGAATTGTTGAAACGAGGTTATTCGGAAGAAGACATCAAAAAAATCTGGGGAGGCAACCTGCTGCGCGTTTTCCGGCAAGTAGAGGCGGTGGCCGGAACCCTGGCAGAGAGCCAAAGGAACTGACAGAAACGACTAAAATCCGTCATCTTCCTCTTCGAAATCA
>JBFXGM010000003.1:0-198516 GCA_050178015.1 Mangrovibacterium sp.
GTGCTCTTCCGATCTAAAAGAAGTACACATATATACCAAAACCGGCGATGACGGCACCACCGGACTGATTGGAGGCAGCCGCGTCAAAAAATACGATCTCCGGCTGGAAGCATACGGCACGGTGGATGAACTGAACAGCTACATCGGCCTGATTTTATCTACTGCGCTGGATGAGCGGGCCCGAAAAGTGCTGACAGACGTGCAGTCCAATTTGTTTGTCATTGGTGCCCAATTGGCCACCGATGATAATGCCGGTGTACTTAAAGAGCAACTCCCGTGCACCGAAAAAGATATTGAATTGCTGGAAGAGGAGATGGATTGGATGATCGATCTTTTACCTAAGCTTTCGAATTTTATTTTACCGGCAGGCAGCCAGGGGACAGCCTATGCCCATGTGGCCCGGACTGTTTGCCGAAGGGCCGAACGTCGAATCGTGGAACTATCGGAAAGAACAGCCGTCAATCATAATCTGGTGAAATACATAAACAGGCTTTCTGACTACCTTTTTGTGCTGGCACGGAAAATAAACCACGATCAAAAACTGCCGGAAACCCTTTGGATTCCGCGGAAAAATGACGAATAAATATTTTGTAGTTTTTGATGTATTTTTTTATATATTCGCAAAAACAAAAAAGAATCAAACTAAAAATACCTTCGAATATGTACTGGACACTAGAACTCGCATCAAAACTGGAAGATGCACCTTGGCCTGCCAGCAAAGATGAGCTGATTGATTATGCTATCCGTTCGGGAGCTCCGTTGGAAGTAATTGAAAACTTGCAGGAGATTGAGGACGAAGGAGAAATCTACGAAAGCATTGAAGACATCTGGCCCGATTATCCGAGCAAAGATGACTTTTTCTTCAATGAAGACGAGTATTAATTACCTTACAGGCAGTTACAATATGAATAGCAGGAGATTTCTTCTGCTATTTTTTTGAAGCTACTCCTGGATAAAAATGTCTTTAAACGATTTGGGGCGAATGGCATCGAGCCAAATGAAGCCGGGCAATTGCTTGTCTTCTTCTGCAATGTCCAAGAGCGGCAACAGCTCCCCATCCGGAGAGGTTATAAAAGCGATACGGGTTACTTTACTCTCCTGCAGCTTAATTTGAATATTGCTGCTTTCGGCCTTGTTTAGCCCGAGAATGCCCTTGTCGTCGCGGGCGTAATAAATTGATTGGCCGTTTCCATCCACGTCAATCTTGTACAAATCATTTTTTCGGACAAAACCGGTCATATTACGGCCCTTTATCTGGTTGAATTTTGCGGAATCTTCCATGGCAATGATAAAAGCTTGCCTTTTCATTTCGATACGCTGGTTTTCTTTGTCAATCGAAATCATTTCGATATATTCAGAACTCATCTGATTATCGCCGGTCCAAATTACCGGCTGGTGATACAACTGAATGGTCGAGTCCTTTGACCAATAAGCCAGCGAGTCGCATTTTCCCTGCAAATCTTCCCGGAAAAATTTTACTTTGAAGTAGGCCAGGATCAGTTTTTCGTTGGGAATCGTGTCGGGAACCATCCGAAGCGTATCAGCGTGCAGAAAGAGCGTATCTTTTTCAGAGTAAAAAAGGAGATGTGCCGAATCGGTTACCAGTGCGGTTTCCTGTAATTCGTTGTAGGTAATATGCTTACCTTTTACGAATATTTTATTTTTAATGTCATGTACGCTGGCGTCCCCGCGGGCGAGTCCTTCGCCTGTTGTTTTGTTGTAGAAGATGGAATCGGCGATAACTTCCTGTTCTTCGGTTTTTATTACCGGGCGTTTGAATAGTTCGGAATAGCCGGTTTTGGTATTGTAGAAACCTTCGGAAGCAATCAGGGTGTCTTTTTCATCGTAAATGGTGGTGGGGCCAACAATAGAGGCAATCCCGGTTTGCGGTTCGTAAATCAGCGTATCGGACAGTAGCCGGTAGGTTGACGTAACCACATCCACATCGGTTTTAAAAAAGGCCTTGTCGATATTGGTGTAATACTCGCCAATTTTACTATTGAGCGTATTCGCACTGTCCTGCACCGTTCCATAATCATCATAATAACCGATACTTCGGTTCATGTCGTAATTCAGGGTATCGGTGGTCAAGGTAACTGTTTTGTTGACCAGTTTAACATTCCCGTACGCTTCGGCCCATTTGGTGTCGCCATTGTAGTTCACAAAGTTGGCATACAGGTGCAAGGTGTCATCTTTCAGAATGTGGACGTTTCCAAAAGCATCCACCATGTTTGCATGGGTGTATGAATAAGCGCTGTCGCACCACATCCGGATGTTGTTGTGGCGGATGATGACATTTCCCAGCAGTCGATGGGCGTTGGCAACAATTTTTTCGTCAAACTGCATCGCATCGGCTTGTTCAATGTCCACCTTCTTTTTGCTTTGGGCAAAGCCAGCAAAAGGAATAGAAAGGAGCAGGAGCAGTATGATTTTAGAAAGCTGACCAGCCATGGTAGTAACAAAAGGATTAAAGTAATTCATCGATAAGCTGGTCAACCGATATGTTCTCGGCTTCAGCTTTGTAGTTTTTAATGATTCGGTGGCGAAGAATATTTTTGGCCACCGCTTTCACATCAGCAATGTCGGGCGAGTATTTTCCCGAAATTACCGCATGGGCCTTAGCGCCCAGCACCAGGTACTGCGATGCGCGCGGACCGGCCCCCCATTTCAGGTACTTGTCGGTCATGGCATGGGCCAATTCAGTTCCGGGTCGGGTTTTGGCCGACAGGTTAACGGCATAGCGTAACACGCTGTCGTTAACCGGTACTTTCAGCACCAGGTTTTGGAAATAGCGAATTTCTTCAGCCGAAATAATGGTTGACAGCTCGTTGAAATAGTCGGAAGTAGTGTTTCTGACAATGGTCAGTTCATCTTCAAACGCCGGATAATCGAGCCAGATGGAGAACATAAACCGGTCGAGCTGGGCTTCGGGCAGGGGATAGGTGCCTTCCTGCTCGATGGGATTTTGTGTGGCCAGCACAAAAAAGGGCTTATCCAGTTCAAAATGTTCGCCGGCAGCGGTCACCGCCCGTTCCTGCATCGCTTCGAGCAGGGCCGCCTGCGTTTTTGGCGGGGTACGGTTAATTTCATCAGCCAAAATAATGTTGGCAAACAACGGGCCCCGAACGAATTTGAATTCACGCTCCTTATCCAGGATTTCGGTGCCGATGATATCCGAAGGCATCAAATCGGGAGTAAACTGAATGCGGCTGTATTTTAACCCCAAAACCTCGGCAATGGTGTTTACCAGCAAGGTTTTCGCCAGGCCTGGAACGCCAATCAGCAAGCAATGTCCCCGGCTAAGCATCGAAATCATCACTTGTTTGATGATCTCGTCCTGTCCAAAGATACGTTTCTTGATTTCGTCCCGGAGCAGGTCGATCCTGGCTTTCAGGGCATCAACAGCTTCAACCTCGTTTTTGAAATTCATCTTCTCCTTTTCTGTTTATTTTATCCAGCCCTGAAACCGGAAATTACAGTTCACATAGGTGTCGTCCAAGTGGATATACGTTTTTGACTGCCGCTCAGAAATCCATTTATTCAACGCTTCTTCCCGTTTCTTCTCCAGGTACAATTCCGAAAGCAGCTGGTAATCCTCCTGTAGGTTGGCCTTGTGCTCTTTGCTCCGGCCGATCAGTTTAACAATTTTAAAGACGGTGCGTTGTTTATCGTCCATGGTCCGAAAAGGATCAGAAATCTCATTTTCCTTCAGTTTATCCAATATTTTACTGATATCCGGTTCCAGTTCTTCTTTTTTCCATTTGGAAGACATGGTGTAGGGGTTAATGGCAATGCCGCCGCCGTTGCGTGAGTTTTTATCGGCAGAAAACCGTATGGCCGCGTCTTCAAAGGTCAGGGTTCCGCGTCGAATGCTGCTGGCCAGGCTGTCCAATCGTTCTCCAGCTTGTTCCAGGGCTTCTGGTGTCGGCTTGGGTTTAAGGATGATGTGGCGCGTGTTTACTTGTTCGCCTTTGCGGTCGATGAGTTGGATAATATGGTACCCGAATTCGCTTTTCACGACATTGGAAACACGGTCGCCGCGAAGGTTAAAGGCAGCAGCTGCATAAGCCGGATCGAGTTGTGCGCGCCCCATATAGCCCAATTCACCACCGTTTGGCGCCGAGGGACCTTCGGAATAGAGTACGGCCAGGGTGGCAAAGTTTTCGCCGTCTTCAATGCGCTTTTTAAACTCGCGCAACCGGGCTTTGATGCGGTTTTCCTCTTCCAGTTCAATGGGCGGAAAAATGCTGATCTGCGCGTATTCCACTTGTGGCTCCACTGCCGGGACTTCTTCCGGCTGCATATTGCGGTAATTGTAGCGCACTTCGGCCGGGGTAACGGTTACCTCACCAATGATTTTATTTCGCATCTGGCTGGTCATGAGCTGATTGCGGATTACCTCTTCCAGGCTCGATTTAATTTGGCTGATGGGCTTCTTAAAATAGTCTTCCACTGCCCGTTCGGTGCCCAGGTTTTTGATGAAATACTGCATCCGCTGGTCGAGTTGTTGGTTCAGCTGGCTGTCGGTCACTTCAATAGTAGTATCCAGCTCTGCTTCGGCAATCAGTAATTTTTCAATCAAGAATTCTTCCAGGATTTCACATTTCATATCACCTTCCGAAACAATTCCCTGTGCCTGGTTTTGCATGTACATGGCTTCAATGTCTGATTTCATGATGATATTGCCCCCGACAACGCCTACGATCTGATCAATAATTTTATCCTGTGCCTGCGTGTTGGAAACAATAATCAAACTACATACGGCCATCAAACCAGCCAATACTTTTCTGAACATATCTGTCTATTTTTGAATATTATAAATTTTAAACTTATTGGATGCCAAACCTTCTTTGTAAATATCGTCTTCGATATTCCGGAGGAATTTCACCTTACGCTCGTTCAGCAAAATGTTCCTGATATCAGCTTCGACATACTCAACGGGGGCAGCCTGGCCTTGAACACGAAAATCGCGGATACAAATAAAGTAATAATAATCTGTATCGCTGCTTTCAATGAACTTGTTTCTACGCAAAAATCGTTCTTCGTCGGTAATTTCTTCCGGTATTTGGTTCAATACCTGGCTCGAATTGATCCACTTGTCGTTGAAGCGGTCGTAGGCTTTGGCGTACTGAATTCCATACTCGTCGAGCTGGGCCAGCTTTTGCGGATCTTCATCCATCGTCAGGTGTTTGATGATTTCGGGGTTGGCTACTTCGAGCGGTATTTTCAGGTAAACTGCCTTGACGATTATGTTTTTCAAATTGTACGCTGACTGATGGCTTTCGTAGTAGGCATTTATTTCTTCTGCACGTATGGTGGTGTCCATCTTTTGGGCCATCAGTTCTTTTTTGTAACGGTAGGTAATCAGTGAGTTGCGGTATTCATTCAGTTCTTTTTCGACATTTTTTTGATCCGGTGTCAGGTTTTGTTCCGCATTCAGGATAACCAACTCAGAACGGACCCATTTCTTGATAAAATCGTCCATCCACAGGGCGCTGTCGGGCGGTGCCATGTTTTCAGGAAGAACTTTTTTAACTTCTTCCAGGTACAGATAATTTTCGCCCACTTTGGCCAGTGGGGTCAGGTCAGGTTGTTGCTGCTGACAGGACATTGCTGCGGCCAGCAGAAAAATTAGATACCAGTTTTGCTTCATTATTTTACAGATTCTATGCTTTCAATGATCTTTTTATTCACTTTCACCCGGTATTTCTTTCGGAGTTCCTTTACCCATTTGTTTTCGAGGTATTGCTGATAATCGGCCATATATTGCCCCCGGGCTTCATTGAGCGTTTTGGGTTGGGGCCCGACTTTGTTCCCATGTATAAAGTGCAGGTTTTCCCTGAATTCGGTTGGTTTCGGGCTGAACCATACCAAATGGTCAACCAGCGGATGATCACCTTTTTCAAATGCGCCTTTTTGTGCAGTCAGCTCCCTGTTAAACTCGATTTTGAAACGATCCTTCAGCTCTTCAACCGGAAGTTGGCTGTCGGCAGCAAGCACCTGGTCAACAAAATCCCGTTCTTCCTGGCTTTGGCATTGAATTACCCAGCCCTGGAACCGTTCCCCCCACAGATACTTGTACTTGGCTTGTTTGAAATAGCGTTCCAGTCCGAGCGAATCTTCGGCGGCCACCTGCCATATTTTCTTTTCAGACAAATTAAAAAGCAGGATGCCATCGTGATATTCCTGCACCAGGTGCCTGAACTCGGGGTGCTTTTTTTCCAATTGCTCGTCCTCGGCTTCCATGAGTTTTTTGGCTACAAACTGCTCGTATAACTGTTTCAGTTGGCTGTGGAATGTTGCTGATTGTTCAAACCGGTTCATCGTCAGGTAGTCGGCAAAGTCGGCAAACGTCATATTGCCATTGCTGAAGGTGAACAAAAGTTCTTCCGGGGTGGAAATATCAGCTGGCTGAATTCGCCCTCCGGTAATGGCCTTTTCTGCCTGCCGGGCAAATTCGTCGAAATTGTCCTCAAAAGGCCGGTGCTCCCAATCCAATTTTAACCGGTTGATCAGCGTTTCGTGGTTCAGTTTGTTGATGTCCGGATTGCGATGAATTTGATCAATAAGCGATTCGCGCATTTCCTCCAACGCGGGAACCGGTTTGTGTTCCAACCGTTTGATCAGGTGCCAACCATACGATGTGCGAACGGGATCTGAAATGGCCCCGTCCGTTGGCAAAGCGAAAGCAGCTTCCGCAAATTCGGGCAGCATGTTTCCCCGGGTAAACCACGGCAGTTCGCCGCCAACCGAAGCCGAGCGCTGGTCGTCTGAATGCTGGCGCGCCAGTTGTGCGAAGTCGGCCCCGCTACGGGCCAGCATGGCCAAACTGTCCAGCTCTGTTTTCAGCCGGTTCACGGCCTCTTCGCTGGTATTTTCAGGTATCCGCTTCATGATATGGGCCACTTTTAGCTGTCCCGCAGCCGGGCGCAAATCGTGTACCATAATCAGGTGGTAGCCAAAGCGTGAGCGCACGGGCATGGACACTTCGCCCACCGGGGTTTTATAGGCGGCATCCTCAAAGGGGAACACCATTTGAAAACTGCTGAAATAGCCCAACAGTCCTTTATTTTGTTTTGCTGAAGGGTCTTGTGAATACTGCGCGACCAATTCGTTAAAATCTGCCCCTTCCAAAACCTGTTTACGCAATTCCATCAACTTATTCCAGACGGCCAACGTATCGGCGGGAGCGGCCTGTTCATCCAGCAAAAGAAGAAGGTGGCTGGCTTTAATTTCGTGGGTTGTCCGGTAGTAGGCCGTTTCTACCTGCTCTTCTGTAAATTCGGCGTTGGTGAGGTACGGTTTGGCCAGCTCTGCCCTGTATTTTCGAAATTCGTTCCTGAATTCGGGCAGGGTATCTAGCCCCAGATGTTGGGCTTCGCGTACTTTCAGTTTATAGTTGATAAAAAGATCGAGGTATTCTTCCGGGCTTTTCTTTTCGGCTCCAGCCATCAGGTTTTGGTTGTTCTTCCGGTATAGGCGGACAAATTCTTCTTTTAAAACCGGCTGGTTATCAATGGTCATAATAATCTCGCCGTCAGGCTGGGCAAATCCCCAAAGCGGGATGGCCAAAAAAAGAAGGAAAACTATCTTAATCATCTGGAACCGTTCAATTTTAATAGCTTAAAAAATGGCGAAAACAGTTACTGGCGCGAACTGTAATTGGGCGATTCCCGGGTGATGGTGACATCGTGCGGGTGGCTTTCCTGGACACCATGGGCGGTAATGCGTGTAAATTTGGCATGCATCAGCTCTTCAATGTTCCGTGCGCCGCAATAGCCCATCCCCGAGCGAAGTCCGCCAATCATCTGGTAAAGAACTTCGTACAACGAACCTTTGTAGGGCACACGGGCGGTAATCCCTTCGGGCACCAGTTTTTTCATATCGTCTTCCATATCCTGGAAGTAGCGGTCTTTTGAACCGGCCTGCATCGCTTCAACCGAACCCATTCCGCGGTAAGTTTTGAATTTCCGGCCCTGGAAAATGATGGTTTCGCCCGGCGATTCTTCCACACCGGCAAAGAGCGAACCGGCCATGATGCTATTGGCGCCTGCCGCCAGCGCTTTCACGATGTCGCCCGAATAGCGGATGCCGCCATCGGCAATCACCGGAACATCGCTGTGCTTTAATGCCTTGGCAACGGCGTAAATGGCCGATAGCTGGGGAATGCCAACTCCGGCAACTACCCGTGTGGTGCAAATTGATCCGGGGCCAATTCCAACTTTTACGGCATCGGCGCCTGCCAGCACCAAATCGGTAGCAGCCTCGGCTGTGGCAATATTGCCGGCCACAAAGTCAATTTCAGGATAGCGCGCTTTGGCCTTCCGCAGTGTTTCCAATACTCCTTTTGAGTGTCCGTGTGCTGTATCGATTACAATGGCGTCCACCTGCGCTTTAACCAACTCGTCGATGCGGTCGAAGACGTCGGCTGTAACGCCTACGCCGGCAGCTACCCGCAGGCGACCCTTTTCGTCTTTGCAGGCCAGTGGTTTATCTTTGGCCTTGGTAATGTCTTTATAAGTCACCAGTCCAATCAGCGTGTGGCTTTTATCAACTACCGGCAGTTTTTCTATTTTATGTTTTTGAAGGATTTCGGCGGCCCGTTCCAGGTCGGTCGATTCAGTTGTATAAATCAGGTTCTCCGAGGTCATTACCTCCGAAATAGGTTTGTTCATGTCGGTTTCGAAACGCAGGTCGCGATTGGTGACAATGCCCACCAGCTTGCGTTGGTCGTCCACCACCGGGATGCCGCCAATTTTGAAAGAATGCATCAGTCCAAGCGCATCGCCCACCAACTTTTCCCGGGAAATGGTGATCGGATCGAAGATCATACCGTTTTCGGCCCTTTTCACGCTCATTACCTGACGAGCCTGCTCATCGATGCTCATGTTTTTATGGATCACGCCAATGCCACCTTCGCGGGCAATGGCAATAGCCATCGGCGCTTCGGTTACCGTGTCCATGGCAGCAGTAACGATCGGCGTGTTCAACCGGATTGAGCGGGTGAACCAGGAGGTGAGATCAACATCGCGGGGCAGGACTTCCGAATAGGATGGGATTATAAGGACATCGTCGAATGTCAATCCCTCAGAAACTACTTTATCCGTAAAAAATGACATTGCTAGCGGTTTTTGCGTGTTTAATGGTCAAAACTACGAAAAATAAACGGATAATGCTTTTATTTGAAGTTTGCGGCAAAGCCCTAAAAAGATTAATTTTCTCTAAAATTTGTTAAGTTGGTTTCATTGCCGAAATACTGAAAACGTGAACGAGTTTCAAGCTATATTGACCAAATACTGGGGCTATTCGCAGTTCCGTCCCTTGCAGGAAGAAATCATTCATTCCATTGCCGATGGAAAAGACACGCTGGGATTGATGCCTACGGGGGGAGGGAAATCCATCACTTTTCAGGTGTATTCATTGTCGCGGCCCGGCATTTGCCTGGTGGTCACACCGCTGATTTCGCTGATGAAAGATCAGGTAGAAAATCTGCAGAAGAAAGGCATCAAGGCAATGGCTATTCATTCGGGGATGAGCATGCAGGAAGTGCGGCTGGCGTTTGACAGCGCTGCCTGGGGTGACTTCAAGTTTTTGTACCTGTCGCCTGAGCGGATTGCCACCGAGCGGTTCCGCGAACGTTTGCCACAAATGAAGGTGAACCTGATTGCGGTGGACGAGGCACATTGTATTTCACAATGGGGATACGACTTTCGCCCGTCGTATCTGCGGATCCGTGAGCTACGCGAGTTGCTGCCCGATGTGCCGGTGCTGGCCCTCACGGCTACGGCCACGCCAAAGGTTGAAAAAGACATTCAGCAACAGCTGAATTTCAAATCGGAAAATGTATTGCGGAAAAGCTTCTTTCGCGATAACCTGGCTTACCTGGTACGCGAACGTGAAGACAAATTGCAATACCTCCTTCAATCGGTACAAAAAGCAAAAGGTACCGGCATTGTGTATGTGCGCAGCCGTAAACTGACAAGGGAAATTGCTGACTACCTGCGTAAAAACAAGGTTTCGGCCGACTATTATCACGCGGGACTGACCGCAGCCTCCCGAACCAAAAAGCAGGAGGACTGGAAAGATGGCCGCACAAGGGTAATTGTGGCGACCAATGCTTTCGGGATGGGCATCGATAAGCCGGACGTGCGTTTTGTGATCCACCTGGGGCCGCCTGATTCGCCCGAAGCGTATTTCCAGGAGGCGGGCAGGGCAGGGCGCGACGAGAAAAAGGCCTACGCGGTGTTGATTGCCGCCAAGTCGGACCTGCTGGCCCTGAAAAAGCAGGTGGAGAAGGCTTTTCCACCGGTTGATGTGATTAAGCGAGTGTACGATGCGCTGGGCAATTACTTTCAGCTGGCGGTGGGTTTTGGCAAGGATCAAATCCTGGATTTCAGTATCGGTGATTTTGCCGGGCGTTACAATCTGCCCATCACCACGGTGCTGAACTGCCTGAAAATCCTGCAACGCGAAGGCTACCTGGAGCTGACAGAAGAGCTGGACAATCCCTCCCGGGTGCATTTTCAGGTGGAACGCGACGACCTGTACCGGTTTCAGGTGGCCAATGCCAGTTTCGACGGGTTTATCAAGTTGCTGTTGCGGTCGTATTCGGGACTGTTTCAGAATTACGTGGGAATTGACGAAGACCTGTTGGCCAAGCGGGCCAATATTTCCATCGACGTGGTTTATCGTTTCCTGAACCACCTGAATTCACACAAAATCATTCATTATATCCCCCGAAAGAAAACGCCCTTCATTATTTTTACTCGCGAACGCCTGGAAATCGGGCGGCTGAAAATCTCAAAAGAAAACTATACAGACCGCAAAAAAGAGTATCAGGAACGCATCGATGCTATGCTGCGCTATTCAACCAGTAAGTTGAAGTGTCGCAGCCAGTTATTGTTGGAATATTTTGGCGAAAAAGGTTCGGTTCGCTGTGGTAAGTGCGATATTTGCCTGGAGCGGAACGAGCTGGGACTGAGCCAGCTTGAGTTTGACAATATTGCCAAACAACTGAAAGAATACCTGCACGAACCCTGCCTGTTTGAGGAATTGATTTTTAAGATCAACCACAACGAAGACAAAATCATCCAGGTAATCCGCTGGCTGATAGACAACGGTAAGATCATCCACCGCATCGACAACCGGTTGGAGTGGGAACAGGGAACATAATGCGGTATCGAAAAGACTCAAATCAGCAGATCGGTTTTTGCGGCCATGATAAAATCGTTGCGGTGCAGCCCTCCGATTTTATGGGTCCACCAAGTGACGGTTACCTTTCCCCATTCGGTGAGCAGGGCCGGGTGGTGCCCCTGCTCTTCGGCCAGCGCACCTACCTTTTGCGTAAAATTGATTGCCTCGTTGAAATTGGCAAACATATAAGTGCGCGTTAGCTTTTTGATCCCACCGTTTTCAACGATTTCCCAGTCCGGCACTTGCGTTTTTAGCCGGACTATCTCTTCGTCGGTAACCTGCGGCGCCCCAACCCGGCACACTTCACAGGTTTGTTCGTTTAGCTTGTCCATCTTATTTTGTGCTGGTTACTTTCCAACTGGTAAAACGGCATTTGGAGTTCTAACCAATTAAAAAGCCGCCCTCATTTCTGAAAGCGGTTTTAAAGCAAAATTCAAGCACAGCTTACGAAGCAACAACTTGTCCCAAATAAGCACTGTTTGAAACGTCCGACTGATTGGCCGTCTGAAATGCCAAATAAACGTGTACCTCGTCACCTGCGAATGTTGCAGGAGTAGTCACGGATTGGGCACCGCTCGAACGGGTATTGCCACCGATGACAGTGACTGCCTGGTCTTTGGTCGGGTTATAGATGACTACATTCGCCAAATCTCCTGCCAAGGCGGTACCCTCATCTGAGTTATCAGTCCAGGTGATGTTGACCTGACCGGGTACCGTTGATGCAGCGGCACCATTCATAGCACCGGTTAAACTACCCCGGGATACCAAAGCATCGGAATACACGATAAAGTACTCCGGATCTTCACCGTAAACAGCGTTTTTAAGGGTGTAAGCCATGGCGGCGTTGAAGGCCGTCATTTTGATGGCATAGTACTTAAAACCTACGCGCAGGAAGGAAGTCATCGATTGAAGAAATCCGATTGCGGTGGTAAACTTAGTGCGCTGCTGCACTTGGGCAGCAGTTCTGGGGTTCGCTACACTGGCAGGGATGCTTCGCATATAGTCGATGCCTTTCCAGCTGCCTCCGATGACTGTTCCGACCTTGCCGGAGAAGCCACCCAAAATACCTTGAGAAATTTTTCCCATTGTCTTCTGTATTAAATTGTTTAACTGTTTTCACTTGGAGTTGGTAGGGCGGAAACCCGAGCCAAACCTTGTGATTATCGGTTTGGTACAGGCAAAAAACGGGCATGTGCCTTTTTTTAGATGTGTTTGCATTGGTATGCGTCAAACAGTGTGACAGAATGTGTGTTGGCAGAGATCTATTGCATAATGGGGCTTCATTGAACGCTTAGGCACCCGTGAAGTTTAGGGGATGAAATGGCCAAAAGGAAACGGAATAAATGGGTTGTGTGCTGGGATGTGGGTTTATGCCGTAGTCTTTTGGACGATTTCAGACCCGGAGCTTATCTTTCCTAAGCGGGCAATGAAGCCAAAGCCAAACCCTCAAGATGGATCTTGACCTGTAGATTTTCACTTAAAAATCTTCCAATCGCCTTTTGCTTTCCAGGTATTCCCAGGTCAGGTTAGTTATTTCCAAGACATGGTCGTAGGGGATCAGGAGCGAATTTCTGCGGCAGTGTTTATGAATGAAAGCGGCATTATCGTCATTGCAAATAATGGCGCCAATAATGTGATTGTTCCAGTACTCAGCCATTGCCACATCAATGATGCGCCATTGTTCAAAGGTTAGCGGGAAGGAAAGTTTAGAGCTTACGTATTCGAATACTTGCTCCGACACAATCGGATTGGAGTTAAGCGGAATTGATTTCATGCGTGGGTTTTTATCGCTTAAATAGAAATGCTGAGGTTGACTATTTCATTCGAGCCCGTTGATTTATGTTTGTGCAAACGAACCGATTCGAAGAGGACAAATTCGATGGCACGGAGATCTGAAACCGGATGACAGAGCGCTTCAATTCTCGGCTTTAGGCGCTGAAAGGTCGAAGTTTCGGCAAATGATTTCAATGCTTCGAGATACTGCAGGTAGTGTTCAACTTTATCAATACCATAAGTGGATCGTTTGGCTGAAAAGTAGCGGAAGATGTTACTATCCCAAATGGCGTAGCGGTTTGGACTGACAAAATGCAGAAGCTTTGATGCACCTACCAGCGAGTTATTCACACAAGCCTTCACCGTTTCCAGTTCGGTAACAGAAAGGACTTCATTATTCTTGATTTTATTCAGAGAGGCGGCAACTTCACCCATTTTAGAGTAATCGAGGCTTAAAATCGTAGGCATCCAGCCATAGACAAAGTGGGCAGCAATAGCGACATGTTCCTCTTCGACGAAAGCAAGTTTTTTGAAGTAATCGACAAAGTAGTTATAGCTAAGCAGATACGATGTATTGATGAGGGATTCTTTTTCAGTTAGCATCTCTAAATCAGACGTGAACTTGGTGGCATCAATTTGAAAATTCATGTGGGGTTTGGAATGGTTTCTCGATTAAAGGTAGTGAATTCGCTGCAAGATCTGTAATAATGGGGTAAACAATATCGCAGGGCATACCGCTGATTGGGTTGGGGGAAGCGGGGGTGGCGGCTGAATGGAATGCAGCGAAAGGGGTTGGGTGGCATGGAGCTTCGATGTTGGCTGTCGGGGTGGATTGGTGCGGTTGGGACAGCCAAGGTGAAGCGGAATGGAACGGCGGGTTGGGTGAGCGAAATGGAATGAGGACGGCACTCCCGCGCGGGTTGCCGAGGTGGCTGAGTGAGCCGGAGCGCAAGGGCACGAAGGTTGGCGGAACGTAGTGGAGCCACCGAAGTGTCCTGAAGTGAGGGGGAACGAAGCGGCCGCAGGCATTGGCCGTTAAACACGTTATGGCCTGCACCGCTGAAAGGGTGGCGGGGATTTTTGAGGCCGTTTGGCTGGGTGTCGGGCTTAGGAGGATGCCGGGTTTCCGGGTGCGCGGGGGGCAACTTTTACATAATGGCCCTATAGGACAGAGCGGAGCCGCTTAAGCGCGTAAGTAAGCCCATTTAACTTTCTTGCTGCCTGGGCTTGGAGCGCTAGCGGAAAGGCCAGGTAGCAAGGCCGCTGACAGCCTGAAAGCGGGTGCGCGTAGTTTACGGAGCGCACCGGCTGCAAGGCGCTAGGGCTTACGGAGCGGGAGGCGTAGCGGGTGTTCCTATAGGAAGCTGTTATGTAATTATTGCCGTGATCGGAGCGTTTGTCATTCTGTGGAGTTGGTTATCGTTTTGCTTCGCCAGACCGCTTAAAATAGTCCGGTGGCATTATCTATCCGCTGGTGTGAGATCATCGATTCTACGAAGCATACGGATCGTTATACGGGCTGTTTTCGCTGCCTGTTTGTTTCTGAAAAACAAGGGTTAAAACAAAGTTGACTGGTTGGATTGGAGTTCGGGATAAATGACTTTAGAGGTTGATTCCGGGACATTGCCAACAGCGTTTTTACCTCTCAGGGAACCTACCGTGTAAGATGTCATTTTATCCTGATTGTAGGGTGTGATTAAGTCCTGGATCATTTGCTTATCGGAATCGGAGTTGATTGTCTTTAGCCAATTGTTGGTATAATCTTCTTCCAAGATTAAAGGCATTCGGGGGCCTTCCAGTTTCGGGTTGTTATGGATTTTAGCCATCATTGGATTACCGGTAGTGGTGACAATGGAGAAGGTATTGATGATCTCTCCGGTTGCCTTATCTGCCCAATCGTTCCAGAGTCCTGCAAAGATCATGGGTGATTCGTCTTTGTTGAAGATGTAATAGGGATATGTTTTTCCTTTAAAGTGGTGATGTTCAAAGAAACCGTCAATGTAGATTGAGCATCGTTTGGACTTGGCTGATTCCCTAAAGGAAGGTTTTTCGAAGATTGTTTCTCCCCTGGCATTTAATGTTTGATTCCAAATCTTTGTTTCTTTTGCCCAAGATGGCAACAGCCCCCAAGTTGACTGCACCGGGAAATATGGTTCCTGATTGGTGTAGATGAATATTTGAGGATGCTGGAAGCCAGATGCATGAAAAAGATTAGGCCCTCGGTCGTCGATAATCTTCTCGTACTCTTTGAACTTCTCGTTCCAGTACTTGTACCGTTCAAGCTGGGTTTTGTATTTTGTTCTTAGGTCGTAGCACATGATCTGAAGTTTCTTTTTACAATAAACAAAATCTGTGCTGTTTTGGTTTCGTTATGGTGACCTCCTCCCATTAGTCGAAGCACTATAAAATAGAGAAATCTGGCTTCTTGATATGTTCAATGAACACCCCATGGAGTGCGGAGGAAAGGGGAGAATTGTATTTTTCAGGAATGCGGCTAACTTTGTCTTCATCAATTAGAACTGGCAAATCCGGTATAAAAAGGTGGGATTGGTTATTTTAGGATGGCCCTCGCACCCCCAGAGAGGAAAGCGATTCGTTGCTTTCCTCTTTTTCTTGAAACTTTTATTTCTCTATTGGTTAGATTAACAGCTAATTAAACTCCGAATAGGATAGACTTGATTTCTCTGTCATTTTTCTCGGTTCCCAAGTAGAAGTAAAAGAGTTTGCCTTCTTCGGGGTAGAAGAAAGAGTTTTGTAGTTTGAAGTATTTTTGAAAGTTGGCATATTTAAAACATTCCTTTTCTTGCTCCCGAAGATTGGCGGCTTTTTCGAAATTTTGCTCCTTGATATTCTTGAGTTTTTCTTCTGTAAGCTTTGACAAGTTTTCTTCGTTGTATTTTTCGAAGTCGACCAGTTTGATGCGTGTTTCTGATTTTTGCATTAATTCGAGAGCCAGTTTATTTAGCAAAGGGATGCTTAACGATTCAGTATTGAGGAGGATGTTTAGTTGGTCGGCAATTTCAATTAAGGTTTTCATTTGATGCGTGTTTAAGTGTGTTGTTATGATGGTTTCTTTTTTCTCAGGGCGAGTTTGTCGAGGCTAATACCCATACGGATATCGCCATGCCTCCGATAATAAAAACGGGTAATCCGATTTAATAATATTACTTTGTAGATTCGTTTTACCGGAGACATTTGTCGAAGGGATTATCTGAAAGGGTTTGAAGATTCCCAAGCGCTGTCATACGCATTTCAATTTACTTTTTCCACAACGCAAATAGCATCGACACCTCTCGCTATAGTAGGATAATATTTAATTGGCAGCTCTATTCTGCCTGTTTTGATAGACATCTAGAATATCTTTTATTCTGAGGATGTAGTCTTTATAGTTAGCTCTTGAAAAATGACGAACAGAACAAAATATCTTTCCATCGGCCATTACGGCCGAGTTATATTCCAAGTGTACATTTAAAATTCTATTAATCAAAAAGCAGGATGCCTTGCCACCTAAAACAATAATATCAGGGTTGAGTTTAATGAAATAGCCTCGTAAATAGTCTTTATGAGCATCCACTTGGGTAAAAATATTCCGATAATCAGCTTGGCTATGTACACCCGAATCAACCCTGAAGTTCAGATAGGCGATTTTCTCTATGTCTGCCAGCGAATCGAGCATGTTAATTCTACTAAAATTCAAGTCCTCCAACTTCGACTCATTTGTTAAAGCCTTTAATAAAACGGATGCAAATTTTGCTGCAAATCTTCCTGTTGGTGCTTTAATCCATTCTCGGAACAGATTCATATCCACTAAAACATGTCCTTCTCGCTCATCGTAAGGCTCCAAATTGCAAATTAAGATGCGGGGGTTAGTGCTCCAATATTTGTCAGTAAGCGGACCGTATTGGTAAATTGTATCGTACTCTTGCTCGTCAAGCATATCGTCGACATATTCTTCCATAAACTTTTCGAATTGTGCTTTTTCTTCGTCAACAGTCATCATATCTCGGTTTGATTTTTCAAATTTATGAAACAAAACAATCAAACGACTTTGCAGAGCGCATTAAAAAAGGCAAATAAGAGAAGCTATTTCCCAACACAATCAAGATGATTGATTTGAGCGTGCGAGTCGAGGCAAAGAGATAGAAGGTCCGGCATGAAGTAAAAACGGAATGCCAAGCTACTCTTGTGTGCGGTGCCGAAGTTGGTGAATGCAATGAGTGGTCCCGAAAGAATTTCGGGTCAAACGAATGGAATGAACCTACTGCAGGCACATGGGTTTAATAGGCAAAGAATAGATTTTACTTTTCAGTAGTATCTTCGATATTTTTCTTTGGCCTCGTAAAATTGACTGGAGGAATAATGATGGGAGCCATCCCTGATTGCAGTACAATATTAGAGATAAATGCACGCAAATAAGGATATGCAATTGCAGGAGCGTTTACGTGAACAAAGCTATTATAGATTTCAGGCTCCTCAACACCAACAATCTCAAAATCGGCAACTGCTTTTACCTGAAGATTGAATTTTTTTGTTTTATCAGTTACAGTAACGATAAAAACTGCCTTAATAAGATTTTTATTTTCCGAATTGACCTGAGAGATATGTTCAATGTTTATCTGAAATTCACCAGACATGAACCCATCTGGTCGTTCAAAAACTACACTTAAAACATTGAACCCTAAAAAATTTAATGAATTTTGGATTGTTGCCATAACCCTAAGCAGCTAATGCATAATTATTCTCACCAGCAACTTCAATCGGAGTATTGCTAACGCAGGAAGTAGTTATGTTCTGTTCAGAAACATAAGCAGATTGATTTATGATTTCATTCAACTCTGATGAAAGCTGAGAGAACTTTATTTTTTCTTCTTGTATCTTGGCTTTCAATAACAATTCTAAACGTCTCATTTCTTTACGAGAAACACGCACTGAATCCCATTGCTCCCAGTCTAAATCTTGCAAAGAATTAAAAACTTGGTCGAACTCCTTATTTAGTTTTTCCCAATTTGCCATCATTGCTATATTAAATTACTTAACTACAAAGAAAATTTTTAAAGTGTGCAAAATTAACAATTATTTCGGGTTCATTCACCCTTATTTGAATTCTTTTCTTGTAATAGAATCCTTTTACCTCCACTAAGTTACTATTTTCTGGAACATCTTGAAACCTTATTATTTTGATATTTTCCCAAATTTTATGGTCTGATATAAAATCATTAAAGTCTTCTAAAGATGCTTTTTTTCCAAATGTCTCCTGATATTTGATTGCAAACTTTTCAATTACAGAAACAAAGTTGTAGTAATCATGTTCATTAAAAACAGTGTCAATAAAATCATCTTCTTCAAATTCTAAAGTAGCTTTATAGATAGAAAATTGATTTCCGACTTTAGTGCATTTTTTTATTTCACCCCACCATCTGGCAAATTCGTAGTCTTGCCAAAAGTAGAAGCCATCGCCAAGCCATTGTTCATTACCTTCCGCCAGAATAGGAAAGAATAGCATTTCTTCTCTCTTTTCTTGAGTATGATATACTTCAATCGATTTCATTTAGTAAAGGTCAATTTCTGGAATAGCGAATATAGGTTAATTATTCTATTACAAAAACCATAAATTATCCTTTCCGAAATCGGGTATGTCGTCGCCATCGAAGTGGGGTGCGATTTGGGCTACCATCTCTGGGTATTTGATTGTTACGGGTAAATTTTGCTGTCGTACTGACTTCCAATACATGCGGCTAAACTGGTACACCTGGTCGATTAGCTGACGGATGACTTTGATGTCCTTCAGCTGTTCTTTGTCGGTGCAATCGATGTTTAGTTTGATAGGGAAGGGGTAGCCATCGGCAGCACTGAAATTTGATTCAGGGTAGCGAGTGTTGTTGAAGAGCAAATATTTGTTGCTTCCGATGTTGATAAATGTCCCACTTTCCGGCATCATTTCTTTCCAGCTCCTATCAAAAGCTACGATGTCTTTTGATTCGGTTTTATTGATGGAAATGATAAAAACCGGGATTGGTAAATCGATGCTGTGCAGTGCTGCTTCGATATGCTCCAGTTCTTTTTCATTCATGGTTTTGTAGAAATGAATGATTAGCCTGTCGGGTTGGTTGTTGATGGTGGGCATAGTCCCGAACGGCTTTTGAGATTTTACCGGCAAGCAGTTTGATTTCATCTTTCATGAAATATTCAAAGCCGTTGAATTTTCCATCATTGGAGAAGCTAAAGGCGCTGCCAATGTACTGTATGTTTTCCTCCATGTGTTTAAACGCTCCTACACCAACAATTAATTCGTTTTTAATCGGCGTATTTAAACGCCAGGGGATGCCGTCGAGTTTTGCTAAAATTGCGACCGCAATGTTTGGTAAACTATACACCCAGCCGTCACCCTGAGCATTCATTTTTTCGGGGTCGATGGCCTGAGACGTTATTTTTCGTTTTAAGAGCAGTTCTTTTACCTTGTAGTATATTTCACGGTTTTTCGGGTTGTTGTCGAATTTTCCGTATGGAGTGACGTAAATTCCAATGTATTTTATGTCGGGGTTAATGTGGCGGTTAGACAAAGCCTGTTCGATTTCGGGGATTGGATTATCCTTGTTTTTGAATGAAATGCTGAAGTGTTCCTCGGTGTGAAACAAGATATTCGCATAGTTTAACAGGCCTTTAAACCATCCAAAGCCGGTTTTAAAGCTGGTGTCTATTTTGCGTGTTTCCTGAAAATCATCTTTGTGGAAGATATAAAACAGGTGAACTGTTTTGTAGGGCGTTCCTTTATACGGTTTTAAATCCCGCAGGCAATATTTCGGCACGATCCCGGTTTGGTTTTGACCGAAAACCAACAGGTTGCTTTCTTTGGTTGTGGCATTGATGCGTGATGAACTGACGTCCAGGAAGCCTTCCTCATACAGCGGGCATATTGCCAAAAATTTAGGGTCGGTTAAATAACGCTTGTAAAAGGTATTGATATACTTGTAATATTTTGGGTAGCGATTATCGCGCGGAGGTGCTTCCATCGGAATACCCAAGGCTTTTTCGAGTTTCTTGTTTAAAACCGGATAGTATTTTGAGTAGTCGGGGATTTCCTCATCTTCTTCTAACCACTTCCATTTTCGGAGCGTTGTTCCGGTTAACACCCAATTGAAATTTGTTGGTGAGACCTGGTCAATTAGTTCTGCGACTGATTTCTTCAGGACTTTAGAAACACCGTCGAACGACAATAACAGTTCCGGGTATTTGCTTACTGTTTTCAGTTGTACTTTGAGCGAGAATTTAAGATACACATCGAACTGCGCAGTTGAAAGCGGTTTTGAGAAAACCCAAATCTGATTCTCCTTGATGAAGCCAACCTTTACAATCATTTCTTTCGTACGACGGAAATAATGGTTGATTTTGCGGTTGTAATATCGCTTTATCAAGTCCTCGTTTTCGTCTGAGAAGTTTATTTCCAACGGCTTAAATCCTTCATTGTCGCTAGTGAAGGTGGTGTGAATAAAATCGGTGCCATTGTTGCTAAGACCGGGGAATATTGAATCTACCTCCTTCGGAAAAAGTGTTTTGTGGATTTTGTGACTTTTTCCTTTGTCATCTTTTGAGAAGTAAAACGTTTGGTTTTCCGAAGGAAACTCGAACGTTAAGATGTTGAAGTACAGCTTCTGTTTGTCCATGGCGTTCTATTATTTATTCCATAACTTGATTCTCTTTTGGCATTCGTTTTTTGGTAAGCCCAATTTTGGGTTTACCACATTGCATAACTCGTTCAATTTCTCGGTTGCTGTTTTTCCTGATAAAATGGAAGTGTTCACCAGGTTGTCGAACACCCATAAATGGCCATGGATTTCGATGTGGTTTGCCTGCGCAAATTTTCTGAGCGTGTTGTCGCTTGTTATCAGGGCGGCATTGAGTTTTTGCGCCTGGTAAAAGGCAGAGCAATCCTGCTCCGACAGGTTGGGTTTTGTTGCCCGAATCATCACTATTTCCACTAAATCTTCTTCCGTGATATTGTCAACACTTAACTGGCCTGTTTCGATGTAGGGGAACAGGGCTTCCTGCTGCTCGTCGAAAAGTTCGTCGAAAATAATTGCGGTGGTGTGAAACTCAAATTCGAGCTGAAAGAAGTAGGGCAGGATTTTCAAGTCCACCAGGTCGATTAATATGTTTGCATCGTTGACAATTATTTTCACAAGGCAACAAACTCTTTGCGAAATTGGGCTAATTTCTGGTTCGACAAATTGGCGGCCTTGCTGAGGGAAATGATTTCTTCGGCAGCGGCCCGGTATATCAGCTGTTTGAATCGAAACGGCTGTTCGCTGCCCTGATAACTGCCCAGACCTTCCTCTGTACGGTTGCGGCTTATCCACTTCCGGAATGCAATGAATTGCGATTCGCTGATTACGCCCAAATCTTTTGCCCTGGCCATGATTGCTTGTATGGAAATACCATAGTTTTCTTTTACCGCAATGAGTTCGGGCACGGAAAAATGTGAGCGGATGGCTCCAATTTCGGCCTTAAACGTTGGTTCGGGCATCAGCATTGCACCGGCAAACTGAAAGCAGCACCTTTCTTTTTCCTTCTCCGAAATGGTTTCATCGAGCTTCAGGATTAGATGGCCCAGTTCGTGCAGGGCGGTTAAGCGCTTGCGTTCCACTTTGTAATTCTTGTTGATGACGATGATGGGAATCTTGCCATCGGCCCAGCCCGAGAAACCATCGAACTCGTCGGGGGCATCCACTTCAATTACTTTTATCTCATTATCTTCCAAAAGGTCGATAACATTTGGAAGTGCATTTAAGCCCAATTTCCATTCGGAGCGAACGATTAATGCCGCCTTATCAATGTCATTTATAGCAGAAATAGCAAGCTCTTTGACCGGATTGACAAAAGAGGAGGCAATGTTTAAAAATTGTTCTACTTCGATATAACGCTCTACAAAATCGGTTACGGTTTGTTTAATCGCACTCACGCTTTTAACTGAAAGCCGTTGTTTCTTACGAAATTCAACATTTTCTATTTCAACTGTAAAAGGACGGAAAAAATAATCGGGTTTTACATTTAATGCTTTTGACAAGGCAAGCAGGACGGTACTATCGGCCATCATTTCGCCTTTTTCGTATTTGGAGATAGCATTTTTAGACACAATATTTCCCATTTTCTCAACCAATTGGTCTTGAGAAAGTGCTGCCAGAGTTCTGGCACTTTTAAGCCGTTTGCTAAAAATCTCCTTCATGGTTAAACTTTCTTTTGGTTTACAATTTAGCACAAATGTATGTATTTGTAAACCGCAATGCAAAAAATGGGCACAAAAAAAATCGTTGTTAAGCGGTTTGCATAATATTAGCAAGCTTCAATTAGTTTTATTCTGTCAGTGCTTAAAATATCTGCAAAGCTTCCTATTGTTTGTTTTGCAGATTATTCTCGTACTTGTATGATTTTTTCACCCATCGTTTATTTTTTCTTTTTGCTTATCTTTTTTATGTCTTGCTCCAATTCTTTAAGACTATTTTCATTTTCTATGGCTTTTATTTCATCTCTGAATTTCTCGTATTCTTTACCGGATTTTGACAAAGCCATTTTATGACTGATTTTTCCGGCATGGGTCAGTAGTTCCCTGCCATTGAGCTGTAAAATGAGGTCGAGCCGCTCAATCCAGTCTTTCATATACATTGGGGTTTGCTGTTGAGCCATTGTTTCGGCGAATGCCAGGTATTGTTCAACTATTAGCCCCAATAGTTTTATTTCATCTTCTTTCAGGTAGTTTTTGGCAATGCTCACATCGCCTTTTCTTATTTGTGTTGCATCCTTTTTGCTAAATGAGAACATTCCCATTAATGGAAGAGAGGCATCCGTTCTACGGTAGATTAATTCGGCGGCAGTTTGTTGGCTGATAGCCCAAAGCAGTTTGTTTTGAACCACCTTAAAAAACGTAATTGTTTTTTCAGCTTTCGGATCGTAGTCGATACTTGTGGAATAAATATCTTTGATTTTTTGATAAAAGAATCGTTCCGATATCCGGATTTTTCGGATACGTTCCTGCAGTTCATCAAAGTATTGCATGGAAGTTCCCGATTCAAAACGTTCGTCGTTAAGGGTAAATCCTTTAATTATATATTCTCTTAAGCGCTGTGTTGCCCAAATGCGGAATTGTGTACCCTGTAATGATTTTACGCGATAGCCGACAGAAATTATTACATCGAGGTTGTAATAGTTGGAAGCTTTTTGCTGAAATTCGGAAATTCCGAATTTCTTTAGAACCATTGATTCTTCCAGCTCTCCCTCTTTAAAAATATTTTTGATATGCTCGTTGATGGTTGATTTTGCTTTACCAAACAAAGCAGCCATTTGGTCTTGTGTTAACCATACGGTTTCATCAACAAACCGAACATCTAATTTAATGTCGCCATCCTCGTTACGGTATATCAATATTTGGCTTTCGGGTTCCATATGCTATTTTTTGATGTTTTTATTGTTCTAATCTTCCAATTGGTTTATAATTCGATTTGTAAACCGAAAAGCAAAAAAATCTAAGCCTAATAAGTTAGGTTTAAGATTAGATATTATATCTGATCATATGTGTTACTGTTCTAAAAGTCAACTTCTAAAAGCTGCCCGTATTTCTTCAACCAGTTCTTGGCCTTTTCATAGTTTGGTACCTGAATAGAAAGTATTGTCCAAAACCTGGGAGTGTGGTTGTTCTCTATTAAGTGAACCAGTTCGTGGGCTACCAAATACTCCAACACATACATTGGAGCTTTAATAATACGCCAATTGAATATGATGTTGTTTGCCGGTGTGCAAGAACCCCATCTGTATTTCATTTCAGAGGTTTTAAATTGGTTGTATTGTACTCCTAAACTCTTTGCGTATTTGGTTGCCAATGGTTGAATTTTTATCAAAGCTTGTTTCAAATACCATTTTTTGAACAGTTCATTGGCTTTGGGTTGATTCGCTTTTGATATTTTAAAGCGTTGGTCAAATTCAATTCCTTCAATTTCTTCGTCCACTACTAGTAATTGATAATTTTTTCCCAAATACATTAGCGTTTCCCCTGATACAAATTCTTTATTCTCTGATACCACTGGATATTTCTGGGTGTGGTTCAGCTTTTCTTTAATCCATTCCCTTTTGGATTGAACTATTTTATCGATCTTTTCAGGTGTGAGGTAATGAGGAGCACGCACAACAATACTCCTGTCCCTCTCAACGGATATGTTGAGGGTCTTTCGATTGGAATATTTTATTTGGTACTCTATAACCATTATTCGTTCACAATTTTGAAATGATTGGTTTTGGCTAATTCCATTATTCGTGAAATGATTTCATTTCGTTTGGTGATGATATTGGGCAAGTCCTTGAAATCTGGTGACAATAGCATTTTTTGCAGCTCGGCTTTTAACTTCAATTGCGCCGGTGTACTATCCCAAAATCCTGTCAATCTTATTTCTGTGGCTACCAAATTGAAAATATGCTGCGTCAAACTCACATTTCGTGAAATTTCATCTTCTGATAAATCCCTATTGTCAAACAATTCGGCTTTGAAAATGCGGAAGAATGGCATTTGCTTTTTGCGGTCTAAACCATAGGTTTCTTCTTTTTCCCGATTTTTGATTTTCTCCCTAAGTTTTTCCAACTCTTCATAAATCAGTTTCCAGTTGCCTTTGAAGTTTTTCAAAATCTCTTCCAATGCCTTGGCGAATGAGGCAAACAGTTCAGGATCTTCATCAATATTCAAATCTATGAAGTGGCGAATGGCGTGTTCTACTTCGGCTGCCTTTGTTTTTTCCCTTTTTTTGGTAGCGACTACTTTATTGAAAAAGTCGTCTGCAATAATTGAAATAGGAGCAACTTGCTGCTCAATGCCTTTAGAAATCAAGTATTCGTCAGCAATGGCTCTGAGCTTTGGCGGAATGCCCTTCATACTGAATCTACCATCTCTGAAATGTTTGTTTGCCAACGCATTGATTTCTGTAAAGGTTTTCCAGTCTTTGAAAAATTCCAAGGCTTCTTTGCGTGGCAAAACGGTATTGAAACAGCTTGTCAGCGTGTTGTATAGCTTAATGTATTCAAAACGGATATCTTCATCATAGAACACATCAAAGAAAGCATCTGAATCCGAAATGTCTTCCAGTCCATATACTTTCAGGAATTTCCAAATTTCATTATGGGCCTTTATTAACTCGTTCAGCTCAGCGTCATCATCTGAGATGCAATCTATAATTTCCTGCAATTCTTTTTCGGCATATACATCTAGTGCCCGCTTTAGGTGATGACCTACCCCTACATAGTCCACCACAAAACCCTTGTCTTTGCCTTCGGGACCCACACGGTTTACCCTTGCTATGGTTTGCAAAAGGTTGTGTGCCACGACCACTCTGTCCAAATACATTACTTGTTCAATGGGAGCATCAAAGCCGGTGAGCAACATATTGTTCACGATTACAATACCCACATTGCCATTCAGCGATTTGTCTTCTTCGTCTGTTTTACCAAATGGCAGTTTAAAACGTTTGATGCTCTTTTTATGGTAGTCACCATTGGTGAAGGCTTTTATTGCCACTTCATCATTGTGACTGCCCGAAATAACTACTGCTGTTTCTATAGTTTTTAGTACTTCAAGATTTACGAGCATTGGGTTATCAACCAACAATTCTGCAATTTTACTTTTCAATGCATCATCAATAGCGGCTTTGTAACGAACGGCTGCAATGCGTGAATTGGCCACAATCTGAGCTTTGAATCCACCCGAAAAGATATGTTCCACATAATGGTTTACCATACTTTTGGCTTTGTCCATTATGGTGTTCATACTGTCCAGATAGGCATCACGGGTGCCAAAGCCCAATATCTGCAAGCGTTCGGTGAGTTGATAGTCGCTGAATACATCGGCAAACTTATCGTCCATTCCTTTTTGGTCTTCTACTTCGGCATTGTGAGTAAAGCCTTCATACACGATTTCAAGCGTAACACCATCATCTATGGCCTGACGCATTGTGTACTTGTCTATGTAGTCTTTGTATTTCTTTTCGGTTTTGGCGGTGGGTGTTCCCGTAAATCCTATGGACGTGGCATTGGGCATTGCTCTGTCCAAATTGGCTGCCAATAGCGAATACTGCGACCTGTGGGCTTCATCTGTCATTACCAGGACTTGGCTACTCTTGTTCAGTTCGGGGAAGATTTCCAAACCTGTTAAATCTCCATTTTCCTGAAACTTATGAATCATTGCCATCACCAAGTCGGAATTATCGTTGCTCAACAACTCCTTTAGGCTTTGCCCGTTGACAGGATTTCGTGGATTGATGAAATTTGCTGACTTGATATTAAACCCAATGCTTTGCCCTGTATCGGAAAGTTGTTCTTCTAACTGCGTACGGTCGGTTACGAAAATGATTTTCCACGACATCAGTTCGGGTTTGAGTTTCATTTCACGGACCATAAACATCATTGTTAAGGATTTGCCCGATCCTTGCGTGTGCCAAATGATGCCACCACGTTCCACGGGATTTTGCCCATCAATTAGCCGTTGTGTAGCAATTTTTACGGCACGAAACTGTTGGTATCTGCCCACAATTTTGATTTTCTGGCCTTTGTCGTTGGTAGAAAAAACTGTGAACACTCGGATAATGTCCAGTAAGTTCCTTCGGTCAAGCATCCCTGCTACCAATCGCTGTTGGTCGTTGGGTGAGGATTGTCCGTGTACTAAATCGTTGACATCTCTTGGATATGGATCAGTCCAGCGGTAAAAATGTTTTTCTATGCGGGTGGTGATGGTGCCAAACTTAGCTTCGGTGCGGCAGGTAGTTACCAAAATCTGATTGTAATAAAAAAGTTCTTTGTTGCCTTCGCCTGTATCGCCACGCTGCTCGGAATAACGCATTAATTGGTCGATGGCTTCCGGAATGGGTTCTTTTACTTTCGAGGATTTGGCTTCTACAACAACCAAGGGCAAGCCGTTTACAAACAACACCATATCAGGGATAATATGGTGGTCGGTACCGGGAATGCAGACTTTGAATTGCGAAATGGCGGTAAATATATTGTTTTCTAAGTTTTCAAAATCGATGTAACGAACAGTTGGACTAAGTTCGCCTGTTTGTTCGTTTTTTGAAACGGTGGTATTTTCTAATAAAAAGTTGAGTACTTTTTGATTGTTCTCAATTAGGCTGTTTTTATCGAAGGTGCTTATTTTACGAACCACCTCATCTACCTGACCACCGGTAAGGAAAGGATTAATTTTTATAAGTGACTCGCGTAGTTTGGGCTGCAAAATAACTTCCGAAAACGAAGTGCGAAAACTTTGCTCAGGTGTTTGCTGCATTTGCAGTTCGAGCACCTGATTTTTACCGTTGTTCCAACCCAAACTTTTGAGTTGTTCCATAAATGGCTTTTCTACATGGCTGTATTCGTCCAGTTTTAAAGTTGAACCTAAGTTGCCTCTGTATTTGGTGTCGTTGCTTAGTATCATATAATTATCGCTTAAAAAACTTTGCAATTATTTCATCAATCTCTTTCACAGAAATAGCCCCACGAATACTTCCATCCTGAATTTCGAAGGCTTTATCTTCTGTAACGATTAATGTTCCGTTTGCTCCACCTTCTTCTAGGATTTCGTTTTCTTTATACCATTGGTATTTTTCTTCCCAACGCTGTTTATACTCAGCGTCAAACAACATTCCGCAGTGTTCCCAGTAATACACTTCGCCTGATTCTTCATTTTCAATGGTGAAATCAGGTAGCTTTTCGACTTCTTTGATGGTCAATTTCTTTTCGTATAACGGATTTAGCTTATTGTCAATGAGGCGTTGATAAATCATTAGCTCGCTTTTTGAACGTAGCATTTTACCATCACTGGCTTGGTGAATTAGGTTTTTCTCCAAGTATTGACCTTCTACTTCCACCAATTCGGGTTTTACAAACAAGTTGGTAATGCGTTTAAGTGCATCTGACTTTAGAGGAGATGCCAAGGCCTTTATGTCGAAAGCAATGCCCTGGTACAAGAGTATCACTTTGTCTTTCTGCCGAGTAAGCGAAGTGTAAAGCATTTCCCTTGATAAAAGAAAACAAGGATTCGGAATCACCAAAAAGACTTTTCCAAATTCACTGCCTTGGGCTTTATGCACGGTTAAGGCATAAGCCAATTCTAACGGATTATTGTTTTCTTCTTCAAACTCCTTTCCTTTAAAGGTATACACGAACTCTTTCTGTGATGAGAATTCAATCTCTACGTATTGAGGAGGACCTTTATATTTTGCATTTTTCTTTTTGAATTGTCCAGTTACTATTCCTATTTCACCGTTTGCTATATATTCAAGTGAGTTTTGCTTTGGGTAAACAGCTTGCCGCTTATGGTTTCCTAAATTGATAACCTTATCGCCATATACAATTTGTTCGATACCCATTGGTTTCGGCAACTTCTTTTCAGTGTATTCAACTAACTCACCTTGCTTATTTGTGAAGCTCTTTTTTATCCCCCTAATTGAATATTCAACTTTATCCTTTCGAAACAGCTTATGAATTTTCCTATTGATTGCTTTTACACCAAAAAGCTTTTCTTTAATAGGAGATAGGATTTGCCAATGTTCCACCTTGTTAACAGATGGCTCAATCCCCAAATAATTTGCTTCATTGCTACTATTAAAATACTTGCCATCATTTGAGCCAAGTGATTGATTGAATGTTTGAACATCTTCAATAGAACTCATTCCCAATTCTTCTACCAATACCTTTTCAAAGGTTTTGTCAAAGTCGGCTTCATTTTCCCAACTTTCCATTCGTAGGTATTGAGAATTTGGATTGGTTAAAATTTGATTGATGATACTGTCGGCTCCCGGTTCTAAGGTTTCGCCACTAAACCATTCTGCCAATTGCAAATCTTCCCGCTTGGAGCCGCCTTGTCTGCGTTTGATGGTCAATTCGGCATAACCTTTACCAACTCTTGGGAAAGCTGTTTCAATACCTTCGGGCTTTAGAAAATTGATAATATCTACAAAGGGTCTTCCTGCACCAATGGGGGGCAACTGTCGGTGGTCGCCTACCAAGATGAAACGCTTTACACCTTTCAAACAATCCATTGTAGTAGCCAACATTTCTTCAGTGAGCATTGACGCTTCATCCAAAATCACGGTTTCATATTGCCCTTCACAAAATCTCTCTGAAAATATATACTGCTGTATTTCGCCATTGTATCTGTCAAATCCTGATAAGAATTGAGCCAAGGTTTTAGCAGTTACTTGCAGGTTTTTGGCAACTTCCTCCATTCTCACCCTTGCCTTGCCCGTTGGGGCTAACAACAACACACCATTATTTTCTACTTCTTTTTGGCCTGCTAAAATGGTGAGTAAGGTGGTTTTGCCTGTCCCTGCCGGACCTATCAAAACCGAAAAACGGGCTTCTGCAATTTCCTTTAATGCAGTAGCTTTTTCTTTTCTGGCGTTCAGTTCCTGTATGTCGGGTTCGCCTTTGGTGAAGGGTGCTAGTGCTTGATCCAACAGGTTTTGCCAATCGGCTGTAAGGGGTAATCGCTTACCATTTACCCTGTCGTTAATTTTTTGACTGATGATTTTTCTTGTTTCAAAAAAGCGTTGCAGTTGATAGGCTCTTTCACCATCTTTCATTTCTTCTAACACTATGCTGCCTTCAAAACATTCTTCTGCCAGTTCGTAATAATCGCTGTTGATGGCACAAGCGGGTGAAAGCGAAAGTTCCCTGATTTTTTTGATTATTTCTTTGCGAGGCAATAGGGTATGCCCTTGCAACGCGGCATATTCCAATTGTTGAATGGTAATGGCTCTGATGCGGTGTATTTCAAATGGATCATCATACACCAATTGGTCAGGCACTAAATTGTCGGATGGATTTTTCAGATACAACCCTAAATCTATGGTACTCAATGCAACAGGTGTGGTGGTAAAGCGTAAATCCTCATAAATCAAATAGGGATTGCTCAGGTATTCTTCGTCTTTGCGATTAATGCCCAAGGCTTCCCTTTCTTCTGCAACAAACAGAAAAGTTGCCTGCTCAATACTTAAATCGAATCGGCTTAACAAATGCAGAAATTTTATGCGTGTAGGAGTGGCCTTGTCTTTTAGACGTTTGTATAGTTTATTGGAGTTGAAAGGAATTAATGCTGCAATACCATCTGATAAAATGCCTATTGGGTTTTCTAACGCTTTCTCAAATAGCAACCAAGGATTTTCCTTGTCATCTTTGAGTTGATTGATGATTTCAGCAGCTACAAAATGTCCTTTTTCGATACCGAAAGCACAAAGGGCTGCACCCATACCAGGATAGGCGCCCCTTAATTTTTCGAGCTGTGCAATTTCATTGTGTATCCATTGTATGCTTGCCTGATGATTTTCGCCAATGCCTAATTCTTCTGCCTTTTCTAATGATTTAATGCTGTCTAATAAAACCCTAATAGCACTGTCGTTACTCACGTGCTCAGTGCCATACGAAAACTCAAAGCGTTTGTCGTTGGGCACTACTACGGCCAATTCGGCTACATCAAAAGTTGGGTTTTCTACCTGGTACTCGATAGCAGCGTGATAGGGCAACAGAAAACCATTTTTTCCATCTTTGCGAATAGAGTGCAACACCATATGCTCCCAATAGGCGGCACCAAAGCGGCTGTTACTTCCTTCGTAGCCATCTGAAGCAATGATTTTATTGATTCTACCTACTCCTGCCAGCACTCTGCCTGATTCCTCGACAAATGGCACCTGCTTGGCATATAGGAAAACCAAAGACGTGCCTTCCTGCAAATGCTCAAAAAAGCAGTTGAGTAAAGCTTTTTGATTGCCTATTTCCTGCACCCAATGGTCGTCACCTTTGGTTGCCCAGTCTAAATGTGGTTCTTTGGCTTCATCATAGTTTAAATCGTACCGGGCCGTTTTTTCTTTCGCATTTTCTTTCAGCATCCAATGGTAAGGCACTGCCGCTGCTGCAAAAGCAGGAAACTGCACCCGTGTGGGTCTTAAATGTCCGTGGGTACTGGGTGAACTGAGTGCATACGGATGTGTTAGGGTTTTATGGATGCTGAATGGAGCCATAAATGTTGCTCTTTCACCAATGCAAACCGGATATTGCTCTTCGGATAAATCGCTTAATAACTTCCCTGCTAAGGATTGTTCTTGCTCATCATTGCGATTAAGGGCACAATTTTTAAGAATCAGGCAAGCTCCGTTGGCTTTGGGGTTATTGCACACAGTGCCGTTCCAACCGTTATCGTGCCAAGGCACACGAACCGAAAGGTGTTTTAATATATAGCGTGGATTGTGTTTCATACGCTTACTGTTTCTTTAATGAGATGATTCACCCGCACCTTACCACTCAATAAATCCTGCATTAAGCCCGTTTTGAGGGATTGGAGTTTGGATAAGTGAATATTCTCTTTTGAGATGATTTCATTCTGCTTCTGAGAGATTTGTATAATTCTATCTTGCTCTTCGATTGACGGTAATAATATTGGCAACTTTTTAAATTTTTCTTGTGTGAAATGTTTAATACTTGTTTGAGAAACAAAATCATTAAAAAATGATTTTTTAACTGTCGATTTTAGATACTCAAACATATATTCTGCCCTTATTTTACTGTTTGAAATCCTTAAACGGTGAATGGCTTTCTGAAAGAAAATTACTCGATTCACATCTTTCCAAATAGCACATCTTCCAACATCTCCACCCTCACATACGAGTAAATCATCTTCATTCAATTCGTATTTCAATTTTTCAACTTCATTGAATGACATCTCTTGTAAATCAACTAAGTCGAACTTTCCCCACTGCACATTTTTATTTCCGAGATAGGGGAATAGATTTTTGCCTTCTTTTGCATCTTTATTCAACATTTTTCCTAAGATCATTTCAAACAAATCTTCGGTATTTACTATCTCCCAATCCTTCGGAATCCTACCCAGCGGACTGTCTTTAAACTCGTGGGTTTCTTCACGACGGATGTTGCCGTTTTCGTCAATGCCTTTGGTGAGCAGGTCTTGCATTAAACCCGTTTTGATGCGGGTGTATTTGGCTATGAGTTGCTCGGTTTGGGCTATGGCTTCATCTACTTTGGAGAGGATGCGGGCAATGGTGGTTTGTTCTTGCCTAGACTCTGGAAGTAGAAATTTGATTTCCTTTATTTTGGTATTGTTTACAGCTTCCTGAGTGCTACCTTCAGCCAATAAGTTCTTCTGTGAATTAAATTCTGATGAAGAGAGTATTTGCATTAAGTAATCACAATCAACCGTCTCACTTTCAATTCCACTAAAGCCAGTTGATAGAATAACTTCTTCTATTTCTTTTCTTTGAGCCTTAAGGATTTTGAAAGTGTTTTTCATTTTCGCAAACCAAACTGAACTTTCTATTGGCTGCATATTTGCTCGTGATGGCCTATTCTTAAAAGTGATTAGTTGTTCCGCAAAGATGACTTTGTTTCCATCTATAGAACTTGTCGAATAGTATTCCTTTTCACCAATAAAATGTTTTATTCCAGAGCCAATGATTCTGAACTTTTCTTTGTCTCCAAATGAAGTTTTTTTCCACCCATCCGGAATATGCACTTGATTTTCTTCCATTAGTTCAGATAGTTTAATTGGGTGAGAAAATCGTTTAACTCTTTCATTGTGCTATCCCGCTTTTGCTCTATGGCTTGGGCAGAGGTGTAGTATTTATCAAAAAGGTTTTCGTAAGCGGCTATCAGTGTCCGCTTTTCGGCATGGAGGTAGCGTTGCAGTTGGTCGTTGATGATGTCGAAATGCTTTTTCAGAATCAGCTTTTGGCTTTCTTCGGTAGTCATCATTCCGCCAATTTTTTCCAAAAGGGTATCAATACTATCTAACTTGGTTTGCAGTATGCCACTGTCTTTTACCCTTGCATTATAAGCTTTGGTTACCTCCTTGAATTGCTTTTGGGCTTCCAACACCAAATTGAGCTTGGTGGCATCATTGTTTGCCTTTTTCAAATCTTTTTCCAGTGCTTTTGCCGACTTTTTGATGCTGCCATAATCGCTCGTGTCCTTCAAGTCGACTTTGAAATGTTTAATCAAGTGTTCAATGTCGCTATCCAGTTTTGCTATTTCTTTCATGGTATCTGTGAGCAGGGCATTGCTTTCGGCTTTCACCTCTTCACTGCCGTAGCGTTTGAGTTCTATTTTCAGAGCCAGTTCGCTTTGCTTTTTTTTCAGCAAGGCTTTGCAGTCCTTAATGGATTTCTCCAGGTCTTTGATTTTGGTTTCCTGCTCCCGGTAGGGTTTGGCTTTTTCGGGCTGTTGCTTTTCATCCGTGTAGAAGTCAATCATTTTGCCCAGCTCTGTTTTGGCAAGGGCAGGGGTTTGTTTCACCTCGCCTTCTTCTTCGTCTGCTTCAAACTCCACCAAATTCAGAGCTTCTTCAACGGTTTCTTCCAATTGCGATTCAAAATCGGCCTGTTTAATTTCTATCTGTTCAATCTCGGCTTTTTCGGTTTTGAAAAATTCTTCAATCAGGTATTCGTCCGGTATCAGTCCGGCATCCCAACCGTTTTGCATAATGGTTTTGAGGTCGTACTTGATGTTGTCCCACCAGTTTACGAATACACCCGCCACTTGGAACTTATCGAGCACACCTACTGGCACGAACTTCTCTTTGATGGAGTCCAGCAGTTCTTTCCGCACTCTTGGGAATTTATCGCCTGTAAGTCTAACGTAGGTAGCGATACTATCCGAAGCAATATCGTCTCGGCTAGTTTCAGTCTTGTTTACACTTGGTGTGGCTAGCGTAGAGAAATCTTCTTTGGCCAATTGCCACCAATCGGCTAAGTGAAGCCCCAACTCGGTCAGGGTATCAATAACGTTTCTATCGTCTTCAACTATTCGCTTGATTTCTGATTTTTTACTTACTGCAAAGTCCTTATAGTTTTGGTTTTTGTCTTTGAAGAATTGGTATCCATCAAAATCGAACTTTGGAGCTAAGGTGTTTTGAACATTTTCAATTTCATCCACTGGTACCCCACCTATTAGGTGAGCTTTCACATCTTCGGGCTCGGGCAGTGGCGTATTGTCTACATACCTGCGAATGTTGAGTGTGTAGTCGTTAGCGGCAATGGTGTCCAAATCCACCAATTCGGAATAATTGGTTTCTTCAATTTTGTTGGTGAATACAAAATCAATCTTCTCCACATCTTCGGGGCGAAGCGTGTTTTGCTTTTTGCCTTCCGCATAGTCTTTGTCTGCATTCACAATAAAGACCTTGTTTTTGAGGTTATCGGGCTTGCTTTTATTGAACACCATGATACAGGCGGGAATACCCGTGCCGTAGAACAAATGAGGTGGTAAGCTGATGATACCTTCCAGCACATCCGCCTTGAGCATATTCTCACGGATCTCCTTTTCTTTACCCCCACGAAACAAAACCCCGTGAGGCATTACCACCACCACTTTGCCCGTGCGTTTGCAACTTGCCAGCATATGCTGCACAAACATCAAATCGCCTTTCTTGCCTGTTTCTGGGGCAAAACCATAGCTGAAGCGAGAAGTGTATTGCATTGTCGCCCGGTTGTAATTCTGCGAAAAAGGCGGATTGGCAATTACCCGGTCAAACTGAATCAACCGTCCGTCTTTTTCGTTAAGCGGTTCGTCCAGTGTATCGCCATACTCAATGGTGTATTTGTTGATGTTGTGCAAAATGATGTTCATCTTACAAATGGCAACGACCGTGGGATCATTCTCTTGGCCAAATAGTTCTAAGTCGTTGGCATTTTGTCCCTGCTCTTCAATGTATTGATGCGATTGAATGAGCATACCACCCGAACCCACAGTTGGGTCATAAATAGACATCCCCGCTTCGGGTTTCATCAACTGCACCAACAAGCGAACCACCTGATTTGGCGTATAGAACTGCCCGCCTTTTTTGCCACTTTCGTCCGCAAAGTGTTTGAGCAGATATTCATAAGCTGCACCCAATAAGTCAGGAAACTCAAAATTTTCATTTACCAACTTTGGGAACTCATTGAAGTGGTCGATCATCTTTTTGAGGTCAGCATTCTTTACAATCTGTTTGCCATCCACCTCTTTGTTGAAGTTGATACGACCTTTAAAAATCCCTGAGAGTGTGTCGGGGTTGGCTTCTTCAATTGCGTCCAAAGCCTTGTTCAGCATTTGTCCGATGTTGTGTTGAAGGTGTTTAATTTCAGGCTGCTGAACCCCATTTTCGTCGATGAATGTTTCGTTCCATCTGGCTCTTGGTGGCACAAAAAAGGTGTCGCCATAGGTCAGCTTGTCTTCAAGAATTTCATTTAAAGTTTCGGTGTCTAAGTGTTTGTAATCGTTCTTTTTGAAGTATTCCCGTTTTTGATCGAATACATCTGACATTCTTTTCAGAAACAGCATCCCAAAAATGAATTCTTTGTATTCAGAGGCATCCATTTTACCTCTTAAAATGTCGGCTGCTTTCATCAAGAAACCTTCTAATTGGGATAACTTAATCTTGTCGTTCTTCATTAATTCTATTTCCTGTTAATTATTGCAGTTCTTTTTCAACCATATTTATAGAAGCCTTTGCCACTACTTCGTCCTTTACCAATTCGTAAACCTGCCCAGCCAGCCAAAGCGTAAGCAATTCATCTTTGTTTGCTTCAAGAAGTTCGGCAAGTTTAATGACTTGCTCTCTTTTTGCCCTTCGTTCGCCTCGTTCTATTTTGCTGTACATAGGTGAATCAATTTCCAGTTCAGCAGCCAGTTGGCGTTGAAGCAGCCCTTTTTCCTCCCGTAATTCTTTTATTCGTTTTCCCAAAAACATATTGGTTGTATTCGTGACTTGTCAAAGAATGGCTAATTTAATAAAGAAAAGCTAAACATAAACAAGAAAAGAGTAACAAGTTATTAACAGGGGAGAGGGGAAGTGTAGGAAACGTAGGAAAAGCCAGTTTTCAGTATTCAGTCGCAGTTTGCAGTTACCCCTAAATCCACCGTCAAAGCCGGTCAAGCTCTAAAGGGGACTTGAAGAAAAACCTGTCAGGTTGATGAGACACTGACAGGTTTCCTATGAATCCGCTGTTTTCTATTTCCCATTTGGAGGTTTTGTGTAGTTGTTGTGCTCGTGAATGTCTTATCAGACGGATTTTACTTTTTGCCGAAAGCTTCGTTGATGACAAGAATTATCGATAGCTAATCTGTCATTTTCGCCCAACTGGTTCCATTCGGGGCGTTGCCCCAAGCCCCACTTCATTTTTTGGCTTGAACCAAAAAACGAAGCAATCCCGATTGTTATCGGGACAAGGCTGCGTTCGCTTCGCACGAAAAATTGGCGTTCGAACGGCTAAATCGACCAAACTCCCCCGATTACCATCGGGGTCAAACAAGGTCGATTTTTAGCGCCGTCCTTACTGATTTTTCGGCTCACCGCCCGAGGCCAACTGAGAATCCCGACCGATAACCGGCGGAAGGTGCAGGACTTCTCCGTCGATTGTCTTGATAAAAATAGGCCGGTCGTTAGCGCCGAAGAAATAGCTAATTCAACTACGTTTTGTGTAGCTATTATGCTCAGAATGTCTTATCAGACGGATTTTACTCTTTGGCTTGAACCAAAGAGTAAACAGAAAGTTCAAGGCTGATTTTTATCTTCAACCTCCATCTTTCTGAAAGCTAAGTTCAACGGGTGATTTCCTCCTGTCGTCGGAACTTCCCGTTTACACTAAGCTTTCAGTTTGATTTCGGCCTTGATAAAAATAGGCCGGTCGGAAGCAGCAAAGTAAGAATCATTTCAGCTACGATTTCGTGTAATTATTATGTCCATGGTGCAATAATCCGGCTTCTTTGAATTGACCGATGTATTTTTCAGCTGTTTTGTCCTTGATTCCCAAAGCCAGTGCAACTGCCAAATAAGCTTGACGGTTGAAATTGTCGGGCAATTCGTTGTAGAATTTCAGTTTTATGCCTTTCAAATTGTTGTTTGGCAGGTTCTGGAAAACAGCAATCGCGTGTTTTTCCAGTGTAAAGGCAATTTGAATGGCCGTTTGAAAATCGGTTTCGTTGCAAATGAGCGGATTGGAGTAGTCGCCGTCTTCGAGTATGCGAAGGGTGCGAAGCACCATCGCCATACGAAAGGTAATCAAACCTAAACGTCGGCTGTTGGCGTTGAAATCGTTCCCCAGAAGCATTCTGTTTCGCTTATAAAGCGTGTTAAATTGTCGGGTGAATAATTCGCCTTGTTCAGCCGTAAAGCGAAATTCCATTGGTGAAGGTTGGCCGATGAGCGTTTGGTACAGGTCATACATTTGTTCTCCCTTTGCTTCAAAAAAATCGGTATAGTTTACCTTTTGATGGGAAACAAAGGGGTTTTTAAAGTCGCTGTAATCCTCGAACGCATAGTATAGAAAGCGGCTGAATAAGCCGTTTTCGACATCAGGCATCATGTTGTGTACTTGTTTCGGTGTGCCGGAAAGAATGATAGCCAGGTGCGGGTCTTCTACTTCAATGTGTTCGTTGTCTTTGCGACGAAACATATTGGTGCTTTCGTGGTGGAATGCTTTTCGCAAAACGTCGCTAAAGTTTCCCCAATCCTGTTTTAGTGTTCCGGCTAAGGTGTCGGCTTCGGTCTCGAAGATAATGCCTTTAAAATCGTTATCGGACAATGCCTGGATAAATGCAGATGCACTGCTGTTGGCCGGAATGTAAAACATTTTCCGCTTTGGTTCCCTTGGTCGTTCCACTCCCTGTCGTTGGTTTTTATTCAGGTTGTTGTAGTTTTCCATTTCCTGCTCGTAAGCTTCTTTTTCCCGGATGGATTGCTCGACCATGTTTCGATGGATTCTTAACCCAAAGAATTTAGCCCATTTGAGTTTGCCTTTACCTGAGCCAGCAGGTGCGGTAATGAACGCATAAAGATGTGCAGACACCGGCTCGTCGAAGTAGATGCCTTCGATATTTGGCAGGCAGCCGCTAATAACAGCGATAGCACCAATCAGAAATACATCTTTTTCGATGGCATCGGCAAACATTTCGCAGCTTTCGCGAAGGATTTCGGGAAGCTGTGGATAGAGCTCTGTTGGGATTTTGGGCGTGTTGAAAATGGACTCGAGATTTGAGTCGTGAGTTTTGAGTTGCCTACTTTTTACCCCTAAATCCCCTGAAGGGGACTTTGGCCTCGGCTCATTTTTAGAACTATCTGCTGCAATATTGACACCTGCTTGTTTTGCCAAGTGGAAGAAGCTTTTGATGGTTACACCGTGTCCGGAGGACTTTAGACAATTGTCATATTGTTTGTCGCAATCACGTTGCGAATAGCCCGGATAATGTCGGCTGACCCGGTGAAAGTAGTCGCGGCCAGCTTCGCCAAATTCATCGACGAATGCAAATCCAAGGTCCCGCCAGTCGGCATAGTTGGCGGTGATGTCGGTATGTAAGGTTTCGAGGCGTTGGAGGATGGTTTCAACGTCGTTATTATTTACCTCTAAATCCTCTGACTTGGGAACGCCGTCAGGTCTTTTAGACGCTGACGGGTTTTCTTTTGGTTCGGTTTGTTGTAACCAGTGCTGTATATCGAATTTCTTTTTCATGATTACAGTATTATAGGGGTGAACATGGAATACTTGAATAGCTGAATCACGTAGTACAGCAGAAATGGAATGACTACCCACCACAGAGGATGGAGAACTGATGACGCTTTTTGAAGCATCCTTTTTAACAGTGCGAGAAATTTATTTTGTTTCATCTTTTTTAATTTTTGTGTTTAAATATTTCGGGTTGATATAAGCCTCCGGATCGTGAGGCAGAAAACAGGCTCGGGAAACATCTTTGCCTGATTTGTCCACTTCCAGTTGGTAAACTCCTTTGATGTAATTGGCGATAGCCTGAAAGAAGTTTTGGTGCCTAGCCTCGGTGATATCAATGGGTATTATCCATTTTAGACCATCGCCGGAAGGAGAGATGAAGAGCATTTCCGTTTCAAAATATTCGTCCTGCAGTAATTGATTTTTCAATTGTGGCAGGTCATTGATATGGTCAAAATCGATGGTCAGCAAACCGGAATGATTCCTCAGAGCTTTGTCGTTTCGCTTTGAAAAAGTGCCGGAGAATGTGACATAATCAAATTTTGATGCTTTGAATTTCCGGGCTTCATCTTTTGCCTGGATAGCACGTAACTGGTCAGTTATAGAGCTATATTCATCCGATTTAATCAGTTTGTAGACTTCAACCAGAGTTAGGGTTTTCGCAGGGTGAATATTACCTACCGGAGCTTTGAAGTAGCTGAATTTTGGTATTCTAATCCTCGATTTCAGTAATTTGGATGGGATCTCAAATGAGTCTGGCTCATCTGAGAGGCCCCTTCGCTTTTTATCGAGGCCGAGTTGCATTTCCTCATTTAGTTTATCCAATAATTCGCTATCTCTTAGCTTGTAATGCAATTCGGCAAAGTCGAAAGGAGTACCCGAGAAATCGGGTAGCTCCAAATCGTTGTAATTAAACATCCAGTCCTGGTTAATAAGCTTTAGTGTTTGCTTATCGCTGTTAAATGGGTTCTTCGCTGGTTTGCACTCCTTACCGGAAAGCTGAACTACTGTTTCATCCGGGTAATATTCCTGCAGGATGTGTGCGTAAATATTTAACCCGTAATGTGTCAAGTCCAGAATATCCTGCTCCTTAATCATGGCGTTCATTTTTAAGGTTTTGGGAATAGTTGCTTTCCAGGAGCTTTTCCAGATCGGCAACCTTATAGTAGAACTTGCCATTAACACGGGAATAGGGTAGTGTGCCGGTATCCCGCAGGGTTTGGAGTGTTCGTTTACTGATATTGAGGGCAAGCATAACTTCCTGCCCTTCAATCCAGTCTTGTTTGAATTTTTCGGTCCTTGTCTGTTTGAGTACCAGGATTTGTGCTTTCATTTCTTTGATAGCACCGGAAAGTTCCAGTAGCAGTTGCATCACTTCCATCATAACCGAACCCTCCCTTTTTTTACCAGATAATTGGCTGCCTGCTGGTCAATTTCTTCTTGTGAAGTTTGTCTGTTTGACAAAAGCCAGCTATCCAACTCCCTGCGGTTGAAGTATAACTTCTTTCCGTTAGGTTTGTATGATGGGACTGTCCCGGTGCTGGTCATCTTGTAGAGGTGCGAATGCGATACCTCTAAATAGATTGCAGCTTCATTAAAGGATAGAACTTCTTTTTTGAGCATATTCTGCTCCATTAGCATCTTCTCAATGCTATTCAGTTTTTCCAAAATAATCGAGTCCATATTATCAGACTTTAAAATTGATAAAAGGACTTCAGGCCTGAAGACATCGTTGTGATTCAACGACATAGCGAAGTTAGGTCAGGAAAACTGGTAGCCTGACGAATGGTAATTTGGTAAAATGTAAATGGCAGTATTACAGCACTGTAACTAAGGGAGTGGTAATTTCATTTGGTAAATTGACAGCAAATTACCGCAATTCATTCGTTTAAAATTGTTTATTTATTCGGCAACTCATGTAACTCACGATGAATTTTAATCATTCTCTAGTTTGTATTTTAGAATGTTAAAATTCATGTTCGTTTCTAACAAGGCGTAATATGGTCGAGCCAGTAGTCTTTTTCGATAAATTTTAAAAGTTCTACCTTGTGGTTATCCCAAAGACGAAATTGTTTATCAACGTCCGTTCTGTATCGGTGGTCGAGAAACTTTGTAATGTCCCGATTTTTAACCTCAATGTTGCCGGGGAAAATACGTTTGCGGAAGTAGCCTTTTCGTAGTAATTGATGGTAGTAAGCTGCCAAATACTTTTGATTGCCGTACTTGTCTATAAAGTGGTAATTATTGTCAATTAAGCCTTTGTCGTAGAGTTCTTTTTCCATCTGGGCCATTCGCGAAGGATTGACAATTAATTGGCTGTATGCAAGTATGTTTTTGCCTTTCTCCCAAACATCGTCCCGGATTGCATTAAAGGCCGGTTTGTTTTCATTCTGCCGGGGCTGTGGAACCTGATTTGTATTTGGATAGTTTTCGGCTTCAGTGATGTATGATTTTTCCGGTGCTGCCTCGTTGAAGTATTTGTAGTAGATCTCATCAGGTGTTAAGGCTTCCTCTTTCAAGTATTCGGGATATGAAGCCTGGACATCCATTATCAGCCTTACTAAATGATGTTTTAAAAGGTGGAGGACGTAGGATTCATCGGCAACACTCAAATCTGCTGTTTTAGACTGGGACTTGAGGTCGAATTGCTCGGGCGTATAGCTTCTGTCCTGTATTACCTGGGCTGTTTCTTTTGCCTTCTGGGAAACTAACTTATTCAATGCAAAATGAACGAGGTATGATTTTTCATTGTCGGTCAGTGCCGCTGAAATTTCCGTGTGCAAATCGTTGAGGTAACGAACTGCTTCATATTCGATAATTGACTGATAGTATTTTCTGATATTCGATAACGGCTTTACGAAATCAACCTCGTAGTTGGGTTGGTGGGTGAAATATTCTTTTTTGACTTCAAGTAATAGTTGCTTGAATTTTATATCGGATTGTTTCCCGAATATCCAAGGGCGGTGATTCAGAAAAAGAATATCGTTGTATAATTCCAAGGCATTGCTCATCAGTCTAATTTTATTCGGTTAGCGGCTTCTATTTTCTTTTCGTCAATGATTTTTGCATACACTTCAGTTGTTTTCAAGCTCTTGTGTCCAAGTAGCTTTGAAACGGTATAAATATCTGTCCCTAAAGTTAGTTGAAGTGTTGCATAGGTGTGTCGGGCACAGTGAAAAGTGATGTGCTTTTTAACTCCTGCACGAATCATCCATTCGCGGAGTTTTGCATTATTAAAATCGCTGTAAGTTAAATCCTTGAATACTTTTTCGTTGCCTTCTTTTCGTTCACCCATATATTTTAAGGCATCTTCTGCAATTGGCAAGGTTTCCTGACCTTTGGTTTTCTTTTGCTTAAACCGGATGTAATTTCCGTTTTCTTTCGAGTATTGTATTTCGCCCCAGGTGAGTTTTTCAATGTCTGAAAAACGAAGCCCAGTGAGTGCGCTAAAGATGAAAGCATTTTTCAGTACATCGATTTCACAATAGGCTTTTACTGCGCTTTTTAACTCTTCCAATGTGAGAAATTCCCTTTTGGTTTCAGCTTCTTTGATTCCGTCAACATCTTCGGCAGGATTACGGAGGATAATTCCGTCTTTTGCTGCTTCCTTCAAAGCTGCTTTTATTTTATTAAAGTAGGAGACGCATGAGTTTTTGGAAAGCGTTTGACCTTGTTTCGTTTTAGCCTCATGCACAAAATAGTATTTCAAATCTTCCAGCCATTCCCGGTCAATGTCTGCGAATCGCACATTTGCCTTCTCCCAGTTTTTCATGTGCTTTAACGCACTTAGCCAGTTGCCGTAATTGCCGTCTGAATCGCGGCGTTTTTCGGCCAGCAACTCAAATTAAGTGAGGAATAAGGAATTTATCTTTTCGGAGTCTTGAAACCCGTATATTCCGTTCTGTAATTCTAATTGTCTCTTTGAACGAATGCTTTCTCCCAGTTGCAAAGTCTTTTTATTGAAACTTCTTTCTTCTGGTGTCCGGGGCTTATCGATAAGGTAGAGCCTTAAATATTCCAGTTTGCGCTTGCCTTTGTCGTAATAGTCCAGGTACAAGCTAACTTTCCCGTTTTTGGTTCGCTGGCGAAGAGTTACTTTCATGATGCAAAAAGTTTATCGATTTCGGAGCGTTTGATAATGGTTCGCTTACCTAACCTGGTAGCTTGGATAGTACCGTCTTTCATTAGCCGGTAGAAAGTGCGTTCACTCAAACCCAATAGGGTATGAGCTTCTTTAATGGATAAGAAGTCTTTTTGCTTAATGGCTTCAATGTTCAGCTCAGAGAGGGTAAGTAGTTTTTGTTGGTTCGTTTCTTTAATGGCTTTGCCAATCTTGTTTTCTTTCTCGCGGAGCTTATAGGCCCGTGATGCACAAGTATGTCCGCAGAACCGTGTAACGGTGGTTTTTGCGGTAAATTCTTTTCCGCAAAGCTCACATATCTTCTGGATTTCAATTGTGCTACTCATGCCTATTTCTGCCATTAAGTGACTACAGCTGTCATCAACTGTCAGTAGCTGCCATCATTTCGCCAACCTTGTTGCCGGGCAACAAATTTGGATTTCTGGGCAACAACTGTACAACAAAAATAAACAAAAAAGGGTAAATGGGCAACAAAAATAGGAAAATAAAAGCTTGTAAAGTGCAGTAAATGATAGGTAATAACAAATATCGGAAAGCGATTCACTTTCCGATACAGAAATGCTTAAAAATGTGGCCGAGCACCTCGTCGTTGCTTATTTCACCGGTGATTTCGCCCAGGAAATACAGGCATTCGCGGATGTCCTGTGCCAGGAAATCCCCCGAAATGTGTTGGTCCATGCCCGATTGAACGCGCTCAATGGCTTCGTAGGCACGGGTGAGTGCGTCGAAGTGGCGGGCATTGGTCACAATGGTATCTTCCTCGCCAATGTTGTCGAGCGATACCACATGCTGCATTTTGCTGATTAACTCGTCGAGGTTTTCTTTGTTTTTGGCAGAGAGGAAAACCAGCTCTTCCTGCTTTTTCAGATGAAAGTGCTTAAGTCCCTCAATGGTTTCGCCGTTGCCGGTATCCACTTTATTGGCAGTAATGATCAGGTGTTGGTCGGTGAGGCGTTCGCGTATTTTTTTGATCCTTTCGGTGACTACCGGCAGCGGATTGGTGGTATCAACCACCAGCAGTACAACGCTGGCCTGTTCCAGTTTGCTGTAGGTGCGCTCAATGCCGAGGTTTTCGATGGTGTCGCTGGTTTCGCGGATTCCGGCTGTATCGAAAAAGCGAAAAGCTGTTCCGTGAATGTTGACCACATCTTCAATCACATCGCGGGTTGTCCCGTGAATTTCTGAAACAATGGCCCGCTCTTCATTCAGCAGGGCATTCAGCAAAGTGGATTTGCCCACGTTGGTTTCGCCGACGATAGCTACCGGTATTCCATTTTTAATGACGTTGCCCAGCTGGTACGAGTTTTTTAGTTTCAGCACCACCGATGCAATTTGGTCAACCAATTGTTTGAGTTGCGAACGGTCGGCAAACTCCACATCTTCCTCGCTGAAATCAAGCTCCAGTTCAACCAGGGCAATGAAATGCAGCAACTGATGGCGCAGTTTAGAGATTTCGGCTGAAAAACCGCCGCGCATTTGGTTGATGGCCACCTTTTGCGAAGTACGGTTGGTAGAGGCGATCAGGTCGGCAACGGCTTCGGCCTGCGAAAGGTCCATCTTCCCGTTCAGGAAGGCACGCTGTGTAAACTCGCCTGGACGGGCCATTCGGGCGCCGTGCGAAATCAGTACCTGCAAAATCCGCTGCTGAATGTAAACTGATCCGTGGCAGCCAATTTCCACCACATCTTCGCCCGTGAAAGAGTGGGGGGCGCGGAACAGCGAAATCACCACTTCGTCAATAATTTCGGCCCCTTCGCGCAGGTCGCCCACGTGCAGGGTATTGGCTTTCTGGTTGGCCAGCTTTTTATTTTTTACCGGCGAATTAAAAATCTGGTCGGTAATTTCGATAGCCTGTTCGCCCGACAAGCGGATAGTGGCAATGGCACCCATTCCGGGCGATGTGGCGATGGCGCATATGGTAGCTTGATCGAGCATGATGAATTTTTCAGACTTCAAAAATACAAAATACATCTATCCATCATTCAGTAATTACCCGAAACATCAGGCACGCCTGTTATTTAAAGTCTAATTTGTAGGCAAAAAAAATACTTCCAAAACATCGCTATAATCATTTTAGCTTACTTTTGCCTTCAAGTAAAAGATAATTAATGGAGAAGAAACCCCTGATAAGTGTTGTTATACCGTGTTACAATCACGAAGCTTACATTGAAGAAACCATTTTATCAGTATTAAAATCGAGCTACAAGCCTCTCGAAATAATAGTAGTTAATGATGGTTCAACCGACCAGTCAGAAGCTGTTGTTAACAAGCTGGCACGAAAGTACGAAAGTGTTGTGTTATACAATCAGCCAAACGCGGGGCCAGCTGTTGCCCGTAACCGAGCCATTTCTGAAGCTAACGGAGAGTATATTTTACCTTTGGATGCTGATGACCTGATATCTGCTGATTACATTGAACGGGCAGTCGCCATTTTGGAGACACAACCGCAAGTAAAACTGGTTTATTGTGAAGCCGAGTTTTTTGGGGAGAGAAGTGGCATTTGGCAATTACCGGATTTCAGGATTGATAAGTTGGCAAAGGATAATATGATCTTTTGCAGTGCTGTTTACCGGAAATCAGATTGGAAAAAAGCTGGAGGCTACGACGAACGTATGACATGGGGATGGGAGGATTGGGAATTTTGGATCTCTTTGCTGAAAAATGGAGGGGAAGTTGTTAAATTACCAATTGTTGGTTTCAGGTACAGGGTTCGGCAAAATTCGAGACGAAAAAGCACGAACAAAGAAGCAAAGAAAAAAACCATTCAACTGATCAATGAAAAACATGCGGATTTTGTCCGTCAGCATTTGAATGGACCGTTGCATTATCAACGGTCATGGTCGAAAATTTTTAATTATTTTCGAATTAATCCAGTTTAACCGACAAAACTTTTCAGTCAAACATTCTACGGTCTGACGGAAGTTTCATCCTGCATCGATTAAAAATTAACCTCATGTTGACAGGGCGACCAATCAAAGCACTATATTTGTTCAGCAAAAATAAAAATTGTAAAAAATGAAACTACTTGAAGGTAAAACAGCCATTATCACGGGTGCATCCCGGGGAATTGGCAAAGCCATTGCTTTAAAATTTGCTGAAGAAGGCTGTAACATTGCATTTACGGACCTATTTGAAAACGAAGCTATGAAAGCTACCGAAGCCGAGTTGGCAGCTATGGGCGTTAAAGCAAAAGGTTACGCTTCAAACGCGGCTTTATTTGCCGAAACGGACGAAGTGGTCAATAAAATTGTTGATGATTTTGGGCGTATTGATGTGCTGGTGAACAATGCCGGTATTACCAAAGATACCTTGTTGATGCGCATGACCGAAGAACAATGGGATGCCGTGATCAATGTAAACCTGAAATCGGTTTTTAACTTCACCAAAGCGGCCCAGAAAGTGATGCTGAAACAGAAATCAGGTTCGATCGTTAACCTGAGCTCGGTGGTTGGTGTGAGTGGCAATGCCGGACAATCCAACTATTCGGCCTCAAAAGCCGGTATCATTGGTTTCACCAAATCGATTGCCAAAGAGCTGGGGTCGCGCGGCATTCGCAGCAACGCCATCGCCCCGGGCTTCATCATTACCGAAATGACAGGCGCTATTCCTGAAGAAGCCCGCAAAGCCTGGGAAGCCAATATCCCGATGAAACGCGGCGGTACGCCGGAAGAAGTTGCCAAAGTGGCCTTGTTCCTGGCATCTGACCTTTCTTCGTATGTAAGCGGACAGGTCGTGAACGTTTGCGGCGCCATGAACACGTAATGTGACGTAAAAAAAGAATGCATATCAAACAGCTGTCCAATAATGGATGGCTGTTTTCATTTTCTCAAAGTGTCATTACCTGTTTGTGATGACAAATCACAGGACTTTTATTCACATTTGTTTTCACTTTTGTTCTCTATTCCCGGTATTTCAAATCCGGTGTTTATTATTCAAATCTTAGCTAAACATTAAAAACAGGTGAATTGTTACTTTACCAGAGTTATTTTGACTGTAAAAACCGAACATTCAACGTATGGATAAATTTTCGCAAGTAGGTAATCAGGAGATTGCTGCTGTTGATGAATTGTACCAGGATTTTTTGAGAGATCCTGACAGTGTGGATGAAAGCTGGAAAAACTTCTTCAGGGGGTTTGAACTTGCCCGCACAAATTACCAAAATAAACCGGAATTGTCGGGAAGTAATATCGATAAGGAGTTCGCCATTCTGAACCTGATTCATGGCTACCGCCAGCGCGGTCATTTGTTCACTAAAACCAATCCGGTGAGGGCCCGGCGTAAATATTCGCCCACGCTGGACATTGAAAATTTTAGCCTGGAAAAAAGCGACCTGGAAAAGGTGTTTCAGGCAGGCAACAAAATCGGTATCGGACCTGCCCGGTTGAAAGATATCATTGCCCATCTTGAAGCCACTTATTGCGATTCTATCGGCGTAGAATACATGTACATGCGCCATCCGGAAGTGCTGCAGTGGCTTCAGCAAAAAATGGAAAGCACCAAAAATTCACAACCATTTACCGATGAAAAACGGAAACATATTTTCTACCACCTGAAAGTAGCGGTTGGGTTTGAAAATTTCATTCATAAAAAGTTTGTTGGCCAAAAGCGTTTTTCGCTCGAAGGGGCCGAATCGTTGATCCCTGCTCTGGATGCCGTTATAGAGCAAGGCGCAGAACTGGGAATCCAGGAATTTATCATTGGTATGGCACACCGCGGACGGTTGAACGTGTTGAGCAATATCATGAAAAAGCCATATGAAAATATTTTCAAGGAATTTTACGGCACCGAATACGAAGAAGACATTTCGCTGGGCGACGTGAAATACCACCTTGGATTTGAAAACACGATCAAATCGGATACCGGTAAGAATATCAAACTGAGCCTGGTGCCCAACCCATCGCACCTTGAGGCTGTTGGCCCGTTGGTCGAGGGCATGTCGCGGTCCCGGATTGAATCCTTGTACAATGGGGAAGACACGAAACTGGCCCCCATCCTCATTCATGGCGATGCAGCCATTGCCGCGCAGGGTGTGGTGTACGAAGTCATTCAAATGTCGCAGTTGAAAGGTTATAAAACCGGCGGCACCATTCATCTGGTCATCAATAACCAGGTAGGTTTTACGACCAATTATCTCGATGCCCGTTCGAGCACCTATTGCACCGACGTTGGTAAAGTAACCCGTTCGCCGGTTTTCCATGTGAATGGCGACGATGTGGAAGCGCTGATTTACACCATCAAACTGGCCATGGAATTCAGGCAAAAATTTCATTCCGATGTTTTTATCGACATTCTTTGCTACCGGAAATACGGCCACAACGAAGGTGACGAGCCACGGTTCACCCAGCCTTTGCTTTATAAGACCATCTCGGAACATCAGAACCCGCGGGATATTTATGCCGAAAAATTGGCTGGTTTGGGAATTATGACTGAAGAAGAGTCGAAAAACGAAGTGATGTTGTTCGATGATTTCCTGGACACAAAATACCATGAATCGGAAAAAATCGACAAGCTCAAAATAAAGAAATTCCTGGTTGAAGAATATCATCATTATCACAAGCCATCGAAAGTTGATTTTTCACGCCGCGTTGATACGCGTGTGGCAAAAACGAAACTCATCCAACTGGCCGAACGGGTAAATTCGGTTCCCGAAGACAAGCCGTTCTTTAGTAAGGTTAACCGGATTTTGTCGGACCGGCGCATGATGATCCTGGATAATAAACTGGATTGGGCCATGGCCGAACTGTTGGCCTATGCTTCGCTGCTGGATGAAGGACATCCGGTGCGTGTTAGCGGCCAGGACAGTGAACGCGGGACCTTCGCACACCGGCACGCCAGTTTTGTGGTAGAAGATATGGATGAAAAATACTTTCCGCTGAAACACGTTTCCCCCAATCAGGCACCCTTTCATATTTTCAACTCACACTTGTCGGAGTATGGCGTGATGGGTTTTGAATACGGTTATGCCATGGCGCAACCCAACGCCCTGACGATTTGGGAAGCCCAGTTTGGCGATTTCAGCAATGTGGCCCAGGTTATCATCGACCAGTACATTACTTCAGCCGAAGAAAAATGGGGCTTGATGAACAACCTCGTTTTGTTCCTTCCACATGGGTACGAAGGGCAGGGGCCGGAGCACTCCAGCGCCCGGATCGAGCGTTTCCTGACGCTGGCGGCCAATAACAACATGCAGGTAATTGTGCCAACCACACCTGACAGTTTATTTCATGTATTGCGCCGTCACCTGAAGTGGGGAACCCGCATTCCCTTGATTGTTTTCACCCCCAAAAGTTTACTTCGTCACCCGATGGTAAGCTGTACCCTGGATGAACTGGCAGAAGGCGGTTTCCGTGAGGTGATTGACGACCCAATCGTAAAACCGGGTAAGGTGAAACAACTTGTATTTACTTACGGGCGCATCTATTACGATCTAATCAAAAAGCGGGTTGACACCGGTGATGATTCAACCGCCATTGTCCGGTTGGAACAGCTTTACCCGCTGCCAACAGGTCAGATTGAGGACGTTTTGAAAAAATACAAAAATGCCAGTCGGCTGATTTGGGCCCAGGATGAACCCGAAAATATGGGGGCTTGGCCGTTCATCCAGCGAAAACTGCAGGGGATTAATTTTGAACTGGTTTCGCGACCGGAAAGCGGAAGTCCTGCCGGAGGATTAATGAAACAACACAATTTAAGACTGGAAAAAATCCTGAATAGTATTTTTAGCGAAAAGGTATTAGCTTAAACAAAAAAGAACCCAATATGATTATTGAAATTAAGATTCCCACGCCTGGCGAGTCCATTACCGAAGTGGAACTGGGAAAATGGCTGGTTGAAGATGGGGATACCGTTGATAAGGATCAGGAAATCGCCGAAATTGAGTCGGACAAAGCTACCTTGACCTTGGTGGCGTCAGAAGCCGGAAAGATAAAAATTCAGGTTGGAGAAGGCGAAGCGGTTCCTGTTGGCGCAATAGCCTGTACCATCGACACCGAAGCAGGAGACGTTCAGCTGTCAGCGGTGAAAAAGGAGAAAGCCGGAACCCCTGAAATAGAAGAAAAACCGGCTGAAACAAAAGCTGTAAAAGAAAAAACAGGCTCCGATCAACCCAAGGTAAAAACAACGGCGGTTGCTCAAAAAATGATGGAAGAAAATAACTTGTCGGTCGATGATATTATACAAGGACTACAGCGGATTGGCAAGAAGGAAGTGGAGGCTGTACTACAATCTTCGGTGGAGAATAAATCAAGTTTTGAATCGAAACCGGCAGCGTTTTCACGCGAGGAAAAACGTGAGAAAATGAGCCTGCTGCGCCGAAAACTCAGCGAGCGCCTGGTTTCGGTGAAAAATGAAACGGCCATGCTGACTACTTTCAACGAGGTGGACATGGGCCGGGTTATGGAAATCCGGAAACAGTATCAAACCAAGTTTGTTGAACAGCATGGGTTTAAGCTTGGTTTCATGTCATTTTTTACAAAAGCAGTGGCTTTGGCCATGCAATTCCATCCGTCTGTAAACTCGATGATTGATGGCGACGAAGTACTGACCCCGGATTTTGTGGATGTGGGCATTGCCGTTCAAACACCCAAAGGTTTGATGGTGCCGATTGTTCGCAATGCAGAAAGCAAATCAATTCCAGCTATTGAATTAGAAATAAAAGAATTGGCAGACAAAGCCCGGAACAAAAAGATTTCGGTGGAAGAACTAACCGGAGGGACCTTCACCATTACCAATGGCGGTACGTTTGGCTCTTTGCTTTCTACTCCAATCATCAATCCGCCGCAATCGGCTATTTTGGGCATGCACAATATTGTTGATCGCCCCGTGGCCGTTGACGGGCAGGTGGTTATTCGCCCCATGATGTACGTGGCACTTTCATACGATCACCGCATTATTGATGGAAAAGATTCTGTAGGCTTTTTGGTAAAAGTGAAAGAATTACTGGAGCATCCTGAGCGCATGCTGACAAACGGCAAAACCCCGGAAGCCTTGCTGTTGGAACTTTAAGTCGAAAATAATAATCCATAAAAAAGGGCCGCATTTGTCGAAATGCGGCCCTTTTTATCTTCTCCCTTCTAATTTGCCTTTTTACTTGTTATTAGTTGAATTGCCTGTGCTGAAACCACAAATCTCTCAGTGAAAAGCCCACCCTCACCCTGAAAAAGTTTTCTTTAATCAGGCGGTTGACAGTTGTTCCTTTTTGGCCGGCTTCAAAACTAACGTCCACGCGTGATCTCTGATTGCGGATAGGCAAGCCGAAACCAAGGGAAATACTTGTTTCATCCAGCTGGTTATTGCGCAAATCGAGGTACGATTTGGCGTATTGAAAACCGAGCCGGTAATTCACCCGCTTGTGAAAATCAGCCAGAAAATTAGTGGTTGGTGTATATTCAATACCCGTGCGTACATACGGGTTATTTTTCAGTCTTACCCCGCTGAGGTCATACGAATAATCTGACCATTTTTGCAATCCCGCATCCAATACGTAAAGCAAATTTTTATTGTTGTTAAAGGCCAATCCAACGCCAAACTCTTCAGGAATAATAAAATCATCTTTTGACTCTGTCGTATTTTCAAAAATTGCTCCGGCAGAATTGTAGGTCGAGTTTTCACGTTCAGTAACCAGCGACTGTCCCGGGTTGTAAATGGCACCCAAAGTAAATGTGTTACTTTTTACCTGAAAAGTATATTGCAGGCCAAATTCCCAATAAAAATTATGAAAGTAGTCGGTTGTTTCGTTGGTGATGGCATTGCTGCCAATGTATGCCAGGTTGTGGTACTGCGTTTGGTTCAGTGAACCAAACAGATAGGATGTTTTTACGCCCAAAGCCAGGTTTTTAACCGGAACAAGTGATACGGAAGCATACGCACGGCTGATGTCGCCCGAACCTGCAATGCTAAGCGGGTATTCAGCCGGAATGCCATCAACCAGGGCAGTGGTATTTATTTCATAGCCAGTAGAGCTAAACGGGTTTACCCCGATGCCCGCAGCAATCCATTGGTTGATTCGCCAGCCCATCGCCAAATAACTGAAGTTGGCGTCGGATAAATTCGCTGATTTTCCCTGCGATTTAAAGTTCGAGTATTTTCCGTCAACACCCATTTCCAAAATGAAGTTTAAACTGTCGATTCCCTGATAGGAAGCAGGGTTCAGTGCATTCAGAAAACTATTGGATGAAAGAGCAATACCCGCATTTCCAAGCCCGGCATTACGCGCATTTGTTTGCGATCTCAATTCACCTAATCCATACATGGAGTAGGGGGAACTGGTACTGTTTTGAGCATGGACAATCTCCGGTTCAAAAATAAATATAGCTGCAAGCAGACTCAGACAGTATAATAAATAATGTGGCTTATTCATATTTCAGGAAGTAGAGATTTAATTTGGGTTTGTATTTACTGTATCCTTCCCCGTTCAGGACAAATAAATCAGCATTGTTTTTAAAATCTGTGAACGGGAAAGTAATCAATAAACCATTGTTTGTGTCGTAGAAATTGTTTGAAAGCTCTGTTTGCATCCAGGTTGAAATATCTGCAATGTAATAGTTGTTCTCGGGATACATCAGGTCTTCCACCAGATTGGCGGCCACACTTACGGAAGTGCCCGACGAAGAGGTGATGGCCAGGTTTTCTTTTAATTGGTTGATACGATCGGTTGTGAAGAAATTCAACGCTGACGGGAGTTTTTTCAGATCATTCAAGGAAGATGGCACCAGCACCAGTTCAGCCTTGATAAGTACCCGGTCGCCGTACGAATAAATCTCATTTAAGGAGGGGAAGTCAATTCGGGTTACCACAGCTTCACCTCCCTGAATGTAAGTATGATTGCTGGTTTGCAGCGAGGGGAGTTCTTCGCGCTGGCTAAAAAGGGAAGCATAATCGGTTCCTGAACGGTCAGCAATCGATTGGTTAAAATGGGTTCCTTCCGAGGCCAACTCAAAATTGTATTCATTTTCCACTTTCTCCAGTTCAACCCGGTGTGTATATAATTTTAGTTGTATGCCCGATGAAGAAGTGTTGAAGCCGATAACAGCCTTGCTTTCAGGGTCGGCTTTCAGGACAAACCCTTTCAGGTAGGTATTAAATTTATCATTTGTGCTTACATCGTCCGATTTGGCTAAAAACAGGTCAATCAACTCCTGTCCAAATGAATCATCCAATCGGATTTCAATACTGTCAGTTGACGGGTACGGATAATACTCCAGGCTCCCCATCGGATCCGTTTCATAATTAAAAGAACTGTGATTAACCAGGTACATTTGTCCCAAGTCATTTTTTAAATATTCAAGCTCGTCGGTTAACCGGTGAATTTGAATTGTTTGCATTTCCGTGGTATCGCCGTAAAAGTAACCCGAATAACTCAGCCTCACTGTTACTGAGTCGAGGATATCTTTGTCTGTCAGGGAGCCGGCAGTTTCGCTGAGATCAAAATTGAAATAATGGCGAAGTTCGGTGGTGCCAATTGTTTCGTTTTCGTACTTGCCCACCAGGGCAGGATCAACACTGGCAGTAGATATGGAGTCCAACAGAACAGTAGATAACTTAACAGAAAAACTGTCGATCATGACAATACGCGATTTGGTTTCCACCAAATCTTCCCCAATCTGAAAATTTCCAACATCGGTATTGCAGGCCGCCATGACGATCATCAGAAATACCAGAATGTAATTTTTATTCATATATAGCTTGAAATAATTTTGGTGCAATAATAACAAAAGATACTGTGGCTGCAAAGTAAACCGGGTGCCATTTCCCGAAAAAGAAACATAGATTCTACCCATCCCGAAAACGCGTAATCAATTATTTTTAAAGAGAAACAAGGAAGACGCGAGGGGGTGCTTAAATATTGTTAAAAAAACTCAAATTTAATTAATATATAAAATAGCCGAATCATTAAACTTTCCTCTTATATAGGGCATTGTGTTGTTTTCTCACAAAATTATCTATATTTGCCTATCGTTTTAGATATCATTAATCCGCTATATTTGCGGCGAAACCTGAATAATTTTAAGCAATGATTCAAAAGAAATTTTTTATGAACAACTTGTCATTTCGAATGCTAAAATTTGTAGTTGTTCTTGCTGTATCGTTACCTTTTGTGGCATGTAATGGTGGTAGCGATGATGAAGAGTTAGTAGGCAATTGGGTGAGATTATCCTCATTTGACGGTTATGCCCGATCAGAGGCAGTTTCTGCCGTTGTCGGAAATTTTGCTTACGTTGGAACCGGATTTGATGGGGAAGACCGGTTGAATGATTTTTGGAAATATGATTCGGAGCAAAATCAATGGTTACGAATTGCCGAATTTGAAGGTGCGGCCCGTACTGGTGCCGTTGCTTTTGAAGCCGGAGGTAAGTTATATGTTGGAACCGGATATGATGGCACCAATAAATTGAACGATTTCTGGCAGTATGATCCGGCTACAGATGTCTGGACGCAAGTTAGTTCTTTTCCCGGGTCAGCACGCTACGGTGCTGTTGCCTTCAGTGTGAATGGAATCGGATATGTGGGAACTGGATTTGATGGAAGTTACTTAAAAGATTTCTACTCCTATAATCCTTCCACGGATGAATGGACGTTGGTGGTTGGTTACGGCGGTGAAAAGCGCCGGGATGCCACAGCCTTTGTAATTAACGGAAAAGCTTACATTTGTGGCGGTATAAACAGTGGTACCTTTGAGAATGATTTTTACGCATTCGATTCTGCTGATGGGTCATGGACGAAATTGGCAAAAATCTCAGACGCTACCTCTGAAAGCTTCGATGATGAATATTCTATTGTTCGGAACAACGGTGTCGCTTTTGTCATGAATGGTAAAGGATATATTACAACCGGTGGAAAAAGTTCGACAGGTACTGACGTTTGGGAATATAATCCAAGTACCGACAGATGGCAGGAAAAACAAGCATTTGAGGGTGCTGCACGTATGGAATCGGTCGCTTTCTCGATTAATGACATCGGCTATGTAGCCTTAGGACGGAATAGCGGTTATTATTTTGACGACCTGTATCGTTTTGAACCCAATAGTGAGTACAACGAAGAGGACTAATTAACTTCCTTTTCGATAAAGATAATGTATTACTCCTGAGTTTTCTCAGGAGTAATATTTTTTTAGGCCTAATCCGAATGAAGCTGGCAGTATCTGGCTTCAACCTAAAACCTGATTGGGTGTTGTCTAATAAGCAGATAAAAACAGAGATTATGAAAATAGTAGTGTTGGATGGTTATACGTTGAATCCTGGCGATCTGAGCTGGGGGCCTTTGTCCAAATTGGGTGACCTGGAGATCTTCGACCGTACCCTTCCGGAGGATCGTTTGGCGCGCATGGCCCATGCAACGGCCATTTTCACGAATAAAGTCATCATCGATCAAAAAATAATTGATGCCTCGCCATCCTTAAAGTATATTGGTGTTCTGGCAACCGGCTTCAATGTGGTGGATCTGGAGGCTGCCAATCGGGCCGGCATCACAGTAACCAACATCCCGTCGTACAGCACCGATTCGGTGGCTCAACTGGTATTCGCACATTTGCTGAATATTACCAACCAGGTGGGGCTTCATGCCCGCGAAGTTAGAAATGATGCCTGGGCAAAGAGCATCGATTTTTCCTTTTGTCTGACACCACAAACCGAATTGGCCGGGAAAACGCTTGGAATTATTGGTTTTGGTAAAATTGGTCAGCAAGTTGCGCTACTGGGAAAAGCGTTGGGGATGAAAATTATTTTTCAAAACCGGTCGGTAAAGAAGGATTTGCCGGATGACTACCATCAAGTAAGTTTGGAGGAATTGTTGGCTACTTCTGATGTAGTAAGTCTTAACTGTCCGCTGACCAGCGAAAACGCTGGCTTCATCAATCGCCACACACTGGGCATGATGAAGAAGTCAGCCATTCTGATTAACACCGGCCGAGGCCCCCTGATTAATGAGGTTGATCTGGCTGAAGCCCTGAATAGTGGCACAATTGCCGCTGCCGGCCTGGATGTGCTCGCGGTAGAACCTCCTAAGGCGGATAACCCGCTGCTGACAGCAGTAAATTGTTATATCACACCACATATTGCCTGGGCCAGCCGCGAAGCTCGTCAACGGCTGATGAATATTGCCGCAGAAAATTTTGAGGCTTATTTGAAAAATAAACCTCAAAATGTAGTAAATCTGCCGCTTTTACGTTAATGGTGTTTTCGAAGTGAAGGTACGACTATTATTCGTCGTCTTCGTCCAGTGAATCGTCGGCATTCAGTTGGTAGTCCAGTTCATCCAGCGGTTCATCGTCAAACTCATCATAAATAGACAATCGCTTCTTGGTGCTTTTGTCCCTTTTTGCTGCTTTTCCAAACTGACTGCCAATGTCATTTTTCTCAATGTCAGAATGTTTAAAATTCTTTTTTGAGTTTTTGTTTGATTTCATTCTTAAGAATTATTTACTTAAAATTCAATAAATTATAAATAAAAATAACTGTTATTTTACGATTTTGTAAACTACTCGATTTTTTTTTATTTTTCCAATACCTCAAGCTGTTTTTTTTCGGGTAATTACTGGCCAACAGCTTAATGCGTTTCGTTATCGCCCGATTTCATTCTGCTTCCTTCAACGAATTTCCTCAGTCACCTAAAATGGCGACAGGGCACTTCTGCAAGTTCAACTATTTTGTTAAAACTTGTTCCTGTTTTTCGTGTTATAAAAACAAACAAATGTATTTAGCAATGGGATTTACCTTAAACATAGGGCAACAGGCCGCTGATTTCAATTTACCCGCTACCGACGGAAAAAGTTACACCCTGGCCAATTTTCATAAGTTCAAGTATCTGGTTATTTTCTTTACCTGCAACCACTGCCCATATGTGATTGGCAGTGATGAGCTGACCCGCGCCACTGCCGAAAAGTACCAGGCAAAAGGAGTCGGTTTTGTCGCGATCAATTCGAACAGTGAGAATACCTACCGGGAAGATGATTTTGAGCACATGGTAGCACGGATGAACGAAAAGAAATTCCCTTGGATTTATCTGCATGACAAAAGCCAGGATATAGCGCGTGCTTACGGCGCTTTACGAACACCGCATTTTTATCTTTTTGATGAAAACCGCAAATTGGTTTATACCGGCAGGGCAGTTGACAACCCCAGAGAAGTTTCGAAAGCAACGGAATACGACTTGGAGCGAGCATTGGAGGAAATTACTCAGGGGAGACCGATTAGTATTCCGGTAACCAACCCGATTGGCTGTAATGTGAAATGGGAAGGTAAGGAGAAGCACTGGATGCCTGCTGATGCCTGCGACCTGGTTTGGGAACCAAAGAATAAAAGTTAGCAAAAACGATTGAACTCAATCTTATCTTCCGGATAATGGCCAAGTTGTTGAGAGAAAAGGAAGGCAAAAGTTTGTTATTCACCAGGCAGATTCTGTAATTTTGACGACCATTTATTTCCCGATTTGATAACAGCAAAAAAATACTAGACCTGCTAATTTTGGCGTTAAGTGGTGTAAACAATAAATTTTAATCCTATGAAAAAATTAACATTGTTCCTGCTCGCATTTCTGACTTTTCAATTATCCCAGGCCCAATCACCTGTAAATTTAGGACTTAAGACTGGTTTTAACAGCTCGAAAATATCCACGAACCTGGATGATTTTGATGAAAGTAGTGTGAATAATTATCTTGCCGGTGCCTTTTTGCGCGTAAACCTGGGGAAAATTTACCTGCAACCGGAAGCTTATTTTAGTTCGAAAGGCGGAAAACTTAGCGAAATTACCGGATCAGGTACGACCGAAGCTGTAAATTCATTTGACCTGAAAGCAATTGATGTTCCCGTTTTACTCGGTTATAAACTGATCGATAAGGAAGCATTTAACCTCAGGTTAAATGCCGGGCCTGTTCTGTCATTCTTGTTGGAAAAAGAACTTAACGAGGCTGCCGTCATGGATGTTGATCAACTGAAGGATCATTATTTTGGATACCAATACGGGGCAGGGATTGACCTTTGGGTTCTGTCGCTGGATGTGCGGATGGAAAATAGTTTTGGCGATATTTACTCGGGCAGGGGAGACGAGAAAACCCAAACTTTTTTGGTAACATTGGGGATCAAATTATTGTAGGTTATTGTTGATATGAAATCAGTCATCAGTGGAATTATATTGTTGTGTGTTAGCTTGGGAGGTTTTTCCCAGGCCGACACATTAACCTTGCAGGCTGATAAACTGATGTACGATTTTCTTTACCTCGAGCTATTCAATTTTAGCCCCAATTCAACCTTTGGGGAACTAGCACCAGTGCCTCCATTTTTACAGCAAAAATTTGTCCCCAGCCAATCATTGGCTTTTGATTTCACGGCTGTCAGTTCACCCAAAAACATTTCTTTTTCAACCAATTTGCCTGTTTTCAGCCCGTTTGTCAGTTCCTTTTCGCTGAATAATTACGCCGACTATCAATTGACTGATAAACTGAAATTTGGAGGAAACAGCTTCACCGTAAACTCTATTTTCAGCCCTGTTGGGGCAAATTCCTGGAATCAAAACCTGAATTTTCAAGGGGCTTCTATGTTTCTGGAATATAAAGTTTCGAAAAGTGTTCGGATCGGTGGTAGCATTGGTATCGTCAACCGGAATTTTCCGTATTGATTTTAAGCAAAATATTGTCATCACAATTTGAAAACTGGCTCCTTTAGAACCTACGGATACTGCTGTTATCTGTTGTTTTGCCCGATAATCTTGTGTATTTTCGTTGGCAAAAATCAAAAATCAGATGACTGCTTCGAGGCTGAATGAAATTTCCCCGTTTATTGTGATGGAAGTGCTTGAAAAAGCTGCCGCTATGGAAAGAGCAGGCCGGCACATTATTCATCTCGAAGTAGGCGAGCCTGATTTTCAGGTGCCGGAATGTGTTCGCGAGGCAAGCATTAAGGCCATTGGCGAGGGGAGGACCCACTATACCCATAGCCTGGGCGATCCGGAATTGCGCGAGGCCATTGCCGAAAAATATCACCATGAGTACAAGGTTTCTGTAAGCCCCGAGCAAATAATTGTTACTTCCGGAAGTTCTCCGGCTATTTTAATGGCCTTATCTGCTTTGTGTTGCGAAGGAGATGAAGTTATTATTTCAGACCCGGCGTATGCCTGTTATGCAAACTTCATTCATTACATTGGCGCCAAAACGGTGCGGGTCCCGGTTTCGTCCGCCGACGGGTTTCAGTTACACGCCGATGCGGTCAGGCAACATATCCGCGAAAACACCAAAGCCCTTCTGATCAACAGCCCCATCAATCCTACCGGGAATCTGCTTTCTCCGCAAACCATGAAAGAGTTGGCCGGACTGGAAGTGCCCATCATTTCGGATGAAATTTACCACGGCTTGGTTTACGGACAAAAGGCCAGCTGTATGCTGGAGTTTACGCGTAATGCCTTTATCCTGAATGGATTTTCGAAGCGCTACGCGATGACCGGACTTCGGCTGGGTTACCTGATTGCTCCGGAAAAATATGTCCGTCCTTTACAAAAGCTACAGCAAAACCTGTTCATCTGTGCCAGTTCAGTGGCGCAGCGTGCCGGCATTGCAGCCCTGCAGGAAGCCGATCAGGAGGTGGAGCAAATGCGCCGCATTTACAACGAGCGGCGGGTTTACATGATCAAGCGGTTACGCGAACTGGGTTTCATCATCCCGGTTGAACCTACAGGTGCTTTTTACATTTTTGTGGATGCCTCACACTTATCAGACAACTCGTATCAACTGGCTTTTGATATTCTCGAAAAAGCCGGAGTTGGCGTAACTCCCGGCATTGATTTTGGCCCGGGAGGTGAAGGATATCTGCGATTTTCCTATGCCAATTCGCTCGAAAACATCCGGGAAGGATTGAATCGACTGGAAAAATACATCAGCGAAATTCGGTAACGAACCAACTATTATTGCTCCATTTTTTATTTTTTTCTGAACAGGTTTACAGCCGAACCAGTCCTGTTTGCCTGCCCAAACATCCTGTTGGTCGAAAACGGGGCTGACAGCTGTAATTTTCCGGAAAAATCTCCGTCTATCAGGTAAACGATCCAAAAGCAAACGTTGCACAAAATGAGCTATTTGTGCAGATGTATTATTTCAGATTTCAGAAACGTAACTATTAAAATCAAGAGTCATGAGAGAAAGCTTTTCAAAATTGTTTGCCATTGTAATTGTATTAGTGATGGCATTTTCGGTAAACACATTTGCGGGCGACCGTACTTTTGCTGATTACAAAATTACACCGGTTGAAACTCAGGAATTGGAAACCGGTACCGAGTGTGCCTGGTTGCTGACTTACAACGAGAATGAATCGCAGATTATGATTGAGTTACAAATGACCAAGCGTTGCAAAAACTACGTTGTCCGCGGTGACCATTTCGAAGTGGTTTATGTGTGTTCGGGAAAGGGATTTGGCGCGCGGGCAGGAAAAATGTCCGAATGCAAACTTCCGGTTGAACTAACCAGCCAGGTCATTAATGCCAAGGAATTGGAAAAACAACGGCTGATTTCGTCAAACCCGGTGGATGACGAAAAGGCGTTGGGACTTATTGCGGCTTATTTGCCCGACTTGGTAAATCCCAGCTATCAACATTTGTTGAATTAGCATTTTAATATCTAAACAGCACCAACCAGAAAGCCGCTTTCTCCCCCGAAGGCGGTTTTTTTTAGATGCAACCGCACACAAAACCTTCGGCCATTCCATCCCGCAATTCGCTTATCGCTTGTTTTTCACGTTCACTTCCCGTGCAGTCCCTGCAAACCGGCAGGTTCAGTTCTTCATTTTTCAGGCTGTCCGATGGATCAACCGGCTGTCCGCAGACAAAACAAATCGAACTAAAATCATTCATTACAAAAGCATTTTGAAGCATGCAAAGATAGGGGTTTTTCATCCCGATTTACGTTCATAAAATCAGACTTGTCAATGACGGATTTAGTGGGTTTGGTATAGTATATGGAGAGCCTGACTGTTTTAATGACAGTTAAATTGCCCCCGTCTGTTAATCTGTCCACTTTTATCGCCAGATCAGGCGTGGCACGATTATTATTGAAAAAAAACAGCAGGCCGGTAAATATACTTATACATTATAATTACTTTTGTGTGCGTTAATTTGAAAACATAGAAAAACCTTAAATAATGGCATTTGTAACAAAATTTTTGGGGAAATTTCTCGGAAGTAAGTCCGATCGGGACATTAAAGAAATTACTCCATTCCTGGAAAAAATCAGACAAGAATACACCCGGATTACTCAACTTTCCAACGATGAACTGCGCTTGGAATCAGATCGTTTACGAGATGTCATCCGCGAACGCATCAAGCCGGAAGAAGACCAGATCGAATCGTTAAAACAACGGGCTGAAGATGCCGACCTTCAGGAAAGCGAAAAAATATACCAGGAAATCGATAAACTGGAAGAGCGTATCAGCGAGAAAATTGAAGAAGTGTTGAATGAGATCCTTCCTGCCGCTTTTTCCGTGATCAAAGAAACCGCCAAACGTTTTACCGAAAACAAAAAAGTGATTGTCAGCGCCAACGATTTTGACCGGAACCTGGCAGCTGTGAAGGACAACGTAGAAATTGACGGTGATGATGCCATTTGGCACAACTCCTGGATAGCCGGCGGAAGCGAAATCACTTGGGAAATGGTGCATTACGATGTCCAGTTGATTGGAGGTATTGTGCTGCATTCCGGAAAAGTTGCTGAAATGGCCACCGGTGAAGGGAAAACCCTGGTTGCTACTTTGCCGGTTTTCCTGAATGCCCTGTCTGGCAGAGGGGTCCATGTGGTAACGGTAAACGACTACCTGTCCAAACGTGACTCGGAGTGGATGGGCCCAATTTTCGAATTTCACGGGTTAAGCGTGGATTGCATCGACAAGCACCAGCCCAACTCCGATGCCCGGCGCAAAGCATACAATGCTGACATTACATATGGTACCAACAACGAATTTGGCTTCGACTATCTGCGTGACAACATGGCCATCAACCCGCGCGACCTGGTGCAACGCAAACACCATTATGCGATTGTGGACGAGGTGGACTCCGTATTGATTGATGATGCCCGTACACCGTTAATTATTTCCGGTCCGGTACCAAAAGGCGAAAACCAGAAGTTTGAGGAATTGATGCCGAAAGTTGAGAAACTGGTGGCCGCACAACGTAATTACACCAATCAGTGTTTAACTGATGCCAAACGGTTGCTGACGAAAGAAAATGCAACAAAAGAAGAGAAAGAAGAAGGCGCCATGCAGTTGCTGCGTGCTCACAAAGGCCTTCCGAAAACCAAGTCGCTGATTAAGTTCCTGAGTGAAGAGGGAATTAAAGCCGCAATGCAAAAAACGGAAAACTTCTACATGCAGGATAACAGCAAAAACATGCATGTGGTTACTGATCCGCTATATTTTATTATCGACGAAAAACTGAACTCCGTAGAATTGACCGACAAAGGGATTGACCTGATCTCCGCCGACGTGGACGATCCGGAATTTTTCATTTTGCCCGATGTGGGCTCGTCGGTTGCGGAGATTGAGAATAACGATTCCCTGAGCAGCCAGGAGCGTATTGAAAAGAAAGATGTCTTACTGCAAAACTACGCGGTAAAATCAGAACGCGTCCATACCATCAACCAATTGCTGAAAGCGTATGCCATGTTCGAAAAAGACATCGAATATGTGGTGATCGACAACAAGGTGAAAATTGTGGATGAACAGACCGGCCGTATTATGGAAGGCCGTCGCTACTCCGACGGGCTGCACCAGGCCATCGAAGCCAAAGAACGGGTGAAAGTGGAAGCCGCCACACAAACCTTTGCGACCATTACCCTGCAAAACTATTTCCGCATGTATAACAAGCTGGCCGGGATGACCGGTACGGCTGAAACGGAAGCAGGAGAACTTTGGGACATCTATAAACTGGACGTGGTGGTGATTCCCACCAACCGGCCTATCGTTAGGAACGACTGGAACGATAAGGTTTACAAAACAAAACGTGAAAAATACAACGCGGTCATTCTGGAAATTGTTGAGTTGAACCAGGCCGGACGCCCTGTTCTGGTGGGTACAACTTCCGTTGAAATTTCGGAATTGCTCAGCCGCATGTTGAAAATACGTGGCATCAAGCACAATGTACTGAACGCGAAATTACATGCCCGCGAGGCTGAGATTGTGGCAGATGCCGGTAAAAAAGGAATGGTTACCATTGCTACCAACATGGCCGGTCGTGGTACCGACATTAAGCTTTCGCCCGAGGTGAAAGCTGCCGGTGGTTTAGCCATTGTAGGTACCGAGCGCCACGACTCGCGCCGCGTTGACCGCCAGTTGCGCGGTCGTGCCGGACGTCAGGGCGACCCCGGTAGTTCGCAGTTTTTCGTTTCGCTGGAAGACGATTTGATGCGTCTGTTCAACTCCGAACGAATTACCGGTATCATGGATCGTTTGGGATTGGAGGAAGGCGAAGTGATCCAACACTCCATGATTACCAAGTCCATTGAACGGGCCCAGAAAAAAGTGGAAGAAAACAACTTTGGCATTCGTAAACGCTTGCTGGAGTATGACGATGTGATGAACTCTCAGCGGGAGGTCATTTATAAAAAACGCCGGCATGCCTTATTTGGCGAACGGCTGGAAGTGGATGTGCTGAACATGATGTACGATTCGCTGGAAAATCTGGTCAACGAATATCATGGAGGTGATTTTGAAGACTTCAACCTGGAACTGATGCGCTTAATGTCGCTGGATTCACCGGTCCACCACGATGAATTTATGAAGCTAAAGCCGGAGGAGATCGTCGAGCGTATTTATCAGGTGATGATCAATAATTACTCGCGCAAGGTGGAAACCATTTCCAAACAAGCTTACCCGGTGATCAAAGATGTGTATGAAAACAAGTCGCATCTGTACCAAAATATCGTTGTGCCCATTTCGGATGGCAAACGCATATATCAAATCATTACCAACCTTCAGAAGGCTTATGAGAATAAAGGCAAGGAGTTGGTGAAATCATACCAAAAGCAAATCGTTCTCTCCACTATTGATGAAGCATGGAAAGAGCAATTGCGCGAAATGGACGATTTGAAACAATCGGTACAGAATGCTGCCTACGAGCAGAAAGACCCGCTGCTGATCTACAAATTTGAATCGTTCAACCTGTTTAAGCAGATGATTCAGAAAGTAAACAAGGACATCGTTTCTACCCTGATGAAAGGGCACATTCCAATTTCAGATCCAAGCCAGGTCCGGGAAGCCGAAGCTGCCCGCCGGACAGATATGAGCCGTTATTCAACCCAAAAATCCGAAATGCCCGAGCTGGCAGGACGCAGGCAAGCGGCTGAAAAACGTGAGCCGCAAAAAGTGCAGCCGGTACGCGTTGAAAAAAAGGTTGGCCGCAACGATCCGTGCCCCTGTGGTAGCGGGAAAAAATACAAGAGTTGTCACGGAAAAGGTTTGGAATAAAAATTAGCGCACATGCAATCACTTATCGCTTTCATCCATTGGAATGTTGACCCGGAGATTTTTCATTTGGGGCCTTTGTCGGTCCGTTGGTACGGACTGATGTTTGCCACCGGATTTTTATTCGGGTATTATCAGGGAGAATGGATGTTCAAGTTCGAGAAACTCGATACCCGGTGGCTCGAAAGCCTGTTTATTTATCTGATAGTTGCCACAGTGATTGGTGCGCGGCTGGGACATGTACTTTTTTATGGCTGGGACTACTATTCGCAACATCCGGCAGAAATACTGAAGGTATGGCATGGTGGACTGGCCAGCCACGGCGGGGCACTGGGTATTTTTGTTGCCTTGATTTTATGGAGCCGGAAAGTTTCAAAACGGTCGGTGCTTTGGGTACTCGACCGGGTAGTGGTGCCAACCGCCCTGGTAGCAGCGCTCATCCGTACCGGTAATCTGATGAATTCAGAAATCTATGGCGTTGAAACCAGCTTGCCGTGGGGCTTTATTTTTGAGCGGAATGGCGAAACGGTGGCCAAACATCCCACCCAAATTTATGAAGCCTTTGCATACCTGGCCACATACGGCGTAATGCTTTACCTGTATTGGAAAACCAACCTGCGCAAACGCGAAGGCCTGATTGTTGGCGTTTTCTTCATCATGGTCTTTTTGTCCCGCTTCCTGATTGAATTTATCAAGGAAGACCAGGAAGCTTTTGAGGCCACCATGAGCTTAAACATGGGACAGTGGCTGAGCATTCCTTTCGTTTTGGGAGGTCTTTACCTGGTTTTACGGGCATTAAAAAGGCCGGAAGCAATTTATCCGGCCAAATAAAACCCCGCACTTTGGGCTATTCATTTAATTTCTGAAAGCTGAGCATAATTTCTTTCCGGCGTTTCAACTTATACAGGTAATTTTCTGTTTGCTTGTGGTATTGGGTGAAATAAGATTTGTTGGCCCATTCGATGGCCAGGTCAACATCACCCAACATTTCGCTGGCCAGCGCCAGGTTATATTCGGCCCGGCTTTTTGTCGAAGTTTTGGAAGATGCAGCAAAAGGCAGCCAATAGTCGTAGGCGGCTTGCCAGTTGTTTTCGCGAATGAATCTGTCAATCAGGTTGAAATCCTTCTTGTCAATCAGAAACCAGGAGCGGTTTTCTTGCACCCAAGTGGGCGAAAGTTTACTGTCCAATTCAAGCGCTACCTGAATCCCGGTTTGTACCAAACATTCTTTTATTGACGGTAAGCGGCGAAATAAACGTTCGGTTGACGTGTCGGTTTCGTACCACGAAATGGTGTCAGCAACAAGTAGTTGCCGGATCACCGTTTCGCTTGTCGGGTCGTAAATTTTAGCTACGGCATCATATTTCGAGTCGATAGCTGCCGAAGCATATTCTTCGTAGCCCAGCAAGGCAGGATGCACCGTATAATCCGTGATCAATTTATTGTAATAACGCTCAATTACCAGCAGGACATCTGTATTGAATTCGCTGCAAATCCGGCGAACCTGATCCCAGTGCAATTCTTCCGGGATTTGATGAAATTTAAGGTCGCGGTGAAAATTATATTCTTGTGGAATAACGACATCGTACCGACCCGAAGCAAACAACAGTTCGGCCAGCACTTTTAAGGTGGTATCAGCAGCTAAGCTATCCAAAACGATGGAGCTGACATTGAAGCCGTTTTTATAAAAATAGCGTTGCAGGCTGTCCTTGTCGTAATCTCGAAAATCCCCGGTAATTGCACGGTTCATCAGCGTAAGGCTTCCAATTTGGTCGGGCAGGAGATCGCTCGACGGTTTGGCCGTTTCTATGGATACTGTTTTTAAGGATGATGTGCAGGAAATGAATAATAGCAGAATCGACAGTCCACTGAATAAAAGTACCTTATATCTATTTATTGTCATATTATATGCTTTAGTAAGAGCCCCAATATTTTCTCAAAAACCATTCCAAACAAAGTATCAAAAGAACGAAAAAAAACAGCCATTTCATTGCGATTACATCCTGAAAAATCAGTTGCCGGGTCTTTTTTGCCTTTAGTTTTTCGTGTTCTTTTAGTTTGTAAATTAACTCATTAAACGCAGCCGCAGTGAAAAATTGTCCTCCGGTATTTCGGGCTATTTGGTATAACACCTGAAAGTTGGCATTTGTGCGGGCCAACTCCAGTTGAAGTTGGCTTACCTGAAAACTGCCCGTTTCCTGGAAGGCCGTTTCACCCATTTTCGTGGACGCTTCAAACGAATACTTGCCCGGAGGTAAATTGCCCATATTCAATTTATACTGGTCGTTTGTCCGGTCGAATGTAAACGAGAGATTGGTGCCACTCTCCGACGTAAGGTTGAGAAATACCTCAGGTGTGTTCACCGCTTCAAAGCTATCGTTAAACAATTCGGCCTGCATGGTTACCGGGCTGTCTTCGGCATATTCAGTTTGATAAAAAACATTGAAGTTATCCTCGTTTGGTTTCAAAATCAGATAATTCACTAATTTCTGCACCAAGTCGTCAAAAGCCTGATGGGACCGATTCTGCAGGTAATTATGCATGCGCCAGCGCCAAAGTCCTTCCCCCAGGATAAAACCGCGTTTAACACCTTGTACCCGACCTGCCGCCAACAGTGGGCGATCCGTTTCAATAGACTGCAATCGCTGGTGCGCAAGTGGTTGCAACTCTCCGTTGAGCTGAATTTCGCCAAACGGAACCAATAAGGGCGGCCAATTGGCCATTACTCCTTCCAGTTCCTTTTCAACCGAAAACAGGCTGAAGTTTGTATCCAGAATCGGATTGGCATATTCGTTACCGGTTATTGACTGGAATTCTACCCCGATCTGCAAATTGTTCAGGCGGGGAATGGCGGTGGACTGTCCGGCAATGAAAAGGATTGGCCGGCGGCTTTTTAGCAAAGCTTCGGCCAGCGCGCCATTCGCAGCATTATCATCCGGAAGTTGGTGCATTACCACCAAGTCATACTCATTAAAAGAAACTTCTTTTTCATGGCCTGAAATAAGATCCCAGTCATAATTTTTTTCACTACCGATGGCCTGAATGATGGCTGAAACATCCGGGTGCGGGCCACGTTGCCAGAAGAGAATTTTTTGCTTTTCTGAAATCACATGCACCGAAAAATCATAGCGGTTATTCGTGGTATTTTCTTCACCAGGCAATGATTCAATAACAGCTGTAAAATTGTTAATGCCCGTCTGGGTAGCTTTTAAGCTGATACGTTCCTGCCGGAAATGTTCATCTGAAGGAATGCGGACCGTTGTTTCGTAAATTAGGTTATCAGCCTGGTAAATTGTCAATTTCAACGAATTTCCGGCAGCTTTTAAGGCCGCCAAATCTACTTCGACCGGGAAATAACTGTCCAGGTAGGTTGTTTTATTGGTATTTATTTGAAGGATGGCCGCGTCGGTCTTGAGGGTTGTATCGCCAATTCCCAGTGTGTAAACCGGAAAGGGGAGCGTACGACTTTCATAAATCGGGTCGTTGCCCGAATTGTACAGCCCATCACCTAAAATCACCAGACTGCCAATATCGGAAACCTGGTAGTTTTCGGTCACCGCATGTATTAAGTTAGCGTAGTCGGACCGTAATGCTGAATAGTCGGGAAGTACGTTCGCCACTGCCTTTTCACCAAAGGTCCAAATCTCCGGTTGATACTCACCCAATGTCTCTTTTGCCCGGCTGATGATCTCTTCGCTTAGTTTTTCAAATGGCTGCATCGACTGTGAATTGTCAACTGCAATGATCAAAACTGGTTGGGTTCGGTATAGCTTTACCCTTCTGATAGCTGGCCCGAGCAGTAATAAGGTCAATATAAAAATCGAGGTAAAGCGTACCCCAAACAGTATGTGCAATTGCCTCTGTGTATAAATGGATCGATGCTTTTTGTTTCGGTAAAGCAGGTAGGATAGGGTTGCTGCAAACAGGGCGCAGAAAGTTACAAACAGAAATGCGTATGGTTGATCGAAATAAATTTTCAATTCTCCGGATTTTAAGGACTCAAATTTAATATTCTTATGCTTACAACCTGAATCTTTCCTCTGGTTTCGGCCCTAAAATAATAAATCATCCAGAACCTGATTTCATTTTGGTGCGTACCAGGTTGGTCAATTGCACCCGATTGCCGGCCCCGGTTTTCAAATATATGCGCGAAGCATGGTCTTTTACCGTTTGCAGAGTAATAAAAAGCGATTCAGAAATTTCTTTGTTGGTTTTGCCCTGGCAAATTTGCTCAATAATTTCTGCTTCGCGTTTCGATATTTCATAGAGCTGGCAGAACGTACTAAAACTGTCGGTATTGGTCTGCCTGACTTCAAAATCACCTAACCTGAAATACAGGATAGCAGGAAGAACAGCCACCTGACTGAAAAAAAACAGAATGGCCAAAATTTCATACAGCCAATGCGAAGAGCTCATGAACAGGGCAGAAGCAAATAAACTGAGCGGAATAAAAAAGGCCATAAAAATGAGCCATGCCTGATGTTGAAAACTTGGTTTTTGCTTGCTCTGCAACACAATTGCAGTGGATAGGCAGATAAAAACCAGATGAAAAATAATCAAAACCTCATACAGCAAATCTTTGTCAATTGGACTCTGCACGGCCAATTTGTTTTTCAGATGGGCAACAACCAGGAACAAGCCGGCAATGCAGATCAGAAAGTAGCCTGCCGACCACCATGAACCTATTTTTCGCCCACTGATTTCAATGCTGAAGTTGATCATCAAGAACCAGGAAACGATGAGCAGCGGAATGCCAAGGATCGGGAGAATGCTCATCAGGTTGATCAGCAGATGGGAGGAGATGACCGGTTTGAAAAGAAAATTGACGAGCAGGTTGCCCCAAATCCCGTAAAAACCAAAAGCGCACAGAAAAACACACAGATAAAAAAGTGTGGATGCGAAGCGGTATTTCGGGTTGCTTTTTAAGCGGTAAGCAGTGATAATGCCAAGACCGGAAAGACCAGCAGTCAAAAAGAAGGTCAGTATGAAGAGTGCGGTTTTCATTCAGATCGCAAATTAAGAAAAACTGTCCTTTCGGACCCCCTACCTAAGTAGGAAATCGGATGATTCAAAGAAAATTAGACAGATACCAAAGTAGCCTTTTTGAAAAACACGACTTTAGTATGAAGCTTATCTACATGGGACGTGGTAAGTTTGTGTCATCAATTCATAAAATAGTACGATCATGGAATTAATCAACTACACCACATTGACGCCAACTATCGGGGGCAGTTTCAGTAACGGCTGGGAAGTCATGAAAAAATACTTTTTGTATTTGCTGCTTGTTGTTATTGTTGTTGGCATATTGTCCGGGCCGGGCGGCTCGAATTTCAAATTCTCGGGCGATGATTTTCATCCTTCTCCATTTATCTTTTTCATCATACTTTTTGCCCTGGCCTACGCCTTTCTGTTTGTGCCGGTCATTACCTACAGCTCCAAACTTGTTTATCTGGATGCGGTCCGTGACAAAGAAATCGACCTCAAGAAGCTCTTTGCCGGCTTCAACAATTACCTCAATATTATTTTGGCCAACTTGCTGAAAACAGCTCTTGTGGTAATGGGATTCCTTTTCCTGATCATTCCCGGAATCGTTTTGCTCTGCCGGTTAGCTTTCGTTTCGTACCTGGTCATGGATGAAAAGCTCGATCCTATTCAGGCAATCGAGCGGAGCTGGAAACTTACACGCGGCATCGGATGGAATATTTTCTTCATGGGCATCTTGTCATTTTTCATTGGATTGCTGGGCATTGTTTTGCTGATAATCGGGATTTTCCCGGCCCTGATCTGGATTCATTCATCGTTCGCAACGATCTTTCAGGCCGCGCTAAACCGCGAAAACGGAACAATTGAATATTGATAGCTATTTCAATCAGCTAAAATGATTTGGCCGGGAGATGCTTCCCGGCTTTTTTTATCTATATTTCAAGATCATTTTTAGACCAAGCTGATTATGCGACTGATTAGAATCGCGGTGCTCACCATGTTGCTGGGGTGCCGGTTATCGTTGTTTGCGCAATATTTTTCAACCGGCGAAGATCCGGCCGGTATTAAATGGCGGGAGATCCGTACGGCCAATTTCCAGTTGATTTTTCCCGAGGACTATGAGCAAAAGGCGGTAGAGGTTGCCCACCTGTTTGAGAGGGTTTACCAGCTAGGGTACCAAACGCTTGATCATCCGCCCAGAAAGATTTCGGTCATCTTACATACCCATACGGTCAAATCGAATGGCTTGGTGGCCTGGTCGCCAAAGCGGGTTGAACTTTTTACTACGCCTCACCAAAAAATATATGCTCAGGATTGGTTGAAACAACTGGCCGTTCACGAGTTCAGACACGTGGTGCAAATGGATAAAATTCAGGATGAATTGCCGGCGCTGTTGCCGGTTTTATTTGGCGAACAGGCCGCCGCCGCTGCTGTTGGGGCGTATTTGCCGTTTTGGTTTTTGGAAGGCGATGCGGTTATTACAGAAACCGCTTTGACCCGTGCCGGTCGTGGCCGGTTACCTTATTTTTTGATGGAGAACAAGGCACAGGCTGTTGAAAAAGGTTTGTTTCCATATGATAAAGCTGCGTTGGGTTCGTACAAAGATTTTGTCCCTAACCGGTACAAGTTTGGTTATTGGCTGGCAGGGGGGATTCGCGAAAAGTATGGCGCCACGTTGTGGTCTGACGTTCTTACCGAAATTGGGAGCCGTCCCGTTTCTGTCAATCCGTTGAACCGGGTTTTGAAAAAACGTACGGGCCATGGAAAAGAAGAACTGTACAAAACCTTGTTCCAGGATTACTTATCGGAATGGAAAGCAGAACAGGATTCCCTGAAACGAACGACAACTGTTCGTGTAAGTCCCGAAAATAAAATATTTGCCAATTACAGGTACATTTCGGCGCTGACCGATTCTTCATTTGTAGCCTATAAAGAAAGCCGCGAGGATATTGGGCGGATTGTGTTGGTTACAAACGGAAAAGAAACGGTTCTCCACACACCGGGAACCATTTTCGAAGAATCGTTTTCTCGGACGGGCAATTTGTTGATCTGGTCGGAGCGACGCCTTGATTTGCGGTGGACACACGCCGATCGATCTGTAATTGTTCTTTTTAACATGGATACCAAGGATATAAAAGAATTTTCGATGAAAGAGAACGTTTTTAGCCCGGTGGTTTCGCCCAACTTTGAAAGCTTTGCGGCAGTAACTGTAAATCATTCAAATAAATATGAACTAGGTATTTACGATATGGATGCCGGCCAACTTTTAAGAAATTTTCCCATTCCCGGTAACCACTATATTTTCACCCCAAGTTGGGACGATTTCGGAGAAATGCTCTATTTCATTGCGCTCTCCGATGAGGGCAAATACCTATCTTCTCTTAACACCAATTCGGGCGGGTTCACCGAACTAACACCTGCTAATTTTTTCGATATCCGCAATCCCGAATTTCATGATAATAAGTTGTATTTCACTTCCTCAAAAACTGGCATCGATAATATTTTTTGTCTTGATCTGAAAACCAAACAGGTAAGTCAGCTTTCATCGGTTCCGTTTGGAGCAGATTACCCGACGGTTGTTGGTGAAAATCTGTTTTTTAGCAACTATAATTCAAACGGTTATCATGTTGCCAGATTGAACCTGGACGAGTCTTTACAGAAATCGGATAGCGAAATTGTTCCTTACACGTATCAATTGGCCGAAGCGTTGGCGGCGCAGGAAGATACCATGCTGGATTTCACCGCAGAACAACCGGTTAATTACGAAACACGACCTTACCGAAAATTGGCCCATTTGTTCAACTTTCACAGTTGGGCGCCGGCTTACATCAATGTAAATGATTATGAAGTGAGGCCCGGGGTTTCGCTGATGTCACAAAACAAGCTGGGGACCGCCAATACCCATGTGGGCTATGAGTATGATTTGGCGGAAGATGCCGGAAAGTATAAAATTGATTTTGAGTATTCCGGATTGTTTCCGGTGATTAAGGCTGGCGTTGGATATGGAAAACGAAAATCGGCCTACTATGAAGTTTCGAACACGGTTGACCGGCAGGGAAATATCCTCCAGAGTGACACCACCATCCGAAATTTTTCGTGGGATGAGCTGGAATTTGAGTTGAGTAGCCGGGTGCCATTCTATTTCAACAAAGGGAAATATACACAGATTTTGCAACCGGAAGTGAAATACAACTACCAAAAAGTGATTCATGACCATACTACTCCGGATCAGTTTTACCAGGGGTATTACCATTCGATGTCGTACCGGCTTTATTTTCAGAATATTATTCGTCAGGCGGAGCTGGATATTCAGCCGGATTGGGGACAGATCATTGAATTTAGCTACCGCAACAGTCCCGGGGGTGGTACAAAAATTGGTGATTTGATGGCGTTTCAGTCTTATTTGTATATTCCGGGATTGGTACGTAACCATGGCATACGTTTCTACAATGGTTACCAGCAAAAGAGCAACAACAAGGATTTGGCTTTCTCTGATATTGTTCGATATCCCCGCGGTTTCAACCGCTTTCAGCATGATAAGCTGTATTCGTTTGCTACAGATTATGTCATGCCGATATGCTATCCGGATAAAAGTTTGGGACGATTATTTTTCCTGAAACGGATACGTTCTTCCGCATTCTATGATTTTGCCCATCTGAAAGGAACGATTTACGATGAAAATGGGTTAGCCAGCGGAAAGTTTACCGGCAGCCTTAAATCCGCTGGACTGGAGCTTACCGGCGATGGTCATTTTCTGCGTTTGACGGCCCCGGTATCCATCGGTATTCGTGGTATTTATATGCCTGACATTCGCGAGTTCCGGACGGAGTTGATGCTGTCAGTCAATTTTGATTCACTCTGACCGAAGCGTCAATACAGTAATTTCCGGAGCCATATCAATCCTCCCCAGGAAGCCAACGCAACCGATCCCCCGGTTCACGTAAAGATATTGATTCTCATGCCGGTAAAGTCCTCCCCAGTATTTTTGGATCAGGTACATTGGACTGAATTCAATTCCGGCCAACCTAATCCCAAATTGTGCTCCATGTGTATGACCAGCTAATGTTAAAGGAATATTGGTTTGGTTTAGCACTTCACCTTCCCAGTGAGACGGATCATGCGACAATAAAATTTTAAACGAATTTTCAGGTACTCCCTGCAAAGCATCATCCAGCCGGGCATATTGCGGGAAGGGCTTGTGTCCCCAGTTTTCAACGCCTATAATATAAAATGAAGTGTCACGCAAGGAAATTCTTTCCGATTGGTTCAGCAACAAATTAAAACCTGATTCTTTCATTATCTTATTGATATTCTGTTGGTTTTCGGTTTTGTCTGCTGGGTTCTTCCAGTCAGAATAATCGCCATAATCATGATTTCCAAGAATGGCAAACTTGCCATATTTGGCATTCATCATTTTCAACTGGCTCTCAAAACCGAGCATTTCCTGGTAATAATTATTCACAATATCGCCGGTAAACAACAGCAAATCTGCCTGTTGCCGGTTAATTTCATCGGTGCATTTTGCCAAAAAGGCATCATCTTCAAAACTTCCCAGGTGAATGTCGGAGATTTGCACGATCTTTAATCCATCCAAAGCCTTGGGCAGATTGGCAAGTCTGATTTCAACCTGCTCGGTCCGGATGATCTGTCGTCCCACTGCAATGCCATATCCAATGCTGGTTAGCATGCCCAAACTGATTATCATACCACACAGCAAAATTACCCTGGATAGAAATTTTTTCCGTAGAAACCGGAATGGCGCGGCCACAATTGTAAATACGGTTAGCAACGATTTCGGGAAAATGTTCATCACCGAAATTGAAATGACAAAATAAAAAAATTGGTAATTGGTGGTGTGCCTGATTTTTTCGGGGTTCAGAAATGCTAGCAGCCAAATAGCTAAAAATGCCGCCGAAGTGATCCAATACAAAAAACTAACCTGTCGTTTCAATTTTTTCTCATGAACCAGCTGAATAATTCCCAGGTATGCCAACAATTCGATCAAGAGGATGACGAACAAGAACAGAAACACTCCGGAGGCAGGAATCCCACGCATACGTAATCGTTTTAGTAGTTGACCTGCGAAAATAAGCATCTTAAACGATAATCGCACCTCTCACGAAAGTTCACAGAGCAATTTTTAAACATTTCGGATAGGAAAAGCAGCATGAGTCAGGCTTTAAGCGCCAGTTTACTAGGAAATTAGGACACTTCCTGCCCGATTTTGCCCGCATGAGAATCGCATATTTGAGCAAGCCTTATCAGTTGGACGCAAATGTTGAACTTATTCAGGAGAAATGGCCCCAGGCTGAGATTGGAATGAAGCGATGACGTAATAGCGAATGCCGGATAAAAAAAATTTCACGGATTTGAAAACTAATTAGAAACTGAGCTGCCCAGTAGTTGTAAAATGTACCATCGGAAATTTGTTACATGGTTTCTATTGAGAGTGGAGGACATTGGTACTACACAAAAGTGAATTAACAATTGTAACAGGTCAGTGATTTTTGAAAGCCAACTGATAATTCACAAATATCAATACTCGATTTGACTTAAATATTCAACATTGTCACAAAAAGGAACAGAAGTAGGAGAGGAGTAGTTTACAGAAATACACAAGCAAAACAAATTGCAAAATAGATAAATAAATTAAGTTATAAGTATTGATAATCAGTAGTATAAAGCATTCATATAAAGCAGTTGTTCCAATAAACTAACTTATGAGTTCCGTATTGGTTATTGCAGGGAGTTGGCAGTTGTTTATGTGACTATAATCCAACTATTTAGAAGATTTATATGAATTATTTATTTGGGAGTAATCATGACGATTTGAATTCAATCATGATTGTTAGTTTACAATTCTACATCGATATAAATTAGATATGTAACCCGGATTGCTCGTTTAAATTATTACTTTTGTAAAAACGCTAAATTCACATTCATGAACAACCGTATCAAACGCTTTATGGATTACAAAGGGTTAACTTCTTCTGAGTTGGCTGATTCTATTGGAGTGCAGCGGTCGAATGTCACACATGTATTGCATGGCCGAAACAATCCTAGTTTTCCGTTTATTTCAAAACTGCTGGAAGCCTATCCCGAAATTGACGCCAAATGGCTGATTATGGGTGAAGGAGAAATGCTTGTAACGGGTACGAAGCAAACAGCAACGCTTTTTCCCCGGGAAGAGGAGATGGCAAAAACTGTTGCCAAAGCGCCCGAAAGATTGGCTGAACCAGTGCAGAAAGAGAAAATGGTGCTGCCAAAAGCAACTGTTGAAACAGCACCTCCACTGGCTGAGCCGACTGAAATAGGCAAAGAAGTAGAGAGGATTGTCGTATTTTACACCGACCAAACTTTTAAACAATACACTCCCTCAAGATAATTTTTCTCCTATCTTTGCCGGCAAATAATTAGTCGGAATGAAAAAAACTGTTCAGGAGCTTGTGCTTATCGAAAATACTCAGTTAAATCATGACAATTTTCGATTGGTATTACAATCCGTATCCGAACTGCCTGAAATATTCCCGGGGCAATTTGTAAATGTTGAGATAAAAAAGGCGACGGAAATTTTCCTGCGTCGGCCATTTTCGGTATTGGATGTTGACTATCAAAACAGGACTTTCTCCTTGTTGGTGAAGATTCTGGGACGAGGCTCACGAGTTTTGACGACTTATCAGCCAGGCGATAAAATCAGCGTTATATATCCCTTGGGAAAAGGGTTTTCGCAACCGGAAACTACCGATAAAGTCTTATTAATTGGTGGAGGAAGCGGAGTTGCTCCCATGCTTTTTCTTTCAAAAGTTTGCGGTCTGAACCCGGAAAATGTGCATATTTTACTTGGTGCCCGAAGTATTGCCGATCATGTGGACATCAGCGCCTACCAACAGAATGGCAGGTTTTATTTTACCACCGAAGATGGCAGCCTGGGCGAGAAAGGATTTGTTACCAATCACTCGATGTACAAAAGTGAATTGTCAACTTTCAACAAAATATACACCTGTGGCCCCGATGCCATGATGAAGGCAATTGCCAAAGATGCAGCCAAGGCTGATGTATTTTGTGAAGTGTCCCTGGAAAATATGATGGCATGTGGGTTTGGTGTCTGCCTGTGTTGTGTGGAAAAAACCACATCAGGACACAAATGTGTATGTACCGACGGACCTGTATTCAATATTAAAGAACTAACATGGCAGATTTAAGTGTAAAAATAAAAGATCTGGTTTTTAAAAATCCGGTATTAACAGCTTCGGGAACCTGTGGTTTTGGAGAAGAAATAGGCGATTTTGTTGACTTGTCCCAGCTGGGCGGCGTGGTAATGAAAGGTACAACCCTAAAACATCGGGAAGGGAACAACTATCCACGGATGGCCGAAACGCCTTCGGGGATGTTGAATGCCGTGGGGTTGCAAAATAAGGGAGTTGATAATTTTATCCGGAATATTTACCCGAATATAAAAGATATTGACACCAATTTTATTGTGAATGTGAATGGTTCAACAATTGAAGAATATGTTGAATTAACGGAGCGTATCAATGAATTGGACAAGATTCCGGCGATCGAGCTAAACATTAGTTGTCCTAACGTGAAAGAAGGAGGCATGGCATTCGGTGTTAGCTGTCCTTCAGCCGAGGCCGTTGTGCGGGCCGTGCGGGCAGTTTACAGCAAACCTCTGATTGTAAAGCTATCGCCCAATGTAACCAATATTGCTGAAATTGCCCGTGCTGTTGAATCTCAGGGGGCCGACAGTGTGTCGCTGGTTAATACGTTTTTAGGAATGGCCATTGATGCCGAATCACGAAAACCCGTGCTTTCAACCATTACAGGTGGTTTATCCGGTCCGGCCATTAAACCCATTGCATTGCGCATGGTTTGGCAGGTTGCCCAGGCAGTAAAAGTACCGGTAATTGGTATGGGAGGAATTATGAATGCCACCGATGCCATCGAGTTTATTCTGGCAGGTGCCTCTGCCGTGCAAATCGGAACAGGCATTTTTATCGATCCATCATTGCCTGTTCAGGTTGTTGCTGGTATAAATAATTACCTGGAAAGGCATAACATGAGTTCTATCAATGAATTAATTGGTAGTTTGAAAATGCAATCACATTAATTTACATTTGTATATTGAAATATTTAAAGCATATACTTATCGCGATTGTCCTTGTATTATCCTATGGTTCAAAAGGATATCTTACAGAGAAGCAAATTCCGCCCTATTACCAACTTGAGCTTGAAGGTTTAAATAACAGGATCAGTAATGAAATTTCGGACTTTAGCGATTCTGATTATATACAGAAGCAGATGGAGCGTTTTATGACGGTCTGGGACCTGAAAGGAGTTACGCTGGCAGTTGTCGAAAATGAGCGGTTAGTTTATGCACGTGGTTTTGGAATTTCCGATGAGCAATTTAACCAGGTACAACCCGGTCATTTGTTCCGGTTGGCCAGCGTTTCGAAGTTAATCACTGCCGTAGCTGTCATGAAGCTGGTGGAAGACGAAAAATTATCGCTCGACGATACCGTATTTGGCCCGAATGGAATTGTAAAAGATTCTGTTTTCAATCGGGTAAAGGACAAAAAACTCTATAAAATTACGGTCAGGCATTTGCTGGCGCATGCAGGTGGATGGACTCAGCGCTATGGCGATCCCGCTTTTAACTCATTGAGTATTGCAGAAAAGGTGGGCGATTTGCCTCCAGCAACGATTCGTACTTATTACAAATATGTGGCTTCCCGCTACTTATCTTTTCCTCCGGGTAGCCAGGTGGCCTATTCCAACATGGGCTACATGTTTCTCGAAGATGTTATTAGTACGGTTGCCGGTAAGTCTTATGAGGCTTATATCCGTGAAAATATTCTGATACCGAACGGTATTCGTGATATGCATATTGGCAAGAGCTTTCCGGATAGCCGTTTTCCAAACGAAGTTTCGTATTTCGAACAGGAAGGAAGCCTTCCAATACCAGAATATACTGGTTCGGGCAGATTGGTCACCAAATCAAATGGCGGCAATCCGGTTGAGTTACTGGGTGCCGCAGGAGGCTGGGTAAGTTCGGCTGTTGAGCTGGCTCGTTTTATAACCCTGATTGATGGGCAACCAGGCGTGGAAGATATACTTTCCGAAAAATCGATACGGGAGATGACCGACAATACCTATGCGAAGGGACCGCTAGGATGGAAAACTGCCCTCGACAATGGCGACTGGTATCGTACCGGAAGCATGGCAGGCACCTCCGCGATGCTTAAACGCCAGCAAAATGGACTAACCTGGATTTTTATTTCAAATTCAAGTAGTTGGAAAGGATCCTTGTTGCCTGCCGAAATAAATCGGTTGATGAACACGATCACTTCTCGTGTAAAACATTGGCCCGAACGGGATTTGTTCCTGTATTATCCCATCGATTCGTTACCGTTGGCTTACCTGTAAAAACTTGTTTTTAAGCATTTTTAACGCATCGCAGACTTTTTCACTTCGAATTATTCCTATTTTTATCGTGACTATCGAAGAGGAGGAATTATGAGGTTATTGATGTTAGCAATTCTAGGTGTCATTTCGTTTGCAGCCAGCGCACAAGACAGTTATTATTTTGAAAGTACTCCTGTCGTTTTCCCTAAAGTATCCGATTGCCCCGAAGATAATTACTTGAGCAAAAATGTGCTGATCAAGCTGGAGCAATTTAACCAGATCTATACCAAAAAAGTGGAACTTGGAGGGCCTCAATACATAATGTCAACAGAAATCATTAAACCCGACTTGTATTATTCCATTCAAAAGCTATCGAAGTATTTCTGTAAGAGCATGAAGAAAGGCACCATTACCAAGGATGAAGCGGAAGCAGAATTGGTGGCCATTCTTGATAAATGTTTTCAGATTTTTTCGCAGGATACTACCCCCATTGAGGCCGAACTACGCGCTGTAAATAATCCGGAAGCTATCGTCGGTATTTTTGATAAAATAGTTATCAAGCAAGAGTAGTTTATTCCATTTCATTGCAAGGGTTTTCTTTTACTGCGTTCATTCCCGCGACCTGTTCATTTCTTTTATTTGAACTTCTGTGTTTATCTCCAGTAGTTCTTGAACATTTCAACTTTTAGCTTGTTCTAAGAGTTGAAATTTCAAGAATAATAGAATGTTAAATAAATAAGTTGAATATGTCAGAATTCAAAATTCAAATGCCCAAAATGGGGGAAAGCGTTCAGGAAGCAACGATTACCAAGTGGTTTGTAAAAGAAGGGGATAAGGTAGAAGAAGATGATGTTCTTTTTGAGATTGCCACTGAAAAAGTTGATTCTGAAATTCCTTCGCCTGTTGACGGGATTATCAAAAAAATTCTGTTCGAAGTTGATGCTGTAGTTCCGGTGGGCGAAATTGTAGCCTACATTGAAACAGATGAGGATGCCGATGAAGAAACGGCTACGGAAGGTGAAACTAAAGGCCCGGAGAAAGCAGAAACGACGGATAAAAATGATAGCCAGCTTTCGCAGGAAGAAAGCGCTGGTGATTTTAAAGGGGCCAGCCGTTTTTACTCACCCTTGGTCCGTTCCATTGCCAAAGAAGAAAACATTTCGCTGGAAGAGCTTGAAAAGATTAGCGGAAGCGGGGCGAATGGCCGTGTACAAAAGCAGGATTTACTGGATTACATTGCCGGAAAAACTTCAGGAAAAGCCTCTTCTGCACCTGCAAAAGAGGCTCCGGCAGCCCTATCTGTTTCTGCGCCAAAAGAAAAACCGGCTGCTCCAAAGGTTTCCGTTTCGATTGGTGCTGACGACCAGATAATTGAAATGGACCGTATCCGCAAAATTATCGCCGAACACATGGTAAATTCAGTGCAAGTGGCACCCCACGTGACTTCGGTTGTCGAAGCCGACGTAACAAACCTGGTGCTCTGGCGCAAAAAAATGAAAGACGAATTTCAGCAGAAGTACAACCAAAACCTGACTTTCATGCCGGTATTCACCGAGGCGGTTGCCATGGCCTTACGCGAGTTTCCAATGGTCAATGCTTCGGTTGACGGCGATAAAATCATTCTTCGCAGTAAAGTAAATGTAGGTATTGCCGTGGCCAAACCCGATGGAAACCTGATTGTTCCGGTCATCAAGGAGGCCGATCAGAAGAACCTGGTTGGTTTAACTTCTACCTTAAATGACTTAGCTAACAGAGCTCGAAACAACAAGTTATCACCCGACGAAATATCAGGCGGTACATTCAGCATAACCAACTTTGGTTCGTTCCGCAATATTATTGGAACGCCGATTATCAATCAACCTCAGGTCGCAATTTTGGCAACCGGCAGCATCGAGAAAAAACCTGCCGTGATGGAAACCCCAACCGGCGACGCCATTGTGGTCCGGCATAAAATGTTCCTGTCCCTGTCGTACGACCACCGAATCATTGACGGGGCTATGGGAGGTGCTTTCCTGAGACGTATTGCAGACATTCTCGAAGAATTTGACGTAAACAGAAAAATATAATTTCAACATGAGCAGTATATATCCAAAGATTTACACGATAAAGAACGTAGATAAAGAAACGCTTGAGAAATGGTACACTACCCTTGTCGTTGGGCGAAAACTCGACGAAAGGGCCCCCAATTACCTGAAACAGGCAATTGGTTGGTCGTACCATGCTCCCTATGCCGGGCATGACGGGATTCAGTTTGCCATAGGCCAACATTTCAACAAAGAAACCGATCATCTTTTCCCGTATTACCGGGACATGATGACTTGTTTTTCGGCTGGGCTAACAGCGGAGGAAATCATCCTGAACGGAATTTCGAAAGCAACAGATGTGGCTGGTGGCGGACGGCACATGTCCAATCACTTTGCCAAGCCGGAATGGAACATTCACAATGTTTCATCTTGTACCGGTAACCACGACCTTCATGCCGTTGGGGTAGCCCGGGCCATGAAATATTATGGTCAAAAAGGCGTATCGATTACCTCTCACGGTGAATCATCCACCAGCGAAGGCTATGTTTATGAAGCTATTAATGGTGCTTCTCGCGAAAAACTACCAGTCATTTTTGTTTTGCAGGACAATGGTTACGGCATTTCGGTTCCCAAACACATGCAAACGGCCAACCGAAAAACGGCCAACAATTTCAGCGGTTTCAAAAACCTGCGGATCATTCATTGCAATGGGAAAGATGTTTTCGACTCGATGAATGCCATGGCCGAAGCCAAAAAACATGTTTTGGAAGTTGGTGAACCAGTCATTCTTCAGGCGAATTGTGTGCGTATTGAGTCACACTCCAATTCGGACCGTCACGAATTATACCGGAATGAATTTGAAAGAAATTACGTTCGTGAGTATGATCCGCTGGCTAAATTCAAACGGATGTTGCTAAAATACAATCGTTTTACGGAAGAAGAGCTACTTGCCGTTGAAGAACAGGCCACTGCAATCGTAAAAGAGGCCCACAAAAAGGCACTGAAGGCTCCGGATCCGGATCCCTCCACCATTTTTGATTTTGTGATGCCCGAACCTTATCCGGCTGATAAATACCCGGATGGTGTACACCAGGCTGAAGGTGATAAATTGAAATTGGTTGAGGCCATTAACAAAACGTTGAAAGAAGAATTCCGAAGCAATCCGGACACCTTTATCTGGGGGCAGGATGTTGCCAACAAAGAAAAAGGCGGAGCCTTCAACGTTACTAAAGGAATGCAGCAGGAATTTGGCGAAAAGCGTGTGTTTAGCGCCCCGATTGCCGAGGATTACATTGTTGGAACAGCCAACGGTATGAGCCGTTTCAATGATAAAATCCGCATTGTGATTGAAGGGGCTGAGTTTGCTGATTATTTCTGGCCTGCCATGGAGCAGTATGTCGATTCAAGCCACGATTACTGGCGGTCAAACGGACAGTTTGTGCCGAATATGACTATTCGTTTGGCATCGGGCGGTTACATCGGCGGAGGTTTGTACCATTCGCAAAACATCGAAGGGGCACTGGCTACCATACCAGGGGTTCGGATCGTGTATCCAACGTTTGCTGACGATGCCGCCGGCTTGTTGCGTACAGCGATGCGAAGTCGAGGCATGACAGTTTTTATGGAACCAAAAGCATTGTACAATTCACCGCAAGCTGCCACTGTTGTTCCGGACGATTTTGAAGTTCCTTTTGGTAAAGCACGTATCAGGCGCAAAGGTGCTGATGTAACTCTCATCACCTACGGAAACACTTTGATATATAGCTTGGAGGCTGCCGAAAAACTGGCTGAAGAAGGTATTGATGTCGAGGTAATTGATTTGCGGTCGATAGTTCCGCTAGATAAGGAAACGATACTAAGCTCTGTGAAAAAAACAAATAAAGTCATGGTCGTTCACGAGGATAAAGTATTTGCCGGTTTTGGATCGGAGATTACCTCCATTATCATGGAAGAAGCTTTTGAATTTCTGGATGCCCCTGTAAAACGGGTTGGTTCAACATACACACCAGTTGGATTTAACCGCATTTTGGAAAAAGCTATTCTTCCTAACGCCGAAAAAATTGTCGCAGCAGCAAAAGAATTAGTCGCATTTTAAAAAGAAAATCATGAGTAAAACAGGTATATTTTATAGCTTCCACTCGAATAAAACCGCTAAAATCAGTGAAAAAATCATCGAGTTTTATGGTAAAGAAAATCTGGATGTGATTAATGCCGAAGAAGTAAACGAAGAAAACTTTCTGAAATACGATAATTATATCATTGGAGTAGCTACCTGGTGGGATGGTGAATTACCAAATTACTGGGACGAATTTGTTCCGGCAATAGAAGAAATGGATTTGTCGGGTAAAAAATTTGCAATTTACGGGCTTGGCGACCAAAAAGGATATCCTGAAAACTTCAACGATGGTGTTGGGATTTTTGCAGACTTGGTAGCGTCCAGAGGGGCTGAAATAGTGGGCTTTACATCACGTGAAGGATACATCTACGAAAGCTCCAGAGCTGAACGTGGAGACCAGTTTTGCGGCTTGTGCATCGACCAGGAAAACCAAGCACGTCTGTCGAAAGGAAGAATTGAAAAATGGCTCGAACAATTAAAAAAACAATTTAGCTAATTTTATTTGATACAGGAAACCGACAGAAAGCATGGGCTATCTGCTCATGCTTTTTTGTGCTTTTATTTTACAACCGGCATTCGGATTACATATGTAAACATTTAAGGTGTTAAAAATGAGGCACAAATAACATACATATCACATATGTAAATATTTATAATTTAATTATTCGCCTCACTAAAATGCTATATTAAATTTTAGGCTGGAACGAATTGTTTAGAAGTCTCTTTATATGATTAGATCATTTAGTGAAAATGCGTCTTACAATATGGATGTACAGATCTGATTAAATATTTGCCCGACCTGCTAATCGGCTATCTTGAAAACCAGAAATTATAGTTGCCATAATTAACTGAAAATGCTCTGCATATTTGGAGATGAATACTAGAGCCCAGAAAAAAACAATAAAGAATCTATCAATGATTTGTAAAAGTTTGTTTGAATATCTTTTTAAAATAAAGCGTTATAAATATCCTTTCAGGATAAGGATCGTTCTGTGTGAGGCTAAGGTGTATGATTTCGATTATGTTGGAATTAGTTTGATCAAACTTAGAGCGGGAAAAAGTTCCGACCGGATTGTCTTATAGTTGATATTATGTTATTTTTGTACGCATAAAAAAAGAGGGAAAAGCTCCCTCTTTCTATTTATTTAAGATCTTCCAATTTCTTATTCACTTCGTCAAATTTGTCCATCATCTTCAGACGGTAATACAACGTTTTCAGTGACTCTAAAGAGAACGTATCTTCTGCGTTGATTTCAGAAGCTTTTTCCATATACGGAATTGCTTTTTTGAATTCTTCGTCTGCTTTATTCTTTTCCTCTTCATACTTATCTGGCTGATTGGTTGGTACAGCGTTGGCCACTTCAACTTGTTTCACACCTTGGTTGTAATAAATTGCGCCCAAGTTGTAATATGCATCAAAGTAATCTTCTTTCAGCTCAATTGCTTTTTCGTATGCCTTAATTGCTTTTTCGGTTTCTCCGAGTTTATCGTAAAGCGAACCTTGTGCAAAATGAAACGATCCATTCTCCGGATCTTGTTTGATCGCCAGTTCCAAGTATTTCATGGCGTCATCTACTTTATTGGCATTCAGATAGATATTGATCATTAAAACCAGAATAGAACTGTTTTCAGGATATTTTTCAAACCCTTTCTGAAGCGTTAATAATGCACTGGCTGTATCCTGCTTGCTGGTATAGCTCGAAGCTATCAGCTCATAAGTGCGTGCACCATTGTAATCATATTTGGCTGCCTCTTTATAATATTTGATTGCATCATCATATTTTTCTGCGTTGTAGGCAGCCAATCCTGCATTGAAGATAATAACCGTATCTACAGCAGCTTGGCCAGCTTCCTGCATAACCGGCATGGATTCGATATCAAGGATGCTTTCAAATGATTTGAGGGCCAGCTCGTAGTTGTTATCGGTAAATGCATTAACAGCCTGATCTGTGAAATCAGATATTAATAGCGTCAGATTAATTTTTACGCCGTTGGCATTTCTTCCTTTTTCATCCAGCTCTAATGCCTTTTTGAAGGATTCCAACGATGTTTGAAGCGGATTGTCAGCCAATTTTTTGATATTCTCATCTTTCGACTGGTAAATGGCCCGGTAAATGTCACCGCGTACTTCCCATGTTTTTGCCCATGGAATTGATTTCTCAGCTTTTTCGTTATTCGGATCGATTGCTTCGTTGATCGCTTCAAGAGCTTTATCCAATTTTTGAGTATCTTTTAATGTTTGTGCGCTGGCAACCTTACCTTTCTGTGCGTAAGCTCCTGCAACAGAGATTAAAAGAGCTAATAATAGAATTGTTTTTTTCATCATCATCGTTAATTTAAGATATTTTTTTAAGTTCAAATTTAAGCGTTTTTGTCCTATCATTCAACATGAAGGAGTTGATCACAATAAATCTTCATCTGTTTGTTCTTGCTCCGGTTCGGTATTTTCATCAGGATTTGCCTCTATTTGAACCCGTGCAATTGAAGCAATGGCGTCGTCTGCTCTCAAATTGATCAATCGAACTCCCTGGGTGGCACGCCCCATAACACGTAATTCAGAAATAGGAAGGCGAATGGTCAATCCATTTTCAGTGATAATCATCAGGTCGTTGGTATCTACTACACTTTTGATTGCAATCAAACTGCCCGTCTTTTCAGTAATGTTGATCGTTTTTACTCCTTTTCCGCCACGATTGGTAACGCGGTATTCTTCTATACCCGAACGTTTTCCGTATCCTTTTTCAGAAACTACCAGAACGTCTTCAGATTCGTTTTCAACAGATATCATGCCAACTACTTCATCCTGCTCGCTGCCGAGAGTTATTCCTCTTACGCCCGAAGCGGTGCGTCCTATCGCACGGACAATGTTCTCATGGAAACGGATGGCTTTTCCAGACTTGACAGCGATGATAATTTCATGATTGCCATTTGTGAGACGAGCTTCCAATAATTGGTCGCCATCCCTGACTGTAATCGCATTAATTCCGTTTTGTCGTGGCCGTGAATAAGCCTCAAGAGATGTTTTCTTAATAATCCCCTTCTTCGTGCAAAGGATAATGAAATTACTATTGATATATTCTGCATCATCCAAGCGCTTTACGTTTATGTAAGCCAATACTTGATCGTCCTGCTCTATATTCAGCAGGTTTTGGATAGCGCGCCCTTTGGATGTTTTGGTCCCTTCGGGAATTTCATATACTTTCAGCCAGAAGCATTTGCCTTTCTCTGTAAACAACAATAGGGTATTGTGCATAGAAGCAATAAACAGGTGTTCCAGGAAATCCTCGTCACGAGTTGTACTTCCTTTCGATCCTACCCCTCCCCTTCCTTGTGTTTTAAATTCGGCCAACGGCGTACGCTTAATGTAGCCAAGATGAGAAATTGTGATTACCATTTCTTCATCGGCATAGAAATCTTCCGGGTTGAATTCTTCGGCGTTGGGCACAATTTCGGTTTTTCGTCCGTCTCCATATTGTGCTTTTATTTCAAGTAGTTCATCTTTAATGATTTGCATGCGCAATTCTTCGTTGGCCAAAATTTCTTTACACCTTTCGATGAACTTCTGAATATCTGCATATTCCTGCCGTAGCTTATCTTGTTCAAGACCAGTCAATTGCCGTAGTCGCATTTCTACGATTGCACGGGCTTGGACATCGCTCAATGAAAAACGTGACATCAATCCCTCCCGGGCTTCATCGGGGGTCTTGGAACCGCGAATGATGGCAATTACTTCGTCAATGTTATCGCTGGCAATAATTAAACCTTCTAAAATATGAGCCCGCTTTTCAGCTTGGTCCAATTCAAACTGTGTTCGCCGAACCACAACTTCATGGCGGTGATCCACAAAATAGCGGATCAGGTCTTTCAGGTTCAGCAACTTTGGACGACCTTTCACCAAGGCAATGTTGTTAACACTGAAGGATGTTTGGAGCTGGGTGTATTTGTATAATTTATTGAGTACAACATTTGAAATCTCATCTTTTTTGATGTCGATCACAATGCGCATCCCCTCGCGGTCCGACTCGTCGTTAACATTCGAAATACCTTCGATTTTCTTTTCGTTGACCAAATCGGCAATCTTCATGATCAGCTCTGCCTTATTGACGATGTATGGGATTTCAGTCACCACGATGCGCTCGCGATTGTTACCATAAATCTCAATATGCGCTTTTCCCCTCAATACAACACGTCCGCGGCCGGTTTCATATGCTTCTTCCACTCCTTTGTACCCATAAATGATTCCACCTGTTGGGAAGTCGGGGGCTTTGATGATTGGAATCAGATCGCTTACTTCAATATCTTTATTGTCGATATAGGCTGTGATCGCATCAATTGTATCAGCCAAATTATGGGGTGGCATATTGGTGGCCATTCCAACGGCAATCCCCGAGGCGCCATTTACAAGCAAGTTTGGAATCCGCGTTGGTAACACCGTTGGTTCTTTCAACGACTCATCAAAGTTTGGCTGAAAATCAACCGTATTCTTGTCCAGGTCGCTGAGGGTTTCTTCGGCTATTTTAGCCATCCGGGCTTCGGTGTAACGCATTGCTGCCGGGCTATCGCCGTCGATGGAGCCAAAGTTGCCCTGTCCGTCAATCAGCGGATAGCGCAAGGACCAATCCTGCGCCATGCGCACCATGGTCATGTAAACAGATGAATCGCCGTGCGGGTGGTATTTCCCCAGTACCTCACCCACGATCCTTGCTGATTTTTTATATGATCGGTTTGATAAAATACCTAATTCATTCATTCCAAATAAAACCCGGCGGTGGACAGGTTTCAAGCCATCGCGAACATCGGGCAAGGCCCGGGACACAATCACTGACATCGAATAATCGATGTAAGCGGATTTCATTTGTTCTTCAATATTGATCTTTATAATTCTTTCGCCTTCAGCCATTTAATCCTCCTTTTCAAGATTATTTATGTTGAAATTTTTTGACTTACAAAAATATAAAAATACTAATAAAACCGGCGTCTTTACGTACTTTTTAATGTTCAATATTAAATTAAATTTCAACAAATCAATGTTCAAAAAATCAGTCGGTTGAATTATCGGCATTTTGAATAATGCATTACTTTAGGAATGGAAATGCTATATTTGACAGGCATTCCGGATCAACATTTAGGAATAGTTTTTGTTAGAAAGTAAAACCACATCAAAATAAGGAAAATAGATTATGGATTCTCAATTCTCACCAAGGATAAAGGACGTTCTCACCTATAGCCGTGAAGAGGCTATCCGATTAGGGAACGAGCAGATTGGGCTGGAGCACATTTTTCTGGGAATTTTGAGAGACGGCGAGGGTATTGCAATTGATATACTTTCGCACTTGGGTGTTAATTTATCAGAAATTAAGGAAACAGTAGAATCGTCACTGCGAACAGATAAGGAGATTGATCCTCAAGCATCCGTACAACTCTTGAAATCAGCCGAAAAGGCCCTTAAACTAGTTTACCTGGAGGCTCGTGCAATGGGCAACCAAACGATTAATACAGGCCATTTGCTGCTAGCCATTCTAAAAGATAAGGATAGCCAGATATCCCTGATTTTAAACGGCTTTCACATTAATTATTATATCTTGAAATCCCGTTTGGAAGATTACAAACAGCCTGAAGCCAAGTCCGATTACGGCGACGAGGATGACGATGCGGACGATCCGTTCTCCAAGCCTACCGGTCCGGGAGCCCAGAAAAAGCCTGGTCCGTCCAAATCGGAAACCCCGGTGTTGGACAACTTTGGCGTAGATATCACCAAAGCGGCCGAAGAAAACAACCTCGACCCTATTGTGGGACGTGAAAAAGAAATTGAACGCTTGGCACAAATTTTATCACGGAGAAAAAAGAACAATCCGATCTTGATCGGTGAGCCTGGCGTTGGTAAATCAGCCATTGCCGAAGGCCTTGCCCTGCGTATTGTTCAAAAGAAAGTTTCGCGTGTGCTTTTTGACAAACGTGTTGTTAGTCTGGATATTGCATCAATTGTGGCCGGAACAAAATACCGGGGCCAGTTCGAAGAACGCATGAAGGCAATTCTTAACGAGTTGTCGAAAGTTAGCAATGTCATCCTATTTATCGACGAAATTCACACAATTGTAGGAGCAGGTGGCGCTACCGGCTCCCTCGATGCTGCCAATATGCTGAAACCGGCTCTTGCCCGTGGTGATATTCAATGCATCGGGGCAACTACCCTGGATGAATACCGCCAGCAAATTGAGAAAGACGGGGCGTTGGAGCGCCGTTTCCAGAAAGTAATGATCGAGCCGACGTCGGTGGACGAAACCATAGAAATCCTCAATAATATTAAGGAGCGGTACGAAGACCATCACAATGTAGTTTACACCCCGGAAGCCATTGACGCCTGTGTCAAATTGACAGCCCGGTATATTACCGACCGCTTTTTACCGGACAAGGCTATTGACGCCTTGGATGAAGCGGGCTCACGCGTTCACATCTCCAATATAAATGTTCCGGAACGGATTGTTAAACTTGAGCAGAAAATTGAAACTACGCGCGAGGAAAAAATAAAGGCGGTAAAAAGTCAGAACTTTGAATTGGCTGCCAGCCATCGCGATAAGGAAAAAAATCTGCTGCAAATGCTGGAACAGGAAAAAGAGGCCTGGGAAAAAGAATTGATCAGGCATCGGGAAGTGGTTACCGAAGACAAAGTTGCCGAAGTAGTAGCCATGATGTCAGGCATTCCTGTGCAACGAATTGCCCTGGCTGAAGGGAAACGGTTGATGGATATGGGCAACCAACTGAAAGGCAGCGTGGTTGGACAGGACGAGGCCATTGCTAAAATTGTAAAAGCCATCCAGCGCAACCGGGCCGGGCTGAAAGATCCAAACAAACCGATTGGTTCTTTTATCTTTTTGGGGCCTACAGGTGTGGGGAAAACCCAACTGGCCAAGGTATTGGCCCAATATTTATTTGACAGTATCGACTCGCTCATCCGCATTGATATGAGCGAGTACATGGAGAAATTCTCGGTTTCCCGCCTGATTGGCGCCCCTCCCGGATATATTGGTTATGAAGAGGGTGGACAGTTGACCGAGAAGGTTCGGCGTAAACCATACTCTGTTGTTTTGTTGGATGAAATTGAAAAGGCACACCCAGATGTTTTCCACCTGCTGTTGCAAGTGCTGGATGAAGGTCGATTGACGGATAGTTTGGGACGAAATATCGATTTCAAAAACACGATCATCATCATGACCTCGAATATCGGTTCGCGCCAATTGAAAGACTTTGGCCGTGGCGTTGGTTTTACAACCCCCAAATCGGCAGAAGAAGAAACCGACCATGCCAAATATATTATCGAAAAGGCTCTGAAACGGGCGTTTGCTCCCGAGTTCCTGAACCGTATCGATGATGTGGTCATGTTCAACACCCTTTCCAAAGAAGATATCTATAAAATTATTGATATCGAATTAAAAGGATTGTACGAACGTGTGACTTCCTTGAACTACAAGTTGAAAATCTCAAAAGCCGCCAAAGAGTTTATCGCCGATAAAGGTTTTGACACGCAATACGGTGCAAGGCCCTTGAAACGTGCTATCCAAAAATACCTGGAGGATGAAATGGCCGAAGTCATTATCCGTGCTTCGATTTCGGAAGGCGATACTGTTTCGGTTGGCTTTGACAAGAAAAACGAAAAAATAAAAATCAGGATTCTGGGAACACCCCAAAAAGCCTGATGCACCTATAAAAAAACCAGTCGATGACTGGTTTTTTTTATGCTTTTGTATCAGGATATTGTCGAAGTTGTACCCTTGTTTTTGGCAAATATTGCGGATATTTCTCCTGAACAAACCGGATCAGCTCTTCACGAACTTTCACCCGTAAATCCCATGCTGCGGGTGAGTCAGCCGCACTCATCAAGGCACGCAACTCAATGGTTTGCTCTTTCGCATCGGTTACCTGAAGTACATTGACCTGTCGATCCCATTCCGGTTGCTTTTCCAATATGACACCCAGCTGTTTCCGCATTTCGTCCACAGGAAAACCATAATCAACATAGATAAAAACCGTACCCAGAATTTCGGCAGTTGTGCGCGTCCAGTTTTGAAAGGGCTTTTCGATGAAAAAGGTAATCGGAACAATCAAACGACGTTTGTCCCAAATACGAACGACAACATAGGTCAGGGTAATTTCTTCAATCCACCCCCACTCTCCTTCAACAATCACAACATCATCCAACCGAATGGGTTGGGTGAAAGCAATTTGAAATCCAGCCAGGAACAAAGCGATACTCCGCTGGGCGGCAAACCCGATAATAATACCGGCAATCCCGGCACTTGCCAGCAAACTTACACCGATTTGTCTGATTTTCGGAAAACTGAGCAACATTACCGAAAAGCCAATCAACAAAACCAAGGTAATCAAAATTCGCTCAATAACAACGAGTTGAGTTTGAATCTTACGCGCTTTCAGATTGTTTTTTGAAGTCAGATCGTATCTGCCCATTACAATCAGCCGGATACTTTTGATGGCGATGATGATGAGCCAGGAGATAATGACATCATACGCAATAGAAGCCATAATCGTAAAATCAACAGCTGGCCCTGTTAGATCATCCATGGGCAACATTACCGATAAAATGGTAATGATTATTAACAAACCCAGTGGGATACTGATTCGTTTCAAGAGTTTCATCCAAACATACTCGTTACCCTCTTTGAGGATTACTTTTCGTAGTACCCGGTAAACCAGTATGGCCAGTAGAATACCAATAATCAGGCTGAATGTTCCAAGTAAAATATGTTGAAAATGGTTCATTTGATTCATTGTACAAAACATGATTAGTGATCCGGACTTTATTCGTGATCTTTTCCGTGATAGCGGATCGCCATCAAACTGATGTCATCGGCCTGCCGGGTTTCGCCACGGAACACAGTCAAACTCTTCAGCAGCCGTTTTACCAATTCCGGTGCGGGCAAATCAGTCATGTTGCTAATGTTGTCAGTTAACCGGTCGATTCCGTAAAAAGTATCGCCAGAGTCTTTACAATCTGTAACTCCATCCGTGTAAAGCACGAGCATATCTCCCTTTTCCAACACCATGTAATCACCCGAATACGGTTTGTTTGCATACACTCCAACCGGCAATCCATGCGTTTTCTCCAATAGGCGAACCTCTTTGTTGGGCCGGACGACGAACGGATAATTGTGTGCAGCATTGCAGTAATTCAGCACCCCGGTTTCGGTGTTCAAAATACCGAGGAACAAGGTTAGAAAATGTTGATTGGTATTTTGATAACTTAATTCTTTATTTACCTGTTCTATTATCTTTTTGGCTGAAAGTGCGTTGGCTTTATTTTTAATCATCGTGTGGGCCACAGCCATGAATAAGGCGGCGGGTATGCCTTTTCCCGACACATCGCCCATGGTAAACAACAAGTGCTTTGAGTCTATAAAGAAATAATCATACAAGTCGCCACCGATGCTCTCAGCTGGCTGCAGAGCTGCGAATAGCTCGATTTCCGGGTGATCCGGATCTGTTGTGTATTCCTTCGGAATGATAGCTGTTTGTATTTCTTTGGCCGATTTCAGGTCTTTTTCAAATTTCCGTCGATCCTTCCGGCTTTGATTTTGCTCTTGCAGATAATTGCTGTATTGTGCCTGCAATTCCTGCAAGCTGTCGGTAAGCAACTCTACCTCGTTTTTCCGGTTCAGCCTTCTCCGGTCACCAAAGCTAAAGCGTTGAATGGATTTTACAACGCTGGCCAGTGGAAGTAGCATTTTCCGAAAAATCAGTATGATAATTGCCAATACCAACAACAAGCCAATGGCCGAAACCAGAATGATTTCTCGTAAAATGAGATCCAAATCATTAAAAAGCTCTTTCGCTGGCACGATTATAATTACAGACCAATTAGTATGCGGAATCGGGGAAAAATGAAACCAACTTCTTTTATAATCATAGAGTTCCGGGTATGCAAAACCGGAACCTGCCAGATGCGATCGCAGGAGCTGTTCATATTTATCGCGGTTTTCAGGGAATATTTGGTACGAGATTTCGTAAATATTGCGCTGCATGATCCATTCCTGTTTTGGATGGGTCAAGAAGGTGCCGTCCTCACCAACAATAAATGCAAATCCACCTTTTTCGAACATCATTCCGGAAACTACCTTATTCAAGAAATCAAGACTGATCTGTCCCGATATTATTCCGCCAACTGCCCCGTCCGGTGTGTAAATGGCCTGCGAATAACTGGCAATCAGACTACTTGTGTCCAGCAGACAAAAAAATGGTTCAGACCATACTGTTTCACCACCAACAACTTGTATCCGAGTTGTTGGCTTAATGTTCGCCGCACAAAAACGGTCATCCCTGAAAATCTGATAAGAGGTTGAATCGGTTCGGATAACCGATAAATATTGACTTCCGGATGGATTGAACAACTCTACATGAAATCCGGTCATCAGCGGATTTGAAGTTAGCGCCTGGCTCAAAAAAAACTCCAAATCGCCATGCGACTGGTAATATAGCGCCTGGTTGGCCACATTGCGGCTTACCTCCTGCGCTGTAACTATATTTCGGGTAACCTGAGCGGTAATCTGTTTTGATTGGTGAATCGCACTTTCCTCAATCTTTTGAATTAAAATTTTCCGGCTGAAATTGTAATGCAAAAAAACGATAACCGAAATAACCAGCGTTACCGCGGTCAAAATATAAATACTGAGCTGAAAAGCGATGCTTCTGTTATTCATTTAGTACTCTGATGAAATGAAATACAAGTTATGCAATTGGAAGGACTAATAAAACAGGCAAAAGTTAAAATTCAACTGCACCGCCTCTAAATAAAAGAGTGCCTGTCAAACTTTGTGAGCCAATTGCGGGTTCCCGGCACCGTGCAGGTGGCTGAGGCAAAATGTGCAGCTTTCTCCAGAGCCGAATGAAACTGCTTGTTCTGCTGCCAGAAATAGCAGAAGGCACCATGAAAAAAATCACCTGCCCCTAAGGTATCTGCCACAACTACAGGCTCAACCGACACCTGTCCATATTCGCCTTCGTCTAAATACAAGATTGGCTTTTCTCCTTGCGTTATTGCAACATTTGGGATTCCCAAACCAGCTAAATATTCAAAAATCTCATCCTGATGATTGCAGCCTGGCGGCAAGAAATCGCTTGAACAAATAGCTACATCTACCATCGGCAATAATTCATACAGATGCTCTTTCCAACTGCCACCATCAAAAATAACCGGTATTCCTTTCTTTTTTGCTTCCCGGCATAGTGGCAGGGCCAGTTCGGGGTAAAAGCCGTCAACAAAAAGCATGTCAGGAGATTTTTGACACAAAAATGGTTTTGCATCAAACGCAGAAGAAACGTCAACCGGGTTGTGAGTGAAAATGGTCCGGTCGCCATTTCCCTTGCTGGTAACCACTGTGGCCAACACCGGATTGACAGGAATTTGATTTAAAACATCCACGACATCAATTCCATATTGATTGAAATCGGCTTCGAAAAACGAACGAAATGTATTATCCCCAATCGCAGTTACCAATGGAGCCCTCCCGGCAAAAAAAGCATACGCAACAGCTGCGTTGGTGGCTGGTCCTCCCACCAATAATTGCGGCGGGGTGGTTTTTACTTTGGTGTTCGAACCAGGGAACTCATCCACAAAATACTGAATATCCAAAGTGGTCAATCCGGCAAAGAGTACGTTGGACATAGGGCGGAAAGGTTAACGTGATCAATTAATATTTTTAACAAATACAAAAAAGCACCTAAGTTTTTTAACTTAAGTGCTTTAAGTGTACCCAGAACAGGACTCGAACCTGCACATCCTTACGGACACTAGTCCCTGAAACTAGCGTGTCTACCAATTCCACCATCTGGGCTTTTTCTACGTAACATCGTGCATCTGACTTTTCAGTAATGTTACCGGTAGTGCCTTTTGTTTTAGGCGTTGCAAATATAGAAATTTTTTGTTTTGATGCCATGCCCAAGGCAAATTTTATGGTTTTTCTGCGATTTTTTTTGTTTCGGGCCTGCTCACCTATTAAATGGGCCTGTTCATCGGAAATGCTATTTGTATTTGAAAAAGTTTTCATCACTTTGTATTCAAATCTAAACGAAAATATAAATCAACGACTTATGAATTATTCTGCCGGATTTAGAAACTTATGGAACCAAAGTGCAACTACGTTTCCGCACGATTTGAACTTTTTCAGCAAAAAAGAACAAAAATTGCGCGAAATAAGGTTTGATGAGTTTTTGGACAAGCTTCAAACCGCCTCGCTGGAGGCCGAAGTTAATCCGGATGCCGACAAAAAGAAGGAATTATTGGCTTTGCTGCACACATTTTTTCGGGAAACGTTGGGTTATTCCGACAACAATCTCCAGGTGATTCTTTCCGACGACATGGTTCGTTCGACCTATTGGTTTATTAATGCGGCCCAGGTTTTTGATCCAGCGCTTTCTTTTCACGATATTTTTCAGGCTTGCCGAAATGTTTGGATAATGAATGGGCTCCAGTTTCTTTGCGGAAAACCCATCTGCCTTACCCCGCCCATTTTCGCTTACAGCATGCTATACCCCTATACGGATAATTATTTGGACAATCCAGCCATTTCAACCCTAGAAAAAATCGATTTCAGCAACCGCTTTGCCAAACGCCTGGCCGGGCATCAGGTAAGTGCACGGAATGGGCAGGAAGAAAAAATCTTTCACCTGGTTGAATTGATTGAAGACTATTGGAGCAGAGAGCAACATCCTCGAGTTTATGAGAGTTTGCTGGCCATTCATGATGCACAAACACAAAGTTTGGCCCTGATTCATCAGGCTGATCAATTGAGTCCGGACGACGTCTTTCGGATCTGTACGCAAAAAGGCGGCACATCGGTTATTGCTGACGGCTATTTGGTTTTAGGCAATTTGACGGACAAAGAGGAAGAGTTTTTCTACTATTACGGCGCCTACTTGCAACTGCTCGACGATTTGCAGGACGCCACGGACGATCTGAATGACGGACTGATGACCAGTTTTTCGGCGAAGGCTAACCAGGAAATGCTGGATAGCTGGTTGTGCAAAGCATACCATTTGGGCTTTCAGGTAATGGGCTGTGTTGACCAGCTTCATTCGGCCAATGCCGAGGCTTTTAAATCGCTTATGGGAAAGAGCATAGACTTGTTTTTGGTGGAGTCGGTAATAACCAACCACCCGTTTTTCAGCCGAAAATTTGCCCGGAAATTTGAGAGATGCTCGCCCCTCCGCTTTTCATTTATTAAAAAGAAAAACGGCTCCTTCTCGCCTTACCAGGATCAGTTATTTGAACGAATTATGAAACAGGCGGCAAACGGGCGGGACGAATTTTCGTATGATTTTCTAAAAACAAACAGCCTGCTGAACAAACAACAGGCTGTATCATAAATGAGAGCTTCTTGTTATTTTAATTGTGTTTTCAGAAAGTCGGTCATCTTCCTGTACAAATGAAGGCGGGTATTTCCACCATAAATACTATGATTCCTGTTGGTGTAGATGGCCATATCAAATTGGACCCCGGCCTGTACCAGTTTCTCGGTAAATTCCATTGTATTTTGCACATGTACATTGTCGTCGGCCGAACCATGCACAATTAATAAGCGTCCGGTGATACCACCCGGATTGGCCATGGGCGAATTTTCATCGTAGCCATCAGGATTTTCACTGGGTGTGCGCATATAGCGCTCGGTGTAAACTGTGTCGTAAAACTTATAGTGGGTAACCGGTGCTACGGCAATACCTGCTTTAAATATATCGCCTCCTTTTTCCATACTCAGCAAAGTCATGAAACCACCGTAGCTCCAACCCCAAATGGCAATGTTATTTTTATCAACATACGGCAATGATCCCAAATATTTTGCAGCTTCAATCTGGTCGTCCGATTCGTATTTGCCGAGTTGCATGTAGGTAGCTTTCCGGAACCCTTCTCCCCTAGCCCCGGTACCGCGTGGATCAACACAAGCAACTACAAATCCCTCCTGGGCCAGATAATGGTACCAATCTACTGACCATTTGTCCAGCACTTCCTGCGAATTTGGCCCGCTGTACTGGGTCATCACTACCGGATATTTTTTCGATGCATCAAAATCCAGCGGTTTAATCATCCAGCCATTCAGCGAAATTCCTTCAGAGGTTTCGAATTCGAAAAATTCTTTTTGAGGAATGTCGTATTCCTTAAGCTTTGTCTTCAGATCAGCATTATCTTCCAGTACCCGTAACAGTTTTCCGGTATTGTCATGCAAAGTTACCTGAAGCGGGTTTTCTACCGAAGAACAGGAATTGATGAAGTAATTGAATCCGCTGCTGAATTCGGCCTTATTGGTTCCGGGGGTCAAAGACAATTTACCTTGCTTTTTTCCATCCAGGCTTACAAAATACACTTCTCTCCTCATAGCAGATTCCTTGGCTGCCTGGTAATAAAATATCTTCCGCTTTTTATCGAAACCATAAAAATCGGTTACATCAAACGCACCATCCGTCAGCTGCTTTACCAGGAAACCTTGCCGATCGTATAAATACAAATGCGAATATTCATTGCGTTCACTGTTCACCACAAAATAATCATTGTCGGGCAAAAAGATGAAATCGTCCAGAAACTCTTCAGCCACATAACGGTTATTTTTTTCGGTGAAGAATGAACGGGTATCGCCGGTGTTCGGGTTGGCCAGCAGCACGTCCAGTACATTCTGGCGCCGGTTTAGCCGCATGATAGCCAACTCGGACGCATCGGCAGTCCATTTCAGGCGGGGCACATAAATGTCCTTTTCTGTTCCCAGGTTTGCTTCCACAGTAGTTTTCGATTTCAGGTCGTAAATATGCGCGCTTACCTCCGAATTTTTCTCCCCGGCTTTGGGATATTTAAAGGTGTAGCCGGACGGGTATAGATCATTCTCGTTCAAACTTGGTTGCTCCCCCCGGAACATAGTCATCGAAAAATCGTTCACCTCCCGCTCGTCAAAACGAATAAAGGCCAGAAATTTGGAATCGGGAGACCAGGAAAATGCCTTATTATATGCAAACTCTTCTTCATAAACCCAATCCGGTGCCCCGTTGATAATTTCGTTCTTTTTTCCGTCGAAAGTGACTTGGCTTTCGGTGCCAAATTTCAGACTTTTTACAAAAAGGTTGTTTTCGCGCACAAAGGCAACTCGCTCGCCATCGGGCGAAAAGGTGGCCAATTGCTGCCTGCCTTTTGCCGAAAGTTCGGTCAACTCTTGCGTCACCGAATTCCATACAAAATATTCAGTGGTAAATGAGTGACGGTAAATCTTTTCCACCTTGGTAGTCAGCAACAGTTTAGTTTCATCATCGCTGAATTCGTAGGCCGAGAAACTGCTGATCGGGGCATTATCGACCGTTGACAGATCGAAAACAGTGGCAATTTTTTTACCTTCTTTATAACTGTATTTTACAATTCTACTACCTTCTTCCAGTACGGTATAGTGCAGTCCATCGTTCATCGACCGAAGTCCTTCAACCTTTTTTTCTCGAAAAGTACCGAAAGCCTGTACATCCTCCAGGCTAATCTCTTTTTGAGCGTGCAATGGGTTTCCAAACCCAATGAAAAGAACAAACAGAAAAATTAAATAGCGCATAGTAAACGTTTTTATTGAATGATCAAAACTTTGAAAATTTTTGCAAATAAAAAAGATAAACTCCAGGTTATTTTTGTGGATAAGTCAATTGGGCAAGCAGATAGTTACATGATTTATCCTTATCTTTTCCCCGAAAATAAGGACTTTTTCTGTTAAATGAAAAAAATAGATTATGAAGAGTAAATTGATCTTAATGTTGGCTTTCCTTTTTATTCTGAAAGTGGGACATTCCCAATCCGAAGTGGCTGATTTTATCCGGGCAGGTAAAGATGATGCTACCAAATTGATTCAAGCGTACCTGAATCCTTATGCGCTCGCGTTAGGCGACGGCCTGAACAACGGTTGGTACAACAGCGCCGCAACGCATAAATTGTTTGGGATGGACCTGGCGATCAACGTCAGTGCGGTCATGATTCCTTCCAGTGGACAAACATTCAATGTAAATGAAATTGGTCTGAGCAATAATACCCGGCTGATCTCGGGAGGTCCAAGCGCTCCCACGGTTGCCGGAGCAGAACAAGATGGCCCGAGAATGGGCGTTTACCTGGACAATACTGAAGTTGTAACATTTAACACTCCACAGGGGACTGGATTCGACATGGTACCTGTGCCTATGGCCCAACTGACCCTGGGCATTCTGCCAAAAACGGACCTGTCCGTTCGCTATGTGCCTGAACTGTCATTCGACGATGACGAAATAAAACTTGGCATGATTGGTGGCGGGTTAAAACACAATTTTAAAGAATCGCTACCCTTTTTGAAACATCTGCCCTTTGATGCTTCCGTTTATGTAAACTTTTCGACCATCGATGCATCCGGCGATTTGATGTTCGGAGCTGAGGAGTATGACTTCGAACAAGGGATTTCTGTGCAAAACAACTATATACAAGACGACAACCAGCAACTGAAATTTAAAACCCAAACCTTTGGCTATGGTCTGATTGTTTCCAAAAAACTAAGTGTTTTAACCGTGTATGCCAGCGCCGGGAATAACAAAAGCCAGACAGATATAGACCTGAAAGGAAGTTATCCTTTTATTAAAGACGGTGAAGCCATCAATGAAGTGGTCATCTACGGCGAAACCGATCCGGTACAACTCGATTTTGAAGCTTCTAATCTGAGTCTTAGTGCTGGTTTACGGCTAAAACTGGCTTTCTTTAGCCTGTATGGATCGGTTAACAAATCGGAATATACGTCTTATAATGCGGGAATCAGTTTCGGTTTTCGTTAACGAATAACAATACAGATTTCAAGAGGCGCTGAACAGGCGCCTTTTTTGTTTTTAATTTGACAAAAACATAGGTGCAATTTGATGCCATCCTTCAATAATAATTATCTTTGCAGCCTGAAAATAAGATATCACACGATAAGACCAATGATTAAAATTACATTACCTGACAATAGCATCCGGGAAATTGAAGCCGGGGCAACCGGGCTCGATATTGCCAATGCCATTAGCAGCCGCCTGGCAAAAGATGTTTTGGCCATTTCAGTGAATGGCGAAGTTTGGGATTTAAACCGTCCGTTAATCTCCGATGCGTCCATCAAACTGTACACGTGGGACGACCGCGAGGGAAAAGAAACCTTCTGGCATTCGTCAGCCCACCTGATGGCCGAGGCCATTGAGTTCTTTTACCCGGGTACCAAGTTTGGCATCGGACCAACGGTTGACACTGGTTTTTATTACGATATCGATCTTCCCGAAGGCAAGCAGCTGACGGAAAAAGACCTGGCCGACATCGAAAAAAAGATGATTGAACTGGCTCGTTCAAAAACCGACATCGTTCGGAAAGAGATTTCAAAGGCTGATGCGCTGGCCATGTTTACATCCAAAAATGATGAACTCAAACAAGAGTTGATCAGTGAACTGGAAGATGGCACCATCACCCTGTACAACCAGGGAAATTTCACCGACCTTTGCCGAGGGCCGCACCTGCCAAACACGTCATACATTAAAGCTGTAAAATTGACTTCAATTGCCGGCGCCTACTGGCGTGGCGACGAAAAAAACAAGATGCTGACACGCGTGTACGGCGTAACGTTTCCAAAACAAAAAATGCTCGACGAATACCTGGTGATGCTGGAGGAAGCCAAAAAACGCGACCACCGCAAAATCGGGAAAGAAATGGAACTGTTCACTTTTTCTCAACAGGTGGGTCAGGGCCTTCCGTTGTGGTTGCCGAAAGGAACCATGTTACGTATGCAGCTGGAAGATTTCCTGAAGAAAGTACAAAAGAAATTTGGTTACGAACAGGTAATGACTCCTCACATTGGAGATGTTGCACTGTACAAAACGTCGGGACATTTTCAGAAATACGGGGCAGATTCGTTCCAAACCATCAAAACACCGGCAGAGGGTGAAGAGTACATGCTGAAACCCATGAACTGTCCGCACCACTGCGAACTATACAAGTTTAAACCTCGTTCATACAAAGACTTACCGATACGAATGGCCGAATTCGGTACGGTTTATCGTTACGAGCAAAGTGGTGAGCTGCACGGCTTGACCCGTGTACGCGGCTTCACCCAGGACGATGCCCACATTTTTTGCCGGCCCGATCAGCTAAAGGACGAATTCAAAAAAGTAATTGATATTATCTTCATCATTTTCAAAGCATTAAATTTTGAAGATTATACCGCACAGATTTCCCTGCGTGATCCCAATAAACCCGAAAAGTACATTGGTTCGCCCGAAAACTGGGATAAAGCCGAACAGGCTATCATTGAGGCAGCTGCCGAAAAAGGACTAAAAACCGTTACTGAGTTGGGCGAAGCCGCTTTCTACGGTCCCAAACTCGACTTCATGATCAAGGATGCATTGGGACGCAACTGGCAGTTGGGAACCATTCAGGTTGACTACAACCTGCCGGAACGCTTTGAACTCGAATACATTGGTGCCGATGATAAACGGCACCGCCCCATTATGATTCACCGGGCTCCGTTCGGATCCATGGAACGCTTTGTGGCCGTGTTGATTGAGCACACCGCAGGGAAGTTCCCGCTTTGGCTGACTCCCGAGCAGGTTGTTGTACTGCCGATCAGCGAAAAATATAATGAATACGCGGAAAATGTTTCAAATTATCTAAATAATTCCGATATTCGCAGCCTGATTGACGGGCGCAATGAAAAAATCGGCCGTAAAATCCGGGACAACGAATTAAAACGCATCCCGTACTTATTGATTGTTGGGGAAAAAGAAGCTGAAAGCGGTTTGGTCTCAGTGAGAAAACAAGGCGAAGGCGATAAAGGCAGCATGACCATGGAAGAGTTTGCAGCTTTCCTGAACAACGAAGTAAAAGATCAATTATCAGCATTTTATAACTAAAAAAGAATAGGAGGTTTTCTTATCGCTGTAAAAAGACCATATCGCGGAGGAACACGTGTAGATACAACACCTCAGCACAGGATAAATGAGAGAATCAGATCTCATCAGGTTCGCGTTGTTGGTGAAAACGTTGAAAATCAGGGAGTATATTCATTGAAAGAAGCCTTGGCTATGGCCGAAGGACTCGGATTAGACCTGGTTGAGATTTCCCCCAATGCCGATCCTCCTGTTTGTAAAATAACGGACTATCAGAAGTTTCTTTACCAGCAAAAAAAGAAACAGAAAGAGATGAAGGCCAAGGCCGTGAAAGTAGTGGTAAAAGAAATTCGCTTCGGTCCGCAAACCGACGAGCACGACTTTCAGTTTAAGCTGCGCCATGCCGAAAAATTCCTGGGCGAAGGAGCAAAAGTTAAAGCCTATGTTTTCTTTAAAGGACGTTCAATCCTGTTTAAAGAACAAGGCGAAATCCTGTTGCTGAAATTTGCTACCGCCCTCGAGGATTACGGCAAAGTGGAACAACTTCCGCAACTGGAAGGAAAAAGAATGACGATGTTTATTTCACCTAAAAAGAAGAAGTAATTTCTTTGATAATTTAAATTAGGAAAGATGCCAAAAATGAAGACCAACTCCGGCGCAAAAAAACGGTTTAAATTAACCGGCACCGGAAAATTGAAAAGGAAGCATGCTTTTAAAAGTCACATCCTGACCAAAAAAAGCACCAAACGTAAACGGAATCTGACCCATTCAGGGTTGGTGAACAAAACTGACGAAAGCAACGTGAAGTTGTTGCTCGCCATGAAGTAATCCTTTTCGAAGAGTTAAAATTAGAGTTTAAAACCAAGTGAATTAGCCAAAAAGTTCCGGCTCATGCCGGGCGCTAACCGCTTAAAATGTAAGATTATGCCAAGATCAGTAAATCATGTAGCATCTCGGGCCCGTAGAAAAAAAATCCTCAAGCAAACCAAAGGTAATTGGGGTGCCCGCAGAAATGTCTGGACGGTAGCAAAAAACACCTATGAAAAAGGGTTACAATATGCTTATCGCGACCGGAAAGCCAAAAAAAGAAACTTCCGTGCCCTTTGGATCCAGCGTATTAACGCCGCTGCTCGTATGGAAGGAATGAGCTATTCTCAGTTAATCGGTTTGTTGAAAAAGAACAGCATCGAAATCAACCGTAAAGTATTAGCTGATTTAGCCGTTTATCAACCGGTTGCCTTTAAAGCAATCGTTGATAAGGTGAAATAACCAAACCAGAATAAGGTTGAAATAAACATAGCAAAGGCTGTCCTTTTTGGACAGCCTTTTTACATGGATTATTTTGCGCTGATTCTTATTCTTCGATCAATTGCCGCAGTGTTTCAATCCACAACGGATGATCGTTTAAACTTTCCACCAGCTGTACTTTCTCTCCGCCGTGTTCCACAAACAGTTCCTGATACTCGTGCCCAATTTCCACTGTAGTTTCCAGGCAATCGGCCACAAAGGCCGGGGCAACCACCAAGACGCGTTTTTTACCCGCTTTGGCCAAGCCAATCAGGTTTTCATCGGTAAACGGTTTTAACCAGTTTTTGGTCAGACGCGACTGAAAAGACACCGAATAGTCTTCCTTTTTCAGGTTCAGGGCAGCAGCCAGCAAACGGGTGGTTTCGTAACAGGTTGCTTTGTAGCAATATTTGCCATGTGATGGAAGAGCCGTTTCGCAACTGCAATTTACCGATTTTACTTCTGGATGGACTTTATCCACCTGCCGGTTTGGCAAACCATGATATGAAAAAATCAGATGGTCCCAGGTTTCCGGGTTGTACGCACGAATGCGATCGGCAAAAGCCTCCATAAACTGCGGGTGATCGTAAAACTGGCTCACCATGCGCACTTCGGGAATAACTTCCCAGCGGGCAATTTCCTGCGAAACAAATTGAAAAATGGTTCCGGTTGTTGACGATGCATATTGAGGAAAAACCGGGATCACAACCATTTTCCCGAAGCGCTGCTCTCTGACCTGTTGAAGCACACTTTTCAACGACGGATTTTGGTAACGCATGGCGGTAAACACTTCATAATCGTCACCCAGCGCTTCCTGTAACTTAGTCCGGTTTTTTTCGGCATTCACCATTAATGGCGAGCCTTCTTCAGTCCACAGAATTTTATACAATTCGGTTGATTTGGGAGCCCTGAAAGGAACAATAATCAGGTTCACCAGGATTTTTTGCGGGATGAGCGGCAAATCGATCACGCGACGGTCATTCAAAAACTGAAATAAATATTTTCGGACAGCAGGAACAGTTGGTGCATCGGGCGTTCCAACATTTACCAGCAAAACTGCGGTTCGGTTCGAATTATCATTTCTTGTTGCCATAAATTGTCTTCCTTTACAGATTTAGCCAGTCAATATTTTTTTTCAATAAATCCAGTGTCTCTGCTTCTTTCGAGCCTTTTTCCACCTTGTAATCATACGCCCAGGACGCCATTGGCGGCATACTCAGAAAGATCGATTCCGTTCGTCCGTTCGATTCCAAACCGAATTTTGTCCCCCGGTCGTAAAGCAGGTTAAATTCCACGTAACGGCCCCTTCGCAGGTTTTGCCAGTTTTTTTCAGTGTCCGAAAACTTCTTGTTGCGGCTTTTATTCAGCAACTCAATATAAATGCGCGGATAGGCTTCTGCCAGATCCATGGTAAAAGCGAATAACTTTTCGAATTGCTTTTCTTCAACTGCCGGTTGATGATCGAAAAAAATTCCGCCTATGCCACGGGTTTCTTCACGGTGATTCAAATAGAAATAGTTATCGGCCCATCTCTTAAAATCGGGGTAAAAATTGGCATCGAACCGGTCGCAAACGTTTTTTAGTTCGCGATGAAACCAGCCAGCCTCCTGCCTGTCTATGTAATGCGGGGTAAGGTCGATGCCACCGCCAAACCACGATTGCCCGGAGCTTAGTTCAAAATATCGTACGTTCATATGGGTGATGGGCACATGCGGGTTGCGGGGATGAATGATGGAGGAAATACCGCTGGCGAAATATTCCTGGCCTTCTTCGACATGCAAGGCCTGACGCATCGTTCCGGTAATTGGGCCGCCAACAGCCGAAAAGTTGACTGCTGCTTTTTCAATTGCATCGCCATCCTGAAAAACCATGGTATGCCCGTACCCGATTTCTTTTTTCCAGCTGTCTGTTATAAATGCCGATTTTCCATCGGCGTTTTCTAATTGTTTGCAAATTTGTTGTTGCAAGGTGCGGTAAGTGGTTGCCACCCGTTCTTTTCTCATAACATGTGAAATAATCCGGTTAATTTTCCCGCACAACGACCTGACTGGCGGGCTATTCTATCATTTCAGCAATCATCCTTCCCTGTTTGATCCGGTCGGCCATGCCAATACCATCGCGTATGTTACCGGCCAAAACTAAGCCAGGGAAAGCTTCTTCCAGTTCAGCAATGGCCGCCAGCCTTTCGGCCGACTCGGTGCCATACTGCGGAATAGCGTGCTGATAACGATTAATAACCAACAAATCGGGGGCCCACTTTGTTAAGCCAAGCATGGATTTTAATTCAACAGAAACGATCGTAGTAATCTCATCATCCGAAAGATCAACCATTTCGGGTTTGCGTACGCCTCCCAAAAAAGTTGAAATCAGCGCACCTCCTTCGGGGGCCCTCCCTTTTAAAAATGAAGACAGGAACAGCGCGCCCAATATTTGCCGGTTTTCGCGAAAAGGCACCAATCCGCCAAATGCTTTCAATTCAATACCCTCCCATTTTTTGAAACCTACCGACACTTGTACCACACGGGCATACGGCAACTTTTCCACTTTCGACAGTGGTTCGGCAGGTAAAAACCCGAAGATGTTTTTGAGTTCGTAGGCGCCAATGGTTGATATAACTTGCTCAAAAGGCATTTCGTTACTGTTAGCTGATGAAATAAGATACCCCGGACCGGAACGTCCGACGTGGATCTGTCCGCAATTCAGCAGGATATTCTCCTTCCCTATTTCTCCCACCAAAGCATCGACCAGGGTATAGAGCCCCCCGGAAAGGGAAAAAACCTGCCGTGTTGCCTTTTTATCCCGTTCTGTTTTAGGCTCTTTGGCTTTTTTAATTGAACCGCCGATAAAGCTGCCGTAATGCTGTTCCAGGTTATACAATTTAGGCAAAGCATATTTTGTGACCAGCTTTTCCGGATCGCCGGAATAAATGCCCAGAATAAACGGATCGACCGCATAATTCAGAAAACTTTTCCCCATGCGCCGCCGCACCATATCGGCCAGCGACTCGTTGGGATCGGTGCCCGGCCGGCGGAAAGGCTCGCCTAGTAAGCGTAATTTATCGGCAAAAGAAAAGAGCGGCGTGGTGATTCCACCAATCAAGCCGGAGGGCAACGCATGCCAGCGCCCGTCTTTCCAGATCCAGCGGAATTTGGCGGCTTCATCGGCGATTTCAAGTTGGCAATGATTCCCCAATTCTTCAATCAGTTCTGCAGCTTCGGGCGTACCCAACACGCCCGTACTCGGTCCGTTTTCGTATATAAAACTATCCTGTTGTACCGTTTTGATCACCCCTCCTGCCCGATCTGCTTTTTCAAAAACGGTAACATCAATCCCTTTCTTCCGAAGATAATAAGCAGTGGTCAGGCCGGTAAGTCCGGCTCCAATGACGGCGATTCGTTTCATCGTTCAGTTTTAATTTATGTTAAACTTTCCTCTATACCGATTGCGAAAACTTACGGGTGGCATCACCTGCGTGAATATCAAAAACTGCAGCAATATTGCGCAGGAAAAAACGGCCCAGGTCGTGGATCACCAGCTCGTCATCGTTATAATCCAGCAACTGATCCGCTTTAAATGGCTCCAGCTTTTCGTTGCTGAAATTCAGCATATCTTTTATTTCTTGTGTGGTAGTTCCAAAATTTGCGGCCACCTGTTGCCACGAAAGGTACTGGTTGCACATGATTTCGTTGATGATCTGACGGATAATTTTTTCAGGCCGAGACAGCGAATAGCCCTTCACGACAAGTATTTCGCCTCTTTCGATGTGTTCAATATATTCCTTCACCGTGCGGGCATTTTGTGCATAAACATTTTCCAGCTGGCTGATCCCGGTAACGCCAAACGCATACACCTGCCCGGTGGTTTCGCGGGTGCAGTAGCCCTGGAAATTGCGGTGCAAGGTACGGCTTTGCAGCGCCTGAGCCATGTCGTCTTCGGGTTTGGCATAATGGTCCAAACCAATCGGAACGTAGCCGGCTGCCTTCATCTGTTCCCAGGCTGCCTCGAACATTTTCACCTTTTCATCGGCCGATGGCAGGCCATATTCTTCCAGCTTTTGCTGGGCCTTTTTAACCCAGGGCACATGCGCATACGAGAAGGTCACCAACCTGTCTGGCGAAATAGCCAATGCCCTTTCCATCGTTTTGGCAAACGATTCGGCTGTTTGAAACGGTAATCCATAAATAAAGTCGAGATTGACCGACATCCCCTGATGCGACTTAATCAGCTGACAAAGCTCTTCAATAGGAATGGCGGGCACTTCGCGGTGAACGGCTTTCAGCACATCTTCGCGAAAATCCTGCACGCCCATGCTGATACGGTTGAAACCAAAAGATGCCAAATCGGCGATATACCTCGCATCCAGGTGGGCCGGGTTACATTCCACAGCAATTTCGGGTTTGTCGATAAACTGAAATTCTGAAGTCAGAATATCCATAATTTCGCCAATATACGACGACGGAAGCGCGTTGGGCGTACCGCCACCCCAGTGGATTTGAGACACTTTTCGGTTTTTGTCGAGCAAAGGCCTGATCATGGCAATCTCCTTTTTCAGCGCATCCACATAAGTCCGCATCAGTTTCCGGTCTTTCGTAATGTGGGTGTTACATCCGCAATACAAACACAACTGTGTGCAGAAAGGAATATGCAGGTAGATACTTATATTTTCCGGTTTTTCCTGATTGGATTGTTCCACTGCTTTCAAATAATCGGCAGTTCCGAAATCGTCGCCAAAAAAATTTGCCGGCGGATAACTGGTATAGCGTGGCACAGGTACATTATATTTCTCAATCAATGCTTGAGGTATCTTCATGATAGCTATGTATTTCAATTAAAAAAGGAAGTTGGGCTGAATGATGCCGGTTGCAAACCGGGTGCATTTTCAGTGTGTGCTAAAAATAACAAAAAATGATGGCGCCCGAAATGGACTTGATAAATATCAGCTATTTCAACCGCTGCCAATAGTCCAATCAGGATGGAAAACTACGGATCATGCGTTTAAAAAGTATTTTTTGAAGGTGTTTACCTGGTTGATCACCCTAAAATTTGCCGGAAGATGAGGTTCCTGTTTCATCACCTGAGCACCGGTTACAAAGATTTTTTTCTTTTTAAAAACTGTATTCAACTTGCTGAAATACGCTTCAAGCTCTTCCTTTTCAATTGCATTAATGAAAGCCGTAAACACATAGTCCACTTTCGTTAAATCGGTAAGACCGGATAAGTCTTCGAATGGCACATTTTGCCCGAGGTAAATGGTCTTGTAGCCATATTTCAGTGCCAGGTAGTTGTAAAAGAGAAGCCCCAGTTCGTGCATTTCATTTTCGGGAAGAAAGAACAATACGGTTTTATCGGCCTGGTAATTGCGGTAAGCCGCCGCTTCGGAAATCAGGCGTTGGCGCAACAAATTGGAAACGAAATGTTCCTGTGCCGGAAAAATGGAACCAATTTGCCAAAAAATGCCAATCTTTTCGAACAATGGAAAAACGGTTTCCAGCACAACCTGTTCAAAGCCATGTTCATTAATTTGCCGATCGAGCAATATCTCGAACTGCTCATCGTCAAAATTCACCATGTGAATCACGAGCTGATCGATGATATTTTCCATTCCGGTAACCTGCCGACTCAAATTCAACACCTCGTCGTGCAGGCGGTTATCATCGTAGCCGGAGACTTTCGAAATCTTAAAGCCATTCTTGACCAACGCCGATACGTTCAGCAGGCGCTTTAATTCCTCATCACTGTAATACCGAATGTTGGTTGTGGTACGGTGCGGCACCAGCAAGCCATAGCGTTTTTCCCAAATACGGATGGTATGCGCCTTGATACCCGAAAGCGTTTCCAAATCTTTAATGGTATAATAGTTCATGTTGTTGCATTTGTTTGTTCAGAAGATCCAAAGCTGCTATTATTTTTGACTGTCACGATCCGTTTCATTTATTTTACAAAAGAAACAATTACCAATAAAACAGTCATTGTGCCTTTTTGTTTCATGATATTGGCAGAAAAATAAACACAAATATAATCCAAACCGGGTGTAAACAGATTCTTACTTTTCCACTATTTTTGGACTATCTGAAAAACCACCGGAAACAATGAGATTTATTGACCCTCTATTTTCATATGCGCTGCTACTGGTACTTCTGCCCATTCTTATTCATATCTTACAATTTAAGCGCTATAAAACCGTTTATTTCAGTCAGGTTGGTTTTCTGAAAGCCATCAAACAAGAATCAAAAAAGAAGAACGACCTCAAGCAATTACTCATTTTGTTGTCGCGAATATTGGCAATTATTTTCCTGGTACTGGCTTTTTCGCAGCCCTATATTCCGGTTAGCCCAACAGAAAGGAAAGCTGCGCGGCAGTTGGTCGGCGTGTACATCGACAACTCGTTCAGCATGAAACGAATGGCTGAAAACGGAAGTTTGCTGGAGCTCGCCAAAAACAAAGCAGTGGAGATTGCCAACAGTTACGGACCTGGCACCGATTTCATGTTATTGACCAACCAGAATGATATCGGGCTTCAACAATTATTAACACGTGAACAGTTTATTGCCCAGATTGCCAAAACGGACGAAAGCCCGGTTTCGCTTCCGTTGTCCCGGGGCATGCGCTTGCTGGAAAACCGAATGGACAAAACGTCGGGCAGCGCCGGGAGGAGCCTTTACTTGCTTTCTGATTTTCAGCAATTCAGCAGTGATTTCGACCAGTTTGAGCCCGACAGCAACCTGCACGTTTTATTTGTACCTTTTGAAGCACCAGCCGATAACAATCTGATGATTGACTCATGTTGGTTTGAAACACCGGGAAGGAGACCGAACCAAGCCGAAAATCTGCATGTTCGGGTGAAAAACTTATCGGGACAAACTGTCCAAAACCTGCCTGTCAGGCTGATGCTGAACGACTCGCTGAAAGCCGTAAACACACTCACGATCGGTCCGAATGAAACAGCTGAATTTCAGCTGAATTACCGAAACAACAGGCAAGGGGCTCACTTGGGGAAAGTGGAGATTGATGACTACCCCGTTGTTTTCGACAACACCTGCTACTTTAGCTACCAGGTAGATCCGAAAGTGAATGTTTTAGCCATTTCTCCTTCGGGACAGGTAGCTGTCAGATACCTCGAAAAGCTTTTCCGGAACGATGAAAATATGCTCTTCGAGCAAGTGGAGGACAAGAAAATTCAGCTTAGCCAAATTAATCGCTACCAATGTATTTTCCTGTTGAATTTGGATGAGCTCCCCGGTGGATTAACCGCGGCACTGCTGGATTTTGTGCGACAAGGCGGCACGCTGTGTATTTTCCCCGGCATTGATGCTGACCTGCCGGCCTACAATAAATTGTTCAGCGAACTGGCCGCCGGAAGTATTGGGCGGAAAGACACCAGCAGCCAGCGAATGGCTGAAATTAATTACCACCACCTGCTTTTCCGGGAAGTCTTCCTTCATGAAAAAGAAAATCCGGAACTTCCGTTTCTGAAAGCCACTTACCGGCTGCAAACAGGAACGAATTCGCCCGAAACACGGATCATCACTACCAACAGCGGAAATCCGGCTTTAGCCGAATATCCTTACGGGCTGGGGCGATTGTACCAGTTTAGTTTTCCGCTTGATCAGGCAGTGACCGACTTTTACAAACAAGCCCTTTTTGTTCCGGTACTTTACAATATGGCGCTAAACAGTAGCGAACCACAAGTGATCCAGTACCCGCTGGCCGGAAACCAAGTGATTGAGCTGCGAAAAAAGGCTGAATTCCTGCCAGGCAACTTGATTACCATTACCCGGGTTGAAAGTGGCGACGAAAGCCAACTGCCGGTGCTGAACGACCGTGGCGATTATTTTACCATCAACCCCACTCCATTTACGAATGAAGCCGGCTTTTACCGGTTAAGCAAAGCGTCAGAAACGTTTATGCCACTGGCCTTCAATTACAACCGGAAAGAATCGCTGTCACCGTTTTATGCGGCAGATGAACTGGTCAAACTCACCGGGCATTGGCAAAATACCCCGCAGGTGATCGATAGCAAACTGCCTGATTTCCAGCAACGGATACAGGAGGCCAACAAGGGCACTGAGCTTTGGAAGTATTTCATTCTGCTGGCATTACTATTTGTGTTGACAGAAGCTGCAATTATCCGTTTTTGGAAGTAGTTTCGGCGAGGGGAATGGTAAAGTAAAATGTTGCCCCCTTGTCCGGACTGCTGTTGACACCGATTTTGCCTCTGTTTTTTTCGACAAACTCGCGGCAAATAACCAAGCCGAGCCCACTTCCTGATTCACCTTCGGTACCATAAGTGGTTGTGTTTTCAGTATATTGAAAAATGCGCTCCAAATCAGATTCCCGAATACCTACACCTTGGTCGCTCACCATCACTTTCAGCTCGCCAGGCAACCGTTCACAAGTAATCCGGATAACAGTATCACGGTGTGAAAACTTAATAGCATTAAAAACCAGGTTCCGCACAACTGTAGAAATCATGTCCTTATCGGCAAACACGATGGTCTCTGAAGGCATATCCAACACCAGTAGCTGTGATTTTTCGTGCAAGTTCGATTTGGCCAAATCTTCCACATCTTCGCAAATCTGACGGAGGTTAAATTTGGTCCGGAACACCTTTATGCGGTTGGTTTGCGAACGGGTCCAGTACAACAAATTTTCAAGCAGTTTGAAACCCTGTTCGGTAGCATTGTTCAAATCGACAATAATCTGTTTGATCTCATCGCGCGAAAAACGCTCAAAATCTTCCCGCAACAGGCTGGTATAGCTTACCAGTGCATTAAACGGATTTTTCAGGTCGTGTGCAATGATGGAGAAAAACTTGTCTTTCGCATTGTTCAGCTTTTTCAGCTCCTCGGTTTTTTCTTTCAGTTCAAGGCTAAGTTTCCGCTCTTTGTACAGCAAATAGAAAACCACCACTAAACTAAAAATCACCAGAAAAATAATCAGGTACATGTACGACTGGGTTATGCGCCGGGCCTGTATTTCTTCCAGCTGGGCCTGGTTCTGCTGCTGCAGCTCCAATATTTCACGCTGTTTCTTTTCAAGGTTATATTGCGCCTCCAGTTTTCGGATCATCAGGTTTTTCTTCTCGCCAATCAAACTATCATAAACTTCGTTAAACAGGTTATAATACTGGTAAGCATTCTGATAATCACCTACTTCTTCGTAATAAACAGCGAGGTTGCTGTACACATTGCCCGATAAATTGTACAATCCAATTTCATTGACAATATCCAATGCAGCCAAAAAACTGGAAAGGGCCTGCGGATATTCTTTTTGATCGAGATAAACCAGGCCAATGTTATTAAGCGTTGTGGCAATGCCGTCCTGGTTGTTCATCGAGCGATACAAGGCCAGTGCTTCCTGATAGAAAGCCAGGCTTTCGGCATAATGCTTACGATCATATTCAATTGTACCCTGATTATTGATGATATTGACCAGGGACAAACTATCTTTCAGTCTTTCAGCCAAAACCAAAGCCTTTTTATTTATAACGAAGGCCGTATCCGCTAGATTTTTGTTCTGATAGCTGATGGCCAAATTGATGAACGAGCGCATCACACCAGCCTCGTTTCCGACCAAACTATCGATGGCGTGCGATTGCCTGTATAATGAAATGGCCTTGTCGTAATCTTCCAGCTCATCGTAAATCATGCCCAGGTTGTTGAGCAATTTACTTTTTTGGGCCAGATTGCCCGAGGCCTCGGCCAGTTCCAGTCCGGCATAATAACAAGCAGTAGCTTCGTGAAAATTTCCCCGGTTAAAGTTTGCCAAACCATAATAATTCTGAATCACGATCAGTGCCGAATCGTGGCGCAGTTGGTTGGCCAAACGTTGGGCCTGTTCCAGATATGATGACGTTGTGTCAAATAATCCGGCAGAATCAAGCGATCGATCGGCACGTTCGAGCAATCGGGACAACTCCTTGGCCTGATCCGTTTTTTCCAGCCTTCGGTTTTGCCCAAAAGCAGCAACAATTACTAATACAAAGAAAAAAGATAGTGAGCAGAATCTTTTCATCATGACAATCAACCATTTTCCTGAATCGTAAAACAAATATAAGACAAAACAACCAAGTAGCTTCCAAATCGGCACAAACCGGTGACGTGTAATAAAAAAAATGAAAACAAAAAACAAGGTTGGTCGTCCCGCCAGCTTTTTTTTAACAGGCAAAATGTCTTTGAAATCAATTACAGATTGCTTAATTCTGTAAAAAAATAAGACAAAAAATCTATGGGAACACACACTGCTCAGTATTATATGGACCGCGAAGACCGTTTCGGAGCCCACAATTACCATCCGCTTCCGATTGTATTGGAACGTGGCGAAGGTGTGTTTTTGTGGGACGTGGATGGCAAGAAGTATTTCGATTTTTTGGCTGCTTATTCGGCTGTCAACCAGGGACACTGCCACCCGCGTATTGTGCGGGCACTGACCGACCAGGCGCAAAAACTGGCGCTCACCTCGCGTGCCTTTTACAACAATGTGTTGGGCGAATGGGAAGAGTACATGACCGGTCTGTTTGGCTACGATAAAATGTTACCGATGAACTCGGGTGCCGAAGCCGACGAAACAGCCCTGAAACTGACCCGGAAGTGGGCTTACAAAGTGAAAGGCATCCCGCGTAATCAGGCCAAAATTGTGGTCTGCAACGGCAACTTTCACGGGCGCACCATCACCATTGTGTCCATGTCGTCCGACCCGGATGCATATAACGACTACGGTCCTTACACCCCAGGTTTTGTAAACATACCCTACAACAATCCGGAAGCACTCGAAAAAGCGCTCCGGGACCCGGATGTGGCAGGTTTTCTGGTTGAGCCCATCCAGGCCGAAGCCGGGGTTTACGTCCCCGAGGACGGCTATCTGCGCAAAGCAGCTGAGTTATGCAAGAAATACAATGTCCTTTTTATTGCTGATGAAGTGCAGACAGGTTTGGCCCGTACGGGCAAAATGCTGGCATGTGACCACGAAAACGTGCGCCCTGATATCCTGATCCTGGGAAAAGCTATTTCGGGCGGCATGTTTCCGGTGTCGTGCGTATTGGCCGATGATGAAATCATGCTGACCATCAAACCAGGTGAACATGGTTCTACCTACGGCGGGAATCCTATCGCCGGACAGGTGGCCATAGCCGCACTCAACGTCATCCGGGATGAAAATCTGGCTGAAAATGCCACTCGCATGGGAGAAATTTTCCGCAGTGAAATGCGTGCTGTCCAGTCGGGAATGATTGAAATTGTTAGGGGAAAAGGTTTGCTGAATGCTATTGCCATCAAGCCAACAGGGGGCAAAACAGCTTGGGACGTGTGCCTGGCCATGAAAGAAAAAGGCATTCTTGCCAAGCCAACGCACCAGCATATTATTCGTTTCACGCCACCGCTGGTAATTACCGAAGAGCAGATGCGCGAAGCAATTGACCGTATTAAGAAAACGTTTGCAGATTTTGGTTTTTAGCAATAAGGTCAGCGATGGCCTGGCAAGGGAAGTGAGCAATCATTTCCCTTTTTTTATTCTCCGGACAAATAACCGGCATGTTTGCCAACAATTCCCTTCATATTGACATCGTAATCCCTGCCATATTCCGTTACAAAAAGTCCCTGGTTCATGTAGCCGCCCATCCGGCTCACTTTGTCAAACGAAAGCGCACACTGCGTCAAGTCAATTTGAAGGCCGGGAAGGCAGTCAACGAAATTTTTGCCGTAATTAAACAAAGCCGACATAAAGTAGAAGGCTACATCGTATCCCTGAAAACTGAACTGATTTGGTTCGGCAGCGAAGTTGCGCCTGAATTTGCTGACAAAGTGGTTCACCACGGGCGATTGGTAATCGACAAAATACGGGCTGAGAAAATTTAAATTTGTATGATGAAAATACTCCGTTTGAATACTTTTATACCGCTGAAAATTAGACTGCCCCACCAGCGTGACCGGATATTTCTCGGCAATCCCGTTAAGGTTGGTGATGGCCACACTTAGCTGCGCTTCGGTTTCGGAAGGGATAATAAAAACATTATCCTGGTCTTTGCTGAGAATGCGCGACAGCCCCCAGGTGCCTTCTTCCTGAAAATTATACTCGTGAAAAAGCACCCGGTTTGAGTGGTTATTGAAGTCGGAAAAGAATAACTTCTCGCGGCACAGGCTCACCAGTTCCGCTTCCGGCAGATGTTTGTACTCGCCCATTTTCAGCACGATCAGGTTTTTATCGTAATATTCCTCAGCAATGTAATCGGCTGTTTTCCGGATCAGGTATTCTTTGGTAGGGTTAACCTTGAAATAAAACGGATTGTTTTGCTCGAAGGTGCCTGCGGCGGATAAAGGAGAAACCATCGGGATGCGATTTTTGAAGGCAAAATCGGCTACCTGTTTTTGTTGCTCGGGATACACCGGCCCAATGATTAAATCGAGCTCCCGGAAAATGTCCAGTCGGATCAACGAATCGATGACCGCAGCACTTTGATTGGTGTCAAACACATTCAGCTGTACATGCATACCTGCCCGCTGTAAACTGTCAACAGCTAATAAAACACCTTCATAAAAATGAAGGAAGTTGTCTGAACGGGCATAAACCTGTTTGTCTTTTCGAATATAGAAAGAATCAACCGGGAGTTCCGATACATTCTTCACCTTATTCAATAGAGACGTATCAGCGAGCATTTCTTCCACAGTCACACGCACCCGGTTGATGGTGTCGTTGGCTGGCAAATATAAAGGCAGCATCAACCCTACCTGGTAGAAGTCGATTCTGGCAACCGGGTTGGGTGGACAAACAGACGATATCGTCTCTACGTAAACGTCAACTGAATAGTCCGTTTTATCAGCTGGCGAGACCGGCGTTTTGATCATGAATTCGTTGTCCGGTTGAATTTTTTCTTTCTTTTTGGGGACAAGAATGGTTTCTCCGGCCACCAAACCGCGGTAATTCAATACGGGGTTAACGCGTTTCAATTCCGGAATTTTTACATCAAAACGACGGGAAATGCTATACAATGTTTCACCCCTGTCAACTTCATACTTTTCAAAGGCAGATTCATCGGCTGGCACCACTTGAATTTCCGGTACCTTTTGCATGGGAATACGGATCTGCAATCCGGACTGCAACCCGTTTTTCAGCACCGGGTTCAGTTCAGTCAATTCATCCTTGGTGATATCATATTTTTTCTCCAAGCCCCAGAATGTCTCGCCGCTCACCACCCGGTGCCAGAAATATCCATCTTCAGATACAACAGCTCCCGTCGTTTGCGGGCCTTCCTCCGGCTGTATTTTCAGCTCCATGCCAATACGGAGCCCATTAACTGCTTCCGGGTTCATCTCTAAAATGGAAGCAATGCTGCAGTTGTATTTTTTTGAAATGGAATACAAGGTTTCGTTGCCCACTACGCGATGGAGAATCTCGCCGGGCACATCGGGTTCCGACACTATCTGGGCAGCTTGTTGAGCAGCAATCCGCTCCAGATCAGCTTTTTCGGGGATACGCAATACCTGTCCGTTTTTGATGCCGTCGCTTGCTTCGGGGTTGTATTTCAGGATGTCCTCCACTTCCACATCAAACTGTTTGGCAATGTAATGCAGGGTATTTTTCCGTCTCACCTTGTATTTTACAAACGATGGTAATTCTTCTTGCTGCTGTGGATGGACTGCTTCTGTTGGATTTATTTGCACCGAAGGAATACGCAACTGCTGGCCGGCTTTCAGTCCAAGCACCAAATCCGGATTGGCATTCACCAGCTCTTTCTGTTCGATGCCAAAGGCCTTGCTGATGGAATAAATGGTTTCACCCGGTTTTACCTGGTGCATGACAAAACCAACGTTACTGCTGGTTTGCGCAGTGCCAACCACCATCAAAACCAGCACGAAAAAAGCAACAAGAACAGAATTCTTCATTTCTTAGTATTTTGAATCTCAAAATTACCACATCATGGTGAGATGTGTTGTAAAACGGTCAGCATCCCGGTTCATTGTTCCCTGACAGAATAATGGCCAACCACTAATCCCTAGAACCCTTTACCTCCGAAATAAGTCATAAACTGAAAGCGCTCGTACGCCACGGCATGATCGGCCTGAATACTGAGTTTTCCTTTAAAGTCAGCAATTGAGCCATATCCTTTGGCATCCATCCAGCGGGCAATTCCTTCATTTATCTTACTGATGGCCGAAATGCCCTCTTGGTACAACACCGAGGCCACCTGTACCGCACTGGCCCCGGCCAGCAACAATTTCAGGGAAGTTTCGGCATTGTGGATGCCGGTTGTGGCTGCCAACGGACAATTCGTATTGGGCGCCATAATCCCGGTCCAACGCAAGGGTTGCAGATATTCTTTCTCCGAACTAAACACGTCTGCCGAAATTAAACTTTCCTTTTCAATATCGATATCGGGTGAATAGAAGCGGTTAAACAAGGTAATCCCGGCAATGCCGGTAGCAGACAAATCTTTGATGACCCGTCCCAAGTTTGAAAAATAAGGACTGATTTTGATGGTTACCGGAATGGTTACTACCTCAAGCACTTTTTTCACTGTTTCGAAATAAAACTGCTGATTGGCCTCGTGGTTTTTATCCAGGTTAGATGGAATAATAAACAAATTCAGTTCGATGGCGTCGGCCCCGGCGTCTTGCAGTTTGCGAGCAAAAAGCGTCCATTCCGACGAGCTGATGCAACTCACACTGGCCACTACCGGAATGTTGATCTCCGATTTGGCCTCGCGGATCAGGCTGATGTATTTGTTCAGGTTTTCCTCTTTGATCACATAGTCGAAATAATCCAGGTATTCCGGATCGGCTGCCAGTTCTTTGCGTTCGTTCAGTTCCTCCTGAAGCTGGAAGTAAATTTCTTCTTCAAACAACGATTTCAGTACCACGGCGCCAGCCCCTGCCTGAGCAATTTTCCTGATCTGGTCGATGTTTCCGGTCATGCTGCAGCTGGCTGCAATGACGGGGCTTTTCAATTCTAAACCGAAAAACCGGGTTGATAAATTTGCCATAAGCTTATGATTTGAGCTTAAATATAATCGTTTATCGTGTCAAGTCAAAAGTAAAAAATTAAAAGTCAGAAATCATAATACATTGCAAATCTGACATTAAAGGACTACAGAGCAGCAAGCAATTAACGCTGTATCATTTTGATTCGGTCAGATAGCGGTGCATTCCGGCCGCAGCACGCCGACCGTCGCCCATAGCCAAAATAACAGTAGCCCCGCCGCGCACAATGTCGCCGCCGGCAAAAAGTTCGGGAATGGAGCTTTGCATGGTTTCCGGATCCACGTCGATGGTGCCCCAGCGGCTTACCTTCAATTCGGGCAAAGCCGACGGGATGAGCGGGTTGGGCGAAACGCCAATCGCGACCACCACCACGTCCACGTCCAGGTCGGTCTCCGAGCCTTCAATCACTACCGGGCGCCTTCTGCCCGAAGCATCGGGTTCGCCCAATTCCATGCGTTGAATGCGCATCCGGTTTACGCGTCCTTTTTCATCGGCAAAATATTCAACCGGGTTGGCCAGGTTGATAAATTCGATGCCTTCTTCTTCGGCGTGATGAACCTCTTCCACGCGTGCGGGCATTTCTTCGCGCGAACGGCGATAAATAATCATGGCCCGCGCTGCGCCAAGACGTTTGGCCGTGCGCACCGAGTCCATGGCCGTATTTCCACCGCCAACTACTGCTACATTTTTTCCTTTCAATACCGGCGTGTCAAAATCATCGTTGGCAGCATTCATCAGGTTCACCCGCGTCAGGTATTCATTTGATGAGAGAATGCCGTTGTAATTTTCGCCCGGAATGTTCATGAAACGCGGCAAACCGGCTCCGCTGGCCACAAAAAAGGCGCAATAGCCTTCTGTCTTCAGGTCATTGAAAGAAGCCGTGCGCCCAACGATGAAGTTTCGTTCGAAACGGACGCCCATTTGTCTCAGGTTGTCCAGCTCCAAGTCCACAATGTGGTTGGGCAGGCGGAATTCGGGAATGCCGTATTTCAGCACCCCGCCAATTTCGTGCAGGGCTTCAAACACGGTCACCTCATAGCCCAGCTTGATCATATCGCCGGCAAAGGCCAGCGAGGCAGGACCGGAGCCGATGGCAGCTACTTTCATCCCATTTTTGGGTGCCACATCGGGAACCGAAATCTGTCCGCTTTCGCGCTCATAATCGGCAGCAAAACGCTCCAGATAACCAATGGCCACTGGGTCTTTTTTTAGCTTTAGGGTGTAAAAGCAGCTGGCTTCGCATTGCTTTTCCTGCGGGCATACGCGACCGCAAACTGCCGGCAATGCCGAAGTTTCTTTCAACGTTTTGGCTGCTTCGAGATATTCTCCGCGCTCAATATTCTTCACAAACTTGGGGATATTGATGCTCACCGGGCAACCTTCGATACAGGTAGGGTTCACGCAATCCATACAGCGAGAAGCCTCTCGGCGAGCGCTTTCCACATCTAATCCCAGGTTTACTTCCTGATCCTGGTAACAGATGCGCTCCTGCGGATCCATTTCAGGCATTTTCACCCGCGAAAGAGTTGTACGTTCTTTATTTTTTATTTGGTTACGCAGCTCGATCCGCCACGCTTGCTCACGTTCCATTTTCAGGTATTCCTGCATGTCAATTAGCTGATTTGGTTTTGTATGGTCACGGACCTGTTCCTTATTTTCGAGTACTTAAATACCGTTCAAAAGCGTCCACTTCTTCCTGTTTGTAGCCACCCAGGCGAAGCAGCAATTCATCAAAATCGATCTGGTGCGCATCAAATTCGGGCCCATCCACACAGGTGAATTTGGTTTCGCCGCCAATAGTAACCCGGCAAGCGCCGCACATCCCGGTGCCGTCCACCATAATGGCGTTCAGGCTGGCCTGCGTGGGAATGTCGTATTTTTTAGTCAGCAAAGCCGTAAATTTCATCATCACTGCCGGACCAATGGCCACACATTCATCCACTTTTTCTCGCAAAATAACCTCCTCGGCCCCGGCGGTAACCAATCCTTTTCGCCCGTACGAACCATCGTCGGTCATAATGATGACTTCGTCCGACCATTTTCTGATTTCATCTTCCAGGATGATCAGGTCTTTGCTGCGGGCAGCCAATATGCTAATGACGCGGTTTCCGGCTTTCTTGAAACCTTCAACAATAGGCAGCAGCGGCGCCACGCCTACCCCGCCACCACAAGCCAGCACGGTGCCCACCTTGTGGATTTCGGTAGCACGGCCAAGGGGCCCAACCATGTCAAGAATTTCGTCGCCAGGCTGCAAGGCGCATAACCTTTGTGAAGTTACCCCAACCTTTTGGGCAACCAGGGTAATGGTACCGGCCTTTTCGTCGGCTCCGGCAATGGTTAAGGGAATGCGCTCGCCTTTTTCGTCGATGCGCAGAATGATGAAATGTCCGGGTTTTCGGGCACGTGCAATGCGTGGGGCATGTACCACCAGCTTCACTACATTCTCCGAAAACTGTTCGGTTTTGATAATTTGGTTCATATCGGATTCACTCGATTTTTCGTCGTTTTTTTTGACGTGGCAAAAATAACATTGTGGAGGGCAACATGCCGCATATTCCCGTTTTTTTTCACGGGTTTTAACATTTCAGCAACAAGCTGGACCGTTTTGAGCATCCGATAAAGATTTATGCAGGAATGATACAGTTGTTGAGCAACATCTTAAATTGACCCAACACCGATTTTACATCATTATCCAAGCCCGTGAACTTATTGGCGGTTTTTGCGGCGCAATTGTCGTTGCGGAAGGTTCACGTTTTCATCTGTGTCAAGCAATGACCTGAAAATTCCGGCCAACTTTTCTTTTTGCGTGTCGTTGCAAATAGTTTTCACTTCGAGGTAGAAATCAGCCGTGGCCATCTTTAGCTGTTGATGTTCCTGACCGATTTCCCTGGCCAGTTGGTCCAATTGTTCAGGATCGGCGTCTTCGGAAGTCATTTCATCCACCATCCTTTCCCGTAAAACGCCCAGTCGTCCGGTGATGGATTGTGCTTTTCTGTTGAAAGCACGGTTGGCTTCACGAAAGGTCAGCATTTGCTCCTCATTCAGTCCCAGCTGATCGCGAAAAAAACGGGTGCGCTGGTCGCCTGGCACTTCTGTTTTAACTGCAACCGGCGCTTTTTGCTGTTCAGCCCGGATATGATAAACCACTGAAAGGATGGTGGCGAGATTGGTCGCGAATAAGATAACGACCAACCATGTCAATATTTTTACATTTCTAAACATTATTCCAAATTTAGCAGAAACAGTTCAATTGGTTCGTGCGATAAATCATTCAATGGGAAAAGAGCCGCTTCCTGGCTTACTGGCTGGTACGAGGAACCATATTGCCCGCCAACCCAAATGCCGAGCTGGATCCCGAGTGCCAGCACCAGCAGGAAAAAGGCCGGTTGCAGAATCCTTTTCGACTGCCAGACCGGTAGTTCCCGCGTTGAGCTGATTTTATGTTTCACCTTGGCATAAAAATAAGGATCGAAGAGAAGGTGGCGGTCATCTTCCAGTAAGGCCAGATCGGCTTTCAACTCTTGTAATAGCCGGCGGCAACCGTCACAGCTTTCGAGATGGGCTGCAATTAGTTGCGTCTGTTCATCCGGCAGGCTCCCTTCCAGAAAAAAAATCAACTGTTGCTGTATCGTTTTATGGTTCATAGCAGGCTCTTTTTGGATGTGACACATTTTTCATGTAAAACTGGCGCATTCATTCATCTTTTTTATAGTAAGTATATAATTTTTTTTGCAGATTGAGCTTTGCCCGGTGAATCAGCGATTCCACAGAAGCGAGCGACAAGCCCATCACTTCGGCAATGTCCTGGTAAGGCAGATCCTCGAATTTACTGAGAGTAAAAGCCACGCGCTGCCGCTCGGACAGGCTGTCGATAGCCGCGTGCAAACGCTCACGTCGCTGTTTGTTTTCCAGGCCTCGGTCAGGGCGGTCGCTCCAGTTTTCGGAAGGCACATTGGGCTGCCCCTGTCCAAAAATAGCCTCGAAAGAGCGAAACAGTTTCCGGCGTTTGTTGTCGCGGATAAAGTTCAGGGATCTGTTGATGGCAATCCGGTAAATCCAGGTGGACAGTTTTGAATCGGACCGAAATCCCGCCAAAGAACGGTACACTTCCACAAACACCTCCTGGGCAAGATCTTCTGCATCATTTCGCTGGTGAACCAGTCCCATGCAGGTATTCAGCACCATCTGCTGATGCTGTTCAACCAGGACCTGAAAGGCTTTTTCATTTCCGCTAATTACCGACCGGACCAATTCCTGATCATTCATGTACGTTAGGGTTCAATTTTCAGAGTTTGACACAAGGCTCACGCCAAACTTGCGGTCGTGACGCAACAATTTTACAGCTTGTGAAAACCCAGCCGAAAACCAAAGTTACAAAAAGATGCGGGAAGCTGTAAAAGAAGAGCTGTTGAATGGATTTTGCCGATTTAGCAACCCAACCGGAAAATCGGGGACGAAAGCATTTATTGTTCTTTAAGATAAAAAAACTAATTTCAACGAATCCAAAATCCAATAATTGCTATTTTAGTAGCCTCTTACAAACCAACAATTTATGAACCTGACTGTTATCGACGTAATAATCATTGCGTTGTACCTAGCGTCCACAGTTGTCATCGGCCTGGTACTGAAAAAAGTAGCTCAAAAAAGCAAATCCAATTACCTGCTTGGAGGAAATAAATTGCCCTGGTACTTGCTTGGCCTGTCCAATGCCTCGGGAATGTTTGACATTTCCGGCACCATGTGGCTGGTAACCCTTCTTTTTGTGTATGGATTGAAAAGTATCTGGATTCCCTGGCTTTGGCCGGTGTTCAACCAAATATTCCTGATGGTTTTTCTGAGTATCTGGCTGCGCCGCTCGAATGTAACGACGGGAGCCGAATGGATCAACACGCGCTTTGGCCGTACGCGCGACAGCAACATGTCGCACGGAGTGGTCGTAATTTTCGCCCTGATCCTGTGCCTGGGCTACCTGGCATACGGTTTTATCGGTCTCGGAAAATTCGTCATGATCTTTATCCCCTGGGATGTGGTAGCACCCTATATTCCATTCACCGTTCCCGAAGCCTATGTGCCTCACATTTACGGAATAACTTTCACGCTGTTTGCTGTATTTTACGCCGTTTTGGGTGGGATGACCAGTATTGTTTGGGCTGATGTGCTGCAATACATTATCATGACCATTTCGGCCATTCTGATTGGCGTTTTGGCCATGAAGGCCCTCACCGTTGAGCAGTTGCAGGTCCCCGACGGATGGCACAGTCCGTTCTTTGGCTGGCGGCTCGACGGGCTCGATTGGCGTGGTCTGATTGACGAAGTGAACGAAAAGATTGCCAGCGACGGCTATTCGCTCTTTACCATTTTCTTTATGATGATGGTATTTAAAGGACTATTGGTTTCGATCGCCGGCCCGGCTCCTACCTACGATATGCAGAAAATCCTTTCGACCAAAACACCGAAAGAAGCTGCCAAAATGAGCGCCTTTGTTTCGGTGGTGCTCATGCCAATCCGCTATTTCATGATTGCCGGTTTTGCGGTGCTGGCCATTTTGTATTTCGACAGGCTAAATTTGATGGTTGCCGGAAAAATTGATTTTGAGCAAATCCTGCCCTCGGCCATTGCCCAATTTGTTCCGGTCGGTTTTATGGGATTATTGCTGGCCGGGTTGCTCGCCGCCTTCAACTCGACCTTTGCCGGCACGCTGAATGCCGCACAGGCCTACGTTGTAAACGACATTTACCTGCGCTACGTCAACCCTCAGGCGTCCAATAATAAAATAAAAAACATCAATTACACCACGGGGATTATCGTGGTGATTATCAGCATCATTTTTGGCGTTTTTGCCGAAAACGTGAACAGCATGTTGCAATGGATCGTGTCGGCCCTGTACGGAAGTTATGTGGTATCGAACGTGCTGAAATGGTACTGGTGGCGCTTCAACGGCTATGGCTACTTCTGGGGAATGGTGGCCGGTTTGGTCCCGGCGCTGATCTTCCCGTATGTTTTTAGCGGAACGCTCGACCTGTACTACTTCCCCTGGTTGTTGCTCATTTCTATTGCAGGCGCCCTGCTCGGAACCTTCCTCACCAAGCCCACCAGCGAAGTAGTGCTGAAAGAATTTTACCGTTCCGTGCGTCCCTGGGGATTCTGGGGACCCATTCGTGCAAAAGTGATGGCCGAAGACCCTGCGTTTGTACCCAACAAAAACTTTAAGCTCGACATGTTTAACGTGCTGATCGGAACAATCGCCCAAACCGCCCTGGTTGCGATGCCGATTTACATTGTTTTGCAAGATTTTCTGCCGGTCTGGATTACTGTGATCATTACCGTTATTTGCGGGGCAATCCTGAAAAAAACATGGTGGGACAAATTGCCGGAACGCTAAACGCAGAAAACCGGTAGTCCGCACGTGGGCGGATGAATCTCATATGCAAATCATTTTCAGCAACAGCATGTCTTTTTTCATGAATTTTGTAATAAATTCTCTGTTAATTTGTCGAATCTGTAAAAATCGTTCACCGATGAAACAGTTGTTTTGATCGATAATTTTATGGTAAGTCGATTGAATGATTTACTTTTATAGAAATTTTACAACCACGTTATGAAACTTTTCATACTCTCCTCCTCTATCTTTTATTTGCTGGGTTTAAAGATGACCCACAACATTGAGATGAACCAAAAAATGGACACGGATACTGTGCATATCAGCATTCCCGCCGAACAACAACTATTGCAACCAGACGATACCAGCAAGCTTATTTTTGAACCGGGCAAAGATGATAAAGTCCCGCAACCCGCCAGTGGTTCCAGCCCGCTAACGGCCCCCATGCCTGTCCACCCGATTGATAAAATTGACTAAAAGCCAGCTTTTCTCGCAACAATCACCAATTTCCCTGCCGCGTAAAGACAAACCAACTCTACCCGAAAGAATGCATTCCGGTAACTGATTTCCGATTCCGATATGCCGGGGTTTCAGTTGTGCACAACAAAAAAGCACACCAACAAGTGGTATGCTTCCTTCACAAAATCGTTTTATTCCTAATTTTTCTCGCTTTTCCTAATCAGTTATGGTGCGTCATATCGAATTTGATTTTTTTCAGCTCATCCAGATCGTGTAACGGGCGTTCAAGTTCGAGTGGAATAGGCATTTTCGAAAACGTTTGAAAATACAACAAACAGGCGTCGCGCCACCAAATGGCTTCAGTAGTTTGTATTTTCAATTTTTGCTGTACATGAGCAAAACGTTCTGCGTCAATTATTCCATTCAGGGCATCCCACTTTTGTTGAAATAAACGAGTTTCTTCCACACCAGCATAATAATGATAGCACAATTCTTCCCACAACGTTTTGCCCGATTTCATCCGGTAGTCCCAAGGCAAATGGTGAAACCACAGCAATAGTTCATCAGGACACGTTTGAAGGTTGTTGTAAAGTTCTTTCACAGGTGAGAAGTATTGTTCGGTTGCCTTGCTGCCGGTTTCGGACCGGTCAAATCCAATACCATTTTCCGAGGCTTTGTGAAAGTACGAAGGCAGCCAGTCCTCGCGTGCGCCGGGCACTTCGCACCAAGGTTCGGGACCGTGGTGATGGCTCCATCCCATCAGGTGATGCAACCCCAGTGGGGTCATGTAGTTTACTACCGCTTCGCGCGAACGCATCATGATATCGACAACCGGTTGTTCGAACTCAGGTTTCAGCGTGAAAGTCATTTTCACCCATTCCCGTGCCAGTTCATCCGAGGCCAGTTCATGGTTCCAGGCCAGCCGCCCGTAGGCATACCAGTTGGCCTGGGCAAACTGATGGCCGCACCAGTTTGTGTCGCGGCCGATATTGGCGACTGCGGATATTGCTGTTCTCTGTGCCGGAAAAAGTGAACCGTCTGTTGATCTTGCCACGGTCGATCCTTTCCCTTTCCCCCAGGTGTCGCTTTCAAAACACTCCTTCTGCATGGGTGCCAGGTAGGCCAGGTGATTGGAAAAGCCCAGATATTCCTGTGTCAGTTGAAATTCGATCATTGCCGGTGTATGTTGCATGGCGCCAAACAAAGGGCTGAACGGCTCCCGCGGCTGAAAATCGACCGGCCCGTTTTTTATCTGAACGATGACATTCGCGGCAAACTTGCCATCAAAAGGCATAAACTCATTGTATGCTTGCTTGGCCCGGTCGGTATCCGAAGGCGAATATACAAATGCCCGCCACATTACCACGCCCCCATGTGGCTTAAGCGCTGCGGCCAGCATATTGGCGCCATCGGCATGGGTGCGGCCAAAATCCTGCGGCCCTGGCTGGCCTTCCGAGTTTGCTTTCACCAGGAAACCACCAAAATCGGGAATCAGCCGATAAATTTCATCGGCTTTATTCTTCCACCATTCAGCAACTTCTGCATTCATTGGGTCGGCTGTCGGCAATTTGTCAAGCACTACCGGCGACGAAAAGTTCACCGACATATATACCTTTAGGTGATACGGTCGAAGCACGTCGGCCACATTGGCAAATTTCCGGATATATTCATCTGTCAAAACCTGTGGCGAAGCGTTTACATTATTTAGTACCGTTCCGTTTATTCCCACCGAGGCATTGGCCCGGGCATAATCCACATAACGTTGCCGGACCACTTCATCACTTTCCGGGTAATTCCACCAGATGGAATGACCGGCATAGCCTCTCTCCACTGTTCCATTCAGGTTGTCCCAATGGTTCAGCAAGCGCAGATCGTATTTGGGCGATTCAACTATTTCGAGCGCATGAACTGGCTGCCCCGTTTGAAGTAAGCGGATCAGTTCAAAAGTACCATAAAGTATTCCGGCATCCGTGTTGGCTGTAATCAGAATAGCCGTGCCTTTTCCAACAGGTATGGTCCTTATTAGATAGCCCTCGTCGCCAACAGAGCGCAACTCGTTTTGTGTGAAAAATTGACTGACCGATTTATTACTCGCCAAGGACAATATGATACTGCCTTCATCGAATTTGCCAACGGTTTTTATAGAATGGCCAGTCAGGCCCAGAAACGCTTTTTGCAGTTCATCCGAGGCAACATCCAGCGTTTCGGATTGCCCATATATGGCCAGTGTTTTTAACGCATTGCGATAGTTTGCAGCCAAATTTTCGGGTAAACTTTCATAACGCAGCCACAATTCCGCCCCATCTTCTGCCATCACCATCAAGGACAGGCAAAACAGGTAACAAAACAGGTAATATTTTTTGAACTTCATAAGATAGAAATATGAATTAGAAATGGTTATAAAATTACGTGAATTGGAGCGCAACAGCCAGTACTATATTTGCAACTAACACTATCATTTTTGCATTGCGGTTATCATTATTTCGTCAAGATAAAATCCCTCTTTTACCGGAATCTTCTTTCTCTGAAATAAACGATGAAGCACAAACAAACTTAAGTTTAAATGCCACATACAAAATCGTTTAAATGAACTTAACTACAGCCCAAAAAGTCTCAAATTAAGCTATGTTCACAGACGTTTTTTTACTGATTTAAAAATATTTGGAATCATTCTAAATAACAACCATCTAAAGAGAATATTACTGGTATAAATATCGTACTTATGCGAAAAAAAGCACTAGCGATCAAATCATTATACCCATTTAAAAATCATTAACAAATTGATATACTTTCCATTAAAAAAATCCACCACTGACGGGCTCGATTTTGTACAACTGAGAAAATCATTTTGAAGATATTCGAAATATACTATTTTTGCTGTCCCTAAAAAAACTACTTAACTACTCCAAAAGGCTTACAAATCGTAAGCCCGAAATTTGATTATTTAATCATTCATAAAAGCAAACTATGACATACGATCAGTACATGCATAACTTTTCAAAGCCCCTTTTTTACCCGGGTTCCGTTTGCGCAAACGGAAAAATAATTCTGCAATCAATATGGTTGAAGATTAAAAGAAAAATAGTTTTCCTTCCCCTGAACCGATCTTTTTCGAAAGCAAATCCATCGGCTCGCGTAAACATCATTGATTCAGTCGCTACATTTTTTTTAAATAGTTCCGTTAACGTTGACGGAACTAATACGGCACGCTCAATACATCCTGTTGGATTAGGTGCTTTCTTGCAAAGAAATCAAAATCAAACCCCTTCGATGTTCACAATTAATAAATCAACGCAAATTATAAATCAAACATTAAGCGCAACCAGCAAATTGGGTACACTTTTGTTTTTGGTGCTGATTTCACTGACCCTTAATGGTCAATCCCTGCCAGCATTTCCCGGTGCCGAAGGCGGAGGTATGTACACCACCGGTGGCAGGGGTGGAAAAGTACTGTATGTCACCAATCTGAGCGATGATGGCGAAAAAGGTTCGCTGCGGTGGGCAGCCACCCGCAAATACCCACGAATTGTGGTTTTCAAAGTTTCAGGTACCATTGAGCTGACGAAAAAACTGTTGATCCGCAGCAACGACCTGACCATTGCCGGACAAACTGCCCCGGGAGACGGAATCACCATCAAAGACTACCCTGTAAAAATTGATGCTGACAACATCATCATTCGTTATCTGCGGTTTCGCATGGGCGACCAAACCCAGCAGCAAACCGATGCCTTCGAAGGGCAATTCCGAAAAAACATTATCATCGACCATTGCAGCGTGAGCTGGAGCACCGACGAATCTGCCTCATTCTATGGCAATGAAAACTTTACCATGCAGTGGTGCATCCTTTCCGAAAGTTTAAACCACTCTGTACACGCCAAAGGTAATCACGGGTACGGAGCTATTTGGGGAGGCAAAAATGCCTCGTTCCACCACAACCTGCTCGCCCACCACAACAGCCGGAACCCGCGTTTCGATCATCCCGGCATTTACGATTCGGACGAACAAATGAGCGAATACCGCGGCGCCGTTGACTTTTCGAACAACGTTGTTTACAACTGGTACAACCATGCCAGCTACGGCGGTGAGGCCGGACAATTCAACATTGTCAACAATTACTACAAGCCAGGCAAACAGTCGAAACGGACTGATCAGTTTTTTCAGGCCTATGCGGAAGCATACGGATATGGCTCATTCTACATCGCCGGAAATGTGGTGGAAGGAAATCGGGAAATTAACAAAGACAATTCCCGTGGAATAGATTTAATAGATGATGGTGAGGTAAGCGAAATCCTGGCCCCTGCCCCATTCGCCATTGCCGGGCAACCAAAATACGAGCCGGCCTCTAAAGCATTTAAACGGGTTTTAAAATACGCTGGAGCATCGGTCGTCCGCGATGAAGTTGACCAACGCATCGTCGGTGAAGTAAAAAGCGGAACTACCACCTATTCGGGCGGCAAAGAAAACATTGCCGGTATTATCGACAGCCAGCAGGATGTTGGCGGATGGCCGGTGCTGCAAACTGCGCCTGCCCCGCAGGATACCGATGAAGACGGCATGCCCGATGCCTGGGAGCTGAAAAACAAGCTCGATCCTACTGATCCGGCTGACGGAAATGAAACCCACAGAAGCGGTTATACCAACCTGGAAATTTATCTAAACCAATTGGCAAGCAGGAAATAATCAATTCAAAAATAAGAGGAATGAAAATAGAGTGTATGGAAGAAAAACAATCACAAATTAATCAATCATTTAGTTAATCATTAATCAATTACAAACTAGTCAGTTGAATCACCTAAGCAGATCAGTAATGAGAGATTGATTCCAACTGCATCAATTAAAAATTATCCTATGAATAAAAAGCTATTTAGTCTTTTACTGTTGTTCCTGATTTCGTTTGGCGCTTTTGCCCAAACCACACAGGTAACCGGGGTCGTTTACGACGACCAAGGAGAAACGCTGCCGGGAGCATCAGTAATTGTAAAAGGCACCACCAACGGCGCCTCTACCGATTTTGACGGCAATTTTGTGCTTACTGTGGCTAACGCAGCCAGCCAGACCCTGCAAATCAGCAGCATTGGGTTCGAAACAGCCGAATTTTCGCTGGTGCAAAAAACCACCGAAATTGAAATCCACCTGAAAAGTTCCGTGCAGATGGTGGAGGAAATTGTAGCCGTAGGTTACGGTACCATGAAAAAGAAAGACCTGACAGGTTCGGTTGCTACGGTGAATGCCGATGCGCTCCGCAATATCCCGGTAAGCTCGGCCTCGGAGGCCATTACCGGACGTATGGCCGGGGTACAGGTCATCACCACCGAGGGGTCGCCTGATGCTGAAGTGAAAATCCGTGTTCGCGGCGGCGGTTCTATCTCTCAGGACAACTCGCCCCTGTACATTGTTGACGGTTTTCCGGTAAGCTCGATCAGCAACATTCCCCCCACCGACATTCAGGACATTACCGTTCTGAAAGATGCCTCGTCAACCGCCATTTACGGTGCGCGCGGCGCAAACGGGGTTATCCTGATTACCACCAAAGGCGGTAAAGAAGGTAAGATTAATGTGAATTTCAACTCGTATGTAGGTGTTCGTGAACGCATTAAGTCGTTGCCGGTGCTGAGTCCTTACGAATACGTGATGTACCAGTACGAAGTTGATCAGTCGTCAACTTTCCAGGGATACTATGGCGTTTACGAAGACCTGGACATTTACAAGTCGGTAAAAGGTACCGACTGGCAAGACAAAGTGTTTGGCCGCACAGCCATGCAACAATACTATAACCTCGGTATCAGCGGTGGGTCAAAGGCCAGCACCTACAACCTGAGTTTGACCCGCTCGGACGAAGATGCCATTATGATTGGCTCGGCTTTTGAGCGCAACAACCTGAACTTTAAGTTGAGAACTGAAATCAGCGACGCTGTTTCGCTGGATTTCAACACCCGTATGTCGCACACGATCATTGACGGGGCCGGTACTTCATCCGATCAATCGGGCGCCAACACCAAACTCCGGAACTCGGTAAAATATGCCCCGACACGTGGTTTGCGCGAGTTCAGCCAGGGCGATTTGGCCGATGACGATATCAACTCTCCCGAGGCAACCAGCTTGCTGTTCGACCCGGTTGAATCAGTCATGGATGAATACAAAAAGCAATTCAGGCTGAATATGAACTTCAACGCTGCCCTGAACTGGGAAATTTCAAAACCATTGACATTCCGTACCGAATGGGGTTACGCGTTCACCCAAAACCGGACCGACTATGTTTGGGGACCGGGGACCGGAACAGCCAAACAATATGCCGGACAGCCGGTTGGCCGTGTTTACAATTACGATGGTGAAAACTGGCGCTTTGCCAACACGCTGACATTCGACAAAAAGAAATTCGCCCCCGGGCAGGATATCACCGTAATGATTGGTCAGGAAATGTCGTCCAACTCGGCCAAAAGCATCACCAACGAATCGCGGTTTTTTCCGAATGGTATGGCTGCCACCGACGTGCTGGCCATGTTCAACCTCGGTACAGCAATTCCGACTGTTACCAGCATTCCGGCCGATGAAAACTTATCGTCTTTCTTCGGACGTGTGAACTACTCGATCAACGACAAGTACCTGATTACCGCTACGATGCGCGCCGATGGTTCCAGCAAGTTTGCCGAAGGAAACCAATGGGGCTATTTCCCCTCGCTGGCTTTTGCCTGGCGCATGAACGAAGAAGGTTTCCTGGAATCAACTTCGGACTGGTTGTACAATCTGAAATTGCGTGCCAGCTATGGTTCGTCGGGTAACAACCGTATCAGCAGCGGATTGTGGCGCACCAGCTTCAGCACGTCAAACGAAAACAAGCCCTATTTCCCGAACGAAAGCGAGGCTGCACAGTTGATCCCGAGTTCATCGTTGGCCAACACCGACCTGAAATGGGAAACCACGCATACCGCCAACTTTGGTCTTGACTACGGCTTATTTGACGGACGGATCAGCGGTTCGTTGGATGCCTATTATAACCGCACGGTTGATTTGCTGATCAACCAGCCTGTTCCGGAGAGTACCGGTTTTACTACGCAGATGATGAACGTGGGGCAAACCTCGAACCGCGGGGTGGAACTGGTGGTTGACGCGATATTGGTTGAGAAGAATGACTTCTCGCTGAATGCTTCGTTCAATATCACCTTCAACAAAAACCGGGTGGACAAATTCACGAACGGCGCCGAAAACTTCAAAACATATTCTTCCGGCTGGAACGGATCAGCGGCCCCAACTTCCGACTACATTGTCCGTCAGGGCGAAGAAGTGGGCCAAATGTACGGATACGTAACAGAAGGCATGTACTCGTTTGATGATTTCACGTTTGACAATGCAACCAAAACCTGGAAAATTAACGAGGAAGTGGCCAGCAACAGCTCACTGACATCGGCCGGCGCTTATTTTGGCCCTGGCGCGTTGAAATTCAAAGATTTGAATGGCGACTTCATCATTGACGAAAAAGACAAAACGGTCCTGGGATCGGCCCAGCCTATTCATACTGGTGGGTTCAACATCACGGGACGCTACAAAAACTTCGATTTCTCCACCTTCTTTAACTGGTCATACGGAAACGAAGTGTATAATGCCAACAAGCTCGACTACACCGGCTTGCTGTTGTCGCGTAAATACCAGAACCTGATTACCGACATGTCGCTGGAAAACCGTTTTACTACGATCAACCCGGCAACCGGCCTGAACATCTACAGCGGCAACAACGCCGACCCGGCGCTGCTGCAAAGCCTGAACGAAGGCAAGAGCATGTGGATGCCTTTGCACACCACTACCGCTCTTCATTCGTATGCCATTGAAGATGGTTCGTTCCTGCGTTTAAACAACGTTACCCTTGGTTATACCCTGCCACTGAGCTGGAATGCCGGCGAAAACAAAGGCAGTCTGCGCTTCTACTTCACCGGGTACAACCTGGCCATCTGGACCAACTACACCGGTTTCGACCCCGAAGTAGATACCCGCAGGAGCACTCCACTGACCCCGTCGGTTGACTATTCAGCGTATCCGCGCAGCCGTCAGTATGTTTTTGGTGTTAACTTATCATTCTAATTTCAAGCACAATGATGAAAAATAAATTTCTAATAGCAATTTTAGCCGTTCTGACTCTGGGCTTCGCGTCGTGTACCGATTTCCTGGAGCAGACTTCCGATTCAGAATATACCAGCGACGTGGTCTTCTCTACGCCGGCTTACACCAACTCGGCCATCATGGGTATTTACTCGGTGATGACCCTCGACGAAATGTACTCGTCGCGCATGGCACTGATGTACAGCGAAAACTCGGATATCGAAATCGTTGGCGCCGACCGCAATTCCTTCAATCAGCAAGGCAACCGCGGGATCAGTAATTACACGGCCACTCCAAGTTGGGCAGGCCACCTCGACCGCACCTGGAAAGCGCTGTACAAAGCCATTGAACGCGCCAACCTGGCCATTGCCGAAATCCCGCAAAGCGCCGCTTTCACGAATGCAGAAACCCAAAAGGCCATGCAAAATTACTACGGCGAAGCCTTGACTTTGCGTGCTTTGTTCTACTTTGAATTGGTCCGTCACTGGGGCGATGTTCCCTTTAAACTGGAGCCAACCCTTTCGGACGGTTCAAACTTTTATCCGGCTGTAGCTGACCGTGACGAAATCCTGGAATACATGATCGAAGACCTGGCAACCGCAGCTGAAATGATGGACTGGGGAACAACCCCGGAACGGATGAGCAAAGGATTTGCCCTTGGCTTACAAGCACGAATGGCGTTGTGGCGCGGTGGTTATTCCATTCGCAATAAGGCCGGTTTCCCAACCGAACGCGGCGACAACCACACCTACTACTACGAAATTGCCCGCGATGCCACAGCTAAAGTAATCAACGAAGGCCCGCACAAACTCAACACCAACTATGTGGATGTGTTTAAAAAGCTGTGTGCCCTCGACCTGGACCTGTCATCGTACGAAAACCTGTTTGAAGTGGCGATGGGGCTTTCGCGCAGTAGCGAAGTGGGCTATTCAATCGGCGTTCGTTTCCGCACCAATACCAAATATGGCTATGGAAACAATGCCAACGTGGTTTCCACCACCCCTTACTATTTCTACCAGTTCGACCAGACCGACCTGCGCCGCGACGTTTCGGTTGCCTACTACGAATACAAACCCGATCCACAGAATGTTCCGAAGGAAATTTTCGTAAGCAACCCGTTCAGCTGGACCATCGCCAAGTACGATCAGCGCTGGATGAGCGAAGAATTTAAAAACATCAACCTTCCCGCTACATCGAAAATCGGTTCCGGCATCAACTGGGTGATGCTGCGCTACTCCGACATCCTGCTCATGTTTGCCGAAGCAGAAAATGAGCTGAACGGGCCCACTCAGGCTGCCAAAGATGCTCTGAAAGCTGTTCGCAACCGTGCATTCAGCGAAGCCGACCAAGCTGTAAAAGTTGAAGCATACGTTAATGCGCTGGGCAGCAAAGAAGACTTCTTCAATGCCATTGTGAACGAACGCATGTTCGAGTTTGGTGGCGAAGGAATCCGCAAATACGACCTGATCCGCTGGAACCTGCTGGGCGATAAAATCGAAAAACAACGCGAAGGATTCCGCAGTATGATCAACGAAGGTACCCTGACCAACGAACTGGGCCAGGAAATTACCATTCCGCAAGCCATCTTTGTGAAATACAACGATGACGAGGAAACCATCAACGAAAACGAAGTGAACTTTTACGAAGACAAAGGCAATAATATTATCAGCGGCTATGCCGATCCGATTGGCTGGATGACCGGTTTCTCGGATACCAATAAAGAAATCTATCTGGAAACTGTGGACAAATACAGCTCAGGCCTGAACAACGTAGTTAACAACCGTCACCTGTTCCCGATTTATCAGGAAATTGTAACCCAGTCAAACGGGACAATTCAGAATTCGTACAATTTCTAAATCAATCAACCGGGCATTTCTGTTTCATGAAAGGAACAGAGATGCTCCATTAAACTTTTAAAAAATGAATTTCAAAAAGAGAATAAATATCAACCTGATTTTTGCGACACTGGCCGGACTCTTGCTGTTCAGTGCCTGTGTTGACAAAAACGATTGGGACGTGGACAGCTCGTACAGCCGCATGTTCCGCCCGGCAAACCTGGCCGTAACGGGTGTTACTGCCACCACTGCCGATGTAAATTTTGTAGCCATTCCCGGATCGGCCTACTATTTGGTGGAGTTGAGCCAGGACAGCCTCGTGTTCGAAAATATTGTGGCCACGCTGGATACCACAGCTAACCTGTTCACACTCGAAAACCTCGATGGCAACACGGCATACTCAATCCGCGTGAAAGCCGTTTCTGAGGACCAAAACAAAGAAGGTTCGGCCTGGTCGGCTTTATACTTTAAAACACGTGCCGAACAAATCATGGAGCCCGTTTTACCTGGCGATATCATGAGCCGGAGCGTTAACTTGCGCTGGACTGCCGGTGCTACTGTTACCCGGTTGGTGGTTTTTGAATCAGAAGATGAACCCGCTGTTGTGGACATTGAACTCAGTGAAGGAGCCATTTCCAGCGGTGCGTTGAAAGTAAGCGGCTTGTCGCCCGAAACCAGCTATGTGGCCTTTTTGCTGAATGATACTAAACAAAGAGGTTCGGCTACGTTCACCACCTATCCGGACGTGCCCGATGCCGACCTGCTGTTCATGATGGAGGCAACCGACGTGTTGACACAGGAAACCTTCGATACATTGACTGTTTCGTCGGTAACCTTTGCCTTCCCGGCGGGTTCGTTCTACACGTTCGATGGAACCTTGATGCTGCCAACCGATGTGGATTTCAATTTCTTTGGTTTGCCAGGCAACGAGAAAGCGATCCTGAACATCAAGCAAATTGAATTGGGCGCCAGCCACGGCTTCGTTAAATTCACAAATCTGGACTTGTCCGGTATTGTTTACGATGCAACGGGGGCGCCAACTGCAGGTACTAACGATTATTTGTTCAACCAGAGCGGTACAACCAACACCAACACGCTTGAATTCTCGAACTGTTTGATCCACGATTACAGGAATACGCCGCTGCGGATGAAAGATTCTGCCGATAAATACATTGAAAATCTGATCATCAACAACTGTGTGGTTTACAATACGCCGGATAGTTATTACGTCATCAATGTTTCGGCAGCAAACCACGTGATTGATAATATCAGCATTACCAACTCAACGTTCCACAACATTGGCCGTATGTTCCTCCACAACAAATCGAACAACAGCAGCATCGTTATTGCTGATTGTACCTTTAATAACATGATCGCGTCAGGCAGATATTTCCTGGATATGGGCAGTTTCGGCCCTTCTGGCGAATTTGCTGTAACCAACTGTATTTTTGGTGATACGGCTGACGACAATGCCAAAGGTATCCGGGCTTCGAGCGCACCGGTGGTAACCAACAGCTATTCAACCGCCGACTTCATCCTGGGAGGAAGTTCCATCAGCGGACTGAACAGCTACCTGGGACTATCGACCGATTTGTTTGCCGATCCGGCCAACGGCGATTTCACCATCGCAGACGAACTTTTCGATGGCAAAAGTTCGACCGGTGATCCCCGCTGGAGATTTCAATAAAAAATAAAAGTGTTACACGATCACAAAACTGCTCCTCCGGGGGCAGTTTTTTTTTGTCGAAAATGCGCGAAAATAAATTCGAGATGGGAGTTTGCTTATCCAGTTGTTAATTTTTTTTGATATCATCTCCACTTTCACCTTCGTCACGGTTTCACTTATTCATTCCGTAATGCTTCGTACAAATTGGCTTTCATAGCCAAGCGGTTGCCAATAAACACCCAAAGCCAGGCGCTGGACAGAACAATAAAACAGATGATCAAACTCCAATACAACAATCCGGCATATAACGAGGAAAGGAGGCTGGGCAAAGCAGCCAGCACGGCAGGTATCAATCCGATGCAAAGCGACAACACAACCAGAAATAAATTACCATGAAGAACCATTCTTCTAATCACATTTTTCCGGAAACCAATAGCCTCCAGCAGAGCATATTGGGACTGCTTCTCAAAGATGCTACGAAAAATAATAATACCCAAACCGATGGTTCCGATAAGCAAGCCTAAAGCCCCCAGCATCAGAAAGATGTTCAGGTAGGTATTCTCGATTTGATAGAACGACAACAGGCGTTCTTTGGCCGGGGTGATTTCCAAGCCATAGTTCCGGAAAGCGGTGCGCAGCGTTTCCTCCTCCTGTTCCGGTGCTTGGACCAAAAATGTTTGTGAGCCACTCACCGATGGGAAATTAGCGTAAAAAAGACTGTCACCAATCAGGATGTTTCCCTGAAAAACGGAGTTAGCCAATCCCCCGATCAATTTCAACACGACCGGTTCACCGGCTTCATTCTGATAAACCAACGTATCGCCCACCGACTTGCCCAATCCCCATTTAATAACCGTTTGGTCAGCTATGGCCGGTATTTGCCCGTTTGGCAGTGGTTTGTTCAGAGACAACCAGGGATGTTCTGCATCCAGTTCGCCGGTTTTGGTGGCAAAGGTAAACGCCTGCCGTTTGTCCAGCGAGTTTGGATCGAAGCCTAACAGACGCGGACGGCTCACGCGGTTCAGGTTCAAGCAGCTGGCATCGTCGCCCGGCACCGCCTGAAACTGGATAAACTCGGCCTGTAAATCATCAATTCCCAGTTCAAAACGACCTTCCGGGCTGTTCAAATCGTGCAACACCGGGAAGCTTGTTTCGGCGAAAAAGGTAAAGCCGCCGGTACCGGATGAAGGCCGTTCGGCATGGGCCGTCAAATCCTTCCGGTTCATCCCTGTGGAAAGCACCAGGAAAACACCCACCGAAAGAAAACTGATGACCAGCATATTGCGGCGCCGGTCGTCCATCATCAATAAAAACGAAAAATGCCGGTACGACAAGCCCTTCGCACCGGAGTTGTTCAACCGGACAAAGCCATTGTTCACCAGCAAAATTAATCCGGGCAGCAGTCCAAATCCACTAATGTAAAAAACCATTGGATTGATTTCGCGACCAATTCCCTCGATCAACAACAACAAAATGGAAAGCAGAACCAAGGCCGTCCCGGCGAAGAACGACCAGCTGCCGGGCTTTGCTTCCTGTTCGTGCTGACGTTGTACGCTGACAATTTGCTGGTGCGCAAATTTTCGCAGAACAAGCCATACACTGAACAAACTGATGCCCGCAACGATTGCAATTGCTTTGCCCAAGGCTGCTGCCGTAATATGGACATGCAGAATGGACGTGCGCACAATATCTCGCCAAATGGTATTTATCGCATCCAGCACCAACGAGTTATACGCCAGCGCCAACGGCACACCCAGCATGATCCCCGCTGTGACCAGAAAAATCGATTCGGCAAAAAACAAGCGTTTTATTTTTCGCGGCAGAAAGCCCATGGCATGTAAAGTGCCGATTTCGGCCCGACGAAAATTGAGGTACAGCAGAAACATCAGATATGCCAGTAACAAGGCGGCAAAGAGCACAAAAAAGCTCAGCCCGATGAACAGTTCACCAAAGTCAACCCCTTGTCCGGCAGCCTGCAATCCTTCCGAACGGGCATCTGTTGCCTGAAAGCCAACATCTGAAGGTACTAGTCCCGTTAATAAATGCTTTTCGAAATCAGCAGCCTTCAGCCCGTCCACCCGGATCGCCGTGGCCGAACCAAAGCGGTTGCCCCATAAACGTTCGGCGGTCTGTAAGCTGACAAATGCCTTGGGCGTCCCCTTGAATTCGTTCCAGTATGCTTCGTCCTTTTGTCTGATCTTCGACAAATCAACCGGCACACCGGTTTCCCAGTCGCTGCAATGCCCGGCGTCCGACATACCCGGAATGTCGGGCATCAGGTTGCTGTCGGCCCAGTCTCCGTTCATCTCCACAATTTTGGAAACCTGGAACCAGGCTGTCATTTCAACCAACTGGCGGAGCGGCCCGACTTCAAAATAATCCACTTGAAGCGAATCTCCAATTCCGGCGCCCAAATCATCAGCCAACCAGTCTGTTATTATTATTTCATCCGCAGCTGCCAATGTTTTATCATCCGGCAAACCGGCCACAAAGGAATAGGGCGTTTGTTTCTCCTGCCCCTTAATTTGGTTGACGAAATAGGTAAAAACCGGATAACTTCCCGGTTCGGTTAACGCTTTCCGGGCCACTGCCGGTTCAATAAATACCCGGTCCGAAATCAGTTCGGTATAGTTCAGTGCATCGTTTTCCCGTATTTCTAAATTTAAATCACTTAGTTGCCAATGTTTTGAAATTAGTTCGAATAATTCATCCGGGCTGCTCCCTTCCCAATCGGTTATAATAATATTGGCTTTGTCGGAAAGTTGCATTTGCCGGTTTAGCAAATCGATGGAAATGAATATGTTTTTGGGGGACGATTGGATATTCTGCAGGTTAAAATTACCTGTTTCATCGGCAGTTGCGATGGCTTTCACTTTCACCCGGAATGAAACCGTATTTTCATCAGCCGAAACAAAAGGCGTGTTTGCCGGAAAAGTACTCAGTTTATTGACACGCAACAGCAGTTCCTCGCCAACATGGACTCCCAACACATCTGCCAACTGTTGGTTAATAACAGCGTCATCGTCCGATAATTTATACAGACTGTCTGTTCCTGCAAAGCAGTCAAACCCGGGGGACACACCCCAAACCTGCAGCTGGTTTGCCCGGGCCCGGCCACCATCCAAAACGGCCATTCCATTGGCAAACAACACCGGGGTAGTTTGGGTATTTTCAAAAGCCAATTCAGTGGCCAGTTCTTTCCGAAAGAGCCGCTCACCGCCAGTGATCACCCAGTTAGTCCTTCCCAATCGCTGGAGGGTCAGCTGTTCTAAACTGAACGACACCGTATCGCCGATGATGAAAGCACCAAGTAAAATGGCCGTACTGAGCGCCACGCCCAGGATGATGGTGAGATTGAGTTTCCAATAATGTAGGAGTGATCTTATGGCAAACCGGATTGTACTCATGTGGTAATGAGTTTTAGTTTTCCGTCAACCAACTGATAAATTTTGTCCATTTTGGCTGCCAGGGCCATCGAGTGTGTCACCACAATCAAGCTCACTTGCTCTTCCCGGTTTAGTTGAAGCAATAAATCGGCCAGTTGGTCGGCCGAATGCTGGTCGAGTGCACCGGTAGGCTCGTCGGCCAACAGGATTTTGGGTTGGTTGATCAGCGCGCGGGCCACCGCGGTGCGCTGGCATTCGCCGCCTGAAAGCTGCCCGGGCTTCTGCGTTTTCAGCGGCCCGATGCCAAGCTTACCGATCAGCATGTTGGCCCGCTCGTGCTGCTTATCACGGATACTTTTTTGTCGGGCCAACACCGGCAGCAACACGTTTTCCTCCAAATTTAACTGAGGAAGCAAATGATGAAGCTGAAAAACAAAGCCGATTGACTGGTTGCGAAATTCGGCCAGTTCCTTTTCATTTTTATTGAAAACCGGTTCGCCATCCAGAAATATTTCACCAGAATCAGGTATGTCCAATGCCCCCAGCATATTGAGCAAAGTGGTTTTTCCCGAGCCGGATGGCCCGACAATAGCCACACTTTCCCCTTCCTGGACTATCAAATCCAACTGGTTCAAAATAATCCGTTTTTCGCCCGAACCGGAGAGAAAACTTTTAGATAACGCTTTTACTTCAAGCATAATAAAATATTTAGGGGGCTACCTTTTCATAAATTTTCACCAGCTTTTCCGCTTGTTTATGAATGTCGAAATGGGCTTTCACACCTGCCAGGCCTTTTTCACTCATTTCTGCCAATTTATCTTTTTCCAGAATAATGCTTTTCCAGGCTTTGGCCAGTTTTTTAGCACTGTTTGGGTGATAAATTATGCCGCCTTCCGACAACCCCAACACCTCAGGGAAAGCGCCCAGCTCGGGCTGTACGAGCGGAATGCCCGATGCCAGCGCTTCGAGCTGGTACAGGCCAAAAGCTTCACCGTTCAATACCGGCACCGATAGCACGGCCACCGAGTTGAAGAACTCCCGGCGCTCCGGGCCTTCAAATTCTTCCACCCAAAGCACATCTTGTTCCAGTCGGGCAGCTGCAATTTTTCGCTTTTGCTCTTTGATGAAAGCCGCATCGTCATTGGTTTTTCCACCTGTAATTTTCAATTTCACTGGCCGGAACTGTTCATCTTCTTTCAGGTGGATAAAGGCATCCACCAAAATGCCCAATCCGTTTTCTTCGCACATGCGCGAAATGAAACCAATCATGGGTTCCTTTTCTCGAATATCCTTCACTTCGTAATCGGCGGCATCCACGCCAATGTGGTTGACAAACAACTGTTCTTTTTTCAGGTGAAGTCGTTTTTGCATATCATCGGCATAAAATTGACTCACAGCCACAAACGCGTCCACTTCGCGGGCCCGCTCCTGCATGAGCTCCCAAACTTCATCGCGGTGTTGGTCACTCATCACATCTACCCACACATCTTCGTCCTGCAACGAGCACACCACCGGGATGCCGATTTTTTGCTTGATGCGCCGGGCAAGCCCCAGCAACAAAGCATTCGACAGGTGAACGACATCCGGTTTGGCTTCATTTTTCAGCCAATCGACCAGACGTTCCAGCTCATCTTTTTGCAGACCGTCTTCACCCAGCAACATCGAAACGGTCATTTCTTCCAGGCCTTTGGCGCGGGTCGATCCTGCATTTTGGGCAGCCAGGTTCAGCAACGTTTTCGAGTTCAGCATCTTGTCAACAAACGCGGGCATGTGCCTGAAAACCGGAAAGCGTTGCTTTAAGTAAATATCCACAGCCCCGTAAAATACAGGCACTTCATTCAAATCATGCGCATCCTCAAACAAGGGCAAATACATGGGAACTTTCACCACTTGCTTGCCCATATCCTGCAAGGCTTTCATGTATTTGCTGTCGCGAAGGCAGTTCCCGCAATAAAAGCTGCCGCCTGAACCCGGTATAATGTGTGCGATTTTCATAAAAACATCCTCCAATTTTTCCAACAGAAGAGAAGAAAATTACATTAATGGCTGAATTATATAAAGTTATAGCATAAAACGACAACAAATTCCTCCAACATTCCCCTCCTTTGGAGAGCCTGCCCGGCAACTGCCGGGGGTTAGGGGAGGCTCCCAAAAATATAGATTCGTCCATCGTTGGCCCCGATGATCACTTTTCCGGCGTAAACTGCCGGTGAGCCGGCAATTTGGCTGCCAATTTCATAGTTCCATAGCTCTTCACCGGTTTTCAGCCGGTGCATGTAAATCATGCCATCCATCGTGGCGGTAATGATTTTTTCACCCACTATAACAGACGAAGAATTGATTCGGTTTGATAAACGTTTGTTCCAAACGGGTTTTCCGTTCAGCCGGTTGAAACAATACAGATTCCGGTCTTCGTTTCCCAAAACAATATAATCTCCAGACACCGCAGGGGAAGCAATAAACGGGAGGTTTTTATCAGGATTGTTGTAAGTCCATTTAATTTTACCGGCCTCCAGGTCAATCGAGAACAATTGGCCTTCGTAGTCGCCGATATAGACGTCGTTACCAACAATGGCTGGCGAAGAGGCCACGTAGGTTGACAATTCGATTTTTTTCGACAGTTTACCGGTCTTTAAATCAACCAAGTGCAAAAAACCATCGCAGCCTCCAAATACCACCGTATTATTATACAGGGCCGGCGCCCCGTTGATAAAGTTGTCCGATTCGTATTTCCACAGGTTTTTACCATCGGCCAGATCTACTCCGTGCAGAAAATAGTCGTAGCTGCCCACTGCCAGCACCGTTTTTCCATTCATATTGTTCCAATTGGCCGAACCGATGATTTGGTTGTCGGTTTTGTATTTCCACACCAATGTCCCGTCGGTCTGATTCAGACAGAACAGCCATCCGTCCAACGAACCAAAGATGACGTTACTGTCCAGCAGAATGGCAGGCGCTTCGATGCTGTTTTCAGCGTCAAACTTCCATTTCAGCTGACCGTTCAGGTTGAAGGCGTAAAAAAAACCATCGGTCGATCCGCAATACACCATACCATCTTTTACAACCGGCGAAGCTTTGATATCATCGTTGGTTTGAATGGAGGCCAGCATCTTTAACTGATCGGGCAAAGTTGCATGCTCAGAGCCCGTCAATTGCCGGTTGCCCCGAAAAACGGGCCATTCGCTTTGTGCGAACAGTATATTTGCGAAGAGTAAAAGAACCAGTATTGTCGTATTCCTTTTCATTTCAAACTTGTTTTAACGGATACTGAAACCCCGTCTACCGACGGGCAAGAAGTTCAGGATGACGTATCAGAGATGTTTATCTGCTCTTCTGTATTCACTTTTGCCAACGCGCCGGTGGGACATTTTTCAGCCACCAGCCCGGCAGTTTTTTCCAAGGCCTTCGCGACTGTTTCGTTGAAAGGTACGCCAATTTTAACATCAAACCCGCGACCAATGAAGGAAAAGCCAAAAGTTTCCTGATACTGCTGGGTAATCCGCACGCAAATACCGCATTTGATACATTTGGCCGGTTCGTAAATGAGGGTTGAATCAGCAAATTCTTTACGTACCGGCAGGCGGTCATCGTACTGAAATCGTTTTTGTTCGGCACCATACCGGTTGGACAGTTCGCGCAATTTGCAGCTTTCCGGGTTGCGGCAATCGCAGTGCAAACAACGTTTGGCCTCGGCAACCGCTTCTTCTTGTGTGAAACCAACCGCTTTGCTCCGGCTGGCTTGCTGCCTGACAGTATCGACAGATTCTTTCAGATATTCGACGAATTCCGTTTCGGCCAGTTTCCCGAATTTCGAGTTGAACCGGGATGGATCGGCTTTCAATTCTTCGGTTTGGAATAGCCGGTCCAGAATGAATGCCAGCTCTTTTCCCTGCCCGACAGAGCGAACAGCCAATTTGGATGGACGAAGCGCATTGCCGATGGCAAACACCTTATTTATTGAGGTTTGGTATGTTTCTTTATCCACATCGACACCGTTTTTAGAGAGGACTAGTCCCCACCCGTACAGCTGATTGTTGGGCACACCTGTGGCCAAAATCACCGCATCGTATTCCTGCTGAAGCTGTTGAAATTTCCCTTGATCCACTTCAACCTGATAATGAACTGAAATGCTCGAATTCAGAATGGAATTGATTTCGGTCTCCAACACTTTGGCGGGCAAAACGGATTCTTCAATTTTCAGCAGGTCGCCGCCAGCCTTTTCATTCTTTTCGAAGATGGCGACCTGATGTCCGGCTTTGTTCAGGTAATAGGCAGCCGCCAAACCGGCCGGGCCTGCGCCAATGATGGCCACGCTCCTACCCGACTTTTCTTTTTCAAGAATGAACGGTGCGCCTTTCAGTAACTCCTGGTCGGCCGTAAAACCTTTCAACAAACAAATAGAAACTGGCTCATCCACCTGTTTGCGGCGGCAACCGGCCTCGCAGGGCGCCGGACAAATACGTCCCAAAATGGCCGGCAGGGCGATGTCGCGTTTCACCACTTCGATGGCTTTCGCGAAGTTCCCGGCAGCAATCAGCCGGTTCATCAGCGGGATGTTCATGTGGGCCGGACAAACCAGCTGGCAGGGCGCTTCGCAGTCGCCCACGTGTTCGCTCAACAGCAGCTCCAGCGCCGCTTTCCTCGATTCGCGACATTCCGCATCATCCGTAATGATGTTCATACCCTCCATAGCGGGCATCGAACACGAGGCCATCAGCCGTCCGTTGTTGGCGTCTTTCACCAGGCAAACCATGCACGACGTAAAATGCGCCGTCCCTTCCAGGTGGCACATGGTTGGGATATCGATGCGAAGCTGCCGGGCTGCCTCCAAAAGCGTTGTTCCCTCGGGTACTTCAACAGAATGGTTGTTTATTTTTAGCTTGATCATTTTCATTTGTTGTTTCAGGTCATCATGCCGAACTTGTTTCGGCATCGATAGATATTTATACTGTTCCCTATCCGACAATTGCGGATAGGATAATCAAAATAAACTATGTTATTAGAATGCAATCCACCGGGCAAACCGGGCGGCAGGCATCACATTTGATACACAATTCCGTATTGATCGTATGCTTTTTATGCGGCTCAAACTTGATGGCATCCACCGGGCATTTCTGGGCACATTTCGTACAGCCGATGCAGTCGTCGGTGATGGAATAGGTGATCATTTCCGTACATTTTCCGGCCGGGCACCGTCCTTCAATATGCGCTTCATATTCATCATGAAAATAATGCAGGGTAGTTAGGATCGGGTTTGGCGCCGATTTTCCCAGGTTGCACAAGCTGCCTTTTTTGGTCCAGTCGGCGAGGTACTTCAGTTCATCCAAATCTTTCTTGGTTCCTTTCCCTGAGGTAATCTTGTTCAGGATGTCGAGCATGCGTTTGGTACCCACCCGACAAAAGGTGCATTTCCCGCACGATTCATTTTGGGTGAACGACAGAAAGTACCGGGCAATGTCCACCATGCAGTCGTCTTCATCCAGCACCACCAGTCCACCGGAGCCCATCATGGCGCCGACCGCAATCAGCGACTGATAATCGATTGGCGTATCGTACAGTGATGCCGGGATGCAGCCGCCCGATGGCCCGCCCACCTGAACGGCCTTAAACTTTTTGCCGTTTTGCACGCCTCCGCCAATTTCTTCCACAATTTGTCGGATGGTTATGCCCATGGGCACTTCGATCAGCCCGCCGCGGTTCACTTTCCCGGTCAGCGAAAACACCTTGGTGCCTTTGGAATGATTGGTCCCGATTGAACTGAAATGTTCTTCGCCCTTACGGATAATGTATGACACCTGTGCAAAGGTTTCGGTGTTATTGATGAGCGTTGGAAAGCCCCACAATCCTTTATGAGCCGGAAACGGCGGGCGGATGGTCGGGAAGCCGCGGTTACCTTCAATGGAAGCCATCAGGGCCGTTTCTTCGCCGCACACAAAAGCGCCGGCCCCCTCGTAAATCTGGATATCGAAGTTGAAATTGCTGCCCAGGATATTTTCTCCCAGCAGCTTTTGTTCGCGACAGTTGACCAATGCCTGCCGGATGCGCGTAACGGCCAGCGGGTATTCGGCCCGGATGTAAAAATAACCATCCGTGGCCTGCACGGCAAAGGCAGCAATCAGCATGCCTTCGATCACCCGGTACGGGTACGATTCGAGCAACATGCGGTCCATAAATGCGCCGGGGTCGCCTTCGTCGCCATTGCAAATCAGGTACTTCTTTTCTGCATTTTCCCTCTCAACCAGTTCCCATTTCAGTCCGGTGAGGAAACCGGCCCCGCCACGACCGCGCAGCCCGCTTTCTTTCACCATGCGGATCACTTCGAGCCGGTCCATCTGCAAGATGGTTTTCAGCGCTTCGAAGCCGCCAAAGCTGCGGTATTCGTCCATATCCAGCGGATTGATCACCCCGCGGTGCTCGGTGGCAATGGGCAGCTGGCGGTCCAAAAAGCTGGACACCATTTCATCGCGCACATCAATCATGTAGCGGTCAACCCCTTCCCACGACTCGTCGGTTTGTACTTTTTCAAGGAAGTTGTATGCCTTGGCCTTTACGCGATCCAGAAAATGTTTCGGTTTGAAATGGGCACTGATGATATCGGCAATCTCGTTGGGTTTTACCTTGGCATACAGTTTACTGTTCTTGTTTTCGTCGATCACTTCCACCAACGGCACCTGGTGGCACATGCCCACGCAGCCCACATTTTTCAGGTGAAGGTTGATGCCGGTGCCGGCAATCGTCCGCTCAATTTCTTTTTGCACATCCTGACTGCCGCTGGCCACGCAGCACGAGCCCAACCCGATCCGGATTTCACCCTGAAATTCAGTTCCGTCGGCATTTCGGAACTTGCTTTTTTTGCCTACTTTCCCTACCTGACTTTCAAAATCTTTCAGGACAGATTCAATTTTATCCGAAGTGACATGTCCATAGGTTACATCATCAATCTGAACGACCGGCGCCAAGGTGCAACAGCCCAGACACGATACCTTCTCCAGGGTGTATGTACCGGACGGGTCGGTTTCTTCGGCACCTGAAAGCTTGAAATGACGTTTAAACGAATCGTAAACCTGCATGGCGCCTTTCACATGGCAGGCCGTCCCCACGCACACTTTGATCAGGTGCTGCCCTGCCGGCACCATGCGGAACTGTGAATAGAACGAGGCTACACCGGTGATGTTTTCAGGGGTGATTTCGGTGGTTTCGCACACATGACGCAGGGCTTCTTCGGGCAAATAGTTAAACTGGTCCTGGATGGCCTGCAAAATCGGGATCACGGATTTTTTCGTGTTCCCTTTCTGTTTGACGATCTCGTCAACCACCGCGATGATATGTTGATTTTCTGCTGTCATCTTGTTTATTTTCCGATACAATACAAGTGGTCGAAACCGCGCAGGTACATTTTTCCATTGGCAAATACCGGCGAACAAACCGATTTCTCACCCAGTTTCGATTCGGCAACCAACTGATATTCTTTCGCCATTTTCACCACATGCAGGTTGCCGCCCATGTCCATGATATATACTTTTCCATCGGCATAAACCGGCGAAGCATAAATGCCATTGCTGTATTCCTGCTCCCAGAATTTGGTGCCGTCAAGGGCATCGTAACAAGCGACCACGCCGTAACTGGTGGCAATGATCAGCAATCCGTCGGCTGCCAGCGGACTGGCCACTTCGGGCAGGTATTCGCTGTCTTCCCAAACAATTTCGGGCTCTTCGCCAAGCTTTATCGCTGCCAGCGTTGCATACTCGTTAGCGGCATAAACGATGCCATTGGCATAGCCCACTGATGGTCCAACCTCGCCCATCATACAATCCACGGTCCACAGTTCCTTTCCGGTTTCGGGGTCGTAGCCGGCAACCAAAGGTTCGGCGTTCATTATCAACTGTTGTTTGTTCCCTACCGTAACCAGCACTGGTGATGCCCACGAAATTTTTACATTGCGCTGGGTTTCCCACTGGGGCGAACCATCGGCCACCGACAAGGCCATCACCTTGGAGCCCCGGTTGGTATCGTACTGCACAATGAGTTTGTTTTTATAGATGATGAGCGACGAGGAATGCCCGTAATGATTGTCGGGGACCCCCAGGTTTTTTGCCCACAGGCGTTTCCCGGCCATGTCGAGCGCAATGAGGTCGCCCGTGCCAAAAATGGCAAATACAGCCGAACCGTTTGTGGCCAGGGTCGGGGCAGCCAAGCCAGTGTCTTCGGTAACTTTCGGCATGGTGGCAGGCGAGCCCGGAATCTGGTCGGCGTTGGCCTCCCACAGCAAATCGCCGGTGTTTTTGTTGTAGCAATACACCACCCTTGCCGTGTTGTCGGCCCCCGACACAAACAATTGATCGCCCCAAACGATAGGCGAATTGTAGCCGTGCTTGGGCACTTTTACTTTCCAAACAACCTTTTCACCCGATGCGCCGTCAAACTTTTCGGGCACATTGGTTTTATAGGTAATCCCGGTTCCTTCCGGTCCGCGAAAATACGGGTAATTGCTTCGGATTTGATCTTGCGAAGGAATGGCTACGACCTTTTTTGCAGGAGCCTCAGCAGTCTTGATTTCTTCCTCACGAACCTTCGGAATATCTTCTTCCGGGGCCGTTTCCGTCTCCTCGGTTGCCTCTCCAACAGCCACAGCGCTTTCTTCAAGCGGTAATACATCAACCACTTCGACACCCGGCGAAGATTGCTGGTCCTGGACGATGGCCTTCGGCACATATTCATCCAGAATATTATTGGAAAAGAAGCCCGATAGCAGCGCCAGTACAAACAAACCTGCACCGGAATAAACCAGCGATTTGCGGGCGAGCTGTTTGTCGAGAAAAGCGTCGTTGCGGATGCTTTCCATCTCTTCCAATTCGGGGCGGAGCGACTTTTGGTACCGGATGGAAAGCACATAAACCAACACGCCCAACACCAGCAACCACGAACCGGTGCGGATTTGCCACTGGTTGGTAAAATAAGCTTTACGGATCATCAGGTCGAGCGCGCGGATATCATTCTTCAATGCTTCATCCTGCGGATCTTGTCGCAGCCGTTCAACCAGGCTTTGCAAGGCAGGGGTTTCGAGTGGATCAACGGTCTTTAGTTGGAAATAGTTGGCAATCAGCATCACGCTAATTACCAAACAAAATACAGCAACAATCCAGGCCACCGTTCGGGCCAGGTTCATTTTATCTTTTACGGTCAGGTTCATCGTTGTCTTTTTAGTTTTTTACCGGACAATAATCCATGCATCGTCCGCAGCTTAAACAATTGGTTTTATCGGGTACATAATCGTTTCGGTTTCGGTGCGACGACAGTTTTACCAGCGTCAGTCCAATCGCCAATCCCATGAATCCGCCCAGGAGCCATCCTCCCCAGTAAAATTGGCTGCGGATGGCCTGTGCTTCGGTCACCAGCTCGTCCATGGTTTTCCCCTTTTGCATGAAAGTGCGTGCATCAATGTTATTCTGGTCTTGCTTGATTTCGGGGTTAGCCACCAGCTGTTCGGCCAAATAAACCGTTTTATTGAATTTGGCCAGCGGCACATGCACCATCGACCCGGCCAATCCGCCAATGCCCATCCACAACGGAACAAGCAGCAGGTAGGCCATCAGCCGCTGCACGTTGGAGCGGCGGTTTCCCTGCTCCTCCACCGGCTCGTCAATGGCGCCGAACGGGCACGAATTGGCGCACAGTTTACACTGAATGCAATGTGTCGGGGTAATAGTCATGTGTTTTTTCGAGAAAGTGGACATCCACCCCAACAGCACACCGTAGGGACAAAAGAAGCGGCAATATGGGCGGGCCACAAAAACGCCCACCAACAGGAACAAAGCCCCCAGCAGCAACATCTGAAATTCGGCATCGAAGCGGAAAAGCCCCACAAACGGGTCGTAGCGGCAGATCAGGAATTCGGAGCGTGTGGCGGCGTACAATACGGCCAGTCCGAGGTATAAATACGGGATCAGCCCGAGAATTTTTTGCAGCCATTTGGGCAATTCGATCGGACGAAAGGCCACCAAATCCTGAATGGCACCCAAGGGACAAACGGCGGCACAAAATGTACGTCCGTAAAACAGAGCCACCACCAGCGGAATGATAAAAAACAGCAAGGCAGTGAAGGGCAGCACATAACTTGGGTCGAAAATGGCCAGCACCATATTCTGGATGGCGCCGATCGAACAAATGCAGCCTTCACGGTAAAAGCCAAAGTACAAGAGGGAAAAGACCGACGTCCACAGCACGCCCTGACGCGATCGCTTCTTCACCACAAACCAAGTGGCTACGGCCAACGCCGCCACGAGCACAAACACATCGAGATATTCGAGAAAAAGCAGCCGCGCCGCAGGTTGCGAGGTGGGCGGCTGCACGTAGCCCGTTTCGAATTCGGGTTTCGGGAAACGCTGTTGCGCCCAAACCGTCAGGCTCATAAAAAAAGCCGAAAGCGTATAAAATATTTTCTGAAAGCGGTTCATTCAAATGGATTAGGCAGGGTTAGAACTTGAATTTCCGACACTAAAATCGCCTTTTATGAGGTAAGGACTGGAAGCCGGTACCCTCTGAAAAGCGTCGGCCGGACACACCCGGGCAATGGAACATTCGTTGCAGTTGACACATAAGTCGTGTCGCACCTGCAGGTGCAGCGAACCGTTCCCGAACGCCGAGCATCCTTCCACGCATTTGGCACAGCCAATGCACAGTTCCTCGATAATTTCATATTCGAAATACGGATCCTCCACAAACTTGCGTTTGATGGCTGCCGTGGGGCACAGTTGGTTCTCTGCCGCAGTTGACAGGGCATTCGCATCGGGCTTGAGGTAGCCGCCGCACAAATCGCAGTAGCCGCACAAATCGTAAGCATGCACACATTTTACGGCAGAAGGCGTCACCACACAATAGTCGGCACAGCGCCCGCACGATACACATTTAAACGGATCGATCTGCCAAACGTAATCATCGGCACTGGCTTTAAAGGCAGCAACTCCGGCCAGTCCGGCCAGTGATAGTCCCAACGTGGCCCGCATTCCTTTTTGGATGAACTCGCGCCGGTTGGTCGGTTTGGATGTTTTTTTATCGTTCATCTTTTCGGCTTTCTTTGGCTTTTTCCAACTCACACTTCGAATAGGCGCTGCACGATTTGCACACCCCATCGGCAGAGCAGGTGAAATCTATCTTATTTTGTTTGGCCAGCAACAATACGCCTCCCGCCAGACCGGTCAAAATACCACCGCGCAAGCATGACTGAATGAATGTTCTCCGATCCATTATTCGTGGTTTAAAGGTTCAAAAATGCGCACTTGTTTCCGGTTGAAATCCAGCAAAATCACCCGGTTATTATCATCTATGCATACGTCGGGCGCGTACGAATTTTCGTCAAAATGATCGGGCGATGCCACTACCCCAACATATTCACCATGCTGGTCGTAAATCTTCACCCGAACAATTCCTTTTTCACTGGTAACAAATGAATTCCCGGGCATGATGGCCATATGGGCCGGGTTGCAACAGCCGCTGAATCCTTCGGTTTTCACCGATGATTTCGTCCAGGAAGTTCGAATGGCACCGTCGGCATTGAAATTCTCCAGGCTGTGACGACCGGGGTCCACTGCCCATAAAAAACCTTCTTCGCTTAAAGCAACATCGAAATACGGGCTGGGAATGACGAAGCCGGGCACGCTTTTTTGCTCATCTTTTTCACCAATACGGCGAACCAGCTCCCCGTCGTACCGACATTGATAAACCACGCGGTTTCCGGCATCGGCCACATACACGTATTGGTTCGAGACAGCCAGTGACGTGATTACCGCCCTTGCACCGTAATCCTCCCAACTGCTAATTCCAGTTCCGTTTTTATCCAATTGTGCCACCTTGTTTGAAAAAGCCAGCCAAACCGATCCGTTTACGGCAATAGCAGTTGGCGAGTCTTCCAGTTGTATTTGTTTTATTAACTGTCCGGATTCGTTCAGTTGAATCAGACTGCTGTCGGCAATTACATAAATGACCCCATCGTGGTATGCAATCCCCTTCGGTTCAGAAACGGACAGGCGCAGGGCTTTTACTTCTTTGTAAATAACTTCCGAGGAATCGACTTGTGCGAATTCGCTAACGTCAAAGGCATAGGGATTTTCAATATTTTTTCCCCTGCGGTTCACCAAAAAATCGCGTACAATCATGCTAGCGATGGTTATCGCCAAGATTGTTAGGATCAGGTTGATATATTTCCGGTTCTTCATCTTCAAGTTTCAGGTTTCAGGTTTCATCCGCCAGCTGGCGGACAAGTTCCAAGTTTCAAGAAATCACTGCATTCCGATGTCCAGGCACACCATGGTTTTTGAATCGCGCATCAGCAAACGCCCGTCGGCAATGGCCAGCGGCGCCCATGCATCGTGCCCGTCTATGATTTTTTTCTGCGCCAGCTGGATGTATTGTTTCGTGTCGGGTTTTATCATGGTCAGTGTTCCGTCGTCGCTCAGGATGTACATTTTCCCATCGGCGATCAGGTAAGGCCCCAATCCGAAACGCGTGGTTTTGCCCGAGGCCCATATAATTTTCTGCACATCGTCGGGATGCACGCACACCAACTGGTTCCGGTTGGCCCCGCCATCCTTGGGCAGGATGCCGAGCATGTGCCCTTCCCAGATCACCGGCGTTTGCTGCTCGCAGGCCAGTCCATCTTTGGGCGAATATTCGGTCAGCACTTCTACCTGGAATTGATCGCCATCAGGAACCACTTTTATCATCATGCTACCTGCCCCGTAGCCTGCGGTCAGGAAAACACGCCCATCGTCGAAGATAACCGGCGAAGGCGCGACGACCGAGTGATTCCAGGCGTTGCTTTGCCAAAGTATTTTACCTTCATCCGGCCCGTCGGCTGCTACGCCGCACACCCCTCCGGCAGCGCTGTACACATACATGTTGCGGCCATTCAGGGTCATGGGCAATATGGACGAGTGCGACATTTTCCATTGCATCTCGTTCGGGGATTCCCAAAGCACTTCGCCGGTGTGAATGTCCACCGCGATCATAATGGCCCGGCCTCCCGGCGCAAGGATTACCTTATCGCCGTCTATCAGCGGACATTGGGCCGTGTACCATTGCGGAATTTCGGTGTTGTATTCGCTCATCATGTCGAGCCCCCACTTAAAATCGCCGGTCAGCCGATCGACACACATGACCTGACATCTCGGGCCGATGGTGACCACGTGCTCTTCGGTGACAGCAGGTACGGTACGCGACATACCGTGGTTTCGCTTGACATGGATTTCGTAGGAACGTCGCCAGATTTCTTTCCCGTCGGCAAACGAAAAGCAGCGCAAGGCGTCTTCGCGTTTCTCCTCGTCGTAGTCGAGCAAATACACCATCCCCTTGTAAATAGCGGGGCCGGCGTGCCCTTCGCCCAATTCGACCGACCACAACACCTCGGGTTCATCGGCTTTCCAACTGTCTTTCAGGTTTTGTTTTTCGCTAACGATATTATCGAAGTTCTCGCCCCGGAAACGTGGCCAGGTGCCCTTCATTTCGGGCGCCGAATGTTCAAACAGATTGAAATGTTCGCCGATATTGACGATTTCCTGCACCAGGTTGCCGGCCTGACGGTTGTCTTCGCCCGGCATGCTCGCCTGAAAAGCTTTGGTCGGATCGTTGGTCAACCAAAAAACAAACGATGCGATTCCTGCCAGGGCGATTCCTCCAACCAGTATATTTTTCAATATTCCGTTCACCTTATTCTTTCAAGTTATACACCATCAACACTTCGCCATGCCGCAAAAACAGCTTTCCGTCCAAAATATACGGATGCGCCCAGTGGGGGCCGCTTCCCTTTTGTATTTGGAATGAACTGATAACCTGAAAGCCGGAAGGATCGGGCTTGACAATGGCCACATTACCTTTTTGTTCTTCATAGATGTACAGTAAGCCATCGGCAAAAACGATGGCCCCCTTGGTGTTCCAGGGCTGATTATAGGTTATTCCCCCGGTTTTCCAGTTCATGCACAACCAGTTACCTTTTCGGTTGTTTTCCCAGTTCGAGCCGTAGATGAAGCCATCCAGTTCGATGAGCCCGTGATGGTGATTATCGAAAATGGTATCGGTAAATACTTCTGTAAATCCATCCTGATTTTCATTCACCTTCAACATTTTGGCCGGATAATCATATCCCATCGACAGAAAAATCTCATCGCCTTTAAACAAAGGAATATTAGTCCAGATCAACCCTGGCTGGTCCGACCATTTTTCGTGCTCATAATATTGATAGGTCATTTTCACTTCGCCCGTTTCCGGATTAACTACCAGCAGGTTTGTGGCGGTAACGGCCAAAATATAGCGCCGCCCATCCAACGTGTACAAGGTTGGGGAAGCGTACGAGCGTTGTCCGCCCGCGCTTGGGGTTTCCCATACTTTTTCACCTGTCATTTTGTTGAAAGCAACCACCGAGGTTTCGGTCCCTCCTGGTGTACAGATCACTTTGTCATCCACAATTAACACCGATTCCGAAACGCCCCAGATGTGCCAGTCGGCTTTGAAATCCCGGTCAACATTCACTTTCCAGTTGATGGCGCCGGTTTCAGCATTCAGGCAAACCAGTTCGCCAATGCCGCTGACCAAATAAATCCGGTCGTCTTCGATGGTGGGTGTGCTGCGGGTATCGGGAAACGATTTTTTCCAGGATTCGCCGTAAGGCACTTGCCATTTTTTGTTCCCTTCAAAATCGAGGCAGGTCAGGTAATCCAGCGTATCGATCATGCCGGTGGCATAAATGTATTTCCCGTTTGAAATGACAGATGAATATCCTTTGCCAATCCCTTCAAATTCGAGCAATCGCTCGGGACCAGTTTCGGGCCAGGTCTGCAACAAGCCGGTTTCGGTAAATTTTCCATCCCTGTTTGGACCACGGAATTGAAAGATTTGGGCATCTACAGAAAGTCCCAACAAAAGAGTAAAAAGAATAATAGCGGAGCGCTTCATTTAATTGGTTTTAATGTTTTCATAAGTTATTTCCCCGGAACAACCGGGTTATGCCGAAATTTTATAAGCAATCAATACGTTTCCGTGGCGTACGTACAGAATGCCGTTATGTACCACCGGATGCGCCCAATGTTGGGCCGTACCCATTTCAACCTTTGTTTTTGAAATGACATCTAATTTAGTCGGATTTGGATTTACCAGAGCCAGTTCGCCGCGATCGGTGTACAGGATTAATTTATTGCCGGCCATGATAATTACGCCATTTCCCAATTCAGTGGAGTTCCATTTTTCTTCGCCGGTTTTCCAATCCAGGCAGAACCAGCCACGCGATTTCTGGCCCGAACCATACAGGTAACCATTCGTTAAAATAGCGCCGCCCATTTGGCTGTCCATCTTGTTGGTACTCCAGGCTTTTGTAACCGATGAACCATCTTCACTCAACAATAGTTTCACACCGCCTTGACCGTAACCGCTGAAGCAATACAAAGCGCCATCCTGAAAAATAGGTGTATTGGGATGAATGTTGTATTGATTGGGATGCGGATAGCTCCACAGCAGTTTGCCATCTTTAGTATCAACAGCGATTATCACGTTTGCAGTATGTGTAACCAGAATGTTCCGCCCGGGTAGTTTTACCAGTTTGGGAGTACAGTAAGCTGCTGATTCGCCTTTACCAGCGCTTTTCCAAATCAGTTTTCCGGTCATGCGGTCGAGGGCGATGAGATTAAACTCTTTTCCTCCCGGTGTAAAATAGAGCCGGTCACCGTCGGCCAGGATCGTTTCATTGAACCCCCAGCGTAGATGTTCGGAGCCAAAATCTTTGTCCAGCGCTTTTTTCCATACCAGGTTGCCTTGTTCCAGGTCCAGGCAAATTATTTCGCCATAACCCGACACCAAATAGGCCATTTGGCCAACAATAGTAGGGCTGGTCCGTGCGCCGGGATAGCTTACTTCAAATTCCTTTCCGTAGGTCAGTTTCTTTTCCAATTTGCCGTTTTCAGTGAAAATATAAAGGTACCCGGTATTATCAGTCATTCCCGTGCAATAGATTTTCCCGTTGGCAAACGAGGGGCTCGAAAAGCCTTCGCCTAACCCGTCGAAATGCCAAAGCACTTCAGGACCGGTGGCCGGCCATTCGGCCAATAAGTTGGGGGCGGAATATTTACCCTCGGAATTGTCACCCCGCCAATGAGTCGGAGTTTGGGCATTCAGTGCAACAGCACTTAAAATAAGAAGAAGTATTACAGATAGTTGCTTTCTCATGGATGAATAGTTAAAGATTATGGTGTCCCAAATTTATTAAGGAAAGACCAGATTACCCAGGCAACTATTGAATTTAATCAGCTTCTAAATAGTTAAACTTGTTAACAAGTGTTATGTTTAAAAATAATGCACAAATATCTGATTTCTATTTAATTGCGTATAAACTTCCCATTTCACAAATCACGACAGATAAATTGTTTTTCAGGTACTCTCAATTTGGTTTGGAATTGCAATTAGTCATTGGAAGGGTGATTTTTCATAAAAAAAGCCCCCTGAAATCAGGAGGCCATTTACGATTGTGAGATAACTGATGAATCAGAATTTTTACAGTTTCGGCTCCCAGCCGGGTTCGTACTCGCGCGACCACAACTTCATGGCCTCGCGGTCGAAAATGTGACCGTTTTCGGTATTCACATCAAACGATTTACCGATGCGGTAGGAAATGTTGGCATAGTGAACCAGCATTTGGCTGACGGCGCCCATATCAATCGGCGAATTCAACTGGCTTGATTTTCCGCGGATATTATCAAAGAAATTCACCACGTGGGTATCGGTCATGTCGCCGCCACCGCCAAGCGCAGTGCCGGCTTCGTTACTGGCAGCTTTGCTGTCGCGGACGAGTTTTCCGCTACGGTCGAAGAGCTTGTAACCACTACGATTGACAAAAACAGTTCCTTCGGTTCCATAAATGATGGTGCCGCGATCGGAGCCGTAGGTGTTATAACCGTTGCGGCTTTTCCCGTCCCAAACGATGATTTTGTTTTCCGGAAAACGGAAACTGGCATCCATTGTATCGTACATTTCCCAGCCATCATTTTTAAAATGACGTTTAGCGGCCTGTACTTCCACAAATTCGGGATATTCCACCTGCAACGCCCAGCGCGCAATGTCGAGCTCGTGGGTGGCGTTGTTGCCAGTCTCGGCTGTTCCCCAGTTCCAACCGTACCAGTGCCAGTTATAGTCCCAGGTGTTGTGACGGTATTCCTCGCGCGGGGCCGGGCCTTGCCACAAGTCCCAGTCCAATCCTTCGGGCACAGGCGCTATTCTAGGCACAGGCACTTCACCCCGGTTATTGGAATAAAAAGCCACCGCGCGGTAGGCATTTCCAATCACACCGTTGTGTATTTCGCTGATGATTTCGATTGATTCGGGAGACGATCGTTGCTGATTCCCCATTTGCACTACCTTGCCAAATTTTTGCTGGAAGGCCACTAATAGCTCGCCTTCTTGCGGACTGTGACTGCATGGTTTTTCAATGTAAACATGCTTTCCGGCTTGCATGGCCATCCAGGTGCCGGGGGCATGCCAATGATCGGGCGTGGCATTAAAAATGGCATCCACTTTCGGATCGGCAAACACTTCGCGAATGTCGTTCACTAAGGCCGCTTTACCGCTCACCTTTCCGGTCAGGTCCTTGGCAACGCGTTCACGCTGTTTTTTCATCACATCGCAGATGTATGCAAGATCGACATTATTCTTTTTATCGATGATGGCCAGATAAAATGCCCCTACCCGCCGTCCGCAGCCCATGAGGGCTACACTCAAGCGATCGTTGGCGCCAACAATACGGCTGTAACTTTTGGCAGACATGCCCAAGGCCGAAGTGCCCAACGTAATCCCGGCTGCACCCGCAGCCGCTTTTCTCAAAAAATCTCTTCTGTTTGAACTCATTATACTTGGTTTTAGGTTATTGTATCGTTGATAAAACGCCCCTGACATAGCCAACCGATTCGGCAAATCCGGCAAAGGGGTTGTCGCCATCTTTTTCGTATTCGAATGAAACAATGCCATCGTATTCCAGCTCTATCAAATCAGTCAGAAAGCTTTCAATATCGATGACACCCCGGCCTATTTCGCAGGTTGTTCCGTCGTGGTCGGCCTTGGTCACATCTTTAATGTGAATGTCAAGCACCCGGTCGAAATAGTCTTTCACATCCTGCGACGGATCGCGACCAATGCGCTTGGTGTGGCCAATGTCCACGCACAATCCCATGCGCGGGTCCATATCTTTTATCAGTAAATAGGCGCTTTCGGCGCTTGGATACAGCTTGTCGCCGGGTCCGTGGTTATGAATGGCCAACTGAATGTCGTACTCCTTCACTTTATTTTCAACATAGGGCAGCAATTCGTGATTGGGCACGCCGACAATCATCCGCATCCCGCTTTTTTTTGCATATTCAAAAGCCTGGTCAACCTCCGCTTCGGTTGTCATGTAAATAACACCTCCAGCATACAGGTCAATCCCGGAGTTTTTGCATTTCTGCACCAACTCGGCTATTTCATCATCCGTTGCATCCAGCCTCAGGTGGAAGCTTTTTAGCGACAAATGCTTCAATTCCAGTTGCTGCATAAAGGTCAGCATGGTATCGATCGGGAATTTGCGGAAGGTGTAGGAAGCTACACCCATTTCAAATTTTACACTTTTCTTAATTATTTGTTCATCTGCATGCTGCCCACTTTGACAGGACGATAACATCAAAACCGAAACAAGCAGCAAAAAAAAGCTGATTCGTTTTGCGTTGTTCATAGTTCAATTAGTTTAGTTTCCTGATTTTTATACTTCTGAAATGGACTTCATCGCCATGATCCTGAAGCAGGATGTGGCCTGATTGCCAATCGCCAAATCCTTCCCATTGGGCATATTTGCTTCGGGCAACCAAGGCATAAAACGCCTGTGTCCCTCGCTCATATTCGAGTACTTTCCGGTTGTTTAGCCAGTGTTCGACATGCGACCCTGAAAATTCACCGGTTTCCAGATTATTTCCCTTCAGCCACTCATCCTTGCGAATACCACTTACCACCAAACGGGCCTGGTTCCATTCACCGGGTTTGTTAACGATTTTGTTTTTATGGGCAGGAATAAGGTCGTACAACGAGCCAATGGTGCGGTTCCCATCAGTACCCATTTTGGCATCGGGATGCTTCTCATCGTCCAGGATTTGATATTCGAGTCCAATAGCTGACTGCGAGGTACCATACTTCTCCGTTATGTAGTATTTTATCCCGCTATTGGCGCCTTCGGTAATTTTGAAATCGAGTTTCAATTCAAACATCGAATACTCTTCCACTGTAACAATGTCGCCGCCATTTCCGGATTCAGCGCCTTCGGCAGCTTCAACAATCAACACACCGTCCTGCACCTTCCATCCTTTAGTAGGGAAATCATCCTTACCGGCGCCTCGCCAACCTTTTGTTGTTTTGCCATCGAAAAGAAGCTCCCATCCCTGGGCACGCTCCTGTGGCGACAAATAATTCGGGACCAAATTGACCACCGGAATATCAGTCCAGGCACTTTGCTTGAGATTTTCCGTTTGAATCCGGATGTTCCGCCATTTAATCTGCTTTCCAGCCTGCGATGCATCATTGATGGAATGTACCTGCAAGGCGATAAAGCCTTCGGCGGTCATGTCATCCACCAGGTCAGCACAGGGGACTCCATTCACCCAGGTACGTATTGAATTGCCAATGGCCTCAATACGGTAGTGGTTCCATTCGCCACGGCGAAAAGCGGTCCTTCCTGCCGGATTCTGATCGAGTGGATACAACCAGCCGCGCCGGGCTTCATCGTAAATGCCGCCGCTCCAGGCCCGCGCTGCCGGATCCACTTCGCATTGATAGCCATGAACACGGCCATCCTCATAATCTGCAGAACTTATACTTCTGAATTGAACACCGGAGTTCATCTCATTGTCAACCAGCAATTCCAATTCTAAAATAAAATCACCGTAATTTTTTTCGGTAGCCAAAAACGAGTTGGGCGTATTAGGCACGGTGGTGCCCACAATTTCGCCGTTTATTACTTCGTACCTTGCCTTACCATTTAATTGTTTCCATCCGGTCAGGTCTTTCCCGTTAAACAAGTTGGTCCATCCATCTGCTGAAGCATGGGTCACAAACCCACAGGCAGCAATCAAAAGGATAAATCGTGTAATTCGTTTCATTTTTTTATTGGTATTAGTTATTTCCCCATTTGTGGGAGCAGGGTGAAATTAGGAAATTCTCATTTTTTAGGTACATTTGTTAGCGCAAAACTGGTTTTATAACCGTTATAAGTACCGTTAATATTAGACCTATAAAGTTGGACAGAAACCTAATAAATAGTCATTTAGAAAAAGTACTTCAAAGCAGGCACTTTCGCAAATCCAAAATTAGCTGCGATTTACTGGAGTACCTGGTCCACGCCTCGCTGGAAGAGAAAAATCCGAAAGAATTCACCATCGGCGTTGAGTTATTCGGTAAGAAATACGATCCTGAGGCCAAACAGGATTCCAATATCCGGGTTTACATTCATCATGTACGCAAAAAGTTGACGGAGTATTATGAGAATGAAGGAGCAAAAGATCCTGTCATTTTCGAGATTGAACGCGGGAAATACACGGTACGTTTTAAAACGCCGAAGGACTTTGCTAAAAATAAGCAGCGAAGCTATCTGATCCCTTTTCTTCTTTCGATGGCGGGCTTGTTGGCAGCACTTTTTTTTCTTCTGACGGGCAATCGCGAAAATCCGAATAAGTTTAGGCAGTTACCCATTTGGCACGAAATGGCCCAAAATAAGAAAAAAACGTTATTGGTTTTGGGAGACTATTTCGTTTTTAATGGCATGTTACCAACCGGCAGAACAGGCGTTTATCGCGACTTTTCGATTAATTCGGAAGCAGATTACGAGTATTTGCTCGACAAGAAGCCGGAATTGATCAAAACGATTTCCAAATCGAATCTCACCTATCTGTCGAAAATGGCGGCCTTCTGCGAAAGCGATATTTACAAGGTATTTGCCCAAACCGGCGGCGAAATTGACGTAAAACTGCTGTCCGATATTCAACCTGCCGATCTGAAGGATTTCAACATCATCTTTATCGGGAACTACAAAAACATGGGAATTTTTGAAAATTTGATGCGCGAAATGAGCTTTTCTTTCAGCATTTCCAATGCCTCCATTCCGTACATCATCTCAAACGATCCGTGTGCGAGGGTTTACGAAGCATACACCGACAGACTGAAAGAAGAAGATTATGCCCTGGTCATCAACGCCTCTGGCTATTCAGACAACCGTTTCTTGCTTTTCCTTTCGAGCCAGGATATTGGCAATATATCAACCGTTAAGCAGCTGACCCAAACCGATTACCTGAAGAAATTTCAGGAAGAACAACTAAAACCGCTTGGGCTGACCGATTTTAAAGCGCTTTACAAAGTGGAAGGCATTAACAAAACCGACCTCTCATTCGAGCTGATCCACATCGAATAGGCTCACAAGAAACTACTCCTCTCCCACTTTCAGTATTTTGAATTCGGTACGGCGGTTACGCGAACGGCCTTCCTCTGTGTCGTTGGTTTCCACCGGTTGCGACATTCCATATCCCCGGTAGCTGAGGCGGGTTTCGGGAATGCCGGCATCAACCAGGTACTGCCAAACGGACCTGGCCCGCATTTCCGAAAGTTCATCGTTATAGGCCACTCCCCCCACATTGTCGGTGTGGCCGCCAATTTCAACGGCTACTGCAGGATTTTGCTCCAAAAAATCAATCAGTCGGGACAGCTCGGCTTTCGAATGATCAAGTAACTCATAGGATGCGGTTTGGAAGAAGACATTGCGCAACACGGCAGCACTGCCGGCTTCAACCAGCATGAGCGGGATGGTCAGGCTAGCCGGATCATAAGCATAGTGAACCTCCTTCAACTCAAAATTTTCGGAAAAGAACAGATAACCGGGACATGAAACCTGGAAAGCATACTCCTTACCCAGTGTAAGGCAAAGTAGAAACTCACCTTTTTCCATACAAGAATTTGTTTCAGCCACCAATTGTCCCTGTTCCAGGTCAATCAGTTCCACGCGCGCACAAACCGGCAACTGACTGCGATGGTCAACTACCTGGCCACGGACGTAAGTAACCGGCGCAGGGCGTGCCTCGTCGTAAAGCTCAAAACGGTATAGGTCGAGCCCCTGTGATTCCGGACGATTGGAGGAATAATAGGCATCACGGCCGGATGCATCCACGATCATTCCTTGTTCATTTTGAGCGGTATTGATCGGATAGCCCAAATTGGCCGGGCGTTGCCAAACCGAACCGCCGGTCAGTCGGGTGTAAAAAATATCGGTGCCGCCCAGTCCGGGCCATTCGTCAGAGGCGAAATACAATGTTTCTCCGTCCGGGTGAATGAACGGCGACAGTTCGTTTCCCTGCGTGTTGACCGAATCGCCGAGGTTTTCAGCCACACCCCAACGGGGCTGCCCATTTTCGCTAAACCCTTTAAGTTGGCATCGCCACAGGTCCATACCCCCCATACCGCCTCTCCGGCTGCTGGCAAAATACAGGTATTCGCCATTGGCCGATATGGACGGCTGCGATTCCCAGGCGCCGGAGTTTACCGGCTCTCCAGCATTGCGCGGTATTGACCAGTTTCCTCCAAGATTCCGGGTAAAATAAATATCGCAGCTGCCAAAGCCATCGGCCTGGTTGCAGGCGGTAAAAAAAATCAACTTGCCATCAGCCGAGACGCTCTGTGCGCCTTCATTGTTCATCGTATTCAGCGAAACGATGGGTTCGGCAAGCTGCCATTCACCGCCTACCCGGACCGACTCAAAAAAGTCTTCCTGAAAACGGGGCATCAGCTCATGCCGGAAGCCATCTACCGGTACAAGCCGGGTGAAAATGAGGGTTTGCCCGTCAATGGTCAGCGAGGGCCAGTATTCATCAAATTCGGTATTGACGGCTTCACCAAGGTTCTCAGCCTGAAAGGGCCGTGGATTGTTAAACAGTTCCAATGCAGCGGAACACTTCGACAGTTGTGCTTTGGCTTTGGTGGTCAACGGACTGTTTCCGAAACGATCAAGAAAAGCATGGAAAGCCTGACACGCTTTTTCGTATTCCCCGGCACGGAAATACGCATTGGCCAACACATAGCCGGTTTTTGGAAATTTTGTTTCATCCACCGTCATCGCTTTTTCCAGACTGCCAATTTGCAATGCCAGCGAATCCATCTCCTGGTAGATATCTGCCTGAAGTAAATAAACATCAACAAAATCGGGATCTTCGCGGATTGCAGCAGCCAATTTTTCAAGCGCCTTGTTGGTCTCCTGCTGCTGATAGTAATTTCTGGCTTCATTGAAATATTTCAATGCTTTTTTGCTGGATGTGCCCGGTTGCCCGTTCATTAAAAAAGGCATCAGGAAAAGAAGAAAAAACAAAATCCGTTTCATGGTTGGCCAATTTTTACGAAAACCTGCCTGCCCTGTGTACTCGCGGCAGGCTAACAAAGATAGTCAGTTCGCCAGTGAAACAGCCCGAATTCATCCGTAAAAATAATCACGTGCCCCATTACCCGATTTACAACCAGAAATTTTCACTGCCGCATACTATTAATTTCTGACCCAATCATTCTGTCTCAATTAGGAATCATCCGGTCCATCTTGCTATTTTTGCAGAAAAAAGTTGAACGCACAAGACCTCACCCTGTTTCACTTTAACCCCACCTGCGAATTGGCGGTGGCCAACGGCTCGCCATATTATGTAGCCCCTGCCCTACTTCGCGAATTTGAGGAAGAGCTGGCCCCGCTGATGATGCTTTTTTCAGGTGGAAAGGATTGGGTGATCAGGGAAACCCCGGTTTCAGCCCGCTTTGCAGATCAAATGGCCGGATTCGGCTTTCCAACGGCAGAATTTGTGCCTAAAGGAGAAGTCAAAGCCCGGTTGATCGAAAGAGGTATTGAAAACGTTACAGTGCGCCCTTGGGGAAACAGCCCGGCCGAGTCGAATTTTTTCCGGTTTCTTCATCCAATTGCCAAACTGGACTGGCATCCGGCCTTCAAAGAGCTTTACGGACGAAAGGCCGCTGCTCAGTTTCTGGCTGATTTTATCCGTAAAAACCCGATGCCTTTTTTCCCGCAAACGGATGAAATGCCCCAGCCGATAACAACAATTGCCGAAATTGAGTTGCTCCTAAAACGCTGGGAAACCTTGGTTTTGAAAGCGCCTTACAGTTCGAGCGGGCGCGGATTGCAGGTAATTCGGCGACAAAACCTGAACCGATCGAACCTGCAATGGATTGAAACCACCCTAAAACAGCAGGCTTATCTGATGGTAGAAAAGTGGCACGAGAAAATCTGCGATCTTTCTTTTCAGTTTTTGCTGGGTGAAAACGGCCAGGCAAACAACCTCGGCCCAAGTTTTTTCATGACCAACCCGAATGGTCAGTACACCGGACACCACCTTCATTTTTCCGACTTTGGTCAGTTCCCTTTTTCTGAAAACGACATCAACAAAATTGGCCGAATGCTTTGCGAAGAGCTTGCCAAATCAGCTTATGCCGACTTTTACCAGGGATATATCGGTATCGATGCCCTGATTTACAAAGAGAGGGACATGCTGAAATTTCATCCCTGTTTGGAAGTGAACACGCGCCACACGATGGGGCTTGTGGGTAAACAAATTGAAAAACAACTGCATCCCGAAGCGAAAGGCGTTTTCCGAACGTTTTTTTCGCAAAAGGAAAGTTATGCCGGTTTTGCCGAAGAAATGCGGCACAAACACCCACCGCTTATCGTTGACGGGAAGTTGGCAAACGGCTTTGTTTCGCTCACCAATCCTTCACTGACAAGCCGGTTTGGCGCCTGGCTGGAAATAAAAGCGCCAGATAAAAACTAATTTTTCTCCGGCAATTGGCCAGTGCTGTGTCAACGCACTTTCGACAGAGCGTCATGCCGAACTTGTTTCGGCATCTTACTGAAATTGAGGCCCTGAAACAAGTTCAGGGTGACACGACTCATGACTACTTAAACGACCTCCAGTCTCAAGTATTTTTTTCAGTTGGTCTTGCGTTTGATGCTGCAACCCATCGGTTTGGTTTCGGCAACTGCAATGGTTTTGCCGCCTGACAGGCTTGCAATGGCATCTTTCAAATAAGTTTGCTTAACATCTTCAGCGCTTTTGTAGTTGTCATCAATCAAGCCCTTATAAACCAGCTTAAAATCTTTGTCAAACAAAAACACGTGCGGCGTGGTTTGTCCGCCAACGGCATTGGCAATCAGGCTTTCGTCGTCCACCAGGTACGGGAACTGGTAGCCTTTTTCGGCAGCATGTTTTTTCATGGCTTCCAGCGAATCGTCGTCATTCCGCTTTTGGTGGTTCGAATTCAGCAACGCCAAACCTACTCCGTGTTCTTTTGCCCAATTGTTCAGCTCGTTGTACCGGTCTTCCCAGGCAATTACAAAGGGACAGGTGTTGCACGAAAAAATCATGACCAGACCGTTCTCTCCTTTCAGGTCGGTCAGCGATACCGATTTCCCGGAGACACACTCCATTTTCACATCGGTATGTTTGGCCTTCTCCCCGATTTGCAACTGGGGATTTGCAGCAAAGCTAAGGCTCACCGCAAATATAAAAACGACAGATAATAAACTTTTCATGGTTGTAATTTGTATTGGTTACTGCCTTCTGAAACAAGTCCGGACGAAAGCTTGTTTGAGAAAAGGCTAAAGAAAATCTTAATAAATTGTTAATGCTTAGGGATATACGCAAAAACTACCAGCAATTTGAACTTTCCGAAAAGGATTTGACCGGACAGCCATTTGAGTTGTTCCGTCGTTGGCTGGACGATGCCATCCGTTTGAAGGTAAATGAGCCAACGGCCATGGTTCTTTCGACCAGTGTGGATGGACAGCCCGACTCACGGGTAGTTTTGCTGAAGGAGTTGAGCATCGAAGGGTTCGTCTTTTTTACCAATTTCGGCAGTTCAAAAGGACTTCAACTTGAAAAAAACGACCGGGCTGCGCTCAACTTTTTCTGGCCTGTGCTGGAGCGCCAGGTACGGGTGAAAGGCCGGGTTGAAAAACTGCAAGAACAACAGGCCATTGATTATTTTGCGTCCCGCCCGCGCGACAGCCAATTGGGCGCTTGGGCTTCGGAGCAAAGCAGTGAGCTGCAAAGCCGGGAAGAGCTGGAAGAACGCTTTCGCAGGTTTGCGGAACAGTATAGCGACCGCACCATAAACAAACCACCACACTGGGGCGGCTACGTTGTAGCGCCCTTCGAAATAGAATTTTGGCAGGGCCGCCCCAACCGGCTGCACGACCGCTTTCGCTATTTTCGAACCGAGACCGGCTGGCAGGTAAAACGGCTGGCTCCGTAAGGGAATATAAGAGGATTGGAATGTTAGAATGGACACTACCGGTTAACCAAACAAAAACCATAGCTTAATTGTCCTGATAAGAAAAAGCAATGAAACCGTTTTTATTGATTTTATGGTTTGTAATTTCTCTGTCCGCTTGCGGACAGGAAAAACCCAAAAGTACGGAAATGATGAACTACAATAAATTGAACGAATTTGAGCGGTATGTGATCCTGCAAAAAGGGACCGAGCCGCCTTTTACAGGGAAATTCGACAAGTTTAAAGAAATCGGCACCTACCTGTGCAAACAGTGCAATGCGCCGCTTTACAAATCGTCGGATAAATTTGATTCGGGTTGCGGATGGCCCAGTTTTGACGATGAGATTGAAGGCGCTGTACTTAAAAAAACTGATGCCGACGGACGTCGAACCGAAATTATCTGTGCCAACTGTGGCGGACATCTGGGACATGTTTTTTATGGCGAGGGTTTTACCGGAAAAAACACCCGGCATTGTGTGAATTCAATTTCGCTGAATTTTGAACCAGCCGAAAAAAAATGATTGCTATAGATTGTGCACTTGCAATGATTTATTGATTTTTTGAATCATTTTCAAAAACAGAACAAATGTTCTTTATATTTGCACCTTGACCAGCAAATATAAAACAAATCCAAAAGACATTGCAACCGATGAAAATAGCTATCCCAGCCAAAGAAAACAAGGTGGACAACCACTTTGGGCATTGTGACCATTTTATGATTTTTAAGCTGAACGACCAGCTCGAAGTTGTATCTACCAGCCGGTTGGAAACCGACAAAACTTGCGGCTGCAAATCGAACCTGGCCGATGAATTGGCCGCTCAGGGCGTTGGCCTACTATTGGCCGGCGGCATTGGCGAAGGCGCCATTAAAAAATTAAACCAGCAAAAGATAGATGTGATTGCCGGGTTTAAGGGTGATATTGAAACAGTAATCGAACAGTGGAAACGTAAAGATTATTTGACCAATTTTTCTATCTGCACTGAACACGACAGTTGTTCTCATTAGTCAACAAAACAATTCTCCAGGTGGGTGCCAACGAGTTGATAAATTTCATCAAACGAGTTGGCATCCATCATGTTGGACCGTAACTTCGAGGCCTCGGCAAAACCATTCGTGTAAATCTTGAAAAAACGTTTCAGGATATTGAAATTTTTCGTTTCACCCCAGCTTTGTTCAAAAAGCCTAACATGAAGTTGAAGTAATTGTAACTTCTCTTCTTTTGTACGTTCGGGATGTTCCGGATTGAAGAACCAGGGATTATGAAAAATCCCCCGCCCGATCATGACGCCATTCAAACCATATCGATCAGTGTATTCTGCCGCCTGACCATACGACAGTACATCACCATTCCCCAGGATGGGCACTTCAGGGGCAAGCTCATTCCGAATCAGGACAGCTTTTTCAATTTCCTGCCAATCGGCCATTCCTTCCGATTGCTGTTTTTGAGTGCGCCCGTGCAGGGTAATGGCTGCCGGTCGGGTTTCCAGAAGTTGCGGGATCCAGCGCTCGGTTTCATGGGTTCGAATACCTGTCCGTGTTTTCACCGAAACCGGTAAATGTGTGGCTTCTTTCGTGGCCAGTATAATTTCTTTCGCCAATTCGGGCTGATCGATCAAAGCGCTGCAAGCGCCTTGTTTCACGACATTTTTTACCGGGCAGCCCATGTTGATATCCAAGCCGTCGAATTCGTAAGTTTCGGTAATTTCGCGGGCAATTTTATGAAACACCTCCGGTTTGTTGCCCCAAATTTGCGCCACCAGCCGGATACCCTTTTCTTTCAGGATTTTCTTTTCGGACTGGCTAACCACCAACCGCTCGGAAACACGCTGCTTTCCCACCGGATGATTCATGCCGTCAACGGCTGTAAATTCGGTAAACAACACTTGCAGACAGGCCGGATCTGAAACACGCGCCACCAACTCGCGAAACGAAGTATCGGTCACATCTTCCATCGGCGCCAGGGCCATGATTGGCGACGCTATTTCTTTCCAAAAATTATTCATGTTCCGGTTTTATGAAGCTCAGCTTTTGGTTGATCCCTTTGCGAAAAGCATTTCGGTTGCCAAACTTACGCTGAAAAGTTTGCATGAGCAACTGTCGGTCTTCGGCTGATACATGCAATGCGTCGCGACATTCGTCACCGCAACACCCCTCATAGCGCCGGGCACATTCGGGACATTGAATGAACAGCAAGTGACACAGGTTGTTTGCACAGTTTACATGCGTATCACACGGTTTCCCGCACTGATGACAGTGTGCAATCACTTCTCCGCTTATCGATTCACCCAGGCGTTCGTCAAATACAAAATTCTTCCCGATGAATTTCGATTCCAGTTTCAGTTGCTTGATTTGCCGGGCATATTCAATAATACCGCCATGTAATTGGTTCACATCATTAAACCCATGGTGCCTCAGGTAGGCACTGGCCTTCTCGCACCGTACGCCACCGGTGCAGTACAACAGGATTTTGCGGTCTTTTACGTCATTTAACTGATCGGCCACCATTTCAATTTCTTCGCGGAAAGTATCGGCCGGTGGACAAATGGCCCCTTTAAAATGACCGATTTCACTTTCGTAATGGTTGCGCATATCCACCACCAGCATATCCGGCTGATCAACCAACTCATGAAACTCGGCTGCAGTAAGGTGCCGTCCCACATCGGTTGTATCAAAAGCCTGATCATCCAAACCGTCGGCAACAATTTTGGGTCGTACTTTTATGGTCAGTTTATAAAACGACTTTCCATTGTCCTCCACCGCGAATTTGATGGGCATATCTTTTAATTCAACGTATTGCTGCAGTTTATCCAGAAATGAATGTAATTGATGCGTTGGAACACTCATTTGAGCATTGATCCCTTCGCGGGCCACATAAATCCGGCCAAAACAATTCATAGCCGACCAATCGAGGTACAAACGGTTACGAAAACCCTGCGGATCGGCTAACCAAACATACCGGTAAAATGAAATCGTGGTACGTTCGAAAGGTTCATCCATTAACCTCTGCATTAACTCTTTCCTGTTATAACGGTTATAAAGCTGCATATCTCCATTCAATTTGGAGGGCAAAGATACCATTTTTCAAATTAAGATAATATGATCTTTTTATTCGCTACCTGTTGTATATGGCGTAATTTTATATAAACAATAACCATCACTACAAAACATAAAAGTCCATTTTATAGCTAAATCACAAATATATTCTACAACATGTTATTGTTTTATATCTACTGTAAGACAACAACTTACAGGCACCGAAAAGATGCACCATTTTGAAATATTAAGAAATTTTAAGGATTTTTTAACGAACGAATGAAATAGTTGCTATATTAGCGAAGCATTTCGAGATTAAATGCTTTAGAATTAAATCTTTAGTTGATACCTTTTCTCTTTAAACCAATATCTATTTTCTGATCTAACTAAACTAAATTTTGGACAACGGGTTATCATGACGATGGTAACCCGCCATTTTTTTTAGGAGTTCAGTCTAATCTTCCCACCAATTTTTTCAGTCGCAAGCTAAAGAGAATCGCAGCCACAGCCAGTCCTACCAAAAAACCTAACCAAATTCCAGCAGCCCCCATATTTAATACAAAGGCGCAGCCATAACTAATTGGCAAGCCAATCAGCGAATACGAGACAAATGCCATGACCATAGGTATTTTTACATCAGACAGGCCGCGCAAAGCTGCCAGCAAGGCCACTTGCAAGCCATCAAACACCTGAAACAAGGCGGCAATTACAAGCAAACCGGCAGCAATGCCAACAACAGTCAAATCTTCGGTAAACAAAAACGGCAGCTGGTGCCGTAACAGGATGAATAAAAGTCCCATTAGCGACATGAAAATCACTACCAGGTGCACCGAAGCAAATACCGTACGACGCAACAAGCTGAAATTATGTGCACCAAACTCATGACTGACATGAATGGTAGTGCCTGCGCCGACTCCAAGGCTAATCATATAAGTAAACGAGGCCATCCCCAAGGCCACCTGGTGAGCAGCCAACGGTTCTTTGCCTAACCACCCCATCATTACGGCGCCTAAGCTGAAGGTGAGCACCTCCACAATGATTTGCAACCCAATTGGTAGCCCAACTGATAACAGCTCGCTAATTTTGGAACGTACGAGTGCAGCTTGCCTGGCAAAACGGAAAATATTCCGGTATTTTTTATTTTTCAGTAAAACCGGAATCAATAAAACCGGCATCAACAGACGGGAAATCAATGTGGCAATTCCTGCACCGTTCAAACCAAGTTCGGGAAACCCATACTTACCGAAAATCAGCAAGTAGTTCAGCACAATATTCACCAGGTTTGCAGTCAGCGTAATCATCATGGCAATTTGAGTATTGCCAATCCCCTCAAAAAATTGCTTGAATGAATAAAACATCAGCATCGGCGCCAGGGAAGCCACCAACAGCAAATAGTAGGAAAAAGCAACTTGGACGACTTCGTGTGGTTGTCCCATTTTGTCAAGAAAAAACCCAACTCCAACCATGGCCAAGGCTACCAGCAAGGCAAAAACCGTATGGATAAAAAATCCGTTCTTGAGATATTCGCCCACTTGCCGATCGTTTTTTTGGCTGAATACTTTCCCCACCAGTGGGGTAACTCCCATGGTAACACCGAGTCCAAACAGCATTCCTATATGAAAAATACTGTTTGAAAATGACGCTGCGGCCAGTTCGGTGGTCCCGGCATGTCCCACCATCATGTTGTCGGCCAGCGAAACGGTTACCTGTCCCACCTGCGACAGGATGACCGGAAAAGCTAAATTCAGGTTCTTCTTATATAATGGAATGTAATCAGCTATTTTCACGGGATTCTCAATTATTTTATGAAGGGCGGATCACCTTGGCCCATCTTACATTTTGCCCCGCAAAAATAGGTTTAGTTTGAATGACTACAGAGAAAACCAATAGCTAAATTTCACCATAAATACGTGCTGTGAATTCAGCCCGAAAATATCGCCAAAACTTTCGGTGACAGATGGCTGATAAACACGGATAGTTTTTGACATCGAATTATTCCAGACCAGATACACCGTAGAACCTGGGCGAAACTCCCAGCGAGCCACCAGGTTGGAATTGAATTCCCTGAAATTAAAATCCGGATTGGTCATGGTATATTGCTGATCGCCATCCACAAAGGTGTATTTCGTATCATTCAGCTCACCGGTCAGCGAAACATACCGCGATGCTAGGTCCTTGTTGCTTCCATCGGCGACGCGCCTGAAACGGCTATACTTTCCTACCGAAGCATAGGGGCTGGCATAATATTGCAGGGAAAGCTCCGGCGTCAGAAAGTATTCGACACGCAAGGTGCTTTCCAATGTTTTCTGATCAATCTGCCCCACAATATAACGGGTCGGGTTACCATCTGTTGATGAGATCCGCCCGGCATATTGGTGAAAATCCGTATTTGTACTGTACACTGTCTTCGACGAAACGCTGAAGTTATCGCTCAACTGCCAGCTAACCTGAAACGTGTTGATATTTCGCTCCGAAATGAGGTCGTCCCCCCACACAAAACGGCTGCCAAAAGCCACAAAAAGGTCTTTTGCAGAGTTAGACTGGACAAACAACTCACCGTCCCAGGTTGATTCTTTGTATAATGTGGGACCACCGCGCAATTCACGGGTATCGTACAACCCAAAATCACGCTCCAGGTTATAATGGAGGCTCCACAGGTTATTAAACCGAAGATAAGCATGAGAGCCTATTTCCTGCTTGTTTTTTTCACCGCCGTAGCTCCAGGCCGACAGTTGTGTCAACCGGAACCAATAATCGCGTAAAATACCCTTAGGTTTGTTAACCTGATAGCGGAGTTGAACAGATTCTTCCATAAAATCGGCCTGGTACATATAGCCCAGGTCGTTCAGATCGACACCCGGCGAACGCCAGCTAAACGAACCGGTAGCCCGGAACTTACCGCTTCGTTTGCCTCCCTGGATTTCACCTCCATTCCCAGATAGGCTTGTTCGGGTAGCGTCGTAATCTAAATGTCCGGCATCCGGGCGCTGAAAATAGTGCTGCGAGGCCAGCTGCAACCGGTTGATGGCCTCTTCGCTACCATTTACCTGACTGTAAAAGCTTTTCATGCCCAGATAGTATTTCCGTTTTTTCCAGTTGTGCCTGAAATCCAGTCCACCAGCAAACGACGAGGTTGGTAAAAAATCAAGTTGTTCATCCTCAATATTTCTGATCACAGAGGTCATCATGCCTCCCAGCACGGTATTTCCTTTATTAAAATCTTGTTTGACCCGCCCAACAAAGTAGCTCGAAAAAGGCTCCACCGTCTCTCTTCTTTTTTCATCAAGACCGTAAATCGTAGCATTTTCTTTGCCAGTGAAACTTTGCACAACGCCCAACGAAAGTCCCTTTTTGCTTTTCCCGGTAAGTTTGAGGGCGCTGATGATGGATGTATTTTCGGGCATAGAAAGCGTTTCGGTCGCATCGAAGTCGGGCGTATAACTGGGGGCATGGCCAATTCGACGTGAATACAACAACAGGTCGCGTCCCATGCTGTAATCCAGGATGTTGTTTCCTTCGAGAAAGAAAGGGCGTTTTTCGTCATAAAAAACTTCGTATGACGACAGTGTCAGCACGGAAGGATCGGCTTCAACCTGACCAAAATCAGGATTGACCGTGTAGTCCAAGGTAAAGTCAGAAGTCAATCCGATTTTGCCATCCATCCCGAAACCATGGGCCCACTTTTCTTTCAAATCGGTATTGGGCGAAAATTTTGAATTGGCATACGGCAGGAATTCTAACCGGCGTTTGGGGTTGATGCCTTCGATTCCGCGCAATTCGCCAAACAAATACACCATCGCCGGTGCATCTACCGGAATCAGCTTCCACTGGTCTTCTTCCTGCAGACGGTCAATCCATCGCCAGATATGCATTCCCCAGACCTGTTCGTCGGCTTTAGCAAAACGCAGCTGGCTGAATGGGATACGCATCTCGGCCACCCACATCGAATCCTGCACCGATGATTTCCCGTCCCACACAGCATCCCAATTGAAATCCCATTCATACGATCCCAGGTGCATTAAATCAAGTTTCTGTCCGGCAGCCGATACATTAAATTCAAAAGCTGTTCGCTTATCGGCGTACGAGTCGATGGCAATTCCGGCTATGTCACCACTGAATTCATCCCGCCGACTTAAAATTGGCCGAATTTTTTCAGGTTCGTTATCGTAGCATTTTACAGCAACATACAAGTTGTCGTTGTCATATAGAATGCAGATTTCCGTTTTTTGTGTCGGGGCTGCGGCCTGTAAGGGCTGCTGCTGGATAAAACCACCGCCCCAGTTTCCTGCCAGCCAGCAGGCGTCATCCAGTTGTCCGTCAATCTTTGGTCTTTCGATCACACGTGTGGCATAATATACTTTTTTATGACTTGCATGCTCGTTAACCATCGCATCCGTGGACAAGGAATAGGCAGCTGACGGTTGAGATAAACTTTTCAAGATCAACGAACACAGTAGGCTGACCAAAAACAGGGATCTACGCAAAAACATAATTATTGTTTAGGGTGAGACATACAAATATAAATAATTGAACAAAAATATCAATCATTTTATTTTTTATTTCAGTCCGCATTATTTAAACTGAAAGCATTAACAAATCAAACATTTTTCCTTCAGTTTGGTTTTAATTAGGATTTGAAAGCTAAAAATAATTGTATCGCACAAGTGTTCTAAAACCAAGTTATGAGAAAAATTAATAAGATCCTGGTTGCCAACCGGGGTGAAATTGCGATCCGCATCATGCGCACCTGCCGTGAAATGGATATAGCAACTGTCGCCGTTTTTTCGGATGCCGACCGCACATCCATGCATGTGAGGTACGCCGACGAAGCCTACTATATTGGGCCAGCCCCTTCCAAAGAAAGCTACCTGAATGCTGAAAAAATTATCGATGTTGCCCTGAAATCAAAAGCCGATGCCATCCATCCGGGTTACGGTTTTTTATCCGAAAATGCTGCTTTTGCGCGGCTCTGCGAGAAGAACCAACTGATATTTATCGGCCCGTCGCCTGAGGTTATTGATAAGATGGGCGATAAAATTGAAGCCCGGAAAGCAATGATTGCTGCCGGTGTTCCGGTTGTTCCCGGCACTACCGAAGCCATTCAATCTGAAGAAGAAGCATTGAAGACCATCAGCCAAATAGGATTGCCGGTGATGATCAAGGCATCGGCCGGAGGCGGCGGAAAGGGCATGCGCCTGGTGAAAGAGGAAAATGAAATCCTGTCGTCGGTGCGGGCAGCCCGCTCCGAAGCACTGGCCGCTTTTGGCGACGATGCAGTTTATATCGAGAAATATGTCAGTTCACCGCACCACATCGAATTTCAGGTGATGGGCGACCAGCATGGCAACGTGGTTCACCTGTTTGAGCGTGAATGCTCCATACAGCGCCGCCACCAAAAAATGGTAGAAGAAACCCCTTCGCCGCTGATGACGCCCGAACTGCGCCAGCAAATGGGCAAACACGCCGTAGAGGCAGCCAAGGCCGTAAATTATGCGGGAGCAGGAACCATCGAGTTTTTGGTGGATAACCAGTTGAATTATTACTTTCTCGAAATGAATACCCGTTTGCAGGTAGAGCATCCGATTACCGAACGTGTCACCGGGGTTGACCTGGTAAAACATCAAATTTTGGTGGCTGAAGGTCGGGAACTACTGCTGAAACAGGAAAACCTAAAGCAGCAAGGCCACGCCATTGAATGCCGGATTTATGCCGAAGATCCGGACAATAATTTTATGCCAAGCCCCGGACGCATACACACCATTACACAGCCCCTGGGGCTGGGCGTGCGCACAGATGGCTATGTGTATGAAGGTTACGAAATTCCGATCCATTACGACCCGATGATCTCGAAGCTGATTGTTTGGGCCGAAAACCGTCAGGAAGCGATCCAGCGCATGCGACGGGCCTTGTACGAATACAAAATCACCGGTGTAAAAACATCCATCAAATTTCTGGAGCAAATTATGGAAGCCGTTGATTTTAAAGAAGGTATGTACGACACCAACTTCATCGAAAAAAACAAGGAGAAACTGATGCAAAAAGGCTCTTGCGAAAAGGACTGCCAGGATATGGTAATCATTGCTACCTATATCGATTACTTTAACCGACTGAACAAAGTGATCCCCACCAAACAACTTAATCCGGTAGAAAATCGCTGGAAGAAATATACTTATCAAAAAAACTTTGATCGTTTGTAAAACAATATCCCATTATGCCAATAGAAATTAAACTGGATGATCGAATTGCCAAAGTCAAAGTACTGAATCAAAACGAAAATCTCCTGGAAATCATGGTCGATGATAAAATTTACCAGGTTGACCTGATGCACAACGATGAAGGAACATTTTCCATCCTGGTAAATAACCAGTCGCACAACATTTCGCTGGTACCTTCATCCAAACCCAAGGCCTACACCGCTTACACGTATTACAACACCTACGACCTGGAAGTGATTGACGCCGAAAGCCGCTACATCCGCAACCGGGGCGAAGGGACCATTGCGCAAAGCGACAGAAAAATCACTGCCCCCATGCCCGGAAAAATCGTCAATGTTTTAGTCGAAACCGGACAGGAGGTAATTAAAGGGCAAACAGCCGTCATTATTTCGGCCATGAAAATGGAAAGCGAATATAAAGTTGCCCACGATGGCGTAGTGAAAAAAGTGAGCGTGAAAGCAGGTGACACAGTGGAATCGAATCAGGTACTAGTTGAAATTGAGTAACAGAAATGCTATGGATTTAAAAGCGAAGTTTGAACATTTTGAAAAGATAAATAATGCGGCCGAAGCAGGCGGCGGACAAGAACGCATTGAAAAACAACATGCAGCCGGAAAAAAAACGGCCCGAGAGCGCATCCTGGATTTACTTGACCCGGGAACGTTTAATGAAATAGACAAGCTGGTAACCCACCGGGCTACCGATTTTGGGATTCACAAAACGAAGATCCCCGGCGACGGTGTTGTTACCGGGTACGGAAAAATCAATGGTCGGCTGGTTTATATCTTTGCCCAGGATTTCACCGTGTTTGGCGGCACCATGAGCCGTTCCAATGCCGACAAAATCGTCAAAATCCAGGAGCTGGCCGTTAAGATGGGCAAGCCGCTCATTGGCCTGAACGACTCCGGCGGCGCCCGTATCCAGGAAGGTGTGCAAAGCCTGGCCGGATATGCCGACATCTTTTACAACAACGTGATTTCTTCCGGTGTCATCCCTCAAATCAGTGTTATTTTAGGGCCATGCGCCGGAGGGGCGGTCTATTCCCCTGCCCTCACCGATTTCATTTTTATGGTGAATGAAACCAGCCATATGTTTGTCACCGGCCCCGAAGTGATCAAAACGGTCACCCACGAGGATGTGAGCAAAGAAGACCTTGGCGGCGCGGCCACGCACACCAGCAAAAGCGGCGTGGCTCATTTCAACGGCGAAAACGAAGAGCAAACCCTGATGATGGTGCGCGAGCTGATGAGCTTTCTGCCGCTGAACAACATGGAAGAACCCGTTGCCAAAATCCCCACCGATCCGGTTGACCGACTTATCGGTGAGCTGAACGAGATTGTCCCGGTGGACCCGAACAAGCCATACGATATGAAAGACATCATTTACAAAATTGTGGATGATGAACATTTTCTGGAAGTCCAACCGCATTATGCCGCCAATATTATCGTTGGCTTTGCCCGTTTTGGCGGACGCTCGGTAGGTATTGTTGCCAATCAACCCGCACATCTTGCCGGTGTGCTCGATATCAATTCGTCGGCCAAAGCGGCCCGTTTTGTCCGTTTTTGCGACGCCTTCAACATTCCGCTGGTCACGTTGGTGGATGTGCCCGGATTTTTGCCAGGCACCCAGCAAGAGTTTGGCGGCATCATCAAACATGGGGCAAAACTGCTGTATGCCTTTGCCGAAGCCACTGTCCCCAAGGTCACCGTCATCACCCGGAAAGCTTATGGTGGCGCCTATGATGTAATGTCGAGCAAGCATATCGGCGCCGACGTGAATTATGCCTATCCTACCGCTGAAATTGCGGTGATGGGGCCCGAAGGAGCCATCAATATCCTTCACCGCAACAAGATGAATGACGAAGAAAAGGCTCAGGCCGTGGAGGAATATCGTGATACCTTTGCCAATCCATACCGGGCCGCTTCGCTGGGCTACATCGATGAAATTATATATCCGAAAGATACCCGGGTCAAGATTATCAATGCACTGGAAATGACCCAGGACAAGCGAAAATCGAACCTGCCGCGTAAGCACGGAAATATCCCCCTGTAATTTAATCGCTGTTCCAGTGATTCACCGGGTGACTTCGAGTCACCCGGTGAACAACGTATAAGCCAACCCATAACATTTTTTAAGATTTCGGTTTGCGCCAAACCGGGCGATTTTATTATTTTCGAAACCGCTAAAAAAACCACGGTGCATTTCGTTTCTGAAAACTGGACGATGCATCCCAAAAATTATCCTCTAAATTTTAAAATGATGAAAACAAGACAATTGAAAATTAGTGAGCTATTGCGAAAAGGCATGCTGCCCATTACTTTAATTTTATTGATTTTTTCTTCATGTTCAACAAAAAGGAAGACAGATAGCCGGGTGGTACTCAACAAACAGTACAAAGACGAAATCCTGGCAGGTCGCGAAGACCTGAAAATGCACCTGATTACCGCTTCCACTACCGGAATATCGGTGTCGGTTTCCATTGATGGGGAAACGGTTTGGTCGGAAGGAATAGGCTACGCCAACAAAGAAGTGCTGGCGCCCGCAAGACCCGAAACCAAGTTCCGCATTGGCAGGACCACCCACATGCTGACGGCCATGCTGATTGCCAGGCTTCAGGAAGAAGGCAAATTGAACGTACATGACTCATTTTACCAATACATTCCCGAATACCCGAAAAAGCAATTCGATTTCAACCTGTACCAGCTGGGAGTATATTCTGCGGGATATAACGAAGACGAGCTGAGCAAACTGGCCACGCAAAAGGAATACAAAAACCTGAAAGAATATATTCAGTCGCAGGCAAGCGACACGCTGGCTTATCCGCCAAACGAATATTATGCCGTCTCGGATTACAGCATGGCCATGCTGGGTATTTTGGCCGAAGATATTACCGAAACCAACTTTGCCAAGTTGATGAAAGAAACCATTCTGGACACGCTCGGGCTGCACGAAACGGTCATTGACAATCCACTGATGATTACTGAAAACCGGGCGGCGCCGTACTACCAGAATTACATTGCCCAGTTAATGAACGCACCCGCCATCGATTTGCGTTATTGTGCCCCGGCGCATGGTTACCTGTCCACCGCCGACGACCTGAACAAGGTTGGTCAGGCCGTATTGAAAGCTGGTTTTTTCTCACAGGAAAGCCTGGATTTGTTTTTTACAAAAAACATATTGAACAATGGGTTCGAAACCAACCGCGGGTTTGGCTGGTGGGTCAGTGAAGATATGGAGGGACGGAAAATTTATGTCCAGGCTGGTTCAACGGTTGGCGGCAGCTCCATGCTGGCCGTCTATCCCGAACAAAAGCTGGTGGTTAGCCTTTGCGCCAACATCAGCGATGACATGGGGCAGCTACCCGGGCAGAAAATTGCCAATACATTTTTGGCAAAAATAGATCCCCGAAAACACCCGAAGGAACCGGTCAGCGACGAAGAAAAACCAACATCGAACGATTAAAGGCCGAAACGGAATATCTGTCCGAAGAACAATTAACAAACAGCGTCACTGCCCCACGTGCAGGACGCTGTTTTTTTGAAAGAAACAGTTCCTGTCAATTTATGAAACGGACGAATAAAACCCATCCTACAGCGAGCCACGCAAAATTAATCGTGGCGGAAGCTTTTCAAAGATCTTTTCCTTGCTTTCGGTGAAACGGGCAGCTTTTCGGCCCATTTCATTAAAATCGACCGAAATGACAGTGATGCCCGAGCCGACAATCTCTTTCATGGGTGTGTCGTTGTACGAGATCAGCCCCACATCCACCCCCAGTGTTAGTCCTTGCTGCTTGCAGGCTTTGATGATGTACACCAAGTCGTCTTCCTTGATGACCAGAAAAGCCTGCCCGGCACTAATCGGGTGCTGACCAATTCTCCGGACCACAGCGTGTTTCAGCTGGTTTGTTTGGCAAAACTCGTTAAATGCCTGGATAATTTCAGATGGGTGCGGTGTGCTGTCCGGAAAAACCAGGTTGAACTCTTCGTATTTAGAGATTTTCTCCAAACCTTCATGCAGGCATTTCATGGCGCCCAGGTAAAAATCCTGCGTGAGATACGAAATATCAGGGCTGTCAGGCATGCCCATATCCAAAATCAGCAATTTGTTGGGATCAATTTTGCGCACCACCTCTTCCATACGCTGGTTGCGTATGTTCATCACCAGATACATGCTGTAGCGCCCCAGGCTGTTCAGGACCAACTGCTCGAAAACGTCGGGGTTGTAATGGTGAAACAGCAGGTCAACCGCATAATTCTCGGGCAAGCTGTTCCGGAAACTACTGTAAAGCTGCTCTTTAAACGCGCTGAAATCATCCAGCAGCATCATCACCTTAAACGAGACGGAATTAACGAAGTAGCCTTTCGTGGGGGTAGATGAAATTATGCTGCGTTGTTTCAGAATGGAATAGGCCTTGAAAATAGTATCGCGCGAAAGTCCGCTGTCTTTGCTCAATTTGTTGACCGATGGCAAAAAATCACCTTCTTGTAATTCACCGTTGCTGATGGCTTCATTGATGGCATGGATCAGTTGCTGTAACTTAGTTTGAGCAGACGATCCGTCGATATGAAAATGAAAACTCATGAAAGAGGAAAGTTTAGTATGGCAAAAAGCCTGAATTGCCTCTGCAATTCAGGCCTATAAACCCAACAACTTATCTGAATATAGTAGAAAAACGTCAATGCCCTGAGAAGGACATTAACTGAAATTCCAGCGAAGCAACACGTTTCCGCAGCTTCAATATTCGGTTCAAAAATAGCAATTCTGCCGGGAAAATCTAAACCATTTCCAATAGCTTTCCCAAAAACTTCAATACTCAAATGGCTTGTACATTCCGGCATCATGTGCAACGTTTGTTTATTCGTAACGAAAATGGACGGTATAAGTCCGGTAGCCATAAATACCAATGATAACAAAACAAACCAGTGGCATAACAAAGGAAACATTTACAGCCGGCATTGAGAATACAGTTTCCATATCGATGATGAAGGCCTGGAGTTTTGGCAGGAACGTTCCACCAACAATCGACATGATCAGCCCGGCTGCACCAAATTTGGCATCCTCGCCCATTCCGCGCAGGGCAATCCCGTAAATAGTGGGAAACATCAGCGACATGCAGGCCGAAATGCCCACCAAACAATACAAGCCGTGAATATTCTGAAAGAAAATAACACCGAACGACAAGGCAATACCGCCCAACGAAAGAGCAAGCAACAAACGGCCCGGCGAAATATATTTCAACAGGAACGTGCAAATAAAGCGTGAAACCAGGAAAATGGCCATGGCCACAATGTTGTACATCTGGGCCTGCTGGGCGCCGGCCCCGGCTGTCATGCCATACTGCTCCATGAAAATGCGTTGTCCGTATTGCACGATAAATGTCCAGCACATGATTTGTGCACCCACGTAAAACAGCTGAGCAACCACCCCTTCCCAGTAACGTTTTACCTTCAGCAGGTTTTTAACCGCGCCGAAAAAGTTCAGCCGATGGTCCGAATGCTCGTGCCTGGGCATTTTGGCGAACAGAATGATGAAGAACATCACAATAATGACCCCGCCAATGGCAATATAAGGCGAGCTTAAAATATGCAGGTCATTGGCTTTGATGGCTTCGAACTGGTCGGGTGAAAGCAGGGCACGCTCTTCTGCCCCGCGCGGGTCGAGCCGTGCCTGGATGAAGGTTTTGGCCACAAACATACCGGTAATCGATCCCATTGGGTTGAAGGCCTGCGCAAAGTTCAGGCGGCGCGTAGCGGTACTATCGGGCCCCATGAACAAAATGTACGGGTTCGCGCTGGTTTCCAGAAACGAGAGCCCGCAAGTCATCACAAAATAGGCGATCAAAAACGGGTAATACAAGCCGATAGAACTGGCAGGTATAAACATCAGCGCACCGGTGGCATACAATCCTAGGCCCATCAGTATGCCCGATTTGTAGGAATACCTGCGGATGAAAAAAGCAGCCGGAAAAGCCATGGCCCCGTAACCGCCGTAAAAAACAACCTGTACCCAGGTACCACCGCCAACACCCATATTGAAAATCCGGGAAAAGGCTTCCACCATGGGGTTGGTAATATCATTGGCAAAGCCCCAAAGGGCAAAGCAGCTGGTAATTAAAATAAACGGAATCAGATATTCCGTTGGAATGACGCGTTCTTTTGTTCTCACAAGTAATTCGTTTAGTTTGTTTGTATTAGTCAGACTATTAATAAATTATTGAAATGCTTCTTTTATGGTTTGAAGGGAAACGCCCAGGATTTTCCGCGAAATCCGGCTCAGGTCATCTTCACTCCCTTCAAAATGATAGGTCCGCTGTACATGAAATCGGGCCTCGCCAACTTGCAATGCAAGCGCTTCCGACGAAGATTCCAGTTCATAAAAAGGACCAAGTTGCGCGCCGATTTCCAGAGGGCCATCATTGTAAGCGTTGATCACATCGCCTTTAAACGGTTCCTGCTGGTATTCTTCCCAGGCAGAATTGACATAGGCCTTTGCCTCGGGGTCAATGGAAGTTTCCAGAATGGTCAGGCAACGATTCTGTGCATCATAACTTCCCAGTACCGGCAAGGCCCTTTCGGGCGAAATGCCAATTTTGCCGCGCTGCTTTCCGTCGGCTTTGAAAAAGATCACACCATCAGCAATTTTCAGGCGATCAGCCGGGATGCTTCCAAAATAATCATCTTTTACTTCGGGTCCGGTACCTTCTTTTTTGAATGGCACCACAATCGTCACGTCCGGCGAAGGACTATACATCGAAAGCATCCAGATAGACAGCAGGCCTGTTTGCCGGCTCCAATCGCTTTCACCCGTGTTTTTCACCTGGTTCAGCGATTCGTAGGCGACTGACTTAACAGAACGACCAATTTCAACCTTCAGGATATCGGCAATCTCGTCGGGGAAAATTACACCCACACGGCGGGTGACAGCCAGCTTAAATTCGGTCCCGGAGTAATTTTTCAGGGAAAATTCCTTGTAAAAGGTGGCCATTTCGGGCATCACTTCCTGAACTTCCCAAGGCGTGGTATCCAAGGCTGCAGGAACTTTCCAGTTCGCCATCTGCATGGGTTTTCCTTCTTCAAAATAGACCGAAAACTGCCCGCCTTCGGGCCCGAGCCAAAAACGTTCCTCTCCTCCAAAGGCATTAAACTGTTCCGACCGTTTGTCCGATTTTAGCAATTCGTGGTTCACCCAACCAAACGAAAAACCCTCGTTCCCGGAGGTGCTACTGGTCATTACCCGCCCCTGTAATTCAGGGGCCAGCACTACCCGCGAAGATTCTGCAACCAGTTCGATGGTAGAAAAATTTTCCTGAATGATTTGTAAATCGTACCCGTACTGTCCTTTTTTAAATGGCATATTTTCATTTTTATCAGCGAAATAGCACCCTGCAAGCCCTGTCGCGATGAACAAGGCTGCAAGGGCCACTAAAGATATTGATATTGTTTTAAGTTTCATGAACCGCTAACCGAAAAGCGGGCCATAAGTTTGGCAAGCCTTATAATCAGCAGCTTCTTTTTCGCTTCCGAACGAAGCCCAGGCACTGGGCCGGAAAATATCCTTTTCATCCACATTGTGCATCGAAACCGGAATGCGCAGGATAGATGCCAGCGTAATCAGATCGGCGCCAATATGCCCAAACGAAATAGCACCATGATTGGCGCCCCAGTTGGCCATTACTTCATACACATCTTTGAAGGCACCTTTTCCGGTCACCCGAGGCACAAACCAGGTAGTTGGCCAGGTTGGGTTGGTGCGAACATCCAATGTTTTATGAATATCTTCGGGCAATTCAACAGTCCATCCTTCGGCAATCTGTAAAACCGGGCCCAAACCCTTCACCAGATTTACCCGCGACATGGTTACCGGCATTTGCCCCGACGTTTTAAATTGAGACGAATAACCACCACCACGGAAATAACCTAAATCGGCCGGACACCAACTCGTGTTGTCCAGGCAAGCTTTTGCATCTTCCCCGGTTACCTCCCAATAAGGTTTCATTACCGGGTTGCCATTGGCATCCTTTTGTTGGGCAGTGGCATCCAAAGTTGTCGAACCCGAGTTAATCAGGTGAATGATACCGTCTTTAGCCAAACCGGTCAGTTCTTTTCCGGTTACGCGTGTCACAGCCTCGGGGCTCCAGAACGTACGCACATCGGAGAAGATTTGAGCGGTATTGGTGAGTAAATGGCCAAAGAGCATGGGTACCGCGTTCAAACTGTCGTTTTCGGTAGCAAACACAAAAGCTTCGCGAATACCGTTCCAGTCGAACGATGAATTGAGAATAGCCTCTGTAAAGTCAGCATTCGGGTAGTAGTCGGTCCATTGCCGTTGTCCCTGAAACCCACCGGTGATCGCGTTGTGACCTTTCGCTTCTTCGCCAAAACCAAGTTCCGCTAACTTCGGGTTACCAATCATCAGGTCGCGACAAATCAAGGTCATTTTCACCACAATCTCCCACTCCCAGTCTTTCCGTTCCCGGCTCGATTGCTTTTCAGCGGCATTCCAATCGTCGCCTTCCCGGCAGTTTTCTTTCACCCAGGCGAGTGCTTTTTGGTATTCTTCCTGGTCGTAAATGCCTTCTTCCATGCGGCGGATCAGCTCAACCGATTCCACAAACTCGGTACGCATTCCCAGGTATTCCTGGAAAAAATTGGCATCCACCATCGAGCCTGCAATCCCCATCGAGGTGTAGCCGATTGACAGGTACGACTTGCCTTTCATTTGGGCCGAAGCCAGGGCGGCTTTGGTGAAACGCAATATCTTGGTTTGAACATCCTGCGGGATGGTGGTGTCGCCGGCATCCTGAACATCGCGGCCGTAAATGCCAAACGCAGGCAAGCCTTTTTGCGTGTATCCGGCCAGGGTGGCAGCCAGGTAAACAGCGCCCGGGCGCTCGGTCCCGTTAAAACCCCAAACGGCTTTCGGGATCAGCGGGTCGCTGTCCATTACTTCGGTGCCATAACACCAGCAAGGTGTTACCGTCAGGGATACGCCTACCCCTTCACGGCTGAACATATCGGCACAGCGGGCAGCATCGGCCACACCGCCAATAGTCGTATCGGCAATCACGCACTCCACCTTCTCGCCTGAGGGAAAACGCAGGTTCTCCTCAATCAGTTTAGCTGCGGCTTTAGCCATGTTCATAGTTTGCACTTCCAGCGATTCGCGCACACCGCGTTCGCGTCCATCAATCACAGGACGGATACCGACTTTGGGCAAACGTCCGATTAAACGATTCTTCATTTTATACGGTTTTTGATCTGTTATTGTATTGTGCTGTACTGTGCTGCTAAATTAGAAAGATTTCTTTACTCTCTTTTATGTTGGTGAACATGTTTTAAAAAGTTAGATTTGTGAAAAACCAAGACTATTTCGATGAAGAGCTTCAGAATAAAATTACACTGGCAGATACTGATTGCCTTGACAATAGCTGTTTTTTTGGGGTTATTTTTTTCGCGAGCAGATCCACTATGTCAGCTGGATGGGCGATTTGTTTTTACGTGCGCTGAAAATGATCATCATCCCGCTTATTTTTAGCTCGATTGTGAGCGGCGTAACCAGCATGGGAAATGGTAAAAACCTGGGGAGGTTGGGTTTAAAAACGATTTCGTATTATATGCTCACGTCGTTGTTTGCTATTTTGACCGGCCTCTTTTTAGTCAACCTGATCCGTCCCGGTGTTGGCGTTGACCTTGGTTTTGCCGCACCTGTGGAGGGTTTGGTAAACGACACCAAATCGGTGAGTGATATTTTCATTCGGATGATCCCCGAAAATATCATCGGCGCCATGGTTGAAGGAAATATCCTGGCCATTATTTTCTTTTCCATCCTTTTCGGCTTTTTCATCAACAAAGTCAGGGCCGGTTATCAGCAAACATTAACCAGCTTCTTTGATGGTTTCTTTGAGGTGATGATGAAAATAACCCTGTTTATCATTCGTTTTACACCTCTGGGTATTTTAGGAATTGTTGCGAAGGAGGTTGGGCGAAACGCCGAACAATTAGGAGCTATTGCCGGAAGCATGGCCATTTACATGCTGACTGTAATCGCCGCGCTGACCATCCACGCATTTGTCACCCTGCCCGCCATTGTGAAGTTTGTTGGCAAAGCGCATCCTTACAAGCACCTGAAAAATATGATCACTCCCCTGCTCACCGCGTTTTCTACTTCTTCATCCAGCGCTACTCTGCCGCTAACGATCGATGCCGTTGAAAATGAAAGTGGCGTATCAAACAAGATTACCAGTTTTACCTTGCCCCTGGGGGCCACCATCAACATGGACGGAACCGCTTTGTACGAATGTGTGGCAGCGATGTTTATTGCGCAGGTTTACGGAGTGGATTTGAGCTTCGGACAACAGGCGCTGGTGGTGGTAACTGCCTTGCTGGCTTCGATTGGCGCAGCCGGCATCCCCATGGCCGGACTGGTGATGATTACCATTATTTTAACTGCGGTGAACCTGCCGCTGGAAGGTGTGGGATTGATCCTGGCCGTTGACCGTGTGCTGGACATGTACCGCACGTCGGTAAACGTTTGGAGCGACAGCTGTGGGGCCGTCATTATTGCCAAGAGCGAGGGAGAAACAACCCTTGTCTAACCCCGGACAGGGGTAGCTCTTCAAGCAAGAGTTTGCCAATTCAATTACAAAAAAGAACAGTTGAAAACCGGAATGTTCCGTTTTCAACTGTTCCCAATATATCTTCAGCCTGGAAAAATTTTACCGGAAATTTCCCCTAATCTTCGGCGTAAAATTCATTCAGCGAAATAATGTCTGTCGAATTACAAACCGGGCAGTTTTTCTCGTTGTGGGGCAACAAGTTGAACTTTGCCTGGCACGATTTGCAATAGAACCAGTTATCGTCAAACTGAAAGTTACCGCCACGGATGATCAGGTCCTTCCCTTCCACCATGGAACGGGCCACTTTGTTGCGGGCCGATTCATAAATCCGGGTCAGTGTAGGACGCGACACCTCCATACAAACGGCAGCTTCTTCTTGTGTCAGGTTTTCGTAATCCAACAACTTGATGGTCTCGTATTCTTCAAAGTAAAGAATAATTTGTTCCGATCTGTTTTTCGGCCCGTAAACGGATAAACCTTTGATCGAGGGGGGGGCCAAAAGCCGACGATCTCTTTTTTTCCTTGGCATTATAACTGATTTATTTTTCGCAATAAATAATGATCGGCCAGCACGAGTGCGGCCATCGCTTCAACAATGGGCACCGCCCGTGGTAATACGCAGGGATCATGACGACCTTTGGGATTGATAACGGTCTCGTTTTCATCCTTATCAACAGTCAGCTGTTCTTTCAGCAGGGTAGCAATTGGTTTGAAGGCGACATTGAAATAAATGTCTTCTCCATTGCTGATCCCTCCCTGAATACCTCCTGAATGGTTAGTTTTGGTGCGGATACCCGATTCGGTTTTCACAAAAACATCGTTGTGTTCTGAACCGGAAAGCCTTGTGCCATCAAAACCCGAACCATATTCAAAACCTTTTACCGCATTGATCCCCAGCATGGCATGTCCGAGGTCGGCGTGCAGCTTATTGAAAACCGGCTCGCCTAAGCCAACCGGGACTCCACTGACAACCCCCTGAATAACTCCGCCAACCGTATCGTGGTTGCGTCCGGCTTCTTCAATCCGGGCAATCATGCGTTCGGCAGTTTCCGCATCCGGGCAGCGGACAATATTCGAATCAATCAGGCTCAAATCAAGATCCTGGTAACTTTTATTCAGTTCCACCTCGCCCACCCGATAAACAAAAGCATGGATGCTGATGCCTGCCTGGCGAAGCAGCAATTTGGCAATAGCGCCTGCCACCACGCGGGCTATCGTTTCGCGGGCCGACGAACGACCACCTCCGCGATGATCGCGGCTACCGTATTTTTTCTGATAGGTATAATCGGCATGCGAAGGCCGAAATACATCTTTCAGGTTGTTGTAATCGTTCGAATGCTGATCTTTGTTCCAGATCACAAAACCAATAGGGGTTCCTTGTGTTTTCCCTTCAAAAATACCCGATAAAAATTCCACCTGGTCCGACTCCATCCGCTGCGTGGTAATCTTCGACTGGCCGGGTTTTCGCCGGTCCAATTCATGTTGGATGAAGTCGAGATCGATTTCTACGCCAGCGGGGCAACCATCAATCACACCGCCAATACCACGGCCATGCGATTCGCCAAACGATGTTAACCGGAATACTTGTCCAAAGCTATTCATGCTTGCAAATTAAAAAAGATTGCCCCTGACACGTCAGAAGCAATACGAGAGATTAAATAAATTCAATTAACAGCCGCAGCCACAGCCGCCATGCGATTTTTCGGAAGAGCATGACTCATCGTCGCATCCACAGCCACCTTCTTCGCTTCCGCAACCTCCACTGCCACAACCGCAACCTCCGCCTACAGTGGCGGCAATTTCTTCGTCGGTAGCATCGCGCACCTCCAGGATTTCGCCCTTGAAGAACAAGTCTTCACCGGCTAGCGGGTGGTTGAAGTCCATTTTCACGACATCATCGGACACGTCCAGCACCAACCCGTTCATGCGTTGTCCGCTGGTGCTCATCATGGGCACTGTGTTCCCAATTTTCACGATTTCGTCATCAAATTTACCATCGATCATGAAAATATTTTTCGGCAATTCGATGATGGCATTTTCGTCCACCTCGCCGTAAGCATCTTCACATGCCAGATTTATTTCGAATGATTTTCCTTGTTCCAGTCCTTCCAAAAAAGCTTCAAACTTAGGAAGCATAATCCCTGCCCCATATACAAAGTTCAATGGTCTCTCAGCAGTTGCCTGTTCAATCATTTCCCCTTCAGCGCCTTCGACCCTTAAATCATAGGTCAGCGAAACCATTTTGTTTTTAGTAATTGCCATATCAAATTATTTAGATTGATTTTTAATAATTAAACCACAAAGAAATAAAAATCATTTATATTATAAAACACGACCGCATTCCCTTAACAACATTTAAGGATAACATCATAAACCACAGGTTCCGGCACATCGTGTAGAACGGCCAAAACTAGTAAACATTTGTTGGATGAATTGGTTTGATCACAGTTGAAAATACTTTGCTCCAATTGAAAGTCCGCCCCAGCAAAAACCGTCTAACCTAATTATCGAACCAGCTGCGTTGCTTGTTCACTTTCAAGTCCTTCAACATTGACGATGATGCATTGAGTGTAAAACTGTAACTTTTACGCTGGCCAAAAGGCACAAAGTTAAAACTCATGCTCCAGCAATGCAGGCTACGGGTAAGGTTAAAGGTTGTGAATGAAAAGGCTTTGGCCTGTACATCGAAGTTGGTCGTTAACGACATGTTCCATTTTTCGGTCAGGCTCATGCGTCCGTTAAAATTGATACTTTGGTTAATGGTCGATTTGGTAAACGGGTTTGATTTGTTATAACTTAAACTGTAGTCGAACCGAAATTCCCAAGGGATATTGAAATCATAGTAAGCAGGACCGCTCATCATTGCTACCGGCAATTCCGTTTCCGGTTCTCCCGCGGCAGGTTCTTGCCCGGGAACAGCACCGGTACCCTGTTTATCATCTTTTTTCGATTTGAATGACATTCCAAACGAAAGATTGGCATTGGTCAGTCGACCCAACTTCCCCAAGCCCGATTTATGGTTCCAAACATACTCGTTAATCAAACTTCTGCCGGTCGCATCGGTCATGTAGGGGTTCAACGTACCGCCAAAGTTAACACTGACCCCACTGATTGTAGTCCGTCCGCGGATGCTAATATTGCTCATGTTCAGCGAGTCGGCCACCAAGTTATAGGAAGCACTAATCCCCAGGTTATCAATGATTTTTACTTTTTTGAATTTCTCTTCACTGTTCGATGTATCATTTTTTGCAACCATTTTGGCTTCCAGATTGTTGGCCAAGCTTAAACTGATAGAACCACTTTCGCCCCGCCCGGTAGAACCAAATACGGCGCCCTCAAAACGATTGTAAAAAATCTCCTTCCCATTCTCATCAACATAACTGTCCCAAAAACCATATTTAGGATCGCCAAAGTCCGGCCGATAACTAAAGCTCATCGAAGGTGTAATTTTGTGGCGGATGGCTTTAATCCTTGAATTCGGGTTTTTCATCAGATACATTCCGTAAATGTTAGTAGATGAGCTCAGGCTATATGAATATTCATAATTGCGCTTAAAGCCATAAACTGTATCGACAAACATTTCGCTTTTTCGGGCAACCTGGTCAAAGTAATATCGTTTATTCAGCTCGTTGGTGTACCAACGTTCCGAGTAGTTGAAACTCGGGCTAAGATTGATATATTTCAGCAAATTGAAACTTGGCAACGCAATCGGGATCGAATGCTTCCAGCCGTTACGCCAATCTTTGATCAGCGATTGTTCCAGGATGACATCCTCCTTCGCAGTGATCGAGTTTTTAATGTTCCCGGTATAGCTTAAGCCGATTTTTTCATACCATTTTAACTTTCCGGAACGAACCTTAGCGCGAAACGGATATTGTTTGGCCATCGAAAAAGTCATTTCCGGGAAACTCAGCGTCATGGTCGAGTCGGAGGAATTTTGCGAATGCCTGAAGTTGACCGACATGTTGAAGGGCGAATTTTCCCATTTTTTGGAATAGGAAATACTCGATGATTTTTGGGTACTCAGGTAACTACTTATTTCATTTGAGTTTTCACGGTCGTAACTGGTGGTTGACAGGTTTACGTTGGCCGAAAAAGTTTGATTTGGGTTGGCCTTGCTGTCCTGCGAATGCGACCACCTGATACTGAAACCCGGGCTCCGGCTGTAATCAGGCAGTCCCTTTTCGCTGTATTTGTTCACATTGTAGCGCAGATCAACGTTCCCCGAAAACTTATACCTCTTTTTGTAGTTTGAATGAAGGTTGGTCCCCCATGAGCCTTTCGAATAAATATCCCCTTTCATGGTCAGGTCGAAAAACTGCCCTGCAGCCCAGTAATATCCCCCTTCACGAAGAAAAAAACCACGGTTTTGCTCTTCTCCGTATGTCGGGATAATGATCCCTGACGAATAGGTGGGCGAATTTGGGAAAAAGCCAAAAGGCAGGATCGGAAAATAAATTGGAAAATCTTCCAGCACCATATAAGCCGGTCCGGTTATAATCTTTTTATTCGAAATCACCTTGGCACGGGTCATGTGCAGGTAAAAGTGCGGATGTTCGGCATCGCAGGTGGTATATTTACCGTTTTTCAGGATGAAAGCATCCTTGTCAATCTTTTTTGTCCGTTCGCTGTGAACATACCCCTCCCCCTGTTCGGTTTTTACATCCTGAATAATCCCTTTCTGTGTTTCAAAATTATACCGGAGCACTTTACACTCAAATTCGTCGGAGCCATCCTTAAAAACCGGCGATCCCTGCATCACCCCAACCGAATCGGGCAACCCTTCGGCGTAAACCTCTTTGGTATTCAGGTCAAGTTCAATGTAATCAGCCTTTAACTCAATCGATTGATAGGTCACCAGACCATCCTTGTACAGATAAACTTTCTTGCCATCCAAGGCAACAATAATAGAATCAGTCGCATTGTAGATAATTGGGGCTTCAAGTACGGGTGATTTTGCCGAATCAGAGCTGGAAACGGCTACACTATCGGCAACTTCCGGGGTTTCACCAATAAGCAGGCTGTCCTGCAGGATTAACGGTTCAAGTTCTGCTGACCGGATCGAGTCGGACAACACTTGTGCGCCCACGCCAATGGGAAGGAAGGCCAACACACACAAATATGTTTTCAGTTTTCGTATCAATACAGATGCTAATAAGCCTTCATGGCTGATTGGTCTGCAAAAATATAAATTCGTCGCCGACAATAGGGTGAACAAATGCAAAATAATTTTAATATTTCTATTTTTGCTTAACCCTATCTTTATTCAATATGGACAAGAAACGCATAGTTGGCTTATTGTTAATCCTTTTGGTATTTTGCATCCAGGGACAGGTGCTTTCGAAGGATGTTCCGGCCAAGCCCTTCACGGTGGTGATCGACCCCGGGCATGGCGGACAGGACCCGGGCGCGGTTTACCGTAACATCCGCGAAAAAGATATCGTTTTAAAGCTCGGCCTTAAACTGGCCGATTATATCCGGAAAAATATGCCCGATGTGCAGATTGTTTTCACCCGCGACAAAGATGTTTTTATCCCGTTGCACCAGCGCGCCGCCATTGCCAACAACAGCCATGCCGACCTGTTCATCTCTCTTCACGCCAATTATTGCGGTACTCCTTCCATTACCGGAACCGAAACATTCGTGCTTGGGCTCCACCGATCGGAAGAGAACCTGGACGTAGCCAAAAAGGAAAACTCGGTTATTTTGCTGGAAGAAGATTATTCCACCCGTTACGAAGGTTTTGATCCGAATTCATCCGAGTCGTACATCATGTTTGAAATGGTACAAGACGAATATCTCGATCAAAGCATCAGCATGGCCGCTTTGGTCCAGGACCAGTTTAAAAACCGCGCCGCCCGTAAGGACCGCGGGGTAAAACAAGCTGGCTTTCTGGTACTGCGCCGCACCAGTATGCCGGGTGTATTGATCGAAGCCGGCTTTTTGAGCAATCCTGCTGAAGCCCAATATCTGAACTCGGATGAAGGGCAATCTTACCTGGCGTCGGCCATTTACCGGGCCTTTAAAGACTATAAAACATCCGTAGATACCCGCAGTGATTTTAAATTGGTTGCGCAAGAAACGGCTCAATCACCCCTTGAACAAGTTTCAATTCCGGTTGAACCGGTAACGAATACTTTTTCCTCTCCAGGCAGCGACATAACCTTTAGTGTACAACTGGCCGTTACATCAACCCGGATAGATCCATCGCCTGCAAATTTTAAGGGGCTGAACCCTGTTTTTGTAAGCGAACAAAACGGAAAGTTCAAGTATTTTTATGCCCGTGAAAGCTCGTATGAAGAAATTCTGAAACGAAAAAATGAAGCAGCCAACTATTTCCGCGATGCCTTTATCACTGCGTTTGAACTTGATAACCAGATACCGCTGAAAAAAGCACTGCGTAAGTCAGACCAGTGAGAAATGCCAGCAGGTTTGTTTTCCAGCAGAATGCTTCTTAATATTGTATAACGAAACCAGAAACAAACATACCACTGTTGCAAGCCCGGCACTGTATTGAAATGCTGCCGGACACAATATAAAAACAAAGTATTCGGTCAAAATAACACAAACACCCGCCAGATGAAGGTATCAAAATACACCAAGCTCGGAATTCTGATCATATTTAGTATCGCTGTTTTTATTTGGGGAATGAATTACCTGAAAGGAATTGATTTTTTCAAAAAAAACACAGTGTACTACGCTCTCTATGACCATATTGACGGACTGGTTAAATCCAGTGCAGTCATGATGAACGGGTATCAGGTTGGCCAGGTCAAAGAAATTGGTTTCTCCGGAAGGAATGATGGAAGCTTGCTGGTAACTTTTTCGCTGGAAGGGGATTTTAAAATTCCACAAGGGTCCGAGGCCCGGATCGTTTCGAGCGATATCATGGGGACAAGATCGATCAAATTGCTGATCAATCCTTCGGATAAATATTATTCGTCGTACGACACCATCCCCGGCAGTATTGAAGGCGACCTGAAAGAACAGGTGAGCATGCAGGTACTTCCGCTCAAAAACAAAGCAGAACAGTTGCTGGCTTCGCTCGATTCGGCCATCACTGTGGTTACTTATATTTTTAATGCCGAAGCCCGTAAAAACCTATCCGAAAGTTTTGCCCACATCAACCAAACCATTCTGAACCTTCAGCAAACTTCAGCCCAGTTCAACACCCTCATGCAGGCAGAAAGTGGCAATATACAAGCCATCATCGGCAACCTTAACCAAGTAACTGAAACGCTGAGTGGCAGTTCGGCGAATTTCGCCAACATTGCCGAAAATTTCTCAGCAATCAGCGATAGCCTGGCAGCCGTTCAACTTAAAACCATGATGGAGGATATTGTCAGCTCGGTCAACGGATTGGAACAAATTATTGCTAAAATAAACAACAAAGAAGGCTCCGCAGGCATGTTGATAAACGATCCGCAACTATACAACAACCTGACCCTGGTCAGTCAAAGTCTGGACAACCTGCTGAACGACTTCCGCAACAATCCCAAGCGCTACGTTCACTTCTCGGCCTTCGACCTGGGCAAGGATGTTTATATTACAACCCGCAGCGCAGGAGAACAACAGGTTCGTTCCGATTACTCATTCAAAGTCCATCTGATTTCGAGCCCAACCCGGCTAAACACCGATCTGGAGTTGTTCGACAATCTACCAAAAGTGGAGGAAGTAGAAGTTTCAGGGGTATATAATTACTTGATTGGCAATACCAGCAACCTGGAGGAGATTTTTAAACTACACAAACAGGCTATGCAAGTTTTCCCCGATGCAACTATTATTTCGTTCAAAAACGGACGACAAGTCAAGCTGGAGAAAGCTTTGCGTAAAACAGACAAATAGTACTGTTCATAATAAATATTCCAAAATCATTTATTAACTGCCTTTATTCCGGTTAGTTACAAACTAAAACACCACATGTGCTTGTATATCAACTGATTGCAAAACAGCTAAAAAAAAATCAAAATTAAATGCCTGACTTCTAAAGCCATTATAATTATTTTTAAAAAGTCAAGGCTATTTTCATTTTTTTAATACTTTTTTTTTCAACAATTTTGTTTCCGGGAAAAAAAACAGGGAAAATTTTTGTCGAATTATTTTTAAATCCTGCTGTTCAAAATGAGTAATAATCATCTTGCTGTATGGAATCGTTGTCTGTCAGTTATAAGGGACAACGTTCCGGCAATCAGTTTCAAAACATGGTTTGAGCCAATCTTACCACTAAAAATTGACAACCAGGTATTGACCATCCAGGTGCCCAGTCCGTTTTTTTACGAATACCTGGAAGAACAATACATTGATCTGTTAAGAAAAACCCTTCGAAAAGAGGTTGGCCAGGAGGCCAAACTTGAGTATGTTGTGGTAATGGGCAACAACCAGTCGAATTCACAACCTTATACGGTAAAATATCCGACAAACAATAACACCAAAATACAGAATAAACCGCTTAGCCTACCCCTAAATAATGAGGGAAAGCCATCGATTAAAAATCCGTTTATCATTCCGGGCATCCAGAAACTGCAGGTTGACCCGCAACTAAAGCCGGACAATACTTTCGAAAATTTTGTGGAAGGAGAATGTAACCGACTGGCCCGCAGCGCTGGTTATGCCGTTTCGCAAAATCCGGGAGGAACAGCTTTTAATCCTTTGATGATTTACGGAAATTCAGGTTTGGGAAAAACCCATCTGGCCCATGCGATTGGCATTGAGGTAAAAGAACGCTATCCGGACAAGGTGGTTCTATACGTCAACGCCAATAAATTTCAGACGCAATTCACCGAAGCCGTTCGAAATAATAATCGAAATGATTTCCTGCATTTTTATCAGATGATTGATGTGCTTATATTGGACGACGTACAGGAATTTGCCGGAAAGGAAAAAACGCAGGAAACTTTCTTTCACATTTTCAACCATTTGCATCAAAGTGGCAAGCAACTTATTCTGACCTCCGACAAGCCGCCAATCGAGTTGAAAGGGATGGAGCAACGCTTGCTTTCGCGCTTCAAATGGGGGCTGACTGCCGACTTACAAATACCGGATTTTGAAACGCGGATGGAAATCCTGAAACGAAAAATCTACAAAGACGGTATAGAAATCAGCGATGAAGTGTTGGAATATATCGCTTCGCACATTAATAATAATGTACGCGAACTCGAAGGGGCGCTGGTTTCCCTGTTGGCCCAATCCACGCTGAATAAAAAGGAAATCACGCTGGAACTGGCCAGCGAAATGATCAACAAGCTGGTAAAGAGCTCTAAACGGGAACTGTCGATCGACTATATTTCGAAAGTGGTTTGCGATTACTTCAACCTGCCGGTTGACCATTTGCAAACTAAAACCCGGAAACGCGAAATTGTGCAAGCACGCCAACTGGCCATGTATTTTTCGAAAAGCATGACCAAGTCGTCGCTCGCATCCATCGGTTCGCAAATTGGGAAAAAGGACCATGCCACAGTGCTCCACGCCTGCAAAACGGTAAGCAATCTGATGGAAACCGACAAGGGGTTCCGCAGTTTTGTCGATGAAATAGAAAAAAAATTAAAAATGTAAATAGAAAAAGGCAGGTCATTTTTGATCTGCCTTTTTTACAGGATTAAGGAATGACCGACTCATACCTGACCATTGCAAAACCCGTTGAAGGACTATTCAAAGATAAAGGCAGCAAATTTCTGGCCTTTGCCTACCCGGTAAGCTCTGAAGAGGAAATAAAAGAATATGTACAAACCCTTAAGAAAGAGCATTTCCAGGCACGCCATCACTGTTTTGCCTGGCGATTGGGCGCCGATAAAACCCAGTTCAGGGCGAATGACGACGGAGAACCTTCCTCGACTGCCGGCAAGCCCATCCTGGGCCAAATTCAACGCCTCGATCTGACCAACATTCTAATTGTGGTCGTTCGCTATTTTGGCGGAACCCTGCTTGGAGTGAGCGGATTGATCAATGCTTATCGGGCTGCTGCTGCCGACGCCCTTGCGCATGCCGAAATCATCGAAAAACTGGTGGAGGTCCCTTTCTGGGTAGAATTCGACTATTTAAACATGAACAGCATCATGAAAATTTTCAAGGATGAAAATCTGCCACAGGAAAAGAGCGAGTTTGATTTGCGCTGCCGGATCAAAACTTCCATCCGGCTGGGAGAGGCCGAACGACTTTTTGAAGCCTTCAGAAAAATTGAAGGGGTTGTCATTCAACCGCTGACATAAGCTGTTCTTGTTAATAAATTGATGAAAAGTCATGCCCAAAATCATTAATTTTGTAACCTACAGCCACTAAATTTGAATTTTGATGAAACGTCCAGTAATTCGATATGAATTTTCCCAAGGTGGTTCCAACCACTTCAATCGAGTTTTCCCAAATTACGGATCAGACATCAACATTTTGAGCAGTTACTTTGTGAAGAATTGGTTGCCTGGCCAACTAGCCGGGGACAAAAAACCAGCAGTGAATCTTATTCCTGTTGGTTTTTTTTTGAGGAATAGGAACCATAAACAATTACCCGATAAATGAAGAAAGATTTAATTTCAATCATGGATTATTCGAAGGAAGAATACCTTCGAATAATGGAATTGGCCGCCGAGTTTGAGCAAAATCCCAACCAACGGCTGCTCGAAGGCAAGGTGGTTGCAACCTTGTTCTTCGAACCCTCCACCCGCACCCGCCTGAGTTTCGAAACAGCGATCAACCGGCTTGGCGGCCGGATTATTGGCTTTTCCGATTCCAACTCATCGAGCGTAACCAAAGGCGAAACCCTGCACGACACCATCCGCATGGTATCCAATTATGCCGACCTGATTGTGATGCGTCACCCATTGGAAGGCAGCGCGCGTTATGCCGCCGAAATTTCCAGCGTTCCGATTATCAATGCCGGCGACGGGGCTAACCAACACCCCACCCAAACCCTGCTGGATATGTATTCGATTATCAAAACCCAAAAAACGCTCGACAACCTGAACATATTTATGGTAGGCGATCTGAAATACGGGCGCACCGTGCATTCGTTGCTGATGGCTATGTCGCAGTTCGAAAACCCAATTTTCAACTTTATTGCCCCTGATGAATTGCAAATGCCCGACGAATATAAGATCCACCTGCGCGAACAAGGTATCCGGTATTTCGAACACCGCGAATTCACTGATTTCATCTCGGAAGCCGACATTGTATATATGACCCGCGTTCAGAAAGAACGTTTTTCTGACCCCATTGAATACGAACAGGTTAAAAATGTCTATATCCTGCGCAACAGCATGTTGAAAAATACGAAGCCCAACATGCGTATTCTGCATCCGCTGCCCCGTGTAAACGAAATCCACCCGGATGTCGACAAGAATGAAAAAGCCTACTATTTTGAACAAGCCCGGAACGGTATTTTTACCCGCGAGGCGATCATTGCCCATACCCTGAACCTAATTTAGCACGCCATGAACGATCCGATAAAGAAGAAACTAAAACTGAAAGTCAGCGCCATTAGTGAAGGCACTGTGATTGATCACATTCCGGCCGAAAACCTGTTTAAGGTTATCTCCATTCTTGAGCTGGACAAAACCCACAACATGATCACTTTCGGGGCTAACCTGGACAGCGACAAGCTGGGTAGGAAAGCCATCATTAAAGTGTCGAACCAGTTTTTTGAGGATGACGACATCAACCGCATCGCCCTGATTGCCCCTCACGCCAAGCTAAATATCATCCGCGACTACGAAGTAGTGGAGAAACGAATCGTGGAAGTGCCCGAACAGGTGGTTGGGATTGTCAAGTGCTTCAATCCCAAATGCATCACCAACAACGAAGCGATAACCACATCATTTACCGTTCTGCACAAAGAACCGCTCGCGCTGAAATGCAAATATTGCGAGAAGATTACCCATGAACACCAGATGGTGATCAAATAATCAATGAATATGTAGAAATAGCCTGTGTTGTGGCTGTTTTTCAACCAAAAGATATCAAGATGGAAGCTATTTTTAAGAAAACATTTGTTGAAATAGAATTATTGGTTGCTGAAAAACCGGAGGATCTATTACTCCGGATCTGCCAGATACTGAAAGAACGTATCTACCATTACGACTGGGTAGGTTTTTATGTACTGGAAAACAGTGAATTGGTACTGGGGCCCTATGTTGGCAAACCAACCGAGCATACACACATTGCCATCGGGAAAGGGATTTGCGGACAAGTAGCTGAGAGAAAAGAAACGATGGTGGTACAGGATGTCACACAGGTGGACAATTACATTTCGTGCGGTCTGGATGTGCAATCTGAAATTGTAGTGCCCATTCTTAAAAACGGCGAATTTGTTGCCGAACTCGATATCGACAGCCACTCGCCCGCTCCGTTCCGGCCTGATGACAGCTTGTTTCTGGAGCAGGTTTGTACCCTGCTTTCCGATAAGTTTTGAAAAAAAAGTTCGCCGGGCAACCCGGCGAACTAATATTTTTTCATCTTAAACGTCAATTCCTAGTAACGGTCACGGTGGTCACGGTCGCGTCGTTGCTGGGGACGCTGAAAACGATCCGAGCGTTCAGGACGGCTGCTTCTTTCTTTTGGTTTAGCCTGGTTCACTTTAATATTCCGGCCGCGAACATCAGCGCCATCCAGTTTTTCGATAGCCTCGGCGCCTTCGCTCTCATCGGCCATTTCAACGAAACCAAACCCTTTGGCGCGTCCGGTCTCCTGGTCTTTTACAATTTTCACAGAAACAACTTCACCATACTGGGAAAACAATTCTGCCAATACTTCTTCCTTGAGGTTGTAGTTCAGATTACCTACGTAAATGTTC